>NZ_CP059560.1:4452500-5052500 GCF_017894385.1 Aromatoleum petrolei
TGGTGCGCTCGAGTAGCCAGAGGTAGCCGTTGCGGCCGGCGTGCACCAGGGACTTGATCTTCTTGCCGTTACGCTCCACGTCGATCAGCAATGGCGCGGAAACCTCGTCCCAGTCCCAACCGTCATTCCAGTGATACTGGTGGTAGCCCTTGAGCTTACCGGTATCGACGTCGAGTGCGATCGTCGAATTCGCGTAAAGATTGTCGCCAGCGCGGGTGTCGGGCATCCATGGCCCGGCATTCCCCACGCCCCAGTAGGCGAGGTTCGTATCGGGATCGTAGCTGCCGGTAATCCACACCGAGCCGCCGCCGCGCTTGTACGTGTCGGCCGGCCAAGTGTCACCGCCGGGTTCGCCGGGACCCGCGACGGTATGGGTGCGCCATGCCTCTTTCCCGGTTTCCGCGTCGAACGCGGCGACGAAGCCCCGGATGCCGTATTCGCCGCCCGAGGAGCCGACCATGATCTTGCCCTTGGCGGCCAGGGGCGCGAGAGTCATGTAATAGCCCTTCTTCCAGTCCGCGACCGCGGTCTTCCACAATTCCTTGCCCGTCACCGCATCGAGTGCGACGAGGGTGGCGTCGGTGGTCGCGAGGTAGAGCTTGTTGCCGTAGAGCGCGACGCCGCGATTGGTCGGGTGGAGCTGCTGCAGCTCTTCCGGGATCGTCTTCTTGTACCGCCACAGTTCCTTGCCCGTGGCCGCCTCGAAAGCGATCACCTGGTTGTTCGGCGTCGTGATGTACATGTAGCCGTTGTTCACGATCGGGGGCGACTGGTGGCCTTCAGTCATGCCCGTGGAGTAAGCCCAGGCGAGCTTCAGCTTTGCGACGTTTTGCGTGTTGATCTGCTTGAGCGAACTGTAACCCCAGCTCGCGTAGTTGCCGCGGTAGGAAAGCCAGTTCTGCGGCTCCGGGTTGGCGAGCCGAATGTCAGTGACAGGGGCGTACTGCGGCAGCGCTGCCGTGGCGAGCAGCGGTGTGAGCGCGAGCGCGGCGACCAGCGGTCTGATTTTATTTTTCATGTGACTCCTCCTTAACGGGTTGTTGCGGGTGGGTGGGGAATTCAACCGGCGGTGGCGCCGGGTTTGGACGAGAACTTGCCGGCAACGACGAGGCGCCCGTTTTCGGCCTTGAGGGGCAGCACGGGGAGCCGCCGCGGAGCCGGCCCCCCGATGACTTCTCCTCCGTGCGTAGGTTTGAACTGGGAAAAGTGGCAAAAGCAGATCAGTGCGTTGTCCTTGGGGACGTAATTGGTGATGTCGCAGCCCTGATGCGTGCACACCGCCGAATAGGCGACGATGCCCTCGACGGAATTCCGGCGCATGTCTTCGTCAATTTCCTCAGGTTGTACGCGGAAGACGATGACCTTGTTGAGGCGGGAACCACTCTTGATCGCGCCGCTGGCGGGTTCGAGCGGAAAGGCTAGAATCGGTTTGTCACCGACTGCCAAGTCGCTGATGGTCAGTGGTTGAGTGCCGCCCTCGGCGTCTGTACGTACGAGAAAATCCCCGATTTCCGGGCGCGCATCGCTGATTTCCCCTGCGTGCGTGCGATGTGCGGAAGCGGCGGCAAGGCCGAGAAGGGCGCCAGTGCAAATTTTGAGGGCCGAGCGCCGACCGGGATCTTTCGGTTTGCTGCAGTTACAGCAAGATGAGTCCGTTTTCATTTGCACTGATGTCTCCGTTTTTTTACTGGTGATGCGACTGGGCCGGTAGTGCAAAGCTCGGGCCAGTGAATCAAGGAAATGCCAAAAGTATTATTGATGCATTGATAAGTATTTGTTTATTTAGAGAAAAGATATTTGTTTGTATGGGGCGGTGTTTTTTGTCCGGTCGCTCGCGCAGTGGCAGGGTGTCCCGTCCCCGCAACGTGGGACACTTTTCCCATGAGACTGGGACGGTTGCCGGAACGCGAACATCGGGTACGCCACGGAGTCCTCCTGCCGGTAGCTCCGGTCTGAAGCTGCTGCGCAGTGTGCGGCAGCGGGCATCTCCTCGATTTCCGCGTGCAGCGGGAGGGGCGGTCAGACGTTTTGACTTGCGCCATGACCGAGGTGAGGGACGATGCGACGGTGGCCCGGATCGTGCTTGCGAAGGAACCAAAGGTGGGGCTCGACCCTGCCGGGTAGAAAAGACAAGAAAGGACGAGGGGACGAGGAAATGTGTCGAAGGCTTATGCGGACCTGGTGCGGTGTGTTCGCGGCCCTGTTGGGTATCGTTGCAGGGGCTTACGCGGCCGACCCGGCCGTGATCCGCATCGGCGTGCTGCAATACGGCACCGTGAGCTGGGAGCTCGAGGTGATGAAGCAGCAGGGTTTTGCCGAGCGCGAGGGCGTGCGCATCGAGGTCGTGCCGCTGGCGCAGAAGGACGCGGCGAACGTCGCGCTGCAGGGCGGGGCGGTGGACCTCATCGTGAACGACTGGATCTGGGTCGCACGCCAGCGCGCCGAAGGGCGCGACTTCGCCTTCGTCCCGTACTCGCGCGCCGTGGGCGGCATCATGGTGCGCCCCGACGCGAACGTGCGCGCGTTCGCCGACCTGCGCGGGCAGCGCCTGGGGGTCGCCGGCGGGGCGCTCGACAAGAGCTGGCTCTTGCTACGCGCCTATGCGCGCAAGACCGTCGGCGAGGACGCCGCGACGCTGGTGAAACCCGACTTCGGGGCGCCGCCACTGCTGAACGCGTTGATGCTGAAGGGCGAACTGCCGGCGGTGATGAACTTCTGGCACTTCTCGGCGCGCCTGCGCGCGGCCGGGATGCGCGAGCTCCTGTCCCTCGACGAGGTCCTCAAGGGGCTCGGCGTCGATGGCGAGTTGCCGATGATCGGCTGGGTGTTCCGTGACGACTGGGCGGCGAAGAACCGCGCGGCCTTCGAAGGCTTCCTGCGCGCGGGCGCACAGGCGCGGCGCCACATGCAGACGTCCGACGCGGTGTGGGAGGAGCTGCGCCCGCTCACGCGCGCCGAGGACGACGCGACGCTCGCGGCCTTGCGCGACGGATTCCGCGCAGGTATTCCCGGCGAGGACGTCGCGCAGGCCGAGCGCACCGCGCGGCGCGTGTTCGCGATCCTTGCGCAGGAGGGCGGTGCCGAGCTCGTCGGAGCCGCCACCGCACTGCCCGCGGGCACCTTCTGGCGCGTGGGCGCCCCGCGCTGATGAAGGCCGGTGCCGATGATTCCGCGTCCTGGCCGCTGCCGGCCGCCCCAGTCGGGCGAGCGATGAAACGCCGCGGCCCGCAGGGCGAAGGCTGGCTGCGTGCGGCCTCGCTCGCCGCCTTCCTTGTGCTGTGGCAGCTCGCCGCGTGGCTCTTCGCCAGTTCCACGCTGCCCCCGCCGGCAACGGTCTTCGCGCGCATCGCCGCCGAGACCGCCTCGCTCGCGCTGCCCACGCACCTGGCCATCACGCTCGCGCGCGTCGCGGTCGCCTTCGCGCTGGCGATGGCCCTCGGCGCCGCAATCGGCATTGCCATGGGGCGCTGGCGCCGGCTCGATGCGCTGCTCGACGGCTGGCTTGTGCTCGGGCTCAACATCCCCGCGCTGGTCACCATCATCCTGTGCTACGTGTGGTTCGGGCTCAACGACGCGGCCGCCGTCGCCGCCGTCGCCGTGAACAAGATCCCCACCGTCGTCGTCACCGTGCGCGAAGGTGCGCGCGCCGTGGACGCCCGCTTGATGCAGGTGGCCCACGCCTACCGCCTGCCGCGGCTGCGCACCTTCAGCCAGGTCTACCTGCCCCAGCTGGTGCCCTACCTCCTGGCCTCGGCGCGCTCGGGGCTGTCGCTGATCTGGAAGATCGTGCTCGTCGTCGAGCTTCTCGGCCGCAGCAACGGCGTGGGCTTCCAGCTCAACATGTTCTTCCAGCTCTTCGACATTGCGGGCATCCTCGCCTACACGCTCGTGTTCGCCGCGGTCGTGCTCGTCGTCGAGGCGGCCGGCCTGCGCCCGCTTGAGCGCCGCCTCACGCGCTGGAGAAGCTGAATGCTCGACATCGCCATCGACCGCAAGACCTATCCCGACCGCGCCGGCGCGCCGCATCTGGCGCTCGCCGGGCTCAAGCTCACGGCCGCGCCGGGCGAGTTCGTGTGCGTGGTGGGCCCCTCGGGCTGCGGCAAGAGCACGCTGCTCAACGTCGTCGGCGGGCTTGACCGCGACGTCGAGGGCCGTGTGCGCCTGGCCGGCGCTCCGTTTGCCGATAGTACGCACGACATCGGCTTCATGTTCCAGGAGCCACGCTTGATGCCTTGGCTCACGGTGCTCGACAACGTCCTCCTCGTCACCGATGCGAGCCCCGCGGCGCGATGTCGGGCGCGCGAACTCCTCGCCGCGATGGGGCTTGGCGACGTGCTCGACGCCTTCCCCGGGCGCCTGTCGGGCGGCATGCAGCGGCGCGTCGCGCTCGCGCGCGCCTTCGTGATCGAACCGAAGCTGCTGCTGATGGACGAGCCCTTCGTGTCGCTCGACGTGCCCACCGCCAACCGATTGCGCGCGATGCTGGTCGAACTGTGGCAGCGCTCGGGCGCAACCGTGCTCTTCGTCACCCACGACCTGCGCGAAGCGCTCGCGCTCGCCGACCGCATCTGCTTCCTCTCGGCCGCCCCCGGGCGCGTCGTGCTCGAACTCCCGCTCGCGCTCGCCCGTCCGCGCGCCCCCGACGATGCCGCGGTACAGGCGCTGCAGGCCGAACTCCTCGCACAGCACCCCGAGCTCCTCGCGGGGCTCGCGAGCGACCCGGACAGGATCAAGGATGAATGAACCCATGAATCGCCCGCTTGAAGCGGCCTCCGGTGCAACTGCCATGGGCGGGGAGGGCGCAGCGCTCGAGCTCGCCGAGGTGCGCAAGTCCTACGGCGTGCGCGAAGCCCTGCGCGGCGTCACGCTCGCCGTGCGCCGCGGCGAATTCGTCGCGCTGCTCGGCCCCAACGGCGCGGGCAAGAGCACGCTGTTCCAGCTGCTGACCGGTCTCTTCAACGCCGACTCGGGTCGCCTCGCCGTGTGCGGCCACGACATTCGCAAGGATCCGGTCTCTGCGCTCGCTCGCCTCGGTGTCGTGTTCCAGCAGAGCACGCTGGACCTCGACCTCGGCGTTGCCGCCAACCTCAAATTCCACGCCGCGCTGCACGGCCTGGGCGGTGCGCGGGCGAAGGAACGTGTCGCCGATGCACTCGCCCGCTTGGGTCTCACCGAGCGTGCCGGGGACCCCGTGCGCGAACTCTCCGGCGGCAATCGCCGCAAGGTCGAACTCGCACGCGCCCTCGTGCACGAACCGGCGGTGCTGCTCATGGATGAAGCCACCGTCGGCCTCGACCCGGCCTCGCGCCGCCAGCTCCTCGACGAAGTGCTGGCGCTGCGCGACCGTGGCGTCGCCGTGCTGTGGGCGACCCACCTCGTCGACGAGGCCGAAGCCGCCGATCGCGTCGTCGTGCTGCACCGCGGCCAGGTTCTCGCCGAGGGCTGCCCCGCCGAACTCGCCGCCCAAGCCGGCACCGCGACGCTGGCCGACGCCTTCCTGAAGCTCACCGGTGGCGAACGCGGCGACTGAACACCCGCCCGACACAAGAACCAGAACCCCCCGAGAGGAGACCCCCTTGATCCCCCGCACCCGACTCATCACCGCGGCTGTCCTCGCGCTCGCCGCGGGCGCCGCCACCGCTAAAGGTACCGGCTACGTCTTCGTCAGCAGCGAGAACGACCACGCCGTGACGGTGCTCGACAGCAAGAGCTGGCAGGTCGTCAAGACCATCGCCACCGGCCAGCGTCCGCGCGACATGCGTCTCGCGCCCGACCGCAGCCAGCTCTACGTGATCGCCAGCAAGGCCGACCGCGTCGACGTCATCGACATCGCCCAGCTCAAGGTGACCCACAGCATCCCCGTCGGCGAGGACCCCGAGATGTTCGACCTCTCGCCCGACGGCAAGCGCCTCTACGTCTCCAACGAGGAGGGCGCGCAGGTGTCGGTGATCGACGTCGCGACGAAGAAGGCCATCACCCGCATCGAGGTCGGCGAGGAACCCGAGGGCGTGCGCCTGTCGCCGGACGGAAAGCGCGTGTATGCGACCTCGGAGGTCGCCAACATGGTGCACGTCATCGACACCGCGACCCACAAGATCCTCGCCAATGTCGTCGTCGCCAACCGCCCGCGCCGCTTCGCGATGACTCCGGACGGCGCCGAGGTGTGGGTCACCAGTGAGCTGGGCGGCAAGGTCACGGTGCTCGACGGCGCAACGAACGCCGTCAAGGCCACCGTCGCCTTCACCCCCAAGGGCTTCCGCGCCGACGACGTCACCCCGGTGGGCATCGCGATGACGGGCGACGGCAAGACCGCCTACGTCACGCTCGGGCGCGCCAACCACATCGCCATCGTCGATGTCGCCAGCCGCAAGGTCGAGGATTACGTGCTGGTGGGCAACCGTGCCTGGGGCGCCACGCTCAACCGCGACGGCAGCCTGCTCTTCGTCGCCAACGGTCTTTCGGACGACATCTCCATCATCGACACCAAGAGCCGCAAGGTGCTGCGCTCCGTGCCGGTGGGACGCGTGCCGCACACGGTGGTGATCGACGATTGAGGGGGCGCACGCATATGAACCTCCGACGCCTCCTGCGAACGGCCCTGGGCGCCGCCGCGCTCGGCCTCGCCGCCCACGCCTTCGCCGCCACCGGCGTGCGCCTCGCGCACGTCGAACTGGAAGCGGACGCGCGCTACGACGAAACGAAACTCTTCTTCCGCGGCCTCTCACAACCCCTTGGCCGGCCCTTCGCCGGTGCCGAGGTGGCGCTGCGCGAGGCGCGCTTCGTCGGCCAGGCGGTGGGGGCCGAGTTCGCGCTCGAACACGTCACGGCGGCCGATGCGAAGGCGCTCGTCGCTGCGATCGACAAACTGAACAAGGAAGGCGTGCGCTACTTCCTCCTCGATGCCCCCGGCGCGGTGGTGGCCGAGATCGCCAAGGCCCTGCGGGGCAGGGAGCTGCTGCTCTTCAACGTGTCCGCACCCGACGATGCGCTGCGCCAGGCACAGTGCCAGCCGAACCTCCTGCACACGCTGCCGAACGACGCGATGCGCATGGACGCGCTCGCGCAGTACCTCGTGTCGAAGAAGTGGCGCAACGTGCTGATGCTCGAAGGCCCGCGCCCCGAGGACAAGCTGATGGCGGAAGCCTTCGACCGTGCCGCGAAGCGCTTCGGCGTGAAGCTCGTCGAGCGCCGCCCCTTCGTGCTCTCGAACGACCCGCGCCAGCGCGACCAGGGCAACGTCGCGCTGCTCACCGCCGGAGCCGAGCACGACGTCGTCTTCGTCGCCGACACGGACGGCGAGTTCGCCCGCAGCGTCCCCTACCGCACGGTGCGCGCACGCCCGGTCGTCGGATCGGAAGGCCTCGCCGCCGCGGCCTGGTCATGGGCGTGGGAACGCCACGGTGCGCCGCAACTCAACAGTCGCCTGGAAAAGCACGTCGGCCGCAAGATGGCCGACCCCGACTGGGCCGCATGGATCGCGGTGAAAGCGGTCGTCGAAGCGGTCGTGCGCACGAAGAACGCCCCCTTCGCCACCGTCGCCAAGTACCTCAAGGGCGAGGAGATCACGCTCGACGGCTTCAAGGGCAACCGCCTGGGCTTCCGTCCCTGGGACAACCAGCTGCGCCAGCCCATCCTGCTCGCCACCCACAACGCCGTAATCGAGCGCGCCCCGATCGCGGGCTTCCTGCATCCGACCAACAACCTGGACACCCTCGGCTTCGACCAGCGCGACAGCCGCTGCGCGTTCTGAACGGAAAGGCCGGTCCCCATGAGACTCTCCCACGCGTGGTTCGCGCTGCAGGCGATCGCCGGCCGCGAGGTCGCCAAGTTCGTGCGCCAGGGCGGACGCTTCGCCTCGGCGCTGGTGCGTCCGCTCTTGTGGCTCGTCGTCTTCGCGGCGGGCTTCCAGAACGTCTTCGGCGTGTCGATCATTCCGCCCTACGACACCTACATCCCGTACCAGGTCTACATCGTGCCGGGCCTGCTGGGCATGGTGCTGCTCTTCAACGGCATGCAGTCCTCGCTCGCGATGGTGTACGACCGCGAGATGGGGATGATGCGGCTCTTGCTCACCGCGCCGCTGCCGCGCGGGTATCTGCTCTTCGCCAAGCTCCTCGCCGGCACCGTGTTGTCGGTGCTGCAGGCCTACGTCTTTCTCGTCATCGCCTGGCTCTTCGGCGTCGAGGTGCCGTGGTCGGGCTGGCTCACCGCACTGCCGGTGATCGTGCTTGCGGGCATGATGCTGGGGGCGCTCGGGCTGCTGCTCTCGGTGCAGGTGCGCCAGCTCGAGAACTTCGCCGGCACGATGAACTTCGTGATCTTCCCGATGTTCTTCGTCTCGCCCGCGCTCTATCCGCTGTGGAAGCTGGAGGAATCGGGCGCGGCCATCGTCCATGCGGTCGCGCAGTGGAACCCCTTCACCCACGCGGTCGAGGCGATCCGCTTCGCCCTTTACGGCCAGCTCGCCGCCACCTCGCTGGCCATCGTCGTCGGCTGCCTGGCGGTGTTCTTCATCCTTGCGGTGCGCGGCTACGATCCGCAGCGCGGCATGCTCAGGCGGGCAGGGGGGAAGCCGGGTTGATCACGACCTGTCCCGCCGTGGGACAGGTGCTCCAAAACGGAACACCGTGACAAAAAAAGATGCTGGATGTTCGGCAAAACCTTGCATGGGTTGGGCCGAGCATCCGGCATTTCTTCGGGGCGCGGAGTGCCCCGAAGTCCGCTCAGGGAACCCTGTGCGTGACGCCGTGGGTCGTGAAGATGCGAGCGAGCTCGCCCGAGCGCTGAATGTCCGCCAGCGCCTCGGACAGGGCCGCGGCCAGCTCCTTGTGGTCCGCCTTCACGGCCATTCCGAGCGGCCAGCCTTTCACGCGCAATTCGGGCATGGTCAGCGTGTCGATCGCGAACTGCTTGTGCTCCTTCAATGCGCCCTCGAGCTGACTGCGCGGCGCCATCACGGCACTCACTTCACCCTTGGCCATCGCCGCAGCGGCTTCGGCGACGCTGCGGAAATGCACCACGTTGTCGCGCAGGCGGCCATTCATCACGTGGAGCATGAAGTCGCTCGCGTGCGTGTCGAGTTCGACGCCGATCTTCTCGCGCGTGAAGACCTCGAAGGCGACCGCGGCAGAACCCGCGACCGACGGCACGCGCTCGGGATTGCGCGCGATCGCGATCGTCTCGAGGTGGTAGGGGCCGAAGATCGCCACCTTGTCGTTTTGGGCCGCGAACTGGGCATCCACGGGCACATGCATCATCACGTCGGCCGGGCGGTGGCCGAGGTAATGCCCTTTCCACACCATGTTGCGCAGGTCGTCGTTCATGTTCTCGTCGGCCGGGAACTCGACGATCTCCGCACGCAGTCCCAGGCGCTCGGCCAGGGACTGCGCGAGTGCCACGTCTATCCCCTTGCCGCGCGCCGAAAAGGGCGCGTAGTCGGCATATACGGCCACCCGCAGGGTGCCCGCCTGCTGAACTTCGGGTTGAGCGGCCGCATGGGCCGGGAGCAGGGCGCCTGCCATCATGGCGCCCGCCGCGATCAGGAATGCGCGTCGGTCATTTTTCACGTACGGTCTCCAGCCAGGCCTTGATTGCCCACATTGCCTCCTGCGACAGCATGCCCTCGAACGGCGGCATATATACCGCGCCGTTGCGGCTCACGCCGTGGCGGATGCGCTGCAGGAAATACTCGTCCGTTTCGGGGGCGATGTCGAGTTTGCGCAGATCCGGCGCGATGCCGCCCGATACCGCGCCAAGGCCGTGGCAGCGCGCGCAGTTTTGGTTGAAGGCCGAATCCCCGATGCGGATCGCCTCGGAGTTGTCGCGGTAAGGATTCACCTCGCGCCAATCCTCGCCGAGTTTCGGCAGTGTTGATACATCCACCGCCTGCGGCGTCACGTCGCCGTGTGCGTGGGCCAGTCCCGCTCCGAGCGCGAGTCCCACGGTCAGGGCCGCGGTGCGCAGTTTGCGGGTCAATGTCTCCTTGTCGTTGTGCTTGTCCACCTTCTGATTCCTCATCTCTGATTGACGACGCCCGGGGTGCCGGATCTGCACAGTCCTTCGCAAGCCCTGTGCCACGTCGATCGAGCGCGCCGAAATCCGGCGTTTTCACTTGGTAAGGCGCCTGAAAGCCGCTGGCAGGAAAATTGCTCCTCTGTTGTTGCCCGGTTCGATGAGCGATTGCTTCGACCTGGTGCAGGTGCTACTTTCTGACACAAGGGACAAACAAAAAAATAGTCCCAAAAGTGACGCGCAGGAGAGGAGGAGAAGATGGCCGTATTGCCGCAGTTGCGGGATCGCCGCGAGAACACCATTTCGGACGCGCGACGATTTTTCTTCGAGCTTGGCCAGACGCCGGAGACCGGGCTCGCCCCTCCTGTGCTGCGTTCCTGGCAGCGCTGCCGCACTGGCGGCCTCGACCACCTGGATGCCTACCTGATCGATCCTGCAGGCCGCGCCCAGCTCTCCGACGCGCGCGATCGCAGCGCGAGGCTGCTGGAGCACGCCGGCGGGATCATGGAGCACGTGTTCGAGCAGATCCGCGCTTCGGGCAGCATGGTCATCCTCGCCGACACGCGGGGCATGATCCTGCACTGCCTCGGCGATCCGGACTTCGTCGGCCGCGCGCAACGTGTCGCCCTGCAACCCGGCGCGTCGTGGGACGAGACCGTCCGCGGCACCAACGCGATCGGCACCGCAATCCAGGAAGGCGCCGCGGTCGAGATCCACGGTGCGGAGCACTACCTGGAACGCAACGGTTTTTTGACCTGCAGTGCCGCGCCGGTGTTCAACGCCCTGGGGCACATCGCCGGCGTGCTCGACATTTCGGGTGACTCGCGCAACAACCAGCGCCATACGCTCGGTCTGGTGCGCCTGTCGGTGCAACTGCTGGAAAAACGCCTCTTCGAGGCCGAGTTCGCCAAAGAAATCCGCATCGCCTTCCATCCCCGCCCCGAATACGTCGGCAGCCTGCAGGAAGCGATGCTTGCGGTCGATGCCGACGGCAGGGTCGTCGGCGCCAACCCGGTCGCGCGCGAATGGTTGGCCCTTCCCGCCGGGCTCGCCGACGCGCCGACTTTCGGCAGCCTGTTCCGTACGGGCTTCGGTCAGCTGCTCGACCGCGCCGCGAATGCCCCCGACGACCTGCTGCTGCTCGAGATGCGGCGCGGCGAAGCGGTCTACGTGCAAGTGCGTGGCCATCGCCGCCCGCGCGCCGAAGTCCCTGCACCGCGACTGCAGCAGTCCGCGGCAGAGACGCCAAGGCAGGGGGGCAAACCCTGTGACCGCTCGAAGTCGCAGATCACGCTCGATTGCCTCGCGACCGGTGACGCCCGGCTGCAACTCGCCCTCGACCGTGCGCGACGCGTGCAGGGCAAGGACATCCCGCTGCTGATCCAGGGCGAGTCGGGCGTCGGCAAGGAGCTCTTCGCACGCGCCTTCCACAATAGCGGTGCACGCAGCGACGGCCCCTTCGTCGCGTTGAACTGCGCGGCGATTCCGGAAAATCTCATCGAATCGGAACTCTTCGGCTATGTCGGCGGCTCCTTCACCGGCGCGCGGCGCGAGGGGGCGGTCGGCAAACTGCAGCAGGCCCACGGAGGTACTCTGTTCCTCGACGAGATCGGCGACATGCCGCTGGGCATGCAGGCGCGCCTGCTGCGTGTGCTGCAGGAGCGCAGCGTCACGCCGATCGGCTCAATGAAATCGATTCCCGTCGATATCTCCCTTGTCTGCGCCACCCACCGTGTGCTGCGCGACGCCGTCAGGCAGGGCCTGTTCCGCGAAGATCTCTACTACAGGGTGAATAGCCTTACCGTAACGCTGCCGCCGCTGCGCGAGCGCACCGACATCCGCCACATCGTCACCAACCTCCTCGAGATGGAAGCTGCGGACCGCAACAGCGGCCCGATCGGTATCAGTGAGGAGGTCATGGACTTTTTCGAACGCTACCCGTGGCCGGGCAACGTCCGTCAGCTCCAGAACGTCATCCGGGTGGCGGTCGCGCTGCTCGACGACAACGAGCACGAGATCGCCTCGGTACATCTGCCGGAGGAGCTCTTCGGCATCGACGGCGGCGACGATGTCGCGGAGGCGCTTGCCCGGCCGGCGGTCGTCACGGCACAGGCGGTCGCCTCGCCGTTCGCCGCTGCGCTGCCGGCGGCGATTGCGCCGCAGGCAGCCGCTGCGAGCGCGCCGCGCAGCCTCGATGAAATCGAACTCGAAGCGATCACCACCGTGATGCGCGAGGTGGGCGGAAACGTCTCTGCCGCCGCGCGCAGACTGGGCGTCAGCCGCAATACCCTTTACCGCAAATTGGGCAAGTTGAACTGAAGTGTGAAAACCATGCTTGCGACATGGTCAGTGGCATGATATTTGCAATCTGCGACACGTTGTCCCGAAGCGAAACAAACGACGGAGGAGTACATCGATGTGGAAATCCCTTCACATTGACCCCGCGAAGTGCACCGGCTGCCTGCAGTGCGAAATGGCCTGCTCGTATGAGCACACCGGGGTCATCAATCCCAGCAACTCACTGATCAAGGTCTTCAATTTCGAGCACGAAGGGCGCAAGGTGCCCTACACCTGTACTCAATGCACCGAGGCGTGGTGCATGCATTCCTGTCCGGTCGATGCCATCCGCCTCGACCTGACAACGGGCGCGAAGGTCGTGTTCAAGGACACCTGTGTCGGGTGCAAGGTATGCACGATCGCCTGTCCATTCGGTACGGTCAATTACAACCAAGCCAGCGGCAAGGTCCAGAAATGCGACCTGTGCGAGGGCGATCCCGCCTGTGCGAAAGCCTGTCCCACCGGCGCCATCACCTACATCGACGCCAACTGGACGGGGCTTTCCCGCATGCAGGCCTGGGCCGCCAAGGCCAACACCCCCGCATCGGCGGCCTGAGAGGAGAGGAATACCATGGGATGGAATCGCAAGCTCCTGCGGGTGAACCTCACCCAGGGCACGTGCAAGGAAGAGCCCCTCAACATGGAGTGGGCCAACGAATACCTCGGATCGCGTGGCCTCTCGGCCAAGTACCTGGTGTCCGAAATCGACCCCAAGGTCGACCCGCTGTCGCCCGACAACAAGCTCATCATGGCGACCGGCCCGCTCACCGGCACGATGGCCTCCACCGGCGGCCGCTACACCGTGACCTGCAAGGGCCCGCTCACCGGCGCGATCGCCTGTTCGAACTCCGGCGGCTTCTTCGGCGCCGAGCTGAAGTTCGCCGGCTGGGACATGATCATCTTCGAAGGCAAGTCGCCCAAGCCCGTCTACCTCTTCATCGAGAACGACAAGGCTGAACTGCGCGACGCCTCGCACCTGTGGGGCACCAGCTGCTGGCATACCGAGGAGCAGATCAAGGCCGATCACCAGGATCCCCTGATTCGCGTTTCGTCGATCGGCAAGGCGGGCGAGAACCAGGTGCTGTTCGCGGTCGTCGTCAATGACCTGCACCGTGCGGCCGGGCGCTCCGGCGTCGGCGCCGTGATGGGTTCGAAGAACCTCAAGGCGGTCGCGATCCGCGGCACCAAGGGCGTGTCGGGCATCAAAGACTTCCCCGCCTTCCTCAAGGCGACGACCGACGCGAAGAAGGTGCTCGCGGACAACGCCGTCACCGGCCAGGGCCTGCCGAAGTTCGGCACCCAGGTGCTGATGAACGTCATCAACGAGATCGGCGCGCTGCCCACGCGAAACCACCGCGACGTGCAGTTCGAGGACGCCGCCAAGATTTCCGCGGAGGCCATGCACGAGAAGCGCCCGACCGACGGCAAGAGCCATCTCGTCACCAACGCCGCCTGCTTCGGCTGCACGATCGCCTGCGGACGCATCTCGCAGATCGACAAGAATCACTTCACCGTCAAGAACAACCCGAAATACTGGGGCGCGTCGGGTGGCCTGGAATATGAAGCCGCGTGGGCGCTGGGGGCGGCCAACGGCGTCGGCGACCTGGAAGCGCTGCAGTACGCGAACCTGCTGTGCAACGAGCAGGGCATGGACCCGATCTCCTTCGGCGCGACCGTCGGTGCGGCGATGGAACTGTACGAGATGGGCGTGCTGACGAAGGAGCAGATGGGCCTCGATACCCCGTTCGGCTCGGCCGAGGCGCTCGCGAAGCTCGCGGAAATGACGGCGAACGGCGAAGGCTTCGGCAAGGAAATCGGCGAGGGCTCGGCGCGCATGTGCGCCAGGTACGGCCACCCCGAACTGTCGATGAGCGTCAAGAAGCAGGAATTCCCCGCCTACGACTCGCGCGGCATCCAGGGCATGGGCCTCGCTTACGCGACCTCCAACCGTGGCGCCTGCCACCTGCGTGGCTATACGGTCGCCTCGGAAGTGCTGGGCATCCCGGTCAAGACCGATCCGCTCGTCACCGAAGGTAAGGCCGAACTCGTGAAGGCCTTCCAGGACGCCACCGCGGTGTTCGACGCCGCCGGCATCTGCGTATTCACGTCCTTTGCCTGGACGCTCGCCGACGTGCAGCCGCAGCTGGCGGCGGCCTGTGGCCCCGAATGGACGATGGAGAAGCTCAACGCCGTCGGCGAGCGCATCTGGAACCTCGAGCGCCAGTTCAACAACGCGGCCGGCTTCACCAGCAAGGACGACAACCTGCCGCCGCGCCTGCTCACCGAACCGGCCAAGACCGGCCCGGCCAAGGGCTTGGTGAACGGTCTCGACAAGATGCTGCCCGAGTACTACAAGGTGCGCGGCTGGACGCCCGACGGCGTGCCGACTGCGGAAACCCTGGCGCGACTCGGACTGTGAGCATCGCCTGACGCTCGCCCGCCGAGCGTTCGAGCCCTTCCCGGCGGCCTGCTGCCGGGAAGGGCGCCTCATCGCCCAAACGAGGACGAACCGATGAAACACGTGATACTCGGCAACGGACCCGCAGGCGTCGTCGCGGCCGAAACGCTGCGCCGCGCCGCCCCCGCGGACGAGATCCTAATGGTCGGCAGCGAGGACGCCCCGCCGTACTCGCGCATGGCCATCCCCTATCTGCTCGAAGAGAACATCGACGAGTCGGGCACCTGGCTGCGCAAGGCCCCCGAGCACTTTCGCCGGCTCAACATCGGCGAACTGCGCGCGCGTGCCGTGTCGCTCGATACCGACAAGCGCCGCATCCTGTTCCACGACGGCCACTTCGAGGACTACGACCGGCTCCTGATCGCCACCGGCTCGCACCCCGTGCGCCCGCCCATCCCCGGCGTCGACCTGCCCGAAGTGCAGACCTGCTGGACGCTCGACGACGCCCGTGCGATCGCCCGGCTCGCCAAGCCAGGTTCGCGCGTGCTGCAGCTCGGCGCCGGCTTCATCGGCTGCATCATCATGCAGGCCCTTGCTGCCCGCGGCGTGCAACTCACCGTTGTCGAGATGGGCGACCGCATGGTGCCGCGCATGATGACGCCCAAGGCCGGTGGCATGATCAAACGCTGGGTCGAGAACAAAGGCATTCGCGTCGTCACCAACGCCGGCGTGCAACGCATCGACCGCGGCGGCAGCGAGGGCGTCGTCGACGTCACCCTGTCGACCGGCGAAGTCCTGCCGTGCGATCTAGTGATCGTCGCCGCCGGTGTCGCGCCCAACATCGCCTTCCTCGATTCGACGCCGGTCCATGTCGCCAAGGGGGTGCTCGTCGACGACAAGCTCGAGACCAGCGTCCCCGGCATCTTCGCCGCGGGTGACGTCGCCGAGGCTCCCGATCTCTTCACCGGTGCCCACCTCGTCGCTGCGATCCAGCCCAACGCGGCCGACCAGGCGCGCGTCGCCGCGCTCAACATGGCGGGGCACCATACCAAGCTCAACGGCGTGCTCGCTATCAACGTGCTCGACACGCTGGGCCTGATTTCGGCCTCCTTCGGCCAGTGGTGGGGGGAGGGTAGCGAAAGTGGCGGAACAGGCATCGAACACGTCGACGAGAACGGATTCCGTTACCTCAGCCTGCAGTTCAAGGACGACGTGATGATCGGCGCCACCTCGATCGGCCTGACGCAGCACGTCGGCGCGCTGCGCGGCCTGATCCACGGACGGGTGAAGCTCGGTCCCTGGAAGGATCGCCTGCTCGCCAACCCGTTGCAGTTCGTCGAGGCCTACGTCGCGCGCTCGCAGCAACCGATGGCGCTCGCGCGCTGAAGCCGGAGTGGATGTGCCCATGAAGATCGGCTTCAAGCTCTTCGCCTCCCTGACCGATCACCTTCCGCCCGATCGCAAGGGCAACCGTATCGAACTGGAGGTCGGGGAGGGGACGACCATCGCCGAGTTGATCACGCGCTTCAACGTCCCCGAGCGCAGCGCGCATCTGGTACTCGTCAACGGTCACTTCGTGCCGGCTGCGCAGCGTGCCTCCCGCGCGCTCGCGGACGGCGACGAACTGGCCATCTGGCCGCCGATTGCGGGCGGCTGAATCGGATTGGCTTTCGTCAACGGTCCGGTGGCGGAGTGCTTCGAACGCGAAGTGACCGCATCGCCCGCGGAATTCGAGCGCGATCTGCGCAAAGCGTCGCCGTGCGCAGTCGAAACCGTGGCCCCCCATCACTTCCGCCTGTGCGTCGGGCCGACCCGGCTCGACATTCATGTGGTCCCACGTGGCGTGCGGCGGCTCGGCATACTTCAGCTGCAGACGCTCAGTGTGCGTTACGAGTTCTTCGGCGGCACCGAGTCGGACCGCAGGGCCTTGCTCGTTCCGCTCGACCGCGCGATGCAGCGCGGCGGCGGTTGAGGCGGTTTCCGATCTACATGTGGCGCAGGGCTCCCGAAACGCGGCGCTTGCGCTATGCTCCGACGGATGTACGGACTCGCCGCGACCTTCGCTGACGCATTCGCCCTTCTTGCCACCTTCGATCACCGCGCGGTCGAAATCGTCATCCTGTCGCTTCGGGTCAGCGGTTCGGCCGTGATCCTCGGCACACTCATCGGCCTTCCCCTCGGAGCGTGTCTGGCCGTAGGCCGATTCCCCGGCCACAGTGCGGCGCTCGTCGTCGTCAATGGATTGATGGGGGCTCCGTCGGTGGTCGTCGGAGTCGTCGTCTATCTGGTCCTGTCGCGTTCGGGACCGCTCGGCGGGCTGGGCATGCTCTATACGCCCGCGGCGATGGTCGTCGCGCAAACCCTGCTGGTCGTGCCCCTGATGGCCGCCATCACACGCCAGATCATCGACGATTCCTGGCAGCGCTATGCCGAAGAATTCAGGGCGATGCGCTTCACATGGTTGCAAAGCGTCACGACCCTCCTGTACGACTGCCGCCATTCCCTGCTCGTGGCGGTCCTCGCCGGACTCGGGCGCGCCATGAGCGAAGTCGGCGCGGTGATGATCGTCGGCGGCAACATCGACCACGCCACGCGCGTCATGACCACCGCAATTGCGCTGGAAACCAGCAAGGGCGACCTGCCGCTCGCCATTGCGTTGGGCATCGTGCTCGTCGCGGTCATTCTCATCCTCAATGCCGTGGCGTTCGCGATGCGGGCCTGGGCGATGCGCAGGTACGGCTGAACATGTTCCCCCTGCGCCTGCGCGACGTCCGATTCCAGCCCAACGGCCGCACGGTCCTCGATGGCATCGAACTGGAACTCGGCGGTGAGGGCATAACGCTCGTGCTCGGCCCGAACGGTGCCGGCAAGAGCGTGCTGCTGCGCACGATCTGCGGTCTGCTCGAACCCACGGACGGGTACATCGACTGGGGCGGCGGCGCGCGCCCCCATCTCGGCGTGATGATGGTGTTCCAGCGTCCGATGATGCTGCGCGCCTCGGTGCTGGAAAACGTCGCCCTTGCGCTCAAGCCCCACGGCATCCCGCGCATCGAGCGCAGGCGCCGCGCTGCGCGCATGCTCGATCGCGTCGGCCTGTTGGCGCGCGCGTCCGACAGCGCGCGGTTGCTCTCTGGCGGCGAACAGCAGCGCCTGGCGCTCGCCCGCGCATGGGTGACCGCGCCGCGCCTGCTGCTGCTGGACGAACCCACGGCCAGCCTGGATCCATCCGCGACGGCCGAAGTCGAGCGCATCGTCCGCGAAATCCGTACCGACGGAACGCGCATCCTCATGACCACGCACAATCTCGGCCAGGCCACCCGCCTGGGCGATGATGTCGTGTTCATGAGCGCCGGACGGGTGCGCGAACACGCCTCGGTGCAGCGCTTCTTCTCTCGCCCCGCATCCGACGAAGCCCGCCTGTTCATCCAGGGCGAGCTACCGTGGCGGATGAACTTCTGAGCGGATCAGTCCCAGTACGGGACCGGCCCGATGCGCTCCGCCAGATAATCGACAAGTGTGCGCACGCGGTGCGGTACATAGCGCGTGCCGGGAAACACCGCGTAAATGTGCAACTCCGTTGTCGAGTATTCCGGCAGCAATACCTCCAGCAACCCGGCCCGCACCGCCTGCGAAGTCAGGAAGGTCGGCTCGCGCACCACGCCCAGCCCGCGGATCGCTGCATCGAGCAGGGCATCGCCGTTGTTGGCGCGGAAACGCCCCTTCACCGGCACCGATTGGGTCTCGCCGTTCACACTGAAGTTCCAGCCCAGGCTGGAACCCAGCGTGTAAGTCAGGCAGTGGTGCTGCAGCAACTCGTCGGGATGCTTCGGCCGACCGTGCCGATCCAGATAGTCGGGCGAGGCGACCACCGCCAGCGAACTCCGGCTGAGACGGCGGATCACCAGTGACGGATCGATCTGTTCGGAAATGCGCACGGCGAAATCCATGCCTTCCTCGATCAGATTCACGCGGCGGTCGCTGAACTCGACGTCCACGCTCACTTCCGGATAGGTGGTAATGAAGTCCGCGACCAAGGGCATCAGGTGGCGCACGCCGAAGCTCATCGGCACACTCGCGCGAATCTGTCCGCGTGGTGCCTGCTTCTCGCCTGCCAGGTCGCCCTCGGCCGCCTCGACCATCGCCAGGATTTCGCGGCACTTTTCCAGGTAGGCCGACCCGGACGAAGTCAGGCTCAGCCGCCGCGTGCTGCGGGCGAGCAACTTGGTGCCCAGGTGCGCCTCCAGCGCCGCGATCTGCCGCGTGATCGCCGAGCGGGCGACATTCAGCCGGTCCGCGACCGCGGTGAAGCTTCCCGCTTCCGCAACGCGAACAAACACTTCCATTGCCTGCAAGCGATCCATTGTTCTCCTCGGCGCAACAAAGAGTTTGCTTGGGTCCGCTATTTTAGAACCAATCAATCCCATAAAGTGCGCTCACACGTTCAGTACACACTCCAAGGACACCAACATGATTCTCGTAACCGGAGCAACCGGGCAGCTAGGCCTGCACATCGTGCAGCAGCTCGCCGTGCGCCTGCCGGAGGCGGGAGTCGGACAGCTCGCTGTCAGCGTCCGCAATCCCGAGCGTGCCGCGGCGCTCGCTGCACGTGGTATCGAGGTGCGCCGTGGCAACTTCGATGAGCCCGAAACCCTGCGGGCGACCTTTGCCGGCGCCTCGCGCCTCGTGATCGTCTCCACCGACGGCCCCAAGGCGCAACGCATCGCGCAGCACCGCAATGCAATCGAGACGGCGCACGCCGCCGGGGTTGAGCATATCCTCTACACCAGCTTTCTCGACGCCGACGCCGCATCCCCATCGGAGTTCGCGCAGGTGCATGCCGACAGCGAGGCCGCTCTTGCCGCGTCCGGCGTCGCTTACACCATTCTGCGCAACGGCATGTACGCAGACTTCCTGCCCATGACCTTTGCCGCCGCGCTCAATTGCGGCCTGCTGCAATTGCCAGCCGGGGAGGGCAGGGTGAGCTACCTGTCACGCAGCGAGCTTGCGGGGGCAATCGCTGCCGCCGCAGTCGCGCCGCGGCTCAAAAAGCGCATCTACGAACTTACCGGCCAGACCGCCCACGATTATCACGACCTTGCTGCGCGGGTCGGCGCCGCGACCGGCAAGGCGCTGCGTTACGAACCGGTGGACGAGGACTCCTACGCCTCCATGCTTGAAGGGGCCGGCATGCCTGTCTGGCTCGCCCGTTCCATGGCAAACATGTACACCGCAGTCGCTGCGAACCACATGTCGCGCACCACCAACGACTTCGCTGCCCTGGTCGGTCATCCGCCCAAGTCGATCGACTGCCTTATCGCAGAATTCTTCCGCGCAGTCTGAGCGCCGAAACCATAAAAACAGAAGCAGGGGGAAACGCAATGAATGCAAGCATCCAATACTCGAGACCGGCGGTGATCGTGCACTGGATGGTCGCCATCCTGGTGCTCGTCGCGCTGCCGCTCGGCTACTACATGACCGACCTGTCCCTGTCGCCGCGGAAGCTGCAGCTCATCTCGTGGCACAAATGGATCGGCTTCACCGTACTGCTGCTCTTCATTCCCCGCCTGTTCCTGCGCCTCACGCGCCCGGTGCCCGCGCCGGTCGACACCATGCCGGGCTGGCAACGCGCAGTCGCGTCGCTGACCCACGTCGTGCTCTACGTGCTGATCATCGCCGTGCCTGTCACCGGATGGCTGATGAGCTCCGCCAAAGGCTTCCCGGTCGTCTATCTGGGGCTCATCCCGCTGCCCGACCTCGTCGGAAAACACGAGGGCTTGGGCGACCTGCTCAAATCGGCCCACGAAGTCCTGACTTCCGGCCTGTTGATTCTCGTCGGCCTGCACATCGCCGCCGCACTCAAACATCACATCATCGACCGCGACGAAACGCTGGTGCGCATGGTGCCCCTGCTCAAACGCTGATCCGGACAATCAAAGGAACCCACACCATGAAAGCCCATAAAATCCTCGCTGCCGCCATCCTGTCGCTCGCGCTGCCCTTGGTGGGGGTGGGCGCACACGCCGCGCAACCCGCAGGTAGCTTCGATCAGGTGCAGACCGCCAAGAACCGGATCGATTTCGTCTTCAAGCAGATGAACGTGCCGGTCAAGGGCCACTTCACGAAGGCCAAGGTCGATCTCGTCTTCGATCCGGCCGCCCCCGCGAAATCGACCGTGCGTCTCGATCTCGACCTCGCCAGCATCGATGCCGGTTCCGCTGACGCGAACAGCGAGGTCGTCGGCAAGCCCTGGTTCGACATCAAGTCCTTCCCCACCGCGACCTTCGTGTCGTCGTCCGTGAAACCGATCGGCGGCGACCGCTACGAAATGACCGGCAAGCTCACGATCAAGGGCAAAACACGCGACGTGACGACGCCGGTAACCGTCACGCAGAACGGCAACACCGCTGCGTTCGACGGTGGCTTCACCCTCAAGCGGCTGGAGTTCGCCATCGGCGACGGCAGCTGGTCCGACACCTCGATCGTCGCCGACGAAGTCAAGGTCAGCTTCCACGTCGAAGCTGAACGCCGCGCTGCGAAATAAACCGCCTTGCATCAAGACCCACTTTCGTTCCGAACCAAACCTGAATTCAGGAGATTCAAGATGAAGCAACTCAAGCGCCTCGCCCTCGCGTCCATTCTCGCCGCCACCGTCGTCGCCCCCGCGATGGCCACCCCGGAGACCTTCGATATCGACGGCTCGCACACCTTCGCGCGTTTCGCCTACAGCCACTTCGGCTATTCGAGGCAGGAGAGCCGCTTCAACAAGACCACCGGCACGATCAAGCTCGACCGCGCCGCCAAGTCCGGCGCGGTCGACGTCACGATCGACGCCAAGTCGGTCGATACCGGCTTTGAAATGTTCAACGGCCACATTCAGGGCGAGGATTTCTTCCACACCGAGAAGTACCCGACGATCACCTTCAAGTCGACCAAGCTGAACTTCAGCGGCGACAAGCTCGCCTCGGTCGACGGCAATCTGACCATCAAGGGCATCACCAAGCCCGTGAAGCTCGAGGTCAGCTCCTTCCACTGCATGGAACACCCCATGCTCAAGAAGGAAGCCTGCGGCGCCAACGCCTCCGCCGTCGTCAAGCGTTCCGATTTCGGTGCCGGCAAGTTTGCCCCCCACGTCGGCGACGAAGTCACCCTCGAGATCGCCGTCGAGGCTGTCAAGCAGTAATCCGGCCGTTCCGTCTCCATTGATCCCGCCCCCTGGGGATCACTTTCGCCACCCCGTATTCCGGGGTGGTTTTTTATCCAACGCATGAGGAGTTGATGCATGTCGAGCGAAACCGCAAAGATCGCCCAGAAATCCCCCTACGCAGTCGACATCGAGGCCGGCAAGAGCTACTGGTGGTGTTCCTGTGGCAAGAGCGCCAAGCAGCCGTTCTGTGACGGCGCCCACCAGGGCAGCAGCTTCACCCCGGTCGAGTACAAGGCCGAGGAAAGCAAAACCGCCTACTTCTGCGGCTGTAAGCAGTCGGGCAACGGCGTGATGTGCGACGGCGCCCATCAGAAGCTGTAAATAGGTCTTCGTTCCGACGCGAGACCGCTCATTCGTGCGTCTCGTGATCGGGAACGATCAGCAATTCATTACTCGATGGGGAATTTCACCTGCCACGTCCCCCTTCTTGTGTGCAGTTGTAAAAACAGTCCGATTGGATCGAATGCCGGTGTGATAATCGCCCGATGAGCACGCACCGGCCAGCCGCCACTGCGGGACGCCCGCTCCCTTGAATCGGCAACCAGCGCAGATCGCGTGCTCCGTCTCCAACCTATCGGGCTGCAAACATGAGACGTTGCGCCGCGGCCGTTGCTGCATGTCTTCCCTTGCTCGCGCATGGCGCCTGGAGTGCTGGCGACTACAGGCTTAATGCAGCGCGCAGGGACGCGCATGCCGTTGAGCACTTCGGCGCCCAGCTCGTGCTCACCCCCGACGAGACCCACTTCCTGAAGGCGTGGCGTGTGTCGAGCTCCCCCCTCGAGTTGCCTTCCACCGCCACCGTCAGGCGCGGGTCGTCGGTCACGGCCATGTTCGTCTTCCAGGGATGTGCGAGGGATGAGACTGGGCGGTGTGATGTCGTTGCCGACCTTGCGCTCGAGGGGCCGGACGGCGGTTACATTCCAGCCGGCTCAATGTCACTGTGGTCCGCTGCGTCCTTCCCGGGGCGTCTCCATCTCGGCAATGGCAGCATGCAGGTCAGCTTCGATCTGAACGACCGTACGGGCCAGTACAAGGTGATCGCAACGGTCCGTGATCGCGTGTCCGGGCAATCGCTGGTCCTGCGTTCGGGTCTGCAAGTCCTCGAATAGCTGCCCGGGCATCGCCCCCGCCGGCATCGCCCCTATCTCAGGGTCTTCCCGCATCGGTATTGCCCGACGGCAACGTGGCGAATGCCGCCGTTGTTGCTTCCCGCAGCGACGACTGCCGGGGACACGGTCGGCAAGGCGCCGACCCGTCTGCTTCATGCGCATATCACGACATGCTGATTGATATGTGTCGCATATACATTAATTTAGCCGTCAGTAATATGCGCGAGGCGGGAAAATACGAATCCTGTATAAAAAAGCGCCAGTGTGTCAAGGCGTTGTGTTGCAAAGAGGCAATTGTGTCTTTTTGTACGCTCGTATCGAACACCCTTTCAAAATTTGGGGGTATATTCCACCAGCAAAATATCCGGAGAGCGTCGTTCCGACGCCCACGGGTATTTGGATGTGCATATATCGAAAGGAGAATCAGCGTGAAGGCACGAATTCTTGCGAGCATGATCCTGGTCGGACTGACGGCAACCCTCGCGACCCCGGCTGCAATGGCCGTGGACGCCGATGCAGCCAAGGCCACCGCCAAGCGCAATGACTGCTTCAAGTGCCATGCGGTCGACAAGACCAAGAAGGGCCCGTCCTACAAGAAGATTGCCGCCAAGTTCAAGGACAAGGCGGACGCAGAGCAGAAGATGGTCGAGCAGATCACCAAGGAACATAAGGTGAAACTCGAGGACGGCACCGAGGAAACGCACAAGGTGATCGATACCAGCGACAAGGCCGAGATCAAGAATCTTGTCGACTGGATCCGCGCTCAGTAACGCGGCAAGAGATCCGGCGCGCATCGCTCTGGCGCGCGCCACTCATCAGCAAATCAGGGGGTTTATATGAAATCGCTAGGAAAAGCGTTGCGCACCTGCGCATTCGCGGTCCTCGCCGGCAGCCTGTTCCCGGCGCTGACTGCGACCGCTGCCGAGAAGGAAGCGCCCAAGGACATCGTCCTCACCGGCGACGCCAAGTGTACGACCTGTCACGACGAAAACGATTCGCCCGAGGCGCTGCGCATCGGCAAGACGAAGCACGGCACTGTCGCCGACAAGCGCACCCCGGGATGTACCAACTGCCACGGCGAGAGCGAGAAGCACGTCAAGGAAGCCGGTCGCGGCAGCGGTCCGACCCCGCCCGTGGACGTCGGTTTCACGAAGAAGAACAAGACGACTTCGGCCGAGGCCCAGAACGCCTCCTGTCTGAGCTGCCACCAGGGCAGCACCCGCATTTTCTGGCAGAACAGCACGCATGCTCGCCGCGACGTGACCTGTGTTTCCTGTCACACGATCCACGACGGCCACGACAAGGTTCGCGAGGCCAAGTCGCAGCCCGAAGTGTGTTCGAACTGCCACAAAGAGCAGCGCGCCCAGTTCGCTCGTCCCTCGCACCATCCGGTGCCGGAAGGCCAGATGAGCTGTTCGTCCTGCCACAACGTGCACGGCGACAACCCGTCGCAGCTCCAGAAGTCCAGCGTGAACGACACCTGCTACTCCTGCCACATGGAGAAACGCGGCCCGTTCGTGCATAACCATCAGCCGGTTTCCGAGGACTGCGCGATCTGCCACAACCCGCATGGCACCAACGTCGCCAACCTGCTGAAGGCGCGGGCGCCGTACCTGTGCCAGGAATGCCATAGCCACGATAGCCATCCGAGCCAACTGGCTGGCCTTCCGACCGGAAGGACCGCCAGCACGGATCTGCTGGGAACCGTTGGCCGTGGTTGCCTGAATTGCCATACGAACATCCATGGCGGCAACAGCACCGTGAACAGTGCCACTGCCGGACGCTTCCGTCGCTGACCGGTCCGAGGGAGATTGACATGAAAACTATCACTACGACATTCAGGCTGACTGCGGTGGCGGCAGCCCTGATCGCAGCATACGGATCCGCCTCCGCGCAAGACGACGAGATCAAGCAGCTCACCGAGCCGGACAGCTCCATCTCGGTCGGGGCCGGTTATTGGTCGAACGACCGTCAGCAGCAGGGCGTCTTCGACGGTATGCGTGACGACCATGGCTATGCGCTGATCGATGCCGACGTCGTCAAGCGCGACGACGCCACTGGCACCTGGTTCAAGTTCAAGGGTGACAGTCTCGGACTGGAGAGTCGCAAGATCTCGGTTGAAGTGCAGCAGCAGGGCAACATGGGCGGATTCGTGAGCTATTCACGCATCCCGCGTGAGAGTCCGCTTGAGATCCGCTCGGGAATCCGCGGCGTGGGATCCGAACGCATGACCATCAGCGGCGCTGGCGCCAGTGCGCTGCCCTTCCATGACGTCGATCTGGCCACGTACCGTGATCTTATCCATGTCGGGTTCAGCAAGAACCTGCTCAAGGACGTCGACCTCAAGCTCAGCTTCAAGAACGAGGAAAAGAACGGCAGCCGTCATTGGGGCATGGGCAGCCAGCCGTTGTTCATTGCCGAGCCTATCGACAGCACCACGCAGCAACTCGATGTGACGCTCGAATACAGTGGCGAGAAGTTGCAGGTTGCCGGCGGCTATGCGGGAAGTTGGTACCGTAATCAGAACGACATGGCCTTCGCGCTGGTGAACGGCGCAGCCCAGCCAGGATCGACGAGCTCGCCCAATCCGGCGCCGCTGTCACTGCCGCTCGACAACGAGGCGCATCAGTTCTTCCTGAATGCAGGTTACTCGTTTACGCCTTCGACGCGCGGAACGCTCAAGGTTTCACGCAGTGTGGCAACGCAGGACGAGACCATCCCGAGCATTGGCCTGGCCGCTCCTAACAATGCGTTCGTTGGCGCTCCGAGCAAACTCGATGGCGAGATCGTGACCTCGCTCGTAGAGCTGGGACTTAGTTCTCGACCGACCAGCAAGTTGTCGCTGAACGCGAACCTGCGCTACCACGATGTCGATGACAATACGCCCCTGTTCGGATTCGTAGGCAACAATACGACGCGTGCAGTGACGGTGCATAACACGCCGCACTCGTATGAGACGAAATCGGGGAAGGTCGAGGCTTCGTACCTGTTGCCGGAACGTTTCAAGCTGATCGGCGGAGTCGAGTTCAAGGATCAGGATCGGTCGGCGCCGAAGTTCGTGGACGAACGTTACGTGCCGTTCGCGGAGAGCATAGAGGAAACGACGTATCGCCTGCAGTTGCGGCGCTCCATGTCGGAAACGCTCAACGGCTCGATCGCATTCCTGCACAGCAGCCGCGATGGTTCCGCGCGCGTCTCGCCGCATGATCCTGAAATCTTTGACGCGATCAATCCGTTGCATATCGCCGACCGTACGCGCAACAAGTGGCGGCTGTCGCTTGATTGGGCTCCGGTCGAGGCCTTCAGCATGCAGTTCAACGTCGAGGACTCGCACGACGACTATCAGCGGGAGAATGATCGACCTTTCGGCCTGAAGGATGGCCGCGCGACGCTGGTGTCGATCGATGCGCGGTATGCCTTCTCCGACAATTGGCAAGTGACCGGCTGGGCCTCGCATGATGTGACGCGGGCCAAGCAGCTTGCCGGTCGGTGGGCGAGAGATTCTGACGAGTTCAGTGACATCAATCTCGTGAAGGACGCGGATCTCAAGGACACCGGCAATTCCGTCGGTCTCGGGTTGCGTGGCGCCTTGACTCCGAAGCTCAAGATCGGTGCCGACCTGGAGTGGACTCGCACGGAAAGTTCGTATGACGAAGACACCACCGTCACTGGGACACTGCCGGTCTTCCCGACGTCCTCTGGAGTGACCGGCCGTCGTCTGCCGGACATCGAAAATAGGCTCACCCGTCTGTCGATGTTCGCGCGCTACGCCATCCGGAAGAACGCCGACGTCCAGCTCGATCTGATCCATGAGCGCTGGAAGACCGACGACTGGAGCTGGAGCTTTGCCGACGGGTCGAACTTCACCTACGGCACGACGACCGACGGTACCACCGTTTCGATCAAGCCGAAGCAGACGGCCAACTTCATTGGTGCACGCTACATCTACAAGTTCCAGTAACAGGTTCACGTAGAAGACGTAGCCCGGAACGGGGCGGCGCGAGCCGCCCCGTTTGTATTTGAGGTCAGGGCAGGAAAAGCGCGGTCCGTTGCAGTCTGACCTGAGCGGGGGCGCTCCGGCAGCAATACGTGTATGCCCGGAACCGGCTCCGAACGACTGGCGTGGGGGTTACTGGCCCGCGAACCAGTGGCCAGATTTGCCGCCCAGCTTCTCCATCAGCTGGATGCCATCCATGCGCATGCCCCGATCGACGGCCTTGCACATGTCGTAAATGGTTAGCAGCGCCACGTTGACGGCGGTGAGCGCTTCCATTTCCACACCCGTCCGGCCGACCGTTTCAGCCGTGACGCTGCAGTCGATGCGGTTTTGCGCCTCGTCGAGTTCGAACTCGACGGCAACGCGGGTGAGCGCGATCGGGTGGCACAGGGGGATCAGGTCGCTGGTGCGCTTCGATGCCTGAATTGCCGCGATGCGCGCAATGCCGAGGACGTCGCCCTTTTTCGCACTACCGGACTTGACCATCGCGAAGGTCTCCGGCTTCATGCTGATTGAGCCGTGGGCGACGGCGACGCGGCGGGTTTCGCTCTTGTCGCCAACGTCTACCATGTGGGCTTGGCCTTGCGCGTCGAAGTGGGTGAGGGCGGAAGCTTTCTGCTCGGTCATGGCTCGGTGTGCGCGTTGTCGTACAGTGCGATACATTCCGCGCTGAACGGTTGGTGGTGGGCCGGTATCATAGCATCCGATGATCAGACGAATTCTTATCCTGCTCTTGTGCGCCGCCCTCGTGCCGCCGGTGAATGCGGCCGGTCTGCCCGACCTCGGCGACGTGGGTGCCTCGGAACTCTCGCCGCTGGCGGAACGCAAGCTCGGCGAATCGATCATGCGTGAGATCCGTTGGCGCGAAGCGAGCTACCTCGACGATCCCGAAGTCGAGGATTACATCAATCGCATCGGGCGACGAGTTGTCGCCGCGAGTGCAGCCCCGCAGCAGGACTTCGAGTTCTTCATCGTGCGCGACGGTACGCTGAACGCCTTCGCGATGCCGGGTGGCTTCATTGGTGTGCACACGGGCCTGATCGTTACCGCCGAGTCCGAGTCGGAATTGGCCTCGGTGCTCGGTCACGAGGTGGCACACGTGACGCAGCGCCATATCGCGCAGATGTTCGGCAAGCAGAGCCAGACCAGCATGGTCATGCTTGCTTCGTTGCTGGTCGCGGTGCTCGCGGCGCGCGGGGATGGGCAGCTCAGCCAGGCAGCGATCGCGGCGGGGCAGGCCGGCGCGCTGCAGGCCCAGCTCGGATACACGCGTGATTTCGAACGCGAGGCCGACCGCTTGGGTCTGCAGGCGCTCGAAGGGGCCGGTTTCGACGTGCGCGGCATGCCGAGCTTTTTCGAGCGCTTGCAGCGTTCGAGCCGCCTGTACGAGAACAATGCGCCGAGCTATTTGCGTACGCACCCGCTGACTCAGGAACGGATTTCCGATATGGGGAACCGGGTCGCGCAGTTGCGTTACCGACAGGTTCCGGATTCCCCTGATTTTGGTTTCGTGCGTGCGAAGCTGCGTGTCGGAGCGGTGCCGCCGATCGATGTGGTGCGTGAATTCGAGGCGCAGCTCGCGAAGAGCGGCGGCGATGTCGCGTTGCGTTACGGCTACGCGCGCGCGCTGCTGGCGGCGGGGCGTCTCGACGACGCCGGCAAGCAGGTCGAGGTGTTGCAGAGGGATGGTCCACAATCGTCCTTCGTGGACATGCTCGCTGCGGAGTTGCGGCTCGCGCAGCGCGACGCGGCGGGGGCGGTGCAGATCCTCGAGAGGATGCAGAAGCGCTTCCCGGACAGTCAGGCCGCGCGGTACGCGCTTATGGACGCCATGATCCAGGCTGGACGTGCACGTGATGCGGGCGTAATGGCACGGACAGCCGTGCAGAGCCGCAAGGAAGATCCGCGCCTGTGGGCCTTCCTGGCGCGCGCGGAAGCGGAGCAGGGACACCGTGCGGCCCAGCATCGCGCGCAGGCGGAGGTGTACGTGCTGCGCGGGGCGGTTCCAGCAGCGATCGAGCAGCTGGAGCTTGCGCGCCGGGCGGGGGATGGCAATTTCTATGAGCTGTCCGCGGCTGATGCGCGCCTGCGAGAACTGAAGGAACAGGAACGCGAACGTCGGCGCGAGGAGCGCAATAACGGCCGTTCGGAGTGATCTCAGGGCTGCAATCAAACTCGACCGTTCGCGCTGAACCCTTCGATATTGCTCAGGGCGGGCTTGTCGAAGGGTATGGGCAGGGCTTCGACAGGCTCAGCCCGAACGGTATTGGGGCGCTGGGTCAATTGCCACGGCAATTCCGATTCCGGCGGCGGGCGCGGTTATGGCCGTGGGGTAGAATTGCGGCAACTGTCAGTGAGGGTTACGCGTAATGGAGTTTCAGAAGGAAGTCGATGCTCGCGGGCTGACCTGCCCGTTGCCGATTCTGCGCGCCAAGAAGGCGCTCGCCGAGATGAGCGCCGGACAAGTGCTGAGGGTGTTGGCGACCGATCCGGGCTCGGTGAAGGATTTCCAGGCGTTCGCCAGGCAGACCGGGAATGAGCTGATGCAGCAAGGCGAGATGGCGGACAAGGCGTTCGAGTTTTACCTGAAGCGCAAGTAAGGAAGAGCTCGTGCCCTGCATTGTGGGGCGCGGACGCGAAATAGAAAGGGGCCGCCCGGTGATCGGGCGGCCCCTTTGTTTTCGGCGTGAGCCGATCAGTGGCGATTGAGTTTTTCGAGCTGCGGCCGCAGTTTTTCCAAGGTCGCGACGAAGGCGTCGAGACGATCGCGTTCCTGCTGCACGACTGCGGCAGGGGCGCGTTCGACGAAGCTGGCGTTGCCGAGCTTGCCTTTTGCCTTGCCGATTTCGCCCTCGAGACGGGCGATTTCCTTGGTGACACGCTCGCGTTCGGCGGCGATGTCGATCTCGACGCGCAGCATGAGTTTGAAGGCGCCGGACACGGACACGGGGGCGAGTTCGTCGGCACCGATGTCTTCGACGACCTCGACGCCCGACAGGCGCGCAAGGCCAGCGAGATAGGCAGCGTAGAGGTTCAGTGCGGCGGCGTCGCCCGCGGCGACCAGCGGCATGCGTTGGGCGGGTGAGATGCCCATCTCGCTGCGCAGGTTGCGGCAGGTGCCGACGATGGCCTTCAGCTCCGCGATCTTCGCCTCGGCGGCTTCATCGAGGCGGCCGAGGTCCGCTTCGGGGTAGCGCGCGAGCATGACGCTATCGGCGTCCTTGCGGCCGGCGAGCGGGGCGACGGTCTGCCACAGCTCCTCGGTGATGAAGGGGATCAGCGGGTGGGCGAGGCGCAGCACGGTCTCGAGCACGCGCAGCAGGGTGCGGCGGGTGGCGCGCTGCTGCGCTTCGCTGCCGTTCTGGATCTGCACCTTGGCGAGCTCCAGATACCAGTCGCAGTATTCGTCCCACATGAACTCGTACACGGCCTTGGCGACCAGGTCGAAGCGGTAGTCCTTGAAATGCTGCGCGATGTCGGCTTCGGTGCGCTGCAGGCGCGACACGATCCAGCGGTCGGCAAAGGAGAAGTCGAGCTTGTCGGCGTTGCAGGCGGCGCTGCCGGAAACGGCGTCGATGCCGCAGTCGTGGCCTTCGCAGTTCATCAGCACGAAGCGGGTGGCGTTCCACAGCTTGTTGCAGAAGTTGCGGTAGCCTTCGCAGCGCGACAGGTCGAACTTGATGTCCCGGCCGGGCGTCGCGAGTGACGCGAAGGTGAAGCGCAGCGCGTCGGTGCCGAAGGCGGCGATGCCTTCGGGGAATTCCTTGCGCGTCTTCTTCTCGATGCTCTGCGCCTGCTTCGGGTTCATGAGGCCGAAAGTGCGCTTCTTGACGAGGCCGTCGACGGAAATGCCGTCGATGAGGTCGATCGGGTCGAGGACATTGCCCTTCGACTTCGACATCTTCTGGCCTTCGGCGTCGCGGATCAGACCGTGCACGTAGACGTCGCGGAACGGGATCTTGCCGGTGATGTGCTTGGTCATCATGACCATGCGGGCGACCCAGAAGAAGATGATGTCGAAGCCCGTGACGAGGACCGACGACGGCAGGTAGAGGTCGAGCGCATCGTTCGATTTGGCCGGCCATTCGGGCGTCCAGTCGAGCGTCGAGAAGGGCCACAGGGCGGACGAGTACCAGGTGTCGAGCACGTCCTCGTCGCGGCGCAGCTTGCCGGTGAAGCCGTCCTTGGCGGCGAGCGCTTTCGCTTCGTCCTCGCTGTGCGCGACCCACACGCGGGCGTCGCCCTCGACGTCGGCGTACCAGGCCGGGATCTGGTGGCCCCACCACAGCTGGCGGGAGATGCACCAGTCCTGGATGTTGTTGAGCCACTGGTTGTAGGTGTTGACCCAGTTTTCCGGGTAGAAGCGGATCTCGCCCGAGGCGACGCATTCGAGCGCCTTTTCGGTGATGCTCTTGCCGTCCGCGCCGGGTTTGCTCATCGCGACGAACCACTGATCGGTGAGCATCGGCTCGATGACTGCGCTGGTGCGGTCGCCGCGCGGGACCATGAGCTTGTGCGGTTTGACCGCGGCGAGCAGGCCGAGGGCTTCGAGGTCCTGCACGATCTGCTCGCGCGCGACGAAGCGGTCGAGGCCGCGGTACTTCTCGGGGGCGTCGTCGCTGACGTGTGCGTCGAGCCGCAGGATGCTGATCATCGGCAGCTTGTGGCGCAGGCCGACGGCATAGTCGTTGAAGTCGTGCGCGGGCGTGACCTTGACGCAACCGGTGCCGAATTCGCGGTCGACGTATTCGTCGGCGATGATCGGGATCTCGCGGTCGCACAGCGGCAGCGTGACGGTCTTGCCGATCAGGTGGGCGTAGCGTTCGTCCTCGGGGTGCACCATCACCGCGACGTCGCCGAGCATGGTTTCGGGACGGGTGGTCGCGACGGTGAGGCCGGGCAGGCCTTCGATCGGGCCGTCAGAGAAGGGGTAGGTGATGTGCCACAGGAAGCCGTCTTCCTCTTCGGACACCACTTCGAGGTCGGACACGGCGGTGCCCAGCTTGGGGTCCCAGTTGACGAGGCGCTTGCCGCGGTAGATCAGGCCTTCGTTGTAGAGGCGGACGAAGGTTTCGGTGACGATCTTGGAGAGGCCCGCGTCCATCGTGAAGCGCTCGCGCTTCCAGTCGGGCGAGGTGCCCATGCGGCGCATCTGGCGGGTGATGGTGCCGCCGGAATATTCCTTCCATTCCCACACCTTCTCGAGGAACTTCTCGCGGCCGAGGTCGTGGCGCGAGATGCCCTTGGCGTCGAGCTGGCGTTCGACGACGATCTGCGTTGCGATGCCGGCGTGGTCGGTGCCCGGCTGCCACAGCGTGTTGAAGCCGCGCATGCGGTGATAGCGGGTGAGCGCATCCATGATGGTCTGGTTGAAGCCATGACCCATGTGCAGCGTGCCGGTGACATTCGGCGGCGGCAGCAGGATGCAGAAGGCGTCGGGGTTGGACTTGTCCAGTCCGGCGTCGAAGTGACCGCGCGACTCCCATTCCGGATACCAGCGGGCTTCGATGTCCGCGGGCTCAAAACTCTTGGCCAGTTCCATGGTGTGCTCAGGGGCTGAAGGCAAAGGGCGGATTATAGCGGATGGAGACCGCCTGCCTTGCCGCGGGAGCGTTTGTGGCGCTCAGGCCTGGTCCGGAGGGAGGACGTCGGTGTTCTTCTCGAGGTGGCGGGAGATGTGCGCGGACAGTTCCGGCAGCAGGGTCGCGCGCAGATGGGCGAGGGCCTGCTCGCGGATGCTGGCGCCCAGCCGGTCGAGTTCGCGCGCGACGATCTGCGGCAGTTCGGCGTGGAACCAGGCTTCGACGGCGCGTGAGACTTCAGTGTCGAGGCTGATGAGCTGTTCGGCGAGTTCGCTGGCGGAGCGTTTCGTCTGTGGAGGCCGGGGCGAAGCGAGCTCAGCGGACAGGTCTTCCGGGGCGACCACTTCGGTCAGGACGGGCAGGTCCTCGTCGTCCAGCGAGACGACCTCTTCCGGGGCCGGCGGCTGGGGGTCCGGGACGCGGTGCCGCTTGAGCAAGGCGTCGGCCTTGCCGAGAAGGAGGTCAGCGGCCTTGAGGTCGTCGTCGGGTTCGAGACGTGGCGGCAGCGGCCAGGTGCTCATAGGGCCTCCCTGCGGATCGCGTCGAAGGCCTGCAGGGGCAGGTCCTGTTGCTTGTAGTGCATCCAGCGCGCCCGCGCGGGGAGTTTCTGCGCTTCGTTCTGGCCTATGATCTCGATCAGCATGCGGAAGCGTTCATAGCCCGGCGGGACATCGTCGGCGAGGTTGAAGAGGATCTCGGTGTGCGGCCACTCGTTCGGCGCTTCCGCATGACCGATGACGACCGGCGTTTCGCCCGCGAGCGGGGAGCCCGCCATCACGTGCGGAACGAAGGACTGCTGCTCGAAGCTCCACAGCAGCTGGTCGAGCTGGCGGGCGGACGTCGCATCCTGCGTACGCAGCGCGACCTTGCGGCCGCTGCCGTAGGCCCGCGCGGCGAGCTCGCAGGCGAGCGCCAGCGGGTTCTCTGCGTTGTGGTAGAACTGCACCCGCGGTGCCATGGCGGCCACTTCCGCGCTCAGGCCTTGGCGTCCTGGCTGCGCGCGATCAGGAACTCGGCGAGCAGGGGGACAGGGCGGCCGGTCGCGCCCTTGGCGTCGCCCGACAGCCAGGCGGTGCCGGCGATGTCGAGGTGGGCCCACTTGTACGCCTTGGTGAAGCGCGCGAGGAAGCAGGCCGCGGTGATGGTGCCGCCGTAGCGCCCGCCGATGTTGGCCATGTCGGCGAAATTGCTCTTCAGCAGCTCCTGGTATTCGTCCCACAGGGGCAGTTGCCACACGCGGTCGCCGGAGACGGTGCCGCAGTCGGTGAGTTCGCGTGCGAGTTCGTCGTCGTTGGCGAGCAGGCCGCTAGGAATCTTGCCCAGGGCGACCACGCAGGCGCCGGTCAGGGTGGCGATGTCGACGACGCAGGCCGGCTTGAAGCGCTCGGCGTAGGTGAGCGCGTCGCACAGGATCAGGCGGCCTTCAGCGTCAGTATTGAGGATCTCGATGGTCTGGCCGCTCATCGAAGTGACGACGTCTCCGGGCTTGGTCGCGCCGCCACCGGGCATGTTCTCGGTGGTCGGGACGATGCCGACGACGTTGATCGGCAGCGCCATGCGTGCGAGCGCCTTGAACGTGCCGAGCACGCTTGCCGCGCCGCACATGTCGAACTTCATCTCGTCCATTTCGGCGCCGGGCTTGAGCGAGATGCCGCCGGTGTCAAAGGTGATGCCCTTGCCGACGAGCACGACAGGCTTGTCCTTGGCCTTGCCGCCCTTGTAGTGCAGGACGATGAACTTGGGCGGTTGGTGCGAGCCGCGCGCGACCGAGAGCAGGGAGCCCATGCCGAGCTTTTCCATGTCGTCGCGTTCGAGCACCTCGACCTTGAGCTTGAATTGTTTGCCCAGTTCGACCGCCGTTTCGGCGAGGTGGGTCGGCGTGCAGAAATTGCCCGGCAGGTTGCCGAGGTCCTTCGCCAGCGCCATGCCATCGGCGATGGCATGGCCGCGCGTGATGGCTGCCTCCATGGCGGCGGAAATCTTGCTGCGCGTCGCGAGCACGACCTTGCGTGCGCCGCGCGGTTTGTCGTCCTTCTTCTTCGACTTGGTGACGTCGTAGCGGTAGGTGCCGTCGGCCAGGATGCGCGCGAGTTGCTGCAGCGCCCATTCGAGGTCGCGTCCGGGAGGTGCGACATCGGCGAGGCAGACCGCTGCGTCGTGTGCGGGCGAGGCGGCGAGCGCCCTGGCGACGGCGCCGACGGCATCGCGCCAGGCGCGATCCGCGAGCTCGTCCTGCTTGCCGAGGCTGACGACGAGTACGCGCTCGGCGGCGCAGCCGGGGAGTTCATGCAGCGCGAGCAGCGCGCCCGCCTTCTCGTCGAGATCGCCGCGGGCGACCAGGGCGGCAAGCTTGCCTTTGGATGCCTTGTCGAGAGCGGCTGCGGCGTCGGTGAGCGTGCCGCCGGCAAATGCTCCGACGACCAGGCAGCCGGTCTTGAGCTTTTCCGGGGCTCCGGTCTTTATGGTAAATTCCATGCCCTGTTCCTTTATTAGACGCGTCGTTCGGATTGCCGCCGATTATGGCCCGTTCGCGGCAAACGCGTCAAAAACCCCGCACTCCAACGAGATCCAGGTTTTCGCGCGATGATTTTCAGCCGCGCCCTCCGGCGTGAATTCTCCCAGTCGGCAGCCGGTGTGTTCGTCGCCCTGTTTGCGATCGTCATCACCGTCGTGCTGGTGCGCCTGCTTGGGCAGGCGGCCGGCGGCCGTGTACCCCCGGATGCAGTGCTCGCGTTGATCGGCTTCGGCGCCCTGACCGAACTGCCCATCGTGCTGTCGCTGACCGTGTTCATTTCGGTGCTGATGCCGCTGTCGCGCTCGTACCGCGATTCGGAAATGGTGGTGTGGTTTGCCTCCGGCGTGCCGCTGACGGGTTTCATCCGGCCGGTGCTGCGCTTCGCGCTGCCGCTTGTCGTCGGAATTGCAGCAGCAACGCTGTTCCTGTCGCCTTGGGCGCATACGAAGAACGCCGAGTTCCAGGCGCGGCTCGATTCGCGCGACGACGCGTCGCGCGTGGCGCCCGGGGTGTTCCGCGAGTCGGCGACGACGCAACGGGTGTTTTTCGTCGAGATGGGGGCGGGCGAGAACGGCAAGGTGCGCAACGTGTTCGTCAGCTCGGAGCAGAACGGGCGCTTGAGCGTCATCGTGTCGGCCGAGGGTTCCCTGCATACGGATGCGAACGGCGACCGTTTCGTCGTGCTCGAAAAGGGGCGACGCTACGAGGGTGAGCCGGGCACGCCCCAGTATCGCGTGATGGAATTCGAGCGTTACTCGGTGCTGATCGAGGAACGCAAGGTGGCGAGCCAGTCGTCGCGCACCCGCCTGATCCCGACGCTGGAGTTGCTGAAGTCGCCGACGGACCGCAACCTGGGTGAGCTGCTCGGGCGCATCGGGGTGCCCGTCGCCGCGCTGCTGCTGGCGCTGATGGCGATACCGCTGTCCTTCGTGAATCCGCGTGCGGGGCGGGCGAACAACCTGCTTTTCGCGATCCTGACCTATCTCGTGTATAGCAACGCGATCAGCATCTTCCAGTCCTGGGTCGGCCAGGGGCGGCTGCGTTTCGAATTCGCCGTCTGGCTGCCGCATGTTGTCGTGCTCGCGGTGCTCGCGCTGATGTTCTACCGGCGCCTTGCCGTGTCGCCGTTCTGGAGGGCGCGCGCATGATGAAGGTGCTGGGGCGCTACCTCGCGCGCGAGGTCGTGGGGGCGACCTTCACGGTGCTACTCGCCTTCCTCGGGCTGTTCGCGTTCTTCGATTTCCTCAACGAACTCGATTCGGTCGGGAAGGGCGGGTACGAGCTGCATCATGCCCTGCTGTACGTGGCGATGATCCTGCCCGGCCGGGTGTATGAGCTGCTGCCGATCGCGGTGTTGATCGGGACCCTGTATTCGCTCACGACCCTCGCGCGCCATTCGGAGATCACCGTGATGCGCGCATCGGGGATGTCGACGCTGAAGATGTTGCGCGTGCTCGCGGCGATCGGTTCGATCTTTGTCGTGGCGACCTTCGTCTTCGGCGAATACATCGCGCCGCCGGCCGAGCGGGCTGCGCAGCAGTGGCGCCTGACCGCGACCAATTCGACAGTTTCGAGCCAGCTGAAGTCCGGCCTGTGGGTGAAGGACGGCCCGCGCTTCGTTAATGTGCGGACCATGCAGCCCGACCGCAGCATGGAGAACGTGCGGATCTTCGAGTTCGACGAGCGGCACGCGCTGGTTTCCGTGACGGACGCGGCGACGGGGCGATATTTTGCCGACGAGGGCAGCTGGCGCCTGAACGGCATCCGGCAGACACGCTTCCCCGGCGGTCGCACCGAGGTCGTAGATCTGCCGGAAATGGACTGGAAATCGGAGCTGACGCCCGAGGTCCTGAGCGTGCTGATGGTGCTGCCGGAGCGGATGTCGGTGGCGACGCTGGTGGCTTACGTGAACCACTTGCGCGAGAATCAACAGAACGCGGACCGCTACGAGATCGCGTTGTGGAAGAAGCTGATCTATCCGTTCGCCGTGCTGGTGATGATGGCGCTGGCGCTGCCTTTCGCGATGACCCACGATCGCATGGGTGGGGTGAGCGTGAAGGTCTTCCTCGGAGTGATGCTGGGGGTGGGCTTCCACCTCCTTAACGGACTGTTCTCCAACCTCGGCGTGATCAACAGCTGGCCTCCGGTCCTCGCGGCATCGACGCCGAGCCTGCTGTTCCTGCTGGCGGCCGCGGGGCTGCTGTTCTGGGTCGAACGGCGCTGATCCAGCGCGCCGACGGGAGATTCGTATCGCCGCCATTGCGCGGCGGCGCGTCCTACCAGCCGTTCTCCACGGCGATCTGCGCCGGCGCGGCAAGCCGGCTCAGGCGGCAGCCTTTGGCGATCAGTGCGCGATGCGTGTCACGCACCATGTCGGGACTGCCGCATACCATCAGGCGCGAGTATTCCGGATTGATCCGTAGCCCCAAGCGCGCTTCCAGCGAGCCATCGTCCAGAAGTGCCGGGATCCGCCCGGCGAGCGCAGTCGGCGAATCGTCGCGGCTCAGGACCGCCTGATAGGCGAGGCGCCCGCCGACATCGGCCCACAGCGGATGCCGTCGCAGGGCGTCGATTTCCTCCCGGTACGCGAGTTCGGCGGATTCGCGCACGCCATGCACGAGGACCAGGCGCTCGAAGCGGCGCCAGGTGTCCTCGTCCTGAAGGATGGACAGGAAGGGGGCGAGGCCGGTGCCGGTTGCGAGCATCCACAGGTCGCGGCCGTCGGCGAAACGGCTGGTCGTGAGGAAGCCGTAGGCTGCGCGTTCGATCATGATCTCGTCGCCCGGTTCGAGCGCGTCGAGCTGCGGCGTGAATTGGCCACCCGGAACGATGATGGAGTAGAACTCGAGATGCTCGTCCCAGGGGGCGGACGCAATCGAATACGCGCGCCACACGGGGCTGCCGTTCGGCTTGCGCAGGCCAAGCCGGGCGAACTGCCCGGGGACGAAGCGATACGCCGGGTCGCGGGTGAGGCGAAAGGAGAGATGACGGGGCGTCCAGCGGCGTCTCTCGATCAGACGTGCGGTTCCGAGTTTTTCGTCGATTGCGAGCATGGATTTCCTCCGTGAGCACCGGTGGCGCTGGCGGCGGGGGCCGCCTTCGCTGATCCGTATATGCCGCGAACGTCGCGCCGTTCAACCGGCAGACATGTTGCCGAGCGCATGGTGCGACGCGAGGCGAACGACGTACCCGATCTTGAAGAAGGCCGCGGAGATCGGGAGGACGAGGTGGCCGGTGATCTGCATGCCCATGCCGAATCGTTCCGCAAACGGATAGGCGACGAGGGTGGCGGCGATCATTCCGATGACGGAAAGAACCATCGTTGCGCGTCCGAGCGCAAGGGTGCGGCGGGCGTTGAGATGGGTAGGGCGCATCGCTGTTCCTCCTGGGGCAAGAAATGGCGTGCGGCAGGCGGGTAAGACCGGGTGCCGGGGTTAAAGAAGAATATAAAAGGAATCTTTAAAAAGAGTCAACAAAGATGAATCTTTTGCCCGCGTTGCGTATAATGTCTTTCGTTGTGTGGCCCGAAGGCCGCAGCAGGAACGTTCATGCATCTGACCCAGCACACCGATTACGCGCTGCGCGTATTGATCTATCTCGCCGCGAACGCGGATCGCCTCGTCACGATTGCCGAGGTGTCCGAGCGCTTCGATATCTCGCGCAGCCACTTGATGAAGATCGCGAACCATCTGGTGCGGGATGGGTTCGTGGAAGGATTGCGGGGCAAGGGCGGCGGCTTGCGGCTCGCCCATGCACCCGAGGCCATCAATATCGGTGCGGTCGTGCGCAACATGGAGCGCGGTATGGCGCTCGTTGAATGCTTCGGGACTGGCAGCCAGTGCCTGTTGACGCCGGATTGCCGGCTGAAGGGGGTGCTGGGCCGTGCGCTGGAGGCCTTCCTGCAGACGCTGGATGGGGTGACGCTTGCCGAGCTGATCGACAAGCCGCAGCGTGAGGTGCTGCACGTGCTGCGGCGTGGCACGTGAGCGGGGCGTCGTCCTGGCTGCGCGGCTTCGTGCCCGCAGCCCACGCGGTGAGCCGGCGCGAACGGGCGGCCGGCGTGGCGGGAGCGCTGCTGGGTTTGTTCCTCAGCGAGTGGATCGGGCGCATGGCGCTCGGGCAGTCGAGCCCCTGGTTCATCGCGCCCATGGGGGCGTCGGCGGTGCTGCTGTTCGCGGTGCCGTCGAGTCCGCTGGCGCAGCCGTGGTCCATCGTCGGGGGCAATTTGCTCGCGGCGCTGATCGGCGTGACTTGCGCGAAGCTGGTCGCGCATCCGGGCCTCGCGGGAGCCTTGGCGGTGGCGCTGACGATCGCCGTGATGTTTCCGCTGCGTTGCCTGCATCCGCCCGGGGGCGCAGTCGCGCTGACCTGCGTGCTCGGCGGGCCGGCGGTGAGCGAACTCGGCTACGGATTCGCCTTATGGCCGGTGGGCATCGATTCGCTGTGCCTGCTCCTGATCGCGTTGGCATTCAATCTTGCAGTGGGGCGTCGATATCCGCACCGGCACGTGGAGGCCGCCCATCCGCATCGGACGGCCGACCCCTTGCCGAGCGCCCGTGTCGGTGTGACCGCAGAGGACCTCAATGCGGTGCTTGAGGCGCGCGGCGAGTGGGTGGATATCAGCAGCGACGACCTGGAGGAGATTATCGTGGCCGCCGAGGCAAGGGCATATCGCCGTCGCCTGGGGACGGTCCGCTGTGGCGACATCATGGCGACCGACGTCGTGACGGTTGGCCCGGATGCGCCACTCTCGGAGGCGTGGAGGTTGCTTGCGCGCCATCGTGTGAAGGCGCTTCCCGTCGTTGCTTCGGACGGCCGTCTGGCGGGCATCGTCACGCTGCATGATTTCTTCGTGCAGGGCGATGGCGTGCCGCGATCGCTCGTCCGCGAGGGGGTAGAGCGACGTGGCAGGGTGCGCGATGTGATGGCGGCGCGTGTGGTGACGGCCCGGCCGGAGCAGGCGATCGACGAGCTGGTGGGCCTCTTTTCGGATGCCGGCCTGCATCACCTGCCGGTGGTCAGCGTGGCTGGCAAGGTGATCGGGATGGTGACGCAATCCGACCTGGTCGCCGCGCTGGCACGCATGCGGCTGGACGAGCCGGCCGCGAATGCGCCCTTGCGCGAACGGGCGGACCTCGGCTGGAAGATGTCGGCCTGAGGTGCTGTGGCGGACTGCTGCGGGCCGGATGGTCAGGCTGCCGGGGTGAGGGCGGGCGGCTGCGTTATGGGCTGAAGCGCGCGCAGTTGCCAGGCGCACAGCAGGGCCAGGGCGGCGCACAGGGCGAGGGCGACCGTGACGCCGGTCCACGCGGCGTATTCCCACGCCAGGCCTGAGAGCGTGCCGATGAGGCTGGCGCCGAGGTAATAGCTGCACAGGTACAGCGCCGTTGCGAGGGCGCGCCGCTCGCCCGATCGACGTCCGACCCAGCCGCTCGCCGTGGTGTGGGCACCGAAGTACCCGAAGGTGAAGACGGCCACGCCAGCGATGATGGCTGCGAGGTGGCCGACATGGGCGATCGCGAGCCCCGTGCCGCAGATGATGATCATGATCCACAACAGGGCGCGGCGGCCGATGCGGTCGACCAGGCGTCCGGTCCATGCGGAAGACAGCGTTCCGACCATGTACAGCAGGAAGACGGCGCCGATGGCGGTCTGGCCCAGGGAGAAGGGCGCTGCGTGGAGGCGGAAACCGAGGTAATTGTAGATACTGGTGAAGACGCCCATCATCAGGAAGGCGATGGCGAAGAGGCGGCGCAGTCCGGCGTCGGCAAGCAACGTGGCAATGTCGCCGAGCACCCGCGCAGGCCGGGCGCCCCGTGCGCGGAAGTGGTGGGACAGCGGCAGGCAGCGCCAGAAGACCAAGGTTGCGACGAGCCCGAGCGCGCCGAGTGCTGCCGCGGCGATGCGCCATGAGCTCATGTCCGTGAGGCCGGCGACGAGGAAGCGCCCGCTCATGCCGCCCAGGGCGTTGCCGGCGATGTAGAGGCCCATTGCGCGACCCTGGGCGCTGGGTGCGATTTCCTCGCCGAGCCAGGCCATCGCCGAGGCGGGGAGGCCGGCGAGGACCGCTCCCATCAGCATCCGCAGCACCAGGAGTTGGGTGAAGTCTGCCGCGAAGGCGGTCGCAAATGCGATTACGGTCGCAAGTGCCAGGGATGCCTTCATCAGGCGCTGTCGGCCGTAGCGGTCGGACAGCACGCTGGCGGGCAGGAGCATCAGTGCCAGGGCGGCGGTGCCCAGCGACACGGACAGGCTGGCGCTTGTCGGTGCGACGCCGAAGTCGGCGGCGAGGCGTGGGAGGATGGGTTGCGTGGCATACAGCAACGCAAAGGTTGCGAACCCGCCGAGGAACATCGCGAGGTTGGCGCGGCGGAAGGCCGGGGTGCCGGCTTCGATCGGGGGGGGGATGGCGGCGTCTTGCATGTGGTCGGGTGCGGTTTGGCGAGGCGATGAGGTTGTGTTGCACTGCTCCGGCGAATCCTAGGTTGCGACCAGTGCATACGTCCAATATATTTTTAGGTGTCAAAGCATCTGTGGAATATATGAATGGAGCTGCGCCACCTTCGCTACTTCGTCGCCGTTGCCGAAGAGCTCAATTTCACGCGGGCGGCTGAACGGCTGCATATCGGCCAGCCGCCCCTGTCGATGCAGATCCGCGATCTCGAGGACGAGATCGGCACACCGCTGTTCGAGCGGACTAAGCGCCGCGTCGCGCTGACCGAGGCGGGGCGGCGCTTTCTCGATCATGCGCGCGAGATCCTGGCGCGCTCGCAGCTTGCAACCGAGGACGCTCGTCGCGCAGGGAAAGGGGAGCTGGGCGAGTTGCGGGTCGGCTTCACGTCCTCGCTGCCATTCACGACCATGCTCTCGGACGTGCTGCATACCTATCGGCGCGACTTTCCGCAGGTGAGCCTGTCGCTGCGCGAAATGTTTACGGTGGCGCAGTTCGAGGCGCTTCGGGGCGGCGAGATCGACGTGGGTTTCGTGCGCTATCGTGGCCTCGACGTACCGGCGGGGGTCGTCACGCGGGAGGTCGGGCGCGATCCTTTGCGGCTCGTCGTCAACGCCGCGCACCCCTTGGCGCACCGGGCCGAGGTCTCACTGGCGGAGTTCCGCGACGAGGGTTTCATCGCCTATCTGCCAGACGTCGGCACCGGCTTGCCGGCGGTCGTCGACGATCTGTGTCGCAAGGCGGGTTTCGAGGCGCGCGTCGTGCAGCGAGCGCGCGAGGCGACGACGCAGATCGGGCTGGTCGCGTCGGGGCTGGGGGTCGCAGTGTTGCCCGCGCCGCTGGAGTGCGTGCGGCTGCCGCGCGTGCGCTACCTGACGATCGGCGATCCAGGGGCGTATCTGTCACTGGCGGTGGCGCATGCGGACAGGCCGCCCGCCCCGGTGCTCGATACCTTCCTTGGCGTGATCGGGCGCATCGCGGCGCAGCCGGCCTGACGACGCGCCCCTCCTCGCGGTGCCTACGCGGTCGCTTTCGCCCAATCCGCGAACAGCCGTGCGAGGGCGGGCAGCCCCTCGCGGATCGCCACCGGGCCCGGCGCGAGGATGATCGCCGACTTGATCTCGTGGATCTGCCCGTTGCGCACGGCAGGCACGTCCTGCCAGCCTGGTCGTGCGGTAACTTTTTCGGGCCGGAAGCGTTTGCCGCACCAGGAGCCGATGACGATGTCCGGCTGCCGGCGCGCGGCTTCCTGCGGGTCGGCGAGACAGCGGTCCTTGGCCGACGGGCGGCTGGCGAGTTCGGCGAAGATGTCTTCACCGCCGGCGATCCCGATCAGCTCGGACACCCAGCGGATGCCGGAGATCGCCGGTTCGTCCCATTCCTCGAAATAGACGCGCGGACGCCGCGGAAGCCTTGCGGCGGCTGCACGTGTCGCGTCGATCAGTTGTTCCAGCTCGCCGACCAGAGCCTGCGCGCGGGGCTCGGCACCGACGAGGCGGCCGACCGTCTCGACCATCGCGAGGATGTCCTCGACGCTGCGCTGGTTGAAGACATGCACGGTGACGCCGGCCTTGACGAGATCGCGGGCGATGTCGGCCTGCAGGTCGCAGAAGCACAGCACGAGGTCCGGGTCGACCGCAAGGATGCGTTCGAGGTCGCCGGTGCTGAAGGCGAAGACCTTGGGCTTTTCCTTGCGGGCCTGAGGCGGGATGACGGTGTAGCCGGAGATCCCTGCGATGCGGTCCTGTTCGCCAAGGGCGTAGAGAACTTCCACGGTTTCGGTGCTGAGGCAGACGATGCGTCGGGGCAGTCGGGGCATGGCGGTTCGATGAGGTGTGAGGACGGGCATTTTGCCGGTAAAGTCGCCGGATGCCGAAGGCGGATGCGCACGCGGGGGTTTGCGGGAGCGCCGGAATCCTGCTACAAGGCGCGATCCGGGCGCGGACCTCAGCTATGGTGTCGCCTCCGCGTTCCGGCCGTCTTTTCCGTTCCCAGTCACCGCCCAGCGCAACCCCACCCGCACCCGTGCCGCATCTCGCCCCTGTCATCGTCCATGCGGACGATGCCATCATCGTTACCGAAAAGCCGTCCGGTCTCCTGTCGCAGCCCGCACGCGGCGAGGAGCGGAAGGACTGCCTCGAGCTGCGCGTGCAGGCGCAGTATCCCGACGCCCTCCTCGTGCATCGGCTCGACATGGCCACTTCGGGATTGATCCTGCTCGCGCGCGGGCCGGAAATGTTGCGGCGGATGAATCATGCGTTCGCGCAGCGCACGGTGGGAAAGCGCTACGTTGCCACGGTGCATGGCCGCGTCGCGCGCGACAGCGGCGAGATCGATCTGCCGCTCGCGGCCGATCCGGACAACAACCCGAGGCAGCGGGTCGACCACGAGCGGGGGAAGCGTGCGCTGACACGGTATCGAGTCGTCGAGCGCCGTGGCGAGGGCGATGCGGCGGTATCGCGCGTGGAGTTGGAACCGGTGACGGGGCGCACTCATCAGCTGCGCGTGCATCTGATGTCGCTGGGGCATCCGATTCTGGGTGACGTGCTCTATGCGCCGCCGCACAGCGCGCAGTTTTACGCACGTTTGCACCTCCACGCGGCGGCGATCGCCTTCATCCATCCGGAACGGCGCACCGCGATGAGCTTCGAGAGCGCCGTGCCGTTCTGAGGGGCGGCGCCGGTTGGGCGCTGTTCAGCGAAGGCGCAGGATGCGGATCGAGCCGGCCAGGATGACTCCGCCGATGATGGCGCCGATGATCCAGTCCGGCCAGGGGCTGGCGGTGGCGCTCACGAGCAGGCCCGCAACGATCACGCCGGCGTTGGCGATGACGTCGTTGGCCGAGAAGATGTAGCTGGCGTGCATGTGGGCACCGCGATGCCGGTGGCGGTGGATCAGGAGCAGGCAGCTGGCGTTGGCAATCAGGGCGAGCGCGGCGATACCGATCATTGCGACACTCTCCGGTTCGGCGCGTGCGAGGATGTGCCGCGCGGTCTCGGTCAGTGCGCCGAGTGCCAGGATCAGCTGGAGGACTCCGGCCATGCGCGCGGCGGTCAGCTTCATCCCGACGGCGCGGCCGACCGCATAGAGGGCGACGCCGTAAACCGCCGCGTCGGCGAACATGTCCATCGCGTCGGCGATCAGGCCGGCGGAGCGCGCGAGCCAGCCGGCTCCGATCTCGACGACGAACATCAATGCATTGATCGCCAGCAGCAGCCATAGAACACGCGCTTCCGCCGCGGGATCTGCCTGGTCCGCGGAAATCGTGGCTTCGGTCAGGGGCGTCGAGCCGGTGAGCGTTGCGCCGAAGCCGAGGGGTTCGAGTGCCCTGAGGATTGCTGTCGCTTCGCCTGCGTGGTCGACGGCCAGCGTCCGTGCCGGGAGGTCGAAATGCAGCGCGCCGACCGGCAATGAAGCGAGGCGCAAGCGGATCATCTGCTCCTCCGAGGGGCAGTCCATGCCCGGAACGTGGAAGGTGGAGCGCAGCTGCGGGCCGTCGCAGGGCGGCGGCAGGTCGGGTTTGTCGTCGCGTCGCGGTGGGAAGCTCGTGCAGCTGCACGTGGAGGAACACGAAGGCGCATCCATGACCGACATTCCGCCGTGATAATAAGTGAATGCTAATTCTTGTGGCGCCGGCTGGCTAGCCGGGACGTTGCCAATCGCGCGGCCAGAGCGAATTTGCCCCGAGCAGCGGGACGTCGACGGACGGATCGATCGGTCGAAAATGCCGCGACATGGGGGCGATTGACGTCGCACCGCACCATCGTTATTATAATTCGACAACTTTGGAAATATCGAAAGAATGGACGAAAAAATCGCCCTTGCCGTATTCGAATGCCTTTCGTCGAGCGTGCGGCTCGGCGTCTTCCGCCTTCTCGTGAAGGCCGAGCCGGCAGGCGTCGTGGCGGGCGATATCGCAGCGGCGCTCGACATTGCGCCGAGCAGCCTGTCCTTCCACCTGCGCACGATGACGCAGGCCGGATTGATAGGGGTGGAGCAGGAGGGGCGATTCCTGCGCTACCGGGCGAATCTCGCGCTGATGACCGAGGTCGTCGGCTTCCTCACCGAAAATTGCTGTAGCGGTGTGCCCGGCGGGTGCCGGGACGCGGACGTCCTGTCCGCCCGGATTTCGGACTGCGGTTCTCGCAACTCCAGGCAGGAATCGAAAGCGTGAATGTGCTGTTCCTTTGCACCGGCAACTCGTGCCGATCGATCCTCGCCGAGGCGACCTTCAACGCCCTGGCGCCCGCCGGAATGCACGCGATGAGCGCCGGCAGCCAGCCTGCGGGCTACGTCCATCCGCGCTCCCTGGCGCTGCTGGCGAGCGAGGGCATCGCTACCGAGGGCGTGTGCAGCAAGTCGTGGAACGATCTGCCGCTGACTCCCGATCTGGTGGTGACGGTATGCGGGAGTGCGGCGGGGGAGACTTGCCCGATGTATCTGGGTAAGGTGCGCCGAACGCACTGGGGTGTCGATGATCCGGCGAAGGCGACCGGCAGCGACGCCGAAATCGATGCCGCATTCGAGCAGGCCTATCGGGTGCTGCGGGCGCGCATCGAGGCCTTTCTTGCCTTGCCCCGCGACCTCGCACAACGGGATCCCGACGTCTTCCAGGTGGAGGTCGACCGCATCGGCAAGTTGCTCCCCTGAACTCGTCCTGGTCGTGCCTCGGGCCTTCCTGAAATTTCCTGTCGTCATTCGGAGTTTGTCCCATGAAATCCATCCAGATTTTTGATCCTGCCCTCTGCTGCAGCTCGGGTGTCTGCGGCGTCGACGTCGACCAGCAACTCGTCACCTTCGCAGCCGATGTCGAGTGGGCGAAGCAGCAGGGCATCGGGCTGGAGCGCTTCAACCTCGCCCAGCAGCCGCTGGCCTTCGCGCAGAATGCGGTCGTGAAGGGCTTCCTCGAGCGTTCGGGCGCGGAGTCGCTGCCGCTGATCCTGATCGACGGAGAGTTCGCGTTGGCGGGGCGTTATCCGACGCGCGACGAACTTGCCCGTTGGGCGGGTGTTCAGGCCGAGCCGGTCGGGAAAGCGTCCGGCGGGTGCTGCAGCGGCGGCCGCTGCTGCTGAGCGGGGTCACGAAATGCGCTTTCTCGATCAGCCGCCGCGTTACCTCTTCTTCACCGGCAAGGGCGGGGTCGGCAAGACCTCGCTCGCCTGCGCCACCGCAATCCATCTCGCCGGACTCGGGCGCAAAGTGTTGCTGGTGAGCACCGATCCGGCCTCCAACGTGGCGCAGGTGTTCGAGCAGGAGATCGGGAGCCGCGTCGCGCCGATCAAGGCTGTGGCGGGTTTGTCCGCGCTGGAAATCGACCCGCAGGAGGCGGCCCGTGCGTACCGTGACCGCATCGTGGGTCCGGTGCGCGGAATCCTTCCAGATGACGTCGTGCGCGGGATCGAGGAGCAGCTTTCAGGCGCCTGCACCACCGAGATCGCGGCCTTCGACGAGTTCACCGGACTGCTGACCGACACGCAGCTCACGAGCGGCTTCGACCACGTCGTATTCGACACGGCACCGACCGGTCATACGATCCGCTTGCTGCAGCTGCCGGCTGCGTGGTCGGGATTTCTCGCGAGCAATACCGAAGGGGCGTCCTGCCTTGGCCCGCTGGCGGGGCTGCAGAAGCAGCGCGAGCAGTATTCAGCAGCCGTTGCGGCCCTTGCAGATGCGGCGCGCACGCGTCTCGTGCTGGTCGCGCGTGCCCAGGCCTCGACGCTGCGCGAAGTGGCGCGAACGCATGCCGAGCTCGCGGCCATCGGGCTCAGCCGCCAGTTCCTCGTCATCAACGGCGTGCTGGCCGACGATGCCGAGGCGCGCGCGGACGGGCTGGCGGCGGCGGTGCTGCGCCGCGAACGGGACGCGCTTGCCGCAATCCCCGAGCCGCTGCGCGGCCTGCCGACGGACCATGTGCCGCTGATGCCCTTCAATCTCGTCGGCCTGCCGGCGCTTCGCGCCTTGCTCGGCACGACCGGTTCCTCGCCTCTGGAAGCGTCCAGCGCGGCCCGGGTGCACGCCGTGGCCGCGTTGCCGAACCTCGGAAGCCTCGTCGACGGCCTCGCCGCCGACGGTCACGGGCTGGTGATGCTGATGGGCAAGGGCGGGGTCGGAAAGACGACGCTCGCGGCCGCGATTGCGGTAGAGCTCGCGCGGCGAGGTTTTCCCGTGCATCTGACAACATCCGATCCGGCGGCGCACCTCGCGGAAACGCTGGAGGGGTCGCTCGGGAATCTTGCCGTGAGCCGCATCGATCCTTTGGTGGAGACGGAGCGTTATCGCCAGCACGTGCTGGAGACGAGCGGCAAGGATCTGGATACGCACGGACGCGCGATGCTGGAAGAGGATCTGCGCTCGCCTTGCACGGAGGAGATCGCGGTCTTCCAGGCCTTCTCGCGCGTCATCCGTGAAGCCGGGAAGAAGTTCGTCGTCATGGACACCGCGCCCACCGGGCACACCTTGCTGCTGCTCGATGCGACAGGGGCCTATCACAAGGAAATCGCGCGCCACATGGACAAGAGCGGCGTCACGCACTTCACGACGCCGATGATGCAGTTGCAGGATCCAAAGCAGACCAAGGTGTTGATCGTGACCCTCGCCGAGACGACGCCGGTGCTCGAGGCCGCGAACCTGCAGGCGGATTTACGCCGCGCGGGCATCGAGCCCTGGGCGTGGATCATCAACAACAGCGTGGCCGCCGCACGCACCGACGCAGCGGTGTTGCGCCGTCGCGCCGAGCAGGAATGGCCGCAGATCGAGGCGGTGCGAGAGCATCACGCCAGGCGGGTCGCGCTGGTACCGGTACAGGCTGAGGAGCCGATCGGCGTGTCGCGGTTGGTGGCACTGGTTGCAGGCCAGAGCAAGGAGCCGGCCCGGCCGGCCTGAGTCAGGGAAAAAGGTAAGTATGTCCGTCCAATGCGAAGTCACGGCGAAGCGCGCCGCCGCGGCGCCGATGAGCGTATTCGAGCGTTATCTCACCGTGTGGGTGTTCCTGTGCATCGTCGCCGGCATCGCGCTCGGCCAGATGGCGCCGGCGCTGTTCCGCGCGATCGGCCGCATGGAAGTTGCGCAGGTGAACCTGCCGGTGGGCTTCCTCATCTGGGTGATGATCATCCCGATGCTGATGAAGGTCGATTTCGGTGCGCTGCACGAGATTCGCGGCCATGTGCGCGGCATCGGCGTGACGCTGGTCGTGAACTGGCTCGTGAAACCGTTCTCGATGGCGCTGCTGGGATGGTTCTTCATCCGCCACCTGTTTGCCCCGTGGCTGCCGGCCGAGCAGGTCGACAGCTACGTCGCGGGCCTGATCCTGCTCGCGGCGGCCCCGTGCACGGCGATGGTGTTCGTGTGGAGCCGGCTCACCAACGGCGACCCGATCTTCACGCTGTCGCAGGTCGCCCTCAACGACACGATCATGGTGGTCGCATTTGCGCCGATCGTGGGCGTGCTGTTGGGTATCTCGGCGATCACGGTGCCTTGGGACACGCTGTTCACGTCGGTCGTGCTCTACATCGTGATCCCCGTCGCGCTCGCGCAGGCTGCGCGCAAGCTGCTGCTCGCGCGCGGGCAGGCGGTGTTCGACGCTGCGATGGAACGCATCGGCCCGTGGTCGATCAGCGCGCTGCTGGTGACGCTGGTCCTGCTGTTCGCCTTCCAGGGCGAGGCGATCCTCGCGCAGCCGCTGGTGATCGCCCTGCTCGCGGTGCCCATCCTGATCCAGGTGTTCTTCAACTCGACGCTCGCCTACCTGCTCAACCGCATGGTCGGCGAGAAGCACAGTGTCGCGTGCCCGTCGGCGCTGATCGGTGCGTCGAATTTCTTCGAGCTGGCGGTCGCGGCGGCGATCAGCCTGTTCGGCTTCGAGTCGGGGGCGGCGCTGGCGACGGTGGTCGGGGTGCTCATCGAGGTGCCGGTGATGCTGCTCGTCGTGCGCGTGGTCAATGCAAGCAAGGGGTGGTACGAGGCGGGTTGGACCGTCGCGGATGCGGCGCGCGGTTCACAAGACGTGACCTGACGAACTTTGCGGGTGCCGCCGACAACTTGGGTTCGGCGAACCTGAATGGGGGCACCTTGATCCCGTACGAGGACCGTCTCCGTGGGGCGCCGCAACGCGACCGAGGCAGCGACGAGCATTAGGCGACGATGCACATGGAATCGAGTGGATTGCACACGGTGAAAATGTGCGCGTGATCAGTCACCCTCCGGGCCCTCGATGCCAAGGCGGCGCAGCTTCTCCCACAGCGTCTTGCGCGTGATGCCCAGGGCTTCGGCGGTATGCGTCATGTGCCAGTGGTGCCGCTCCAGCATCATCCGCAGGTAATCCCGTTCGCAGGAAATGAGATATTCGGCGAGCGATGGCGACAGGGACTCGTCCGTCTTTCCCGCTTCGAGGCCTTCGCCGAAAAAGGCTTCGGCGCCGAGCAGCGGGCCGGGGGAGAGGATGCAGGCACGTTCTACGGCATGCTTGAGTTCGCGCACGTTTCCCGGCCACGAATAGGACATCAGCGCCTGTTCGGTGCGTGGATCGAGGCGTCGACGCTCGTCGGGGTGGGCGCGGTTGAAGGACTCGACGAAGTGGTGCACGAACCAGCGGATGTCTTCGGGGCGTTCACGCAGCGGCGGGATGCGCAGGTGGATCACATGCACGCGGTAGTAGAGGTCGTCGCGGAAAGTGCCGGCATCGACCATCGCCTTGAGGTCCTGGTGGGTCGCGCAGACGAGGCGGAAATTCACCTCAGTCGGGGCCTCGCTGCCGAGACGGCGCAGTTTGTGCTCCTGCAGCACCCGCAGCAGTTTGACCTGCATGTGGAGCGGCATGTCGCCGATTTCATCGAGGAGCAGCGTGCCGCCGTGCGCCTGTTCGAAATAGCCGCGCTTGGCCTTGACGGCGCCGCTGAAGGCGCCTTTTTCGTAGCCGAAGAGTTCGGACTCCAGCAGGGATTCGGGAATCGCCGCGCAGTTTACGGCGACGAAGGGAGCGTCCGGGTTGCCGGTGTGACGATGAAAGAACTGCGCCACGTGTTCCTTGCCGACGCCCGATTCGCCGGTGATCAGCAGGGCACTCGCATTGCGTGCGAGGCGCGGCAGCGTCTCGGTGATGCGGCGCATGGCCGGGGAGACGCCGAGCGCGTCGCCATCCATATCGCTGCCGCCGGCCCCGCCGTAGTCCTGTGCCAGTGAGCGGACCCTGGCGACCAGCGCGTCGGGATCGAAGGGTTTGGTCACGTAATCGGCCGCACCGGCCTTGAGCAGCTCCACTGCGCGGTCGATGGTGCCGTAGGCGGTCAGAAAGAGGAAAGGGGGCAGCATCGGCAGGCGCGCACCGAGTTCGAGGAACAGGTCGCCGCCATTGCAGTCGGGCAGGCGGATGTCGCTGACGACCACCGCGTAGCGTCGCTTTTCCAGCGCCTCGGCGGCCTCAGCGCCCCTTCGCCACCAATCCACATCGAATCCTTCGAGGCGGAAGCGCTCGGCGAGCGATTCACCCATGATCTCGTCGTCTTCAATCAGACAGAGTCGGGGCATTGCTTCTTGCGGCCTGGCCATAGGGGATCTCGATGGTGAAGGTGGTGGATCCCGGTTCGCTTTCGACCGAGATTTCGCCGTTGAGCTGCTGCACGATCTGATACACGATCCACAGACCCAGACCGTGACCCGATTCGTTGTGCGTGGTGAAGGGTTCGAACAGGTAGGGCAGTTCCTCGCGCGGAATGTGCAGTCCGTCGTTGAACACGGCGAGCACGAGTCGGTCGCCGCTGGCATGCGCACGCAGTCGCACCGTGCCGCCATTGCCGGCGGCGGCGACAGCGTTGAGCAGCAGGTTCAACACGATCTGCCGCACGAGGGTCGCGGGAAGGGGCAGGGCGGAAGCTAGATTGCCGTCTACGGCGACCGTCGCACCGCGAATATGGGCTTCGGCGTCGACGAGGATCAGGAGGTCGTCGATGTCCTGGGGGGCGAATGGACGGTCTTCGATGCGGCTTTCCACCAGCAGCGCCGCGACCGTGTTGCGGATCTGCGTGAGGCCGCGTTCGAGCAGCGACAGGGCCTTGGCAGCGAGCGGATCGCCGTCGCCGTGGCGCTTGTAGGTGTTGATCGCGGTCAGCATGCCTGCGAGCGGGTTGTTGATCTCGTGCGCGATGCCCGCCGTCAGGCGGCCGATCGCGGCGAGTCGTTCGGAGACGAGCATCTGGCGCTCGAGTTCCTGCTTGTTGCGCAACTCGCCGACCATGCGGCGGAAGGCTTCGCCGAGCTGGCCGATCTCGTCGCGGCTGTGCGGCAGATCGGCGAGCCGCGCCGCTTCCAGCTCAAGCGGGACATGGCGCATCGCCTGCGCCAGGCGCAGCAAGGGCTGGCCGGTGCGTTGCGCCCAGACCCACGAAATCGGCAGGATCACGACGAGGACGAGCAGGGTGACCAAGGCGGCGCGCCCGACCAGGCCGAGAAAGCGCGGCAGGAACGGTGTCTTGGAATAACCGAGAATGACGTGGCCGAGCGCGACGCCGTCCGCGATCAGCGGTGACATCACGAAATAGACCGGCGAATCGGGCGGCTCGAGCACGCGCTGCTCGGTGTCGGCGCCGCGCGACAATTCGGCGCGCAGCAGGCCGTATGCGCCGCCGCGGCCGGCCGCGCTGCTGCCGATCGGAAACTCGCGCGGGCGGGTCGAAACGAAGACGCGGAAGTCGACATCGGTGACCAGCACCACCTCGGCCTGCAGCTCGGGCGCGGCGGGATCGCGCTCGTGTGCCGACTGCAGGATTTCGTAGGCGCGCCAGATGTCGTCGTGCAGCACCGGCATCACCAGCGTGTGCGCGAGCACGCGCCCCATGCTGCGGGCGTGGCCCTCGAGGTTCTGCCGGATTTCGTCGTATTCGCGGGCGACGAGCGCGCCGGTGACCGCGACGGCAGTGCCGAGCACCGCAGCCATGACGCGCAGTGGAATCTTCCAGCGCAGCGACACATCGGACAGGATGCTCATGGCCTTTCCAGGCGTGCCGCCATGCTTGCAATGTCGGCAAACAGCGCAGGCTCTCCGCGCGTGAAGCCGTCAAGGTGCAGGCGCTTGAGCAGTTCCTCGCCGGCGGGATCGGCCGCCATGCCGAGCAGCACGGCACGGAAGCGATCGAGTTCCCCGGGCGAGATGTCGGCCCGTGCGACGAAGGGCGGATGGCCGAGGAGCGGCGAGCGTTCGATGATGCGCGTCGTGCGGGTCAGCTCGGGGCGCACCTCGGCGAGCGTCTCCCACACATAGCCGTCCACCGCGCCGCCGTCGGCCAGTGCGACCCCGACCGCCTCGACGACCTTGCGATGGGCCCAGGTGAAGAAGGTGCGCGAGAAGAAGTTCGCCGGATCCTGCTTGTGCGTGGTCAGGATGTAGCGCGGATACAGGTAGCCGGAATTGGAGTCGGGATCGGAATACGCGAAGACCTTGCCGCGCAGGTCGGCGAGGGAGTTCGATCGCGTGTCGTCGGCCGGCACGATGATGTATGAGCGGTAATACGGACCACCCCGCCACAGGGGCACGGCCACCAGCCGCAGTTCGCGCTGATGACGTACGTAGGGGTAGCCGCAGACCCAGGCGAAATCGAGTTTGCCGGTGCGCACCAGATCGACGACTTCGCGGTAGTTGCCGCGCTGGACGAAGATCACCGATCGCTCGAGTTTCGCTTCCAGCCAGCGTCGCCAGTCGCGCAGGAAATTCATCTGATCATCGAGGAACACCGGCGTGAGACCGATCCTGACTGCGTCTTCGACGGCGCCGGCCGACAGGGCGGGGAGCGCAGCGAGGGCCGTTGCGGCGCGAAGAAAGCGCCGTCGCGACTGCGATCCGAGACTGCCATTGTCCCTGTCCATAGCGGGGATGATATGCGCCCGCCACGACGTCTGCCACTGCGCTGGAAGGGGGCAGGAAAGGGGCGAAACGCCGCCGTTACGCTGGCGTAGCACCTTGCGCCGCAGCAATCGGCACGGGTGTTACGCCGGCGTAACAGTCGCTGTCATGCACTGGGAATCAGCATCACGTTAAAACCATTACGGCGTAAGAGTTATTGCCTCGCGACGCCTGTCCTGGCGCGGATGTTGCGATCTCCTGTCGTAAAGCACGGGCGTCAGGCGCCTTCGCCAACGCGTGTTTGCCAGGCTCGTCCGAGCCTCGGCCCGGACAAAGGTCGCTTTATCAGAGGAGGCAATGCGCATGAGCGAAGAACTCAGGGTCTCGCCCATCGAGACCAGGGAAATGCCGGGCAAGCGCCGCTTCGCCATGGTGGTCGATACGCGTCGCTGCATCGGCTGCATGGCCTGCCAGGTCGCCTGCAAGGCGGAGTACGACACGCCGCTGGGCGTAAACCGCACGTGGGTGCCGTACAAGGTCGTCGGCAAGTACCCCAACGTCAAGAAGCAGTTCCTGCCGCGGCTGTGCAACCACTGCGACGACCCCCCGTGCGTGCGCAACTGTCCCGTCGGAGCCACCTACAAGCACGAGGACGGGGGCTTCGTGCTGCAGCGCTATGAGCGGTGCATCGGCTGCCGCAGCTGCATGGCGGCCTGTCCGTACAACGCGCGATTCATGCTGCCGTCGCACCGGACCTACACGCCGATCACGAATGTGGTCGACAAGTGCACCTTCTGCTTCCACCGCGTCACGCAGAACCTGGTGCCGGCCTGTGTGCAGACCTGTATCGGACGTGCGCGGGTGTTCGGCGATCTCAACGACCCGACCAGCGAGGTGTCCTACCTCGTCGCAAAGAACGCGACGCAAGTGCTGCGCCCTGAGGAGGGGACCAAGCCGCATGTGTTCTACATCGGCGCGGATCGCAACCAGACCGAGTTCGGCCGCGATGCCTATCGCAAGCCCGAAGTGATGGAGCTCGAACGCTCGGCGTTCAAGCGCCACTTCGACATTTGAGGAGACAACCATGGGCGATTACGTCTGGTTCCACGATGTGTCGTGGCACGCGACCTACGCGATTTACTTCTTCGTCATCGGCATCTGCGCCGGCCTGTCCTTCCTGTCATACGGCACGTGGCGCACCGAGGCGCTGCGTCCGCTGCGCGAAAAGGCCGCCTGGGGTTCGTTTGCGCTGCTGGTGGTGGGCGGTCTGCTGCTGATCGGCGATCTGTCGCAGCCGCTGCGCTTCTTCAACATCCTCAATCCTGCCTTTCTCAACTTCACCTCGCCGCTGGCCTGGGGGGCGCTCAACATCGTCGCCTTCGGTATCGCTTCGGTGCTGTATCTGGCGGCGCTGCGGCAGGGGAACGAGGTGCGCGGCAAGCTGCTGGCCACCATCGCCGCGTTGCTGGCGCTGGGGCTGCCGATCTATACCGGCTACGACCTGACCGTGCACCAGTCGCGGCCGGTGTGGAACACACCGGTGATGCCGGTCCTGTTCGTCGCGCTGGCCGTCGCTTCCGGTTCCGCGGTCGGCGCCATCCTCGCCGGGGCGAACCAGGCCGCGCAGAAGCTGCTGCGCGAATACATGTTGTGGTCGACCGGCGCCGTGGGCGTGATCCTGATCTCGATTCTCGGCACGACCAACTACGGCGGGGCGGCGCAGGAACTGACCTTCATGCTCATGACCACCGGGACGATGGGCCTGATCTTCGTGGGCATCGGCGTCGTCGCCGGCACCGCTGCGCCGATCGCGCTGTTGCTCGCGCCCTTCGGTCGCCAGCAGATGGGGGCCGTACTGGCCGGCGTGCTCGTCCTCGCCGGCGGTGCCGCGCTGCGCTATGCGCTGCTGATGGGGCCCCAGCAATTGCAGACGCTGTACTGAGCGGACCGGCAAGGAGATCACGTCATGGAATTCCCGAAAATCACGCGCCGCACTTTCCTCAAAGTCAGCGCCGGCACCACCGCGGCAGCGGCCACCGCACCGCGCCTGCTGCACGCGATGGAGAATGAACTCGGCGGCAAGGATTTCGATCCGGTGAATGCCGCCGAGCGCAAGGCCATCCCCATCAACTGCCACGTCTGCAACATCCAGGACGGGGCCATCGCCTACGTCGAGAATGACCGGGTGGTGAAGCTCGAAGGCAATCCGGAACACGTGTCCACCCGCGGTCGACTGTGCGCCAAGGGCAACTCGGGCATGTGGTATAGCTACGACCCGGACCGCATCCTGTATCCGCTGCGGCGGGTTGGCGCACGCGGTGAAGGCAAGTGGAAGCGGATCACGTGGGACGAGGCACTCGCGGAAGTCGCGGAGAAGCTCGACGCCGCGCTGAAGGAGGATCCCAACACGATTATGATGAAGTACGGGCGCAACCGCACCGGCGGCACGCTCGATCGCTTCATGCAGACGCTGGGCTCGGCCACGGTCGTGAACCACACCTCGGTGTGTGAATCCTCGAAGAAGGTCGGCATGGAACCGACCTGGGGGCCGGACATCGAGACGCCCGATTTTGCTAACGCGAAATACGTGCTGAACTTCGGCTCGAACGTGCTGGAGGCGGCCTACTTCCACAACCCGCTGTCGCAGCGCGTGACCGAAGGGCGCATCGACAACCAGATGAAGATCGTCACCTTCGACGTGCGGCTGTCGAACACGGCGGGCTTCTCGGACGAGTGGATTCCGGTGTTTCCGGCGACCGACGGCGCGGTGGCGCTGGCGATCGGCCACGTCATCCTGCGCGAAAACCTGCAGGACAGCGATTTCATCAACACCTGGACCAACGTCACGGTCGATGAGCTGAAGGCGCACTACGCGCAGTACACGCCGGAATGGGCGTCGAAGATTTCCGGCGTGCCGGTCGAGACCATCGAGCGCATCGCGCGCGAGTTCGCGACGACGAAGCCCGCGACCCTGTTCACCTATCGCGGTCCGGCCAAGCACCTGTACGGCTCGTACAACGAGAAGGCCTGCATGATGCTGCCGATCATGACCGGCAACGTCGAGCGTCGTGGCGGCTACTGCCTGCCGCGTGGCATGGGCTGGCCGCAGCCGGAGCCGCAGCCGGGCAAGCCGGCGAAGGCGTCCTACCTGTCGCACCCGCCGGACTATCCGCTCGCGGCGCACAAGGTCAGCCACCTCGTACCGTTCTGGATCGCCGAAGGGAAGCAGAAGATCAATGTCTACTTTACCTACCAGGACAATCCCGTCTACACGAACCCGGGATCGGCGGCCGTGTGGGGCAAGCTGTTCAGGGACGAAAAGCTCATTCCCTTCCTCGTCTCGATGAGCCCCTTCATGGGCGAGGAGACGGCGCTGGCGGATCTGATCCTGCCCGACTGCCCCTATCTCGAACGCTGGGAACCCGAGTCGATGCCGAACTCGTTGTGGCCGTGGCTGGGCATCCGCCAGCCGGTGCACAAGTCGCTGGGCGAATCGCGCGAGAACCGCGTGCTGCTGCGCGACATCATCTGGAAGCTCGACCCGGACGGCTCGCGCGGCATGAAGAAGTTCTGGGACTTCAAGGACGGCGAGGACTACATGCGCCATCACTTCGACAACTTGCCGGGGCTCAAGGAAGCCGGCGGGCTGGACTTCCTCAAGAAGCATGGCGTGTGGCCGATCTACGGCAAGCTCGACCCGCGCACCGGCAAGGTCACCGACAAGACCGGACGCGAGATCCAGGCCGAGTACGGGCTGTTCCGCAAGGAGCTGTCGGCTGCGGACATGGAAGGCGCGATGGTCGATGCGCACGGGCTGATCACGAAGAACGGCAAGGCCATCGGCATCCGCCGCAATGGGAAGAACAATGTCGGCTTCCCGACCGGCAACCGCCTGATCAACGTGCGGGTCGACGAATGGGCCGAGTATGGCTTCAACCCGATGCCGACCTTCAAGCGCATCCCGTGGCACGAGACGATGCAGGACGACGAGATGATCCTGTCGACCTTCAAGCTCAACGTGCACAAGCAGTCGCGCACCGCGGCGGTGAAGTGGCTCGCGGAGATCGCCCACAGCAACCCGGCGTGGATGAACCCGGAAACGGCGAAGAAGCTGGGCGTGAAGACGGGTGATCTGGTGCGCATCGAAAGCGCGGTCGGCTACCTTGTGACCAAGGCCTACGTGACCGAGGGCATCCACCCGAAGGTGGTGTCGATCCCGACCGGCTTCGGCCACTGGGAATACGGCCGGCTGGCGACGCTGAGGCTCAAGGATCGCAAGGGTGAGGCGAGCCACGGTGCCGACGATCCCGACCTCGACAACGTCTGGTGGGACGACAAGGGCGTTCATCCCAACAACATCATCCCGGTGGTCGCGGACCCGATCGGCGGTTCGCAGGGCTGGTTCGACACCGTCGTGAAGGTGACCAAGGCGGGGCCCAACGACAAGTACGGCGATACCCGGGGCGACTGGGACAAGCACGTGGCGGCCTTCAAGGAAACCATGCGCTACGCCTACACCGGCGACCTTCACCGCAAGATGCACCCGGAGATGGCGTCGTGGGGCGGGCCGGAGAGCGTCAAGGGCAAGGCCCCGGGCGGTCATTGACGCGTGTCGCCGGCCAGCCCGGTGAAAGGGAAAACCGGCCCGCAGCGGATGCGGGCTGGAGGATAAGGGAGACGCAATGCTGAAAACCATGTTCGCCCTCGACGAAGCCCCCTCGCGGAGCGCGGTGCCCGCGCGCGTCCCGACAACGGAGGAGTTGCGCGACGAATGCCTCGCGCGAGCGGGGGTCTATCGGCTTCTGTCCGCGGCCTTCATCGAAGAGCCCGGTCGGGAATTCCTCGCCGCGCTACGACAACCCGACGCGCTGGCCTCCCTCGCCGAGGCCGGCCTTGCGTTCGACGACGATTTCACCGCGAGCGACCTCGGCGCACTGGTTGAGCGCCTCGCCTGCGAGTACACGACCCTGTTTGCAGCGTCGGGCGGTTTTCCGCCGGTCGAATCGGTACGCCTGACCGGGCGCTACAAGCAGGAGCCGCATTTCCAGGTCGGCCGGATCTACGCACGCTGCGGATTTGTGATCGGCAGGGGGCGCTTCGAGATCTTTCCCGATCAGCTTGGCGCCGAACTGCTGTTCGTTGCGGAGCTGCTGGAACGCGGCGTGCAGGCCATCGACGCCGGCGACACGGCCGAATTCACGCGTCTGGAACGCGAGATCAAACGCTTCTGGACGCTGCATTTGGGACGTTGGGTGCGCGGCTACGGGCGACTGCTCGAACGGGCGGCCGAGCATTCCTTCTATCGCGAGATGGGGCGTTTTCTCAGCGGCTTCGCCGACGAGGAGATCGCTGCGATGCGCCTGCGCATCGAGGATCTCGACCAGGCCCGCGTGGTCGTGCCGAAACGCGAAATCCGGGTCGAGTTCAATCCGGATGAGCCGGTGTGCAACGGCTGTGGGTCCGCTCCGGACGCGGGAGCCGGCACTCGCCCGGTCGCGACGGTTCATCCCCTGCAAGATCTGCGTTGAGCGCACCGGAGACGCCATCATGCTGCTTGACCTGCAATCCCGCCCCATCCTGCCGCCGGATCGTCAGGTGCTGTCGGAACTCGACTGGAGCGAAATCGCCGCGCTGTGGAATGGCAACGAACTGAGCGCGCTGCACGACCTCCTTAACGCGCGCTGGTCACGGCTGATCCGCAACAGCGTGCTCGGTGCCGCCGACCCCGAGGCGGAGTTCCTGCAGGGGTTGGCTTTTGCGGCGCTGGCATTGTTCTTCACCCAGCACCGCAACCAGGAAGGCGCGCTGATCCTGCTCGACGACGCAGTGTTTGCCTTGGGCAAGTACCGGCCGCGTTTTCTCGGCGTGCAGGTCGAGCCGATCGTCGGCTGCCTGCAGGAGATGCGCCCGCTAATAGCGTCGCTGCCGGCTGACGGCGAGAACCCGTCCTTCCCCTTCGTGTACGCGAAGTTCGAGTACGACCGGGCGGCGCCATGAACGTGCAATGGCGTTGCATCGCGGATTGTGCTGCGGCTCCGCCCGGAGTCGATCCGGCGGACGTCTTCGCCTTCGATGGCGAGGGGGGCGATGGCGAGCGCGGCGCGGTGGCGGGCGTCGTGCTGCGCACGGAAGGCGAGGCGCGTGCCCAGGCCTTGCTCGCGGCGGGTGTCGCCACGGTGTTTATCGGGGAGGCCGCCCTGCGCGATAGCGGGGTGGTCGAACGGCTCGCCGCGAAGTTCGGCGGGCGGGTTGGCGTTTATGTGCCGGCACGGCGGATGGAGATCGGCTGGTCCTTCGACACCACTTCGAACGCCGACTTCAGGGTCGTGACCCCCTCGCAGTGCGAGCCCTGTTGGGAGATCCTGCGCGCCGACGGCTCCCGCAGCGGCGTGAGGATGCAATGGTGGCTGGGCGAGATGATGAAGCGTGGCGCCGCGGCGGCCCTCGTGCAGGTCGACATCCGCGACGACACCGACCTCAACCTGTGCGCCGGGCTCGTGGAGGATTTCGGCGAGCGTATCTGGCTCGGGCCGCTCGACGACCGCGACCCGGCGTTCGGCGACTGGACGACCTACGGCCGGATCGAGCGGATTGCGCTGGCACCGACGCTGTTCGCACGCCGGGACAGCCTGCTTCCGGCCGTGACACCCGAGTGCGAAGTCGCCGCGAGCGGGGAGCCGGCATGACGCGTGCAGCCGGACGATTCGTGCGTGTGTTGTGCGTGTTCGCCGCGTTTGGCGTGGCGCCCGCGTGTCATGCCAGCGCATCGCTCAGGAACGAAACGCAGCTGCAGTTCGCCCTGAGGTCGAGTCCGCCGTGCTGCGTCATCGATGGGCGTGCGGAGGCGCAACGGAAGGCCCATGCCTTGCCCGATGCGCTGGTCTACCGCAAGGATCTCAAGATCAATCCGGTGGCGACGGTGGTCGTGGTCGCGGACAGCGATGCACAGGCGCTCGCCATCGCCGAAGCGCTTGCCAGCGCGCATCCCGGCAAGACCGTGCTGGCGGTCGAAGGCGGCGTCGCGGCATGGGAGGCGGTCGTGCGCGCACTCGCCGCCGATCCGCCCGGCGGGCGGGCGCTCGACTTCGTCATCCCCAGCAACACCTGCGAGCACGGCGCGCCCTTGCAGCAGTTGCGGACGAGCCCGAAATGAGCCTCGCCTATCCGCAATTCCGTTCCAGCCGGTGCACCCGCTACCGGTATCGCTACAGCGAATGCAGCCGCTGCGCGGACGCTTGCCCGCACGAGGCGATCACACTGTCCGACGAAGGTGCGGCGCTCGACTCCACCCGCTGCCAAAACTGCGCGCTATGCGTCAGCGCGTGCCGCACCGGGGCATGGGAGAGCGAGGCCTTCAAGCCGATCGAACTGTTGCGGCAGGCAATCAAGCAGGAGACGTTCTCCTTCGCGTGCGCGCCCTCTGGCCTGTCGGCCGATGCGGTCGTGCCCTGCCTTGGCGCGATCGACGCGGCGACGCTGGCCTATCTCGCCAAACGCAGGATTGCCGTCAGCCTGCACGGCACCGCCAATTGCGCGGATTGTGCGCACAACCCGCGCGGGGCAGCGCAACTGGCGCTCGATCTGGACGCCTGTGCGGTCCTGAGCGTGGCGGCGGAACCTGCGGAGCGCGGCCCCTGGCTCGCTCCGGTGCTCGCTGACGATCCTACGGCCACGCCGCCGGGCGGGAAGGGCGGATTCGCCCCCTCGCGCCGGCAGCTCTTTCGTCGCCTGCTCGGCCGCGGCATGGACGAGATCGCGAGTGCCGCCGCGCCCGTCGAAGTCGCACCGCCGGTGCCGGACAAAGCCATCCGCGCCGGTGCCTGTGCGCTTCCCGAACAGCGTGAACTGCTGCAGATCGTGTGCGCGCGCAGTGACGAGCGCCCGTTCGAAGTGCCCGTGCACGAAGGGCTTCCCCTGATGGCGCTGGCGCTGCACCCTGGCTGCACCGTCTGCGAAGCCTGCTTCCGTGCATGCCCGACCGGCGCCATCCAGATCGAGGAGAGCCCCGCGGACTGGCAACTCAGGTTCGATGCCGACCGCTGCGTCGCGTGCGAGGTCTGTCTCGAAGTCTGCCAGCCACGGGTGCTCGACGCCGAACCGGTATTCGATGCGCGGCCGGAACAGCCCGCCCGCGTGCTGCACGCGCTGGCGAAACAACGCTGTGCGCGTTGCGACCGACACTTCGTCTCTGCCGAGCCTGAAGAAACGTGCCCGATCTGTCGCGACGACGAAGACGCGTTCGCGGCGATCTTCGGCTGATCACCGCGAGGAGAATCCGATCATGGAATGGGAATTCACCGCCGAACAAGTCGTGAAGGGTGACGTCGATTATGGCCTCGAGCAGTTCAGGCGCGACCTTGGCGAGGAAGTGCGCTTGAACGTGGCCTCCGCAGACGAGCTGCAGCAACTGTGCGCGTACAACCTCATCTACGACATGTGCTACGCGCTGGCGACCGATCGCAAACTCGACGAATTTCTTGCCACCTATGCCTATGACCCACCGAGCTGCCAACTCCTGCGTGAGGTCGAGCCGCTGATGAGCGGCAACGTCGTGATGCTCGGCGCGATCCTGCAGCGCATGATCATGGATGGGGTAGAGGCGGGCATGTCTCTCGAGCGTGCGATCGACGAGGCCGCCGCGCGGCATCAGGCGGCAGTTGCCGTCGCTGCCTGAACGGCACAAGTCCAGGCAGCGTTTCGTTAGTTAGTTGGCATCGAAGGAGACTGATCGGCGCAATAATGAAATTCACGCTGATCGCTACCTCGTCTCTGATCTGCTGCCGGGCGTTCCGCCTGCCGTCGCGGCCGTGCCGGAAGGGCTGCAGGCGGTGCTCGTATTGGAGCCGGGGCCACTGCGTGCCAAGGAGCATGTCATGGACTCGTCTTCATCGTGGATCCTGCCCGTCTTCTACGGCGGGCTCGGCAACCTCGCGGCCTATCTCGCGGCACACGTGCTGTTGTGCCTGCTGCCGGCCTTCTTCATTGCCGGCGCGATGGCAGCGCTGATTCCCAAGGAAACCGTTACGCGCTTCCTCGGGCGCAATTCCAGCAAGGCAGTGTCCTATCCGGCCGCGGCAGCCGCGGGATCCCTGCTGGCGGTATGTTCGTGCACCATCGTCCCGCTCTTCGCCGGCATCTACAGGAAAGGGGCCGGGCTGGGGCCGGCGATCACCTTCCTGTTCTTCGCGCCTGCGGCGAACATCCTGGCGCTGGTTTACACGGGCGGAATCATCGGCCCGGATCTCGCCATTGCGCGTTTCCTGCTGTCACTGACCTTCGGCATTGGCATCGGCCTGATCATGGCGCTCATCTTCCGCGCCGACGATGCCGCGCACGATCTCGCGACCGACAGCCCCTTCGCCGCCAAGGGGGAGGGAATGGGACGGGCGTCGCTGTTCTTCCTCTTCGTATGGGTGGCGCTGTTGCTGGCGGGCACGCTCAAGCTCGGCGTGCTGACCGGCTCCTACATGGATTTCGAGCTGCCGCTCGCCGATGCGCAAACCTGGCAGGGCGTGCTCGATCGCCTGGTGCCCTATGACGCGGCGAAAGGCGAGGAGGGGGTGTCGCTGCAGGGCGCGGTGCTGATCGCCCTGCTTGCGGTGATCGGCTTCAGCGCGTGGCGCGGGCTCGAGAATATCCAGGACGGCGCGAACGCATGGACGTGGACCAGCCTCGCGACGATCGCCCTGACGCTGCTCGTCGCCGCGCTGTCGGTGCAGACAGCGGCGGAGGGCCTGCGGATCGGCCTGACCGGCAAGTTCTTCGGCGTCGCGCTTGCGCTGACCGGGGTCGGGCTGATCGCACGCTCGCACCTCTCGGCGGACGAGCTGCGCGACTGGCTGTGGGAGTCGTGGCGTTTCGTGAAGCAGATCTTCCCGTTGCTCGTGGTCGGTGTCTTCATCGTCGGCATGATCCGCGTGCTGATCCGGCCCGAGTGGATCGAGATGCTGGCGGGGACCAACTCCGCCATCGGCAACCTCGCGGGCGTGGCGTTCGGCGTGTTCATGTATTTCCCGACGCTGGTCGAAGTACCCATCGCGAAAATGTTCCTCGACCTGGGCATGCACCGTGGGCCGCTGCTCGCCTACCTGATGTCCGACCCCGAACTCTCGCTGCAGAGCATCCTCATCATTTCCGCCATCATCGGCCGGCGCAAAACGGCGACCTACGTCGGGCTGGTGGCGCTGTTCAGCGCGGCGGCGGGATTCACCTACGGTGCGTGGGTCGACGGCATTTCGCTGCTGCGGCTTGTGCTGTGGCTGGCGGCCTTCATCGGCGTGCTGGCTGCGCTGCTGTCTGTCGCCAGCCGACGTGCCGCATCCACCCTCGTGAAAGGAGTCTGAAAATGGTGAACATCAAGGTTCTCGGTCCCGGTTGTGCGAACTGCCGCAAACTGGAGGAGGTCGCACGCGAGGCGGTCGCGTCGCTGGGCGTTCAGGTGGAGATCGCCAAGATCACCGACATGAACGAGATCATCGCCTACGACGTCCTGAAGACGCCCGGGTTGGTGATCAACGAAAAACTCGTGTCGTCGGGGCGCATTCCGACGTCCGCAACCGTTGCGGAGTGGGTGCGGGCGGCAATGCCCTGAACGGGAGAATCCGGTCAGCGGGCCGGGGGCGTGGTGCGGCGCAGCCGTAGCGCGTTCGTGACCACCGACACCGAGCTCGCGCTCATCGCCAGCGCAGCCACCATCGGCGACAGCAGCAGGCCGGTGAAGGGGTACAGCAGGCCGGCGGCGAGCGGGACGCCGAGCGCGTTGTAGACGAATGCGAAGGCGAGGTTCTGGTGCATGTTGCGCACCGTCTCGACCGAGATGCGGCGCGCGGCGGCGATGCCGCGCAGGTCGCCCTTGACCAGCGTGAGCTGCGCGCTGGACATCGCCACGTCGGTGCCGGTGCCCATCGCGACGCCCACGTCCGCGCGCGCGAGCGCGGGCGCGTCGTTGATGCCGTCGCCCGCCATCGCTACCACGCGGCCTTCGCGTTGCAGCCGGGCGACCAGATCGTCCTTGTCCTTCGGCTTGACCTCGCCGAGCACTTCCGTGATGCCCAGCCGCGTGCCGACGGCGCGCGCGGTCGTCAGTCCGTCGCCCGTGGCCATGACGATGCGGTCGATGCCGTGCGCGCGCAGCTCCGCCAGGGCCTCGGGCGTCGTTGCCTTGACCGGGTCGGCGACGGCGACCAGCCCGACGGCGACGCCGTTGATGGCCAGCATCATCACGCTCGCGCCTTCCAGACGCAGGGCTTCGGCCTGACCGGCGAGCGCGTGCCAATCGACGCTTTCCTCGTCCATCAGCGCGGTGTTGCCGAGCACCACCTTGCGTCCGTCGACCGTGCCGCGCACGCCGATGCCCGACGAGGACTCGAAGCCGTCCGGCTTCGACAACGTCAGTCCGCGGCGCCGTGCCTCGCCGACGATCGCGTGGGCGAGGGGGTGCTCGCTGCCCTGGTCGAGGCTCGCCGCGAGGCGCAGCACCTCGTCGGCCTCCCCGCCGGGGGCGGCGATGGCGGAGTGGTACGCGGGGTGTCCTTCGGTGAGCGTTCCTGTCTTGTCGACGATCAGGGTGTCGACGCGGCGCAGGTTCTCGATCGCGGCAGCGTCGCGGAACAGCACGCCCTGCGTTGCGGCATTGCCGGTCGCGACCATCACCGACATCGGCGTCGCGAGTCCGAGCGCGCACGGGCAGGCGATGATCAGCACCGCGACGGCGTTGATGAGGCCATAGGCCCACGAGGGGGAGGGGCCGAAGAGGCCCCAGCCGAGGAAGGTCAGCGCCGCGATCACGACGACCACGACGACGAACCAGCCCGCGACGCGGTCGGCCATGCGCTGCATCGGCGCGCGCGAACGCTGCGCCTGCGCGACCATCTGCACGATCTGCGCGAGCACGGTCTGCGAACCGATCTTCTCCGCCTGCATCACCAGCGCGCCGCTGGTATTGAGCGTTGCGCCGATCACCTTGTCGCCGGCAGTCTTGGATACCGGCATCGGCTCGCCGGTGAGCATCGATTCGTCCACGGCGCTGGCGCCTTCGAGCACGACGCCATCCACCGGCACCTTCTCGCCCGGCCGCACGCGCAGGCGGTCGCCCGGATGCACGTGGGTCAGGGGGACGTCTTCCTCGCTGCCGTCGGCATTGATGCGCCGTGCGGTTTTGGGCGCGAGGCCGAGCAACGCCTTGATTGCCGCGCCCGTCTCCGCGCGGGCGCGCAGTTCCAGCACCTGACCGAGCAGGGTCAGCGAGACGATCACCGCGGCGGCTTCGAAATACACGGCGACGTGCCCGCCCATGCGGAAGGAGTCGGGAAAGACTCCCGGCGCGACAGTCGCGACGACGCTGTAACCGTAGGCGGCACCCACGCCGGTGCCGATAAGCGTCCACATGTTAGGGCTGCGGTTCGCTATGGATTGCGCCCAGCGCCCGAAGAAGGGCCATCCGCCCCACAGCACGACGGGTGTCGCCAGCAGCAGCTCGATCCAGGGGCGCGCGCCGCCGAGTAGCGGATCGATGATCCCGCCCGACATCGCGATCACGGTGACGAGGATCGTCGCCGGCAAGGGCCACCAGAGGCGGCGGCGGAAGTCGGCCAGCTCCGGATTTTCGCCCCCCTCGAGTTCAGGCAGCACCGGTTCCAGCGCCATGCCGCACTTCGGGCAGGTGCCGGGTCCGGGCTGGCGGATCTCGGGGTGCATCGGGCAGGTGTATTCGGCGGCGGTCGGTGCTTCGCCGGCGGGCGCGGCCTGCGCTGCGGGTTCCAGGTAGCGCTGCGGATCGGCGCTGAACTTGGCGAGGCACTTCGCGCTGCAGAAGCGGTACTCGTGACCGTCGAAGCTGGTGTGGTGGGGCGACTCGGGCTTCACGCTCATGCCGCACACGGGGTCCGTAAACGCGGCCGATTCCTGCGGTGCTGCGGGTGAGGGGTGGGTGTGCGCGTGTTCGTGGTGCGCGGCATGTCCTTCATGCCCCTGATGTCCGTCGCCGTGACTTTCATGGTCGTGATGGACATGCGCGTGCGTCGGCCTTGGCTCAGTCATGATCGTCCCCCTTGCTACGCGGACGACGCGCCGCGTAGATCGCCGACGGCGAGCTGCAACAGCCGTCGGGCCTGGCATTGCGGTGCGCGCGCTCGTTCTCCGCCATCCATGCGCGCAGGCGCTGCAGCAGGGCTTTCAGGATTTCGAGCATCGCGCGTTTCTCCGAATGCTTGCGGGCGGGTCGTCACCTCGCGGGGCGCTTGCCCGCCGGAGCGGCCATGCGCTCCATCATCATCTGCATCATGTCCATGCGCCGTTCCATCTGGTGCATGCGTTGGGCCATCGCCTCTGGCGATGCACCGGACGGGTCCGCGCCCATCATGCCCATGCCTCCCATCATTCCGCTCATCATCCCGCCCATCATTCCCTTGCCGCCCATTATGGCGCAGCCCATCGGCGCCCCGTCGCCGGCGGCCATCTGCTGGCCCAGCATCATGTTCTCTCGCATGGTCTGCATGTGCTGCATGTGCAGCTTCTGGTGCTCCTCGGGGGTCTTCGCCGCGGCGAGGGCGTCGAGTTGCGACTGCATCATGGCGGTGTTGTCGCGCATGCGCTGGACGGTTTGTTCCGGCGTCGCTGCGGGCGCCGGCGCAGTGGCGGCCTGTTCCGGGTGCTGGGCATCTTCGGCCCAGGCCGGCGAGGTCGTGGCGAGCGAGATGGCTGCCAGCGACAGTGCGAGGGCGGTGGTCGCCAAGGGCTTCATTATGGTTCTCCTGATGAGTGCTCGCCGCCGTTGTCGATGATCGGGCGAGGGTAGTTTCGATGATTCCATCATAGATTCCGGTGGTCGACGCGGCCCTTACGCGAGGATTACATTCCCGTCAGCAGCGGTAGAGCCTTGTGAGGGCAGGGCCTCAGCCAGTCAGTGGTCCGCTCCTGCATAAGCTCAGGAGAATTTCATCGTTCGTGGCGGTGAAACGGTCCCGTAAAGTCCGGGTGCGACGAGGCGCCGGCCTGCCTGGGGGACGGCCGGCGCGAGCTGTCGTCGTGGGCGCTGTTTTCGGCCAATGCCGACGACGATCGCCTGGTCGCGTTGGATCGGCTCGCGCGCACCGTGCATGCGCTGAACTTCATCGCTTCGGTGGGGGACGACGGTCTGCTGTTCCTGAACGTGCATGGCCGCCTGCTCGCGGCGGTCGCGGGCGACCACGGGGCTGCGTTCCGCAGGGTGATCGATGCGCTTGGTTTCCCGCCCGCACGCATCGTCATCGAGGCGCCCATCGTCGCGAGCCGGCAGGCCGACCTGTTGAACTTCGTGCTGCGGAACTACCGCGAGAACGCATTCCGCGTTGCCGTGAACGTCGAATCTGCGGCGCAATGGCGGGCGCTGTCGGAGATCGTGCCGGCGGACTTCATCAAGATCGGCGCCGCGGCATTACAGGTGGACGGCGACGCCGGCGAGGCGCTCGATGCGCTGAGGGCGCGTGCGGGATCGGCACGGGTGATCGTGACGCGGGTCGAGGACAGGGCATTGGTGAGTCCGCCGCAGGGCGCGCTCGCCCAAGGTTTTGCCTATGGCGCGCCCTTTGGCCGCCCGGCGGTGCGCTCGCCGCTGCGTTCTGCAATGCAGCGGGAAGAGAACGAGCCCGCAGTTGGGCGGATCCCGATATCCGACTGAGCCGAGGCAGTGCCGGCGCCACGAGCGAGGGCGATCGCCCTGACCATCTGAAACACTCCCGTTTCCATTCTTGCTGTATTGTGCAGTGCAGCAAGAATGTTTCCATGCGTGGAAAGGAGTGGAGCATGCTTCGCAAACGATGGTGGTCAGGCAGGCGTGGAGAGGTGCCCGCGATCAGCCTCGCGCTGCAGGGGGGTGGGGCGCATGGTGCCTACACATGGGGCGTGCTGGACAGGTTGCTGGAGGATGGCTGGAAGCTCGACGGTGTCAGCGGCACCAGCGCCGGCGCGATGAACGCCGTGGCCATGGCGCAAGGCTGGACGCGCGGCGGGCCGGAGGGCGCGCGCGAGAGCCTGGCCGCGTTCTGGGAGGCAGTTGCGGCCAGCACGCCGCTGGAGCTCGACCTGCTGCACAGCATGAACCCGAACGGCAACGGCGCGCTGCCCAATCCGCTCGGCATGATGCTGGGGATGACGCGGCTGTTGTCGCCCTACCAGTTCAATCCGCTGGAGCTGAACCCGCTTCGCGAGGTCGTGCGCGCGCAGTTCGATTTCGAGTTCCTGCGCCGCGAGTGCCGCCTGCGCCTGTTCATCGCCGCGACGCGTGTGCAGACGGGCAAGGTGCGCCTGTTCCGCACCGCCGAACTCACCGAGGACATGCTGCTGGCGTCCGCCTGCCTGCCGACCATCCACCACGCCGTCGAGATCGATGGCGAGGCCTACTGGGACGGCGGCTTTAGCGCCAATCCGGCCGTCTACCCGCTGATGTACGAGTGCGAGACGCCGGACATCCTGCTCGTGCTGCTCAATCCGCTGCGCATCTCGGCGCCGCCGCGCAGCGCCGGGGAGATCGCCGACCGCACGGTGGAGCTCGGCTTTTCGGCGACCTTCCTGCGCGAGATGCGCATGATCGCGCACGCCCGCGCCTATTTGGAGGCGGGTAGCGGTTTTCTCCCGCACGGGCGCCTCGAGCGCAAGTTGCTGGGGCTGCGCTTCCACATGATCGAGGCGCAGGAGCTGGCCGAGAGCGGCAGCGGCAGCAAGCTCAATGCGGCGCGCGCCTTCCTGCATGAACTGCGCGACCTGGGGCGCGCCCGGGCAGCGAAGTGGATCCGCACCAAGCGCCAACATGTCGGCAGCCGAGGGACGGTGAATCTTGGCGAGGTGTTCGCCTGAAATGAGAAGGCCGCCCCCGGGGCGAGGGGCGGCCTGCACTGCAAGGGTATCAGGCGCGATTGAGCGCGGTGCGCGGGAGGATGGTGGCCTCCTTGCTGCCCTTGCCTGCCAGCGCCTGCGGGGCTTCTTCATCGACCGCGGCGAGATGTGCGACCCGGGTGCGGTCGGTCAGGAAGAGGGCGGACACGAAGCCCAGCGCGGCGGCGAACATCACGTAGAACACCGGGGCGATGGTGATGCCGGTGGTGTGGATCAGCCAGGTCACGATGAACTGCGCGAAGCCGCCGAACACCATCACCGCGACGTTGTAGGCGAGCGCGAGGCCGGTCGAGCGCACGCCGGCGGGGAACTGTTCCGCCATCACCGCCGAGATCGGTCCGAAGAAGGCCGCGAGCAGGACGCACAGCACGATCTGCATAGTGATGAGGCGTTCGAACGAGGGCGCGGCATGGACCCACGAGAGCAGGGGGTAGGAGGCGACGAGCAGGCCGGCGGCGGCGAGGATGACAAGGATCTTGCGGCCGACGCGGTCGGACAGCGCGCCGAACACGGGCATCAGGATCGTCATCAGCGCAACCGCGATGACCTGCGCGCTGAAGGCGTCCGACAGCACCATGCCGAGCTGCTTAGTGGCGAAGGTCGGCATGTACACCAGGATCACGTAGAAGCCGACCGTGCCGCAGACGGTGACGCCCATGACCGCAAAGACTTCGCGCAGGTGGTTCCTGAGCATGCGGGCGATCGACTGCTTTTCCGCCGGTGCCTTGTGGGCTTCCAGGAAGGCCTCGGTTTCTTCCAGGTGGCGGCGAATCCACAGGCCGACCGGGCCGATCAGCAGGCCGATCATGAACGGGATGCGCCAGCCCCAGGCGTCGAGCGCCTCGGGCGAGAGGTTGCGCGTGATCAGCGCCGTGACACCGGCGCCGGCAAACACCGCGAGGCCTTGGCCGAACATCTGCCACGAGCCGTACAGGCCCCGCTTGTTGGGCGGGGCGCTCTCGATCAGGAAGGAGGTCGCGCTGGCGAATTCGCCACCCGTCGCGAAGCCCTGCAGCAGGCGTGCGAGCACGATCAGCAGCGGGGCGGCGACGCCGATCGCGGCGTAGGGCGGGGCGAAGGCGATCGGCGCGATCGACACGGTCATCATCGCGATGATGAGCTGCAGCGCGGCCTTGCGACCCTTGCGGTCGGCGTAGATGCCGAGCAGGATGCCGCCCACGGGGCGCATGAAGAAGCCCACGCCGAAGGTCGCGGTCGCCATCAGCAGCGAGCTGTACTCGCTTTCGGAGGGGAAGAACAGGCGCGAAATCACCACGGCGAGGAAGCCGAAGACGATGAAGTCGTACCATTCCAGCGCGTTGCCGATGACGGCTGCGACGATCTGTTTCGCGCGGGGCGCTGCGGTAGTGCTGCTCATGATGCGAGTCTCCTCTTTATGAGTCTGTGTTGTCGTTTTGTGCGGGAGCGCCCGGCGCTCAGCTGCCGAAGAAGCGGTTCGCGAGCGCTACCCAGAAGGCGGCACCCGGTGCGAGGCAGGCATCGTTGAAATCATAGTGAGGGTTGTGCACGCTGCACGGCCCGAGGTGTTCGCCGCCGGCGAAGCCGTTGTCGCCGTTGCCGATCAGCAGGTAGCAGCCGGGCACCTGCTGCAGCATGAAGGCGAAGTCCTCGCTGCCGGACAGCGGCGCGGCATTGCCGTCCACCTTTTCGTCGCCGACCAGCTCGCGCGCGACGTCCGTGGCCAGGCGGGCGTATTCGGCACTGTTGATCAGCACCGGGTAGCCGCGCTCGTAGCGGATGTCGCAGCCGACGCCGTGGGCGGCAGCCTGTCCGCGGGCCAGTTCGCAGATGCGCTGTTCCAGCCGGTCGCGCACCTCGGGCCGCAGCGCGCGCACGCTCAGTTCGAGTTCGGCGGTCTCGGGGATGACGTTGTAGGTCTTGCCCGCCGACATGCGGCCGACGCTGACCACGGCCATCTCGACCGGATCGACGCTGCGCCCGACGATGGTCTGCAGCGCCAGGACGGTCGCCGCAGCCGGCAGCGTCGGATCGATGGCCATGTGCGGCAGCGCGCCGTGCCCGCCCTTGCCGTCGAAGCGGATCAGCACCTTGTCGGACGACGCCATGAAGGGGCCGGGGCGAAAGCGGAAGTGGCCGGTCGGCACGCCTGGGTAGTTGTGCAGCGCGAAGATCGCATCGCAGGGGAAGCGCTCCAACAGGCCTTCTTCGAGCATGCGCTTCGCACCGCCGCCGCCGCCCAGCTCCTCGGCGGGCTGGAAGATCAGGTTCAGCGTGCCGCTGCCGGGCAGGCGAGCTTCGCGGTGGAGGCGTCCGAACATCTGCGCGGCGCCGAGCAGGATCGCGGTGTGGCCGTCGTGGCCGCAGGCATGCATCTTCCCGTGATTGCGGCTTGCCCAGGGCAGGCCGGTCTCCTCGTGGATCGGCAGCGCATCCATGTCGGCGCGCAGGCCGAGGCGCGGGCCGCCCTTGCCGCCGTCCTCGCCCCAGCTCAGGGTGCCGACGACGCCGGTCGTGGCGATGCCGGCGTGCACTTCGAAGCCGCATTGGGCGAGTTGGTCGGCCACCAGGCGGCTGGTCTCGAACTCGTCGAAGCCGAGCTCGGGGTGCTGGTGGATGGCACGCCGCCAGGTCTTCATGGCGGCCTCGTCGGGGAGGTGGCGATCAATGGTATTCATGGATTGATAATAGAATTTGCTAACGATCGCGGAAGGCGGTACTTTTTCCGGGGTGACAACCAAACGTGTTCACTGACCGCAATGAAGGACCATCAACTGAAGGCGCTCGTGCAGGTCGCCGATGCCGGTTCGATCCGGGCGGCGGCGCGGGCGATGCATCTCAGCCAGAGCGCGCTGACGAAGGCGCTGCGCGAACTGGAGGAGGACGTGGGGGCGGAGCTGCTGACGCGCAGCTACAAGGGCGTGGTGTTCACGCCTGCCGGTCAGGCGTTGCTGGTGCGGGCACGCCTCGCGCTCGCGACGCTGGACAAGGCGCGCGAGGAGGTGCGGATGCTGCGCGGCGGGGCGGGGGCACGCATCGCCGTGGCGCTCACGCCGCTCGTCGCGGCGACGGTGCTGCCGCGGGTGCTGGCGGAATTCCGCCGCATTCAGCCGGACGCCGCGCTGAGCCTGGAGGAGGGGCTGCTGACCAACGTGGTGCCCGGCATCATCGAAGGGCGCCTGGATTTCGCGGTGGCGCTCGCCAATGCGCAGGATCTTCCCTATGAAGTGGATTTCGAGCCGCTGGCGCAGATCCCGGCCTCGCCCGCGGGCCGCATCGGGCATCCGCTGGCCGGGGCGCGGACCTGGGCGGAGCTCAAGGGCGCGAGCTGGGTGCTGAACCTGACCGGGGCGAGCCAGGGCAGCCACCTCGTGAACTGGCTCGAGGCCAACGGCGTCGAGGTGCCGGCCAGCACCGTACGCTGTGCGTCGCCGACGCTGATGCTGGAACTCATGCGCCGCACTGATCACATCGGCTTCGGCCCGACCGTGCTGATACGCGATCCGATCTTCGGCGTCGGGCTGCAGGAGTTCGTCGTCGAACCGCTGCCGCCGCCGATGTCGCTCGGCATCCTGAGCCTGCGCGGAGTGCCGCTCAGCGTGGCCGCCCGCCCGCTTGCCGGCCTATTCGCCCGCCATCTGCGCGCCTGAAGACGGTGCCGAAGCCCCGGCTAGCGCGGCATCCGACGAGGCAAAGCTGCTTGTGATGTAGTCGGCGAGGCAACGCACCGCCTCGGTGACGCTTCCCCGCCGCTCGTACAGCCGTACGTCCAGCTGGCCCATCGCGGGGAAGCCGTCGCGCTCGCCCAGAGCCCGCACGCCCTGGGGCACGGTGCTGCCGGCGAGCAGGGTCACGCCGAGGCCGGCGCGCACCGCGGCGATGAGGCCGCTGTAGCTGGAACTCATGTAGGCGATGCGCCACGGCCGTTGCTGGCGACCGAGCATCTGCAGCACGCGGTTGCGATAGATGCACGGCGGCGGGGCGACGACCAGCGACAGCGGCCGCTGCGTGTGGCGTTCGTGGTCGGGGCTGGTGATCCACACCAGCGGCTCGGTCAGCACCTTGGAGCCGCCGCGCTCGTCGGGGTCGTCGTGCAGGGCGATGACGAGATCGAATTCGCCTTTCTCCTGCCGGGCGAGCAGGTTCTTGCTGAGGTCGCAGGTGACCTCGAGCATCACGCCCGGATGCGACTGCGCGAACTTGCCGAGGATCACCGGCAGCAGTGAGGCGGTGTATTCGTGCGGCGCGCCCAGGCGCACGCTGCCCGCGACCTTGGGCCGCCGCAGGCTGCTCACCGCCTCGTCGTTGAGCGCGAGCATGCGACGCGCGTAACTCACCAGCGTCGTCCCTTCCTCGGTGAGCTTGACGCGGTGCGTGCCACGTACGAACAGCGGTGCGTCCAGCAGCTCCTCCAGGCGCCGGATCTGCAGGCTCACGGCCGACTGGGTGCGCCCGACGATCTCGCCGGCCCGGGTGAAGCTGCCGGTTTCGACGGCCTTCACGAAGGTGCGCAGCAGCTCGGTAGGGATGTTTTGCATTGTGCACAGCCCATTTGAAACATCAATGATTTCATTTCAACTATCAAATTCGCTCATGTCAACTCATTGCTACCATGCGCCCCGTAACCTAACTTGAGTTTGTATCAATCGACACGCAACCAGGAGACACCATGAGCACGATCAAATTCACCGAAGACCACGAGTGGCTGAGCGTCGAGGGCGACGTCGCAACTGTTGGCATCACCGACTACGCCCAGAACGCACTGGGCGACATCGTTTTCGTGCAGCTGCCGGACGTCGGCGCGAGCTTTGCGGCGGGCGACGAAGCCGCGGTCATCGAATCGGTGAAGGCCGCCGGCGAACTGAAGATGCCGCTGGCCGGCACGATCGTCGAAGTCAACGCCGCGCTGGCCGACGCCCCGGCGACGGTCAATGAAGATCCGATGGGTGCGGGCTGGTTCGTCCGCGTCCGCCTCGACGATCCGTCGGCGTTCGCCGGGCTGCTCGACCAGGCCGCCTACGACAAGCTGACTGCCTGATCGACCTTCTTCCGGAGCCCAGCCCAAGCCATGAACATGAACGACACCCGCTTCCCCGCGACGCTCGACCAGCTCGAGCAGCGCGATGATTTCGTCGGCCGCCACGTCGGCCCGGATGCGACCGAAACGCAGGCGATGCTCGCCGCGCTCGGCCTCGATTCGCTCGACCAGCTCATCGACAAGGTGATCCCGGCTTCCATCCTGTCGCCCTCGCCCCTCCCTCTCCCCGAGAGCCGGACGGAAGCCGAAGCGCTCGCCATGCTGCGCGAGATCGCGGGGAAGAACCGGGTGTTCCGTTCCTTCATCGGTGCGGGCTATTACGACACCTACACGCCGGGTGTCGTGCTGCGCAACGTCCTCGAGAACCCCGCCTGGTACACGGCCTATACGCCGTACCAGCCGGAGATTTCGCAGGGCCGTCTGGAAGCGTTGCTGAACTTCCAGACCATGATCACCGACCTGACGGGCATGGAGATCGCCAATGCCTCGCTGCTCGACGAAGCGACCGCCGCGGCCGAGGCGATGACCTTCTGCCAGCGCCTGTCGAAGAACCCGGCCAAGGCCTTCTTCGTCTCGCAGGACTGCCACCCGCAGACCGTCGAGGTGGTGCGCACCCGCGCCGAGCCGCTGGGCTTCGAGGTGATCGTCGGCAACCCCGCGACCGACCTCGACCAGCATGAGTTCTTCGGCGTGCTGCTGCAGTACCCGGCGAGCACCGGCGAAGTCGTCGACTACGCCGCCATTGTCGCCGCGGCCCACGCCAAGAAGGCGCTGGTCGTCGTCGCGGCCGACCTGCTCGCGCTGACGCTGCTGAAGTCCCCGGGCGAACTCGGCGCCGACGTCGCCATCGGCACGACGCAGCGCTTCGGCATCCCGCTCGGCTTTGGCGGCCCGCACGCCGCATACTTCGCCACGCGCGACGCGCACAAGCGCGTGATGCCGGGTCGCGTTGTCGGCGTGTCGATCGACAACCACGGCAAGAAGGCCTACCGCCTCGCGATGCAGACGCGCGAACAGCACATCCGGCGCGAGAAGGCCACCTCGAACATCTGCACCGCGCAGGTGCTGCTGGCCGTGATGGCGAGCCTGTACGCCTGCTACCACGGCCCGAAGGGGCTGACGACCATCGCCCGTCGCGTGCATCGCCTGACCGCGACGCTGGCGGCCGGCCTGCGCCGCGTCGGCGCCGAAGTGGTGACGAACGCGTTCTTCGACACCATCGCCGTGCGTGTCGCCGACGCCGCTGCCGTGCATGCGGCCGCCCGCGCCAAGCAGATGAACCTGCGCGAGATCGACGCCAAGACCGTCGGCATCTCGCTCGACGAGACCTCCACCCGCTCCGACGTCGAGGCGCTGTGGGCAGTGTTCGCCAACGGTGCCGCCGTGCCCGCGTTTGCGGACGTCGAGAACCTGGCGCCCGAGGCCCTGACGGCCGGCCAGCTGCGCACCTCGGCCTTCCTGACGCACCCCGTGTTCAGCATGTACCAGTCCGAGACCAAGATGCTGCGCTACCTGCGCGCGCTGGCGGACAAGGATCTGGCGCTCGACCGCACGATGATCCCGCTGGGCTCGTGCACCATGAAGCTGAACGCCACCACCGAGATGATCCCGGTCACCTGGCGTGAGTTCGGCAGCATCCACCCGTTTGCCCCGGCCGACCAGGCCCAGGGCTATGCCCAGCTCACCGCCGAGCTGGAGCAGATGCTGTGCGCCTGCACCGGCTACGACGCCGTGTCGCTGCAGCCGAACGCCGGCTCGCAGGGTGAATACGCCGGCCTGCTGGCGATCCGTGCCTACCACGCGAGCCGCAATGAGGCGCACCGCGACGTGTGCCTGATCCCGAGCTCCGCCCACGGCACCAACCCCGCGACCGCCAACATGGCCGGCATGCGCGTGGTCGTCGTCGCCTGCGACCAAAACGGCAATGTCGATGTCGCCGACCTCAAGGCCAAGGCCGAGCAGCACAGCGACAAGCTCGCCGCCATCATGATCACCTATCCTTCGACGCACGGCGTGTTCGAGACGGCGATCCGCGAGATCACCGAGATCGTGCATTCGTTCGGCGGCCAGGTGTACATCGACGGTGCCAACATGAACGCCATGGTCGGCCTGTGCGGCCCCGGCAAGTTCGGCGGCGACGTGTCGCACCTGAACCTGCACAAGACCTTCTGCATCCCGCACGGCGGCGGCGGACCGGGCGTCGGCCCGATCGGCGTCAAGTCGCACCTCGCGCCCTTCCTTCCGGGCAGCGTCACGGGCGGCCTCAAGGGCATCGGTGCCGTGTCGGCCGCGCCCTACGGCAGCGCCAGCATCCTGCCGATCACCTGGACCTACATCACGCTGATGGGCGCCGAAGGGCTGCGCAACGCGACGGTGATGGCGATCCTCAACGCCAACTACATCGCTACGCGCCTGGATCCGCACTATCCGGTGCTGTACCGCGGCGAAAACGGCATGGTCGCGCACGAGTGCATCATCGACCTGCGCCCGCTCAAGGACGCCACCGGCGTCACCGTCGATGACGTCGCGAAGCGCCTGATCGACTTCGGCTTCCACGCGCCGACGATGTCCTTCCCGGTGCCGGGCACGCTGATGATCGAGCCGACCGAGAGCGAGTCGAAGGAAGAGCTGGACCGTTTCTGCGACGCGATGATCGCGATCCGCGAGGAGATCGCCAAGGTCGGTAGCGGCGAGTTCGACGCCAAGGACAACCCGCTGGTCAACGCCCCGCATACCGCGGAAGCGATCGCTGGGGAGTGGACGCACCCGTACAGCCGCGAACAGGCCGTGTATCCGCTCGCCAGCCTGCGTGCGAACAAGTACTGGTCGCCGGTGGGCCGGGTGGACAACGTGTATGGCGACCGCAACCTCGTGTGCGCCTGCCCGCCGATGTCCGACTACGAATAATCCACAGGAGTAGACGACATGAACGCATCACTGGTCATCACCCTGATCGGCGCTGATCGTCCCGGTCTTGTCAATGCGCTGGCCGAGTGCGCCGCCGACTGCGGTGCGAACTGGCTGGAGAGCAGCATGGCGCAGCTCGCCGGCAAGTTCGCGGGCATTGTGCGGCTGGAAATCGCAGAAGCCGATGCCGGCAAGCTCGAGGCAGCGTTGGGCGAGCTCGAAGTGGAAGGCCTGCGTCTGACGATCGAGCGGGGCGTCGCGGCCTCCGCTCCCGCGCTGCGCGTCACGAAGCTGACAGTGGTCGGTCACGACCGCCCCGGCATCGTGCGCGAGATCTCGGCCGCACTGGCGCGCCACGGCGCCAGCATCAGCAAGCTCGAAACGGCGTGCGAGAACGCCTCCTTCAGCGGCGAGCCGCTGTTCCGCGCCAGCATCGAGGTGCAGGTACCGGCGTCCGTCGAGCCGGCAAGCCTCAAGTCCGAGTTGGAAGCGCTGGCGAATGAACTGATGGTGGATCTCAACCTGGAAGGCGAGAGCTGATCAATCGCTGACGTAGCGCCACCTGCCCGCAAGGGCAGGTGCATCCACCAGGGCCGGACAACATAAGGAGCGGGCGGAACCGCCACGTTCGGCCCACTTGCGAGCAAAGAGGACGGAGACAAGGCCATGCAGGCACCTGACCGGTTATCCACACCGCTGTACCACGTCGACCCTGTCGTGCGCGGGAGCGGTCTCGGTCCGAGCTCGAGACTCGGCCGTAGCCTGCGGCAGCGTCCCTTCTTCATGTCCTTCCCGTCGCATGGCCACGGTGTGAGTGGCCGTGCCCGCAACGGCCGGCGGGGTGCCGTTCGGCCCGCTGAATACCACGTTCCGATGCACGCTTCGAATCGACTGACGATCGCTTGCGGCCTCGGCACGAACCACTGAAAACCTGTCCTGAAATTCAATCCGGAGAAACGCATGTTTGACAAGCAAATGGAGATCGCCGGCTTCGACCCTGACTTGTGGGGTGCCATCGAATCCGAGCGTCACCGCCAGGAAGATCACATCGAGCTGATCGCGTCCGAGAACTATGCCAGCCCGCGCGTGATGCAGGCGCAAGGCACGGTGCTGACCAACAAGTATGCGGAAGGCTATCCGGGCAAGCGCTATTACGGCGGCTGCGAGCACGTCGACGTGGTCGAACAGCTGGCGATCGACCGGGCGAAGCAGCTGTTCGCTGCGGATTGGGTGAACGTGCAGCCGCACTCCGGCTCGCAGGCCAACGCGGCCGTGTATTTCGCGCTGCTGCAGCCCGGTGACACCATCCTCGGCATGAGCCTCGCCCACGGCGGCCACCTCACGCACGGCGCGAAGGTGAACTTCTCCGGCAAGATCTTCAACGCCGTGCAGTACGGCGTGACCGACGACGGCGTGATCGACTACGACGCGCTTGAAGCGCTCGCCCTCGAGTGCAAGCCGAAGATGATCGTCGCCGGCTTCTCGGCCTACGCCCGCAAGCTCGACTTCCCGCGCTTCCGCGCGATCGCGGACAAGGTCGGCGCGCTGCTGTTCGTCGACATGGCCCACGTCGCCGGTCTCGTCGCCGCGGGCCTGTACCCGAGTCCGGTGCCCTTCGCCGACATCGTCACCAGCACCACGCACAAGACGTTGCGCGGTCCGCGCGGCGGCATCATCCTCGGCCGCGCGAATGCCGACATCGAGAAAAAGATCGCCTCGATGGTCTTCCCAGGCACCCAGGGCGGCCCGCTGATGCACGTCATCGCAGCCAAGGCCGTCGCCTTCAAGGAAGCGCTGGATCCGTCCTTCAAGGCCTACCAGCAGCAGGTGATCGCCAACGCGCGCGCGATGGCAGGCGTGTTCGTCGAGCGCGGCTACAAGATCGTTTCGGGCGGCACGGACGACCACCTCTTCCTGGTCGACCTGATCGCCAAGGGCATCACCGGCAAGGCTGCCGACGCAGCGCTCGGCGCGGCCCACATCACGGTGAACAAGAACACCGTGCCGAACGACCCGCAGTCGCCCTTCGTGACCAGCGGCATCCGCATCGGCACCCCGGCGGCGACCACGCGTGGCTTCGGCATTGCCGAAGTGACGGATCTGGCCGGTTGGATCTGCGACGTGTTGGACGACCTCGAGAACCCGGCGGTGATCGAGGCGGTGCGGGCGAAGGTTTCCGCGCTGTGCGCACGCTTCCCGGTCTACGGACGCTAAAAAAATTCAAAGGGGCGCAATGACGCCCCTATTGCCGCACCAGAGAGGGACGTTTTTTCAAACGACAAGGGAAGGGATTGAAGGATGACGCGCATTAGCGACATGCTCAATGAAGAGCAGCGGCACGAAGAAAAGGACCTCGAAAGAGGCCTGAAGGATCGGCACATCCAGCTCATTGCCATCGGCGGAGCGATCGGTGTCGGTCTGTTTCTCGGTTCGGCGAAGGCCATCAGCAAGGCAGGCCCCGCACTGCTCGTGACATACGCGATCGCGGGTTTGGCAATCTTCTTCATCATGCGCGCGCTGGGCGAGTTGCTGATCCACCGTCCGGTGGCGGGCTCGTTTGCGACCTACGCGGAAGAATACGTGAGCCCCTGGGCGGGCTACGTCACCGGCTGGACCTACTGGTTCACCTGGATCGTTACCGGCATGGCCGAGCTCACCGCCGTCGGCGTGTATGTGCATTACTGGTTCCCGGACGTGCCGCAGTGGATCCCGGCGCTCGTCACGCTGGTCGTGCTCTACAGCGCGAACCTGATCGCGGTGAAGGTGTTCGGCGAGATGGAGTTCTGGTTCGCGATCATCAAGGTGTTCACGATCGTCGCGATGCTGGTCATCGGCCTCGTGATCATCCTCTTCGGCGTGGGGGACCTGGGCAAGACGGCGAGTTTCTCGAACCTGTGGTCGCATGGCGGTTTCGCACCGATGGGGGTCGTGGGCGTCATCCTCACCTTGCAGATCGCGTGCTTCGCCTACACCGGCGTCGAGCTGATCGGTGTCACCGCAGGTGAGGCGCAGAACCCCGAGAAGGTGCTGCCGCACGCGACCAACAGCGTCACATACCGCATCCTGATCTTCTACATCGGTGCGCTGATCGTGCTGATGTCGCTCGTGCCCTGGAACGAACTCAACCCCAACATGAGCCCGTTCGTCACCGTGTTCGAGAAGATCGGCATCCCCGCGGCGGCCGGCATCATCAACTTCGTCGTCATCACCGCGGCGGCTTCGTCGTGCAACAGCGGCATCTTCAGTACCGGCCGCATGCTCTACACCCTGGCGCAGTTCAAGCAGGCCCCTGCCTCGCTCGCCAAGGTCAGCATGAGCCACGTGCCTGCCAATGCGATCACCCTGTCGGCGGCGGTGATGCTGGTCGGTGTCGCGCTGAACTACGTCGTGCCGGAAGAAGCCTTCGTGTATGTCACGAGCGTTGCGACCGTCGGCGCCGTGTGGACCTGGGGGATCATCGTCTGGTCGCACCTCAAGTACCGTCAGGCAGTGAAGCGGGGACTGGCAACGGCTGTGTTCTTCCGCATGCCCGGCGCGCCGGTGGCCAACTGGTTCGTGCTTGCCTTCCTGGGGCTGGTCGTCGTGTTCCTGGGAACGGACCCGGGCACCCGCGTGGCACTGTTCGTCGCACCGGTCTGGTTCGCCCTGCTGACGGTGGGCTACCTGATCTCCAAATCGCGCGCCGACCGTGGAAACGGCGTGCTCGCAGCTGAAATTTCGAGGTAATCTGCAATGGCCATCAGCGTTTTCGACCTGTTCAAGATCGGCATCGGGCCGTCGTCGTCCCACACCGTGGGGCCGATGCGTGCGGCGCAGATCTTTGCGACCGGCCTTAAGGAGTCCGGCCTGCTCGCGCGGGTCGGAAGCGTGAAGGCCGAGTTGTATGGTTCCCTGGGCGCGACCGGCAAGGGGCATGGCAGTGACAAGGCTGTGCTCCTCGGTCTCGAGGGGCAAGCGCCGGATCTTGTGGATACGGAGCTGGTGGACGGCATGCTCGCCCGCATCCGCGGCGAGCAGCGCCTTCAACTTGCCGGCGAACACCCCATCGTCTTCGTCGAGCGCGAACACCTCGTGATGCATCGTCGCCAGTCGTTGCCCTACCACCCGAACGGGATGCGCATCGTCGCCTTCGACGAGGCGGGCGAGATCCTTGCAAACAAGGTTTATTACTCCGTCGGCGGCGGTTTCGTCGTCGATGAAAGCGCGGCAGGCGCAGACCGGATCGTCGCCGACAGCACGCCGTTGGTGCATCCATTCCGAAGCGGCAATGAGCTGCTGGCGCAGTGCCAGGCGAAGAACCTGTCGATCTCCCAGTTGATGCTCGAGAACGAGCGGGCCTGGCGCACCGACGCGGAGACGCGCTCCGGTCTGCTGCGCATCTGGGACGTGATGCAACTGTGCGTGCGGCGCGGCTGCGAGAAGGAAGGGATCATGCCGGGCGGCCTGCAGGTGAAGCGCCGCGCCGCCGAAATGTACCGCAAGCTCTCCAGCGCACCCGAGGCGAGCATCCGCGACCCGCTCACGACGATGGACTGGGTGAACCTGTACGCGCTGGCCGTCAATGAAGAGAACGCCACCGGCGGACGCGTCGTCACGGCCCCGACCAACGGCGCTGCCGGCATCGTGCCGGCCGTGCTGCACTACTACAGCCGCTTCATCCCCGGTGCGAGCGAGGAGGGCGTGATCCGCTTCCTGCTCACCGCAGCGGCGATCGGCATTCTCTATAAGGAGAACGCTTCGATCTCCGGCGCCGAGGTCGGCTGCCAGGGCGAGGTCGGCGTCGCATGCTCGATGGCGGCCGGCGGACTCGCTGAAGTGCTGGGCGGAACGCCCGAGCAGGTGGAGAATGCCGCCGAGATCGGAATGGAGCACAACCTGGGCCTGACCTGCGACCCCGTCGGCGGTCTGGTCCAGGTGCCCTGCATCGAGCGCAACGCAATGGGCTCGATCAAGGCGATCAACGCCGCCCGCATGGCGCTGCGTGGCGACGGCAAGCATTTCGTCTCGCTCGACAAGGTCATCAAGACCATGCGCGAGACCGGCGCCGACATGAAGTTGAAGTACAAGGAAACCGCCCGCGGCGGCCTCGCCGTGAACGTCATCGAATGTTGATGACCCCAGACACTCAGACAAAAGGAATCATGATGAGCGACATCCACTCCGACGCACCGCTGCTGCGCACGCCCCTGTACGACCTGCACGTCTCCCTCGGCGCCAAGATGGTGCCCTTCGCGGGCTACGAGATGCCGGTGCAGTACCCGAGCGGGATCATCAAGGAACACACGCACACCCGCACCCAGGCTGGTCTGTTCGACGTGTCGCACATGGGCCAGGTCTTCCTGGTCGGCCCCGAGGCCGCCGCGGCGCTGGAAACCCTGGTGCCGGTCGATATCATCGACCTGCCGCAGGGCATGCAGCGTTACGCACTGTTCACCAACGAGACCGGCGGCGTCATGGACGACCTGATGGTCGCGAACTTCGGCGACCGCCTGTTCGTGGTGGTGAACGCCGCGTGCAAGGCGCAGGACATCGCGCACATGCAGAAGCACCTGTCCGGCCGTTGCAAGGTCGAGGTGCTCGATGACCGCGCACTGCTCGCGCTGCAAGGCCCGGCCGCCGCCACCGTGCTGGCCCGCCTCGCGCCCGAAGTCGCCAAGATGGTGTTCATGAACAGCATCACCGTGAACCTCCTCGGCGTGTCGTGCTACGTCAGCCGTTCCGGCTACACCGGCGAAGACGGGTACGAGATATCGGTGCCCGCCGACAAGGCCGAAGCCCTGGCGCGCGAGCTGCTGAGCCACCCCGAAGTCGCCCCGATCGGTCTCGGTGCGCGCGACTCGCTGCGCCTCGAAGCCGGGCTGTGCCTGTACGGCCACGACCTCGACGTGAACACCTCGCCGGTCGAAAGCAGCCTGCTGTGGGCGCTGTCCAAGCCCCGCCGTGCCGACGGCGCGCGTGCGGGCGGCTACCCCGGCGCCGACGTGATCCTCGGCCACATCGCCAACGGCGTGTCGCGCAAGCGCGTCGGCCTGCGTCCGAACGCCCGCGTGCCGGTGCGTGAAGGCGCGGAGATCGTCGACGCCAGCGGCAAGAAGGTCGGCATCGTCACCAGCGGCGGCTTCGGCCCGACGCTGGAAGCGCCCGTCGCGATGGGCTACGTCGAAACCGCCCTGGCCAAGGTCGGCACCCAGCTCTCCGCGATCGTTCGCGGCAAGCCGGTTCCGGTCGAAGTCGCCAGCACCCCCTTCGTGCCGCAGCGCTACTACCGCGGCTGATGTAAGGGGCGGTCCGGCTCTCGATCGCACCAATCACTCCACCCGTTCGGGCTGAGCCAGTCGATGTTCCGTGAGGATCTTCGGCGGGCTCGGCACGTGCGGAAATCTGGATCGCGATCCCGAGAGCCGGGTCGCCCGCCGGAGCCTCACCCATGCAGAACGCAAGCACCCCCACCCCGCAGGCCGGAATCAAGCAGCGCGGCGCCGACAAGACCGCGCGCATCCCGGTCAAGATCGTCCCGATCATGCCGGCCGAGCAGCTGCGCAAGCCAGAATGGATCCGCGCGGCCTTCCGGGGCACGAAGAGCGTGCGCCAGCTCACCGGCACGCTGCGTGAGAACCGCCTGCACACCGTGTGTGAGGAGGCCAACTGCCCGAACCTGGGCGAGTGCTTCAACCACGGCACGGCGACCTTCATGATCATGGGGGCGATCTGCACGCGGCGCTGCCCGTTCTGCGACGTGGGCCACGGCCGCCCGCTGCCGCTGGACCCGGAAGAACCGAAGAACCTCGCGCAGACCGTAGCCGGGATGCGCCTGAAATACGTCGTGATCACGTCCGTCGACCGCGATGACCTGCGCGACGGCGGTGCCCAGCACTTTGCCGACTGCATCCGCGAGACGCGCGACGCCAACCCCGGCATCACCGTCGAAGTGCTGACGCCGGACTTCCGTGGCCGCGTGGACCTCGCGCTCGATGTGCTGACCGCCGAGCCGCCCGACGTCTTCAACCACAACATCGAGACCGTGCCGCGCCTTTACCGCGAGGTGCGCCCCGGTGCCGATTACGAGCACTCGCTGGATCTCCTCGCGGCCTTCAAGGAGCGCCACTCGAATGTCGCGACCAAGTCCGGCCTGATGCTGGGCGTGGGTGAGACGCGCGAGGAGATCGAAGCGACGCTCGCCGACCTGCGCGCACACAAGGTCGACATGGTCACGATCGGCCAGTACCTGCAGCCCAGCCTGCACCACCTGCCGGTGCGCCGCTACGTGACGCCGGCCGAATTCGGCGAGCTGCGCGTCGTCGGCGAGAAGCTGGGCTTCCGCCACGTCGCCTCCGGCCCGATGGTGCGTTCCTCCTACCACGCCGACCTGCAGGCGCGCGGCGTGATCGGGGGGTAAGGCGATGAATGCGATCTGGAGCGTGAAGATCGAACGCCTCGAGACCCGCCTCGCGGTGGGCATCTACGAGGATGAACAGGAGCCGCAGCCGGTGTGGGTCTCCGTGACCCTGACGGGCCTCGCGCCCGCCGTGCCGGACGACCTCGACGGCTGCCTCGACTACGAGCCGCTGTGCCGCTGGCTCGCGACCGAATGGCCGCGCACGCCGCACACCCCGCTGCTGGAAACGCGCGTGAACGAAATTTTTGATTTCGCCTTCGGCCTCGACCCGCGTGTGCAGGAGGTGTCGGTCGGCCTCTACAAGCAGCGCGTCAGCCGCTACGCGACGGCGATCGGCATCGAGCGCACGACGAATCGTGGCGAGCACCAGCGCGCGACGGAGTTGCGGCGGCGCAAGCAGCCGGTGGAACTTGTCGTGGCCGCTTCGGGGCACCCCGAAGTCCGAGCGCTGGCGGCGGGCGGGGCGCGCTGAAGGTCATGACGAGCCTGCGCTTCGACTTCCCGGCGGACGCCACGGGCGTTGATGCGCCCTTGCACTTCGCTGCGCCGCGCGAGCAACTCGTCGCGCGCGAGCCGCAGGACGTGCGTGCGGTGCTGGCCCGTGCCGACGTGCTGGCTCGCGCCGGCGCGTGGGTCGCGGGCTTCGTCTGCTACGAGGCGGGCTCCGCCTTCGACCCCGCCTTCCGCTTCCGTCAGCGTCCGGCCTTGCCGCTGGCCTGGTTCGGGGTGTTCGACGGACCGGCGGACACGGTCGAGCCCCCGCGTGCGGCGGCGCGTTGCGACGACTGGCAGCCGGGTGTCGAGCGCGACCGCTATGACGTCGACATCGGCCGCATCCTCGACCACATCCGTGCCGGCGACGTGTACCAGATCAATCACACGATCCGCCTGCACGGCCGCTACGACGGCGACCATCGCGCGCTCTACGAGCACCTGCGTGCGGGTCAGCCGACGGGCTACTGCGCGCTGCTCGACCTCGGGCGCCACCGCATCCTGTCCTTGTCGCCGGAGCTCTTCTTCCGCCGCGATGGCGAACGCCTGATCTCGAAACCGATGAAGGGCACGCTCGCGCGAGGCAGCAACGCGGAGCAGGACGCCCGGCATGCCGAAGTGCTGGCCGCTTCCGAGAAGAACCGCGCCGAGAATCTGATGATCGTGGATCTCATCCGCAACGACATGTCGCGGGTCGCGCGCCCCCACAGCGTGCGCGTGCCGCACCTTTTCTCCGTCGAGACCTATCCGACCGTGTTCCAGATGACCTCGACGGTGGCGGCCGAGCTGCGCCCGGAAGCGGATCTGGCGGACATCTTCGCCGCGCTCTTTCCCTGCGGCTCGATCACCGGCGCGCCCAAGATCAAGGCGATGGAGATCATCGCCGGGCTCGAGGCCGAACCGCGTGGCATCTACTGTGGTGCGATCGGTCTGCTGAAACCGGGCGGCGACGCGATCTTCAACGTCGCGATCCGCACACTGGCGCTGGACGGCCTTACCGGCCGCGCGGAATACGGCGTCGGCGGCGGCATCACGGCCGACTCGGTCGCGCACGACGAATACGAGGAGATGCGCGCCAAGGCCCGCATCCTGCGGTGTGCCGCATGAACAGGGCCGCAACGGGCAGGGCTGGTCGAAACGATATTTCGCCGCAGGCTGAATACCGCAAGAACATGTCGCATACCGAACATCGAAGCAGGGGCATACGGCTTTAAATTCCCGAAGGGTCGCGGCCATCACGACGGCCGTGTTCGGCATCCGACATACTCGTCAGTCACTACAATCAGTTAGACATGCCAGAAGGGCAGGGCAGGGACATGAAACCGATCAAGAGCATCCTCGTCGCCAACCGTGGCGAAATCGCGATCCGCGTCTTCCGCGCCGCGAGCGAGATGGGCATCCGCACGGTGGCGATCTACGCCAACGAGGACCGCTTCGCGCTGCACCGCTTCAAGGCCGACGAGTCCTACCTCGTGGGGAACGGCCAGAAGCCGATCGCCGCCTATCTCGATATCGCCGACATCATCCGCGTCGCCAAGGACGCCGGCGTCGATGCCATCCACCCCGGCTACGGTTTCCTGTCCGAGAACCCCGAATTCGCCGAAGCCTGCGCCGCCGCCGGCGTCGCCTTCATCGGCCCGCAGCCGCAGGTGATGAGGGACCTCGGCAACAAGGTCGCCGCACGCAACTTGGCGGTTGCTGCCGGCGTCCCGGTCGTGCCTGCCACCGGCGCACTGCCGAACGATCTCGACGAGATCAAGCGCCTCGCGCGCGAAGTCGGCTACCCCCTGATGCTCAAGGCGAGCTGGGGCGGCGGCGGTCGCGGCATGCGCGCGATCGAGAACGAGGAGGAGCTCCCCGGCCTGCTGGACGTCGCTCGCCGCGAGGCGCTCGCCGCCTTCGGCAACGACGAGGTGTATCTGGAGAAACTCGTGCGCCGCGCCCGCCACGTCGAAGTGCAGGTGCTGGGCGACACCCACGGCAATCTGGTGCACCTCTTTGAGCGCGACTGCTCGGTGCAGCGTCGCAACCAGAAGGTCGTCGAGCGTGCCCCCGCCCCGTATCTGGACGACGCGCGCCGCACCGAACTGTGCGAGTCCGCGCTGAAGCTATGCCGTGCCGCGCATTACACCCATGCCGGCACCGTCGAATTCCTCATGGACGCCGATACCGGCGCCTTCTACTTCATCGAAGTGAATCCGCGGATTCAGGTCGAGCACACCGTCACCGAGCAGGTCACCGGCGTCGACATCGTCAAGGCGCAGATCCGCGTCACCGAAGGCGCGCGCATCGGTGCGGCCGACGCCTACCTGCCGGCGCAATCCGACATCCGCCTCAACGGCCACGCGCTGCAGTGCCGCGTTACCACCGAAGACCCCGAGAACAACTTCACCCCCGACTACGGCCGCATCACCGCCTACCGCAGCGCTGCGGGCTTCGGCCTGCGTCTCGACGGTGGCACCGCCTATTCGGGCGCGGTCATCACCCCGTTCTACGACTCGCTGCTGGTGAAGGTCACCGCCTGGGGCCACAGTCCGGATGAGGCCATCGCGCGCATGGACCGCGGTCTGCGCGAGTTCCGCATCCGCGGCGTGTCGTCGAACCTGCAGTTCCTCGAGAACGTCATCGCGCATCCGCTGTTCAAGTCCGGCGAATGCACGACGCGCTTCATCGACACCACGCCCGAACTCTTCCGCTTCCAGAAGCGCCAGGATCGCGCGACCAAGCTGCTGAAATTCCTCGGCGAAGTCAGCGTCAACGGCAATCCCGAGATGGCCGGCCGCCAGGCCCCCAAGCTCCCGCTCGCCAAGCCGATCAAGCCGGTCGTCGACCTCGCCGTGCCCCCGCCCGCGGGCACGCGCGATCGCCTCAAGGAACTCGGCCCCCAGCGGTTCGCCGAGTGGATGAAGAGCGAGCGTCGGGTGCTGCTCACCGACACCACGATGCGCGACGCGCACCAGTCGCTCTTCGCCACCCGTATGCGCACGCGCGACATGCTCGAGATCGCGCCGCACTACGCGCGCCTCGTGCCCGAGCTCTTCTCGCTCGAATGCTGGGGCGGGGCGACCTTCGACGTGGCACTCCGCTTCCTCAAGGAAGACCCGTGGGAGCGCCTCGCGCGCCTGCGCCAGGCTGTGCCCAACGTGCTGTTCCAGATGCTCCTGCGCGCCTCGAACGCCGTCGGCTACACCAACTACTCCGACAACGTCGTGCGCTACTTCGTGCAGCAGGCGGCGAAGGAGGGCGTGGACGTCTTCCGCGTGTTCGATTCGCTCAACTGGATCGACAACATGCGCGTCGCGATGGATGCCGTGAATGAAGCGGGCGCGCTGTGCGAAGGCACGATCTGCTACACCGGCGACCTCTTCGACACGAGCCGCCCGAAGTACAACCTGAAGTACTACGTCGATCTCGCCAAGCAGCTCGAAAAGGCCGGCGCCCACATCCTGGGCATCAAGGACATGGCCGGCGTGTGCAAGCCGCGCGCCGCCAAGGCCCTCGTCAAGGCGTTGAAGGAAGAAGTGGGCCTCCCGATCCACTTCCACACCCACGACACCTCGGGCATTGCCGCCGCGAGCGTGCTCGCCGCGATTGAAGCGGGGGTGGATGCCGTCGATGGCGCGATGGACGCCATGAGCGGTCTCACCTCACAACCGAACCTCGGTTCCATCGCCGCGGCGCTCGCCGGTTCCGAACGCGACACCGGCCTCGATCTCGACGCGATGCAGTCGCTGTCGCACTACTGGGAAGGCGTGCGCCGCGCCTACGCCCCCTTCGAGGCCGACATCCGCTGCGGCACCTCCGACGTGTACAAGCACGAGATGCCCGGCGGTCAATACACCAACCTGAGGGAACAGGCCCGCGCGATGGGCCTGGAACACCGCTGGCCGGAGGTCTCGCAGGCCTACGCCGACGTGAACCAGCTCTTCGGCGACATCGTGAAAGTCACGCCGACCTCGAAAGTCGTCGGCGACATGGCGCTCTTCATGGTCGCCAACGACCTCACGCCCGAGGAAGTGCGCGACCCCGGCAAGGAAATCGCCTTCCCCGAGTCGGTGATCTCGCTCTTCCGCGGCGAACTGGGCTTTCCGCCCGACGGCTTCCCCAAGGAACTGGAACGCAAGGTCCTCAAAGGCGGCGACCCCCTCAAGGGCCGTGCCGGCGACTTCCTGCCCGCGGTCGACCTCGACGCCGCGCGTGCCGAAGCGCAAAGCGCCACCGGCCGCCAGATCTCCGACACCGACCTCGCCTCCTGGCTGATGTACCCCAAGGTCTTCAAGGACTACGCCGCGCACCACGCGTGCTACGGCGATGTCTCGCTGCTGCCCACGCCGGTGTTCTTCTACGGCCTCAAGGACCGCGAAGAGATCAGCGTCGACATCGAGCGCGGCAAGAGCCTCATCGTGCGCCAGACTGGCAGCAGCGACACGCCGGACGAGGAGGGGCGTGTCAAAGTCTTCTTCGAGCTCAACGGCCAGCCGCGCCTGCAGCGCATCCCGAAAGCGGGGGCCGCCCCCACCGGACGCCGCCACCCGAAGATGGACGAGGCGAACCCCAATCACGTCGGCGCGCCGATGCCGGGCGCGGTCGTCACCGTCGCGGTGCACGCCGGCCAGAAGATCGCCAAGGGCACGCCGCTCGTCTCGATCGAGGCGATGAAGATGGAAACGGCGCTCACCGCCGAGCGCGACGGCGTCGTGAAAGCCGTGTTCGTGAAGCCCGGTGACAAGGTCGCGGCGAAGGATCTGCTGGTCGAGCTGCAATAGCCGCCGGCGCACAGTGTTCTCCCCCTTCTCTCCAGAGGGGTCTTGCAGGTCCGGGTCATGGTGCCCGGACTTTTTTTTGCGCGTCGGCGGCGTGCGTGATCGTGCTGTCGTCGATGATTGCCCGGACCCGTAGTGCAAGAGCGGCGCAGCGTATCCCGCCAAGTCGCGCTCAAGCGCATCCGGTCAGCTGAAGCGGCGATGCGATGCCGGTGGAAGGCCGTCCATGGATTAGTATTCCCCCCACTGCCATCACCACGTTGCGAGGAGTTCGGATGAGAGTCTTTCAGGTCGAAAACGCGTGGTCCGACGACAACCTGCGCATCGGCGAGCGCCCCGAGCCCACTGCCGGCCCCGGCGAAGTCAGGCTCAGGATGCTCGCCTCCGCGCTCAATTATCGCGACCTGCTGGTGCCGCGGCGCGGCTACGGATCACGCATGCAGGCCCTGCCGCTGATCATGCTCAGCGATGGCGTAGGGCGGATCGACCAGGTCGGTAGTGGCGTTGATGCATTCCACCTCGGCGATCGTGTCTGCCCGCTGTTCTACTCGACCTGGCCCGACGGCGAGCCGAGCGCGGAGCACATGGCGCGCAGCCTCGGCTGCGAAAGCGACGGCACCATGGCCGAGTACATGGTCGTCCCGGCCTCGACGATCGCCCACGTCCCCGCGCACCTCGACGACACCGAGGCCGCCACCCTGCCCACGGCCGCCGTCACCGCGTGGCGCGCGCTCGTCACGGAAGGGCGGGTGAAGGCCGGCGACACGGTGCTGGTCCAGGGCACCGGCGGCGTCTCCCTGTTCGCGCTGCAGTTCGCCAAACTGCTCGGCGCGCGGGTCGTCTGCACCTCGTCCAGCGACGAGAAGCTCGAACGCGTCCGCGAAATGGGCGCCGACGTCACCATCAACTACCGCTCGACGCCCGAATGGGGCCGCGTCGCGCGCGACGCAGCGGGCGGCGGTGGCGTCGACCATGTGATCGAGGTCGGCGGGCAGGGCACGCTGACGCAATCCCTGCGCGCGGTGCGGCCGGGCGGCGCGATCAGCTTGATCGGCGTGCTGGGCGGTTCCGTCATGGACGCGCCGCTGGGGCTGGTCGTCACGCGCCACGTCCGCCTGCAGGGCATCACCGTCGGCAACCGCGAGGATTTCCTCGCGATGTCGCGCGCGATCGCACACAGCGGCATGCGCCCCGTCGTCGACCGCAGCTTCCCGTTCGAGGAGCTGCGCGAGGCCATGCAGTACCTGGCCAGCGGCCGCCATTTCGGCAAGATCTGCATTCGGCACTGACAGCACAGGATATTTCATGCACATCTGGGTCGACGCCGACGCCTGCCCCGGCGTCATCAAGGAAATCCTCTTCCGCGCCGCGGAGCGCACCAAACGCCCGCTCACCCTGGTCGCCAACCAGTATCTGCGCATTCCAGCGTCGCCGCAGGTCCGGATGATCCAGGTCCCGGGCGGCCTGGACGAGGCCGACAAATACATCGCCGCGCACGTGCAGGCCGGGGACCTCGTCATCACCGCCGACATCCCGCTCGCCGCCGCAATCGTCGAAAAGGACGCTCACGCGCTGTCGCCGCGCGGCGAACTCTACGGCAAGGAAAACATCCGCCAACTGCTCGACATGCGCAACTTCATGGACACCTTGCGCAGCACCGGCGTGGACACCGGCGGTCCGGCGGCATTCAGCGCAGGGGACCGACAGGCGTTTGCGAACCGGCTGGATCGCCTGTTGAGGTAGCGCCCCTCGAGTACGCCGACGCGTCGTCGCTTCCCGCATAGGCTGGCCCAATTGCGCAGCAACGAGCCGCATACGCATTTGGCTGGCCGACGCACGCGCGAACAATCAAAGTCATTTCCCACAAAGATCGACCCGATGACCGCACTCTCATCCGTTCCGGAACTATTGGCACAACTTCAGTCCCGCGAACCCTTGCTATGGCTGAATCCACGGCTTGGGCAGCCCCTGCCGTCCTCAGCTCCGTCGACGGCGCTGATCGCGGCGGCCGAGGCTCGCCTTGCGCGCTTCGCACCGCTCATGGCGACCCTGTTTCCCGAACTGGCGTCGAGCAACGGCCACATCGAATCGCAACTGATGCCGGCCGCTGCGCTTCAAGGCGCACTGGCCGACCGGGCCGATGGCGCGTGGTTCATCAAGCGCGACGACGAGCTGCCGGTCGCCGGCTCCATCAAGGCTCGCGGCGGCTTTCATGAAGTGCTGAGCCTTGCCGAATCCATCGCGCTTGAGCACGGCCTCCTCGATGCGGCAGATGATCCGCGAGTCCTGGCCTCGTCGGCGGCGCGCGCACTCTTCTCGCAATACTCGGTTGGCGTAGGCAGCACCGGCAACCTGGGCCTGAGCATTGGCGTGATGGCGGCTGCGCTCGGATTCGACGCCGTGGTGCACATGTCGGCGGACGCCAAGGCGTGGAAGAAGGAGCGCCTGCGCAAACGTGGCGTGCGCGTCGTCGAGCACGAGGGCGACTACGCCGAAGCCGTGGCGGCGGGGCGGGCGCAGGCGCTGGCGGCACCGCGCAGTCATTTCGTCGACGACGAACGTTCCGCCATGCTCTTTTTCGGGTATGCCGCGGCGGCACGTCATCTGGCGCGCCAACTCGCTGCAGCGGACCGCGTCGTGGACGCCGCACACCCGCTCTTCGTCTATCTCCCCTGCGGTGTCGGCGGCGCCCCCGGCGGCATCACCTACGGGCTCAAGGCGCTGTTCGGCGAACACGTGCACTGCTTCTTCGCCGAGCCCGTCGCCTCGCCCTGCATGCTGGTGCAACTCGCCTCGGGCGGAGACGCCCCCGTATCCGTCTACGAAATCGGCCTCGACAACCGCACCGAAGCGGACGGCCTCGCGGTCGGCCAGGCTTCGGAACTGGTCAGCCCCCTGATGGCGTCGCAACTCGCCGGGGTGTTCACCGTCCCCGACGATCAGCTCTACGTGCATCTGCTTGCGCTGAAGACCTCGATGGGCGTGGAGATCGAGCCCTCGGCCGCCGCCGGCATCGGCGGGCCGGGCTGGCTTGGCAATTCCCCCGCCGGGCAGGCGTACATGCGCGAACACGGAGTGAATATGTCTGCCGTGACGCATGTGATTTGGGCGACGGGCGGCTCACTCGTTCCATCCGAGGAGCTTCGTCGGTTTCAGGCGCGGGCCGAAACGCTGATGAACACTGTTCGACTAATCTGATCGTCGGCATCCCGGCCGCGCGGGCGTGCTCACGGGGTGCGCAGCTGCGCGGCCGGAAACTCCTTCTGCCAAAGGCGCGTGCCCGCGGCATTCCATACGGCGACGCGCAGCAAGCGCGCGCCGGCCGGCCCGGAAAACTCAAGCGTGCAGAAATTGCGCTGTGTAATCAGCGTCCCGGGAACCTCCCGCACCGGGAACGGGCGGGGATGCACGCGCGAGGTCAGCGGCGAGCAGGTCAGCTCGGTCAGCGGGTAGGTGCCGGGACGCTCGCGCTCGGTCAGGTGGGTGTAGTGGATATCGCCCGAGAGGAAGAAAACGCCGTCAATGCGCTGTGCAGCGAGCCAGTCGAGGAAGGCCGGCCGCTCCTGCGGGAAATTGTGCCAGCCCTCGCCTCCGAGTGTCTTCGGTGAGGGGCGGTCGCTGAGCATGCGGCTGCCATTGGCGACCAGCTTGAAGGTGGCGCGCGAATCGCGCAGCGCGGCCTTCAGCCACTCGAGCTGCGCCGCGCCCAACATCGTCCGCGCCGAGTCCGCGGCCGCATCGTCGTCGCGGTGGAAGCGGTCGTCGAGCAGGAACAGCTCGACATCTCCGAGCGGCACCCGGGCGAAGATGCCGGGGACGCCGGGCAGTCCGTAGCCGGGGTTCGCCCAGTAGTCCTTGAACAGCTCAAGCGTCGTCGCCTTGAGCGCGAAGTCGCGGTTGGAATTGTCCGGGCCGTAGTCGTGGTCGTCCCAGATGGCGACGTGCTGACCGGTGCGCAGCAGCCGCTGCAGCGGCGCAAAGCCGCGGGTGGCCGCCCAGCGTCGGTGCATGCGTGCTGCGGCCTCGTTTGCGGGCGCGAAGTCGTCGTCGCGGTAATAAATGCTGTCGCCCAGCCACAGCATCACGTCGGGTTGCTGCGCGGCGACGGCATCGAAGATCTCGAAGCCGCCGCCGAAGGGGTTCTGCGTGACCTCGTAAGGGGAGTCGGGGACGTAGCTGCACGAACCCGTGGCGATGAGCAAGTCGCGCGGCGCGGCCGGATTCGCGGGCGCCGTGGTGAACGCAGGCAACTCTTCGAGTTCGACCGGGCTTCCGTCGAGCAGCACGCGGTAGGCGTAGCGGGTGGCGGCCTGCAGGCCGTCGAGTTCGACGCGCGCGGTGTGGCCGCGCTCCGGGCTCACGGTGACCGGCGCGCTGTGCCGCACCGCGTCGGGCTGACCGTGCGGCCAGTATTCGAGCTGCACCTGCGCAGGGGCGTCGGTCATCAGCCACACGCCGACGCGCGTGGCCGTCGCCGGTCCGGCCATCGGCCCGCCGGCCAGGGTGGCCGCATCGGAACCGGCCGCGTTCAGCGCGAGCAGCAGCCAGGGTAGCGCCAGACGGCGAAGGGCGAGATTACCGAAGACCATTGTGCCGCATGCCTCAATCAAGCTCCTGCGAGTTGCGAAATCCGTATCCGATGACGGCAATTCCAGCACGCATTGCATGTGCTCCGCCAGCACGACCCGTTCGACCAAGACAAACGGTTGTCGGCCGCCGGGGACTTTCGATTTATTGCGTCACACTATTGACGAAAATGAGAGGAAAAATGTATCGTTTGTAAAAGCTACTGTTGGAAGTCAAACAAATGGACCAAGGCTTTCGCTCTCCTGCATGCAACGGCGACCGTGCGCTTCGCCTCGTCGAAGCCGAGGCGCGGGTGGTCGCGATCGAGGGGAACGTCGCCTGGCTTCAGCCGGAGCACCGCAGCGGTTGCGGCGCGTGTGCATCGGCCTCGCTGTGCGGCGCTGCGACGCTTGCGCGCGCTGCGGGGGGCGGCAGGGCAGGGCACCTGGCGGCCCGCTGTGTTCCCGTTGCCGCCGACCGGCTTGCCGTGGGTGACCGGATCATCCTTGGTCTGCGCGACGATGCGCTCGCGCGCGCGGCGCTGACCGCGTATGCGCTACCGTTGGCAGTCATGTTGGGCGCGGCACTTGTGGCGGAAACGGCAGGGGGCGGCGAATCGATGATCGCCCTTGCGATGGCGGGCGGGCTGGGGGTCGGCCTTGCTCTGGCGCGGTGGGCGGGCGCGCGGGCGGCAGAGGGGCCGCGGGTGCTGCGCCACGCGGGCGCGCTTTCCGGTAATTCCGGCAGCCGGGAGGGCGCGGCATGAACGAATACCTGCTGCTTCTCCTGTCGACCGCACTCATCAACAACGTGGTGCTGGTGAAGTTCCTCGGCCTGTGTCCGACGATGGGGGTTTCGAAGAGCGTCGATGCCGCGCTCGGGATGGGGCTCGCGACGACTTTCGTGATCACGCTTGCCGCGGCCGCGAGCTGGATGCTCGAGCACTGGCTGCTGGCACCGTTCGATCTCGGCTTCCTGCGCATCCTCAGCTTCATCCTCGTCATCGCCGCCGCGGTGCAGTTCACCGAGATGGCAATCCGCAAGACGAGTCCGGCGCTGTACGAGAGCCTCGGTATCTACCTGCCACTGATCACGACGAACTGCGCGGTGCTGGGTGTCGCGCTGCTGAACGTGCAGCAGGGCTACGGCTTCCTCAAGAGCGTGCTGTTCGGCTTCGGCTCGGCGCTCGGTTTCACGATCGTGCTGCTCATCTTCGCCGGACTGCGCGAACGCCTCGCGCTCGCAACGGTGCCGGCTGCTTTCTCGGGGGCGCCGGCGGCCTTCATCACGATCAGCCTGTTGAGCCTCGCCTTCATGGGCTTTTCCGGACTCATCCCCGCCTGAGGAGATCACATCATGCTTGCCGCCGTCCTCAGTCTCACGATCCTCGGTGCGGTGCTTGGCGCCGTGCTCGGTATCGCCAACCGCTTCTTCCATGTGGAGGGCAATCCGCTCGTCGAGGAGATCGAGGCGCTGATGCCCGGCTCGAACTGCGGCCAGTGCGGCTTTCCCGGCTGTGCCGGTGCCGCTGCGGCGATCGCGGCGGGCGAGGCTTCGCCGGCCTGCTGCCCGCCCGGCGGGCGCTCGCTGGCGGTGACCATCGCGCAGCGCCTGGGCGTGAGCGTCGAGCTTGGCGGCGCGGACGATCCGGGGCCGCTGGTTGCGGACATCGACGAGTCGATCTGCATCGGGTGCACGCGCTGCATCCGCGCTTGCCCGACTGACGCGATCCTGGGCGGGCCCAAGCAGATCCACAACGTGCTGCGCGACGCCTGCAGCGGCTGCGCGCAATGCATCGACCAATGCCCGACCGAGGCGATGGTGATGCAGCCCGTGCCGGTCACGCTGCAGCAGTGGTTCTGGCCGAAACCGGCGTTGCAGGGCTGAGGAGGGGACGGACATGGGTATTCTCGATCGATTCCTGCGCGCGGCGCATTTCAGCGGTGGTGTGCATCCCGACGACCACAAGCGTCCGGCCGCGGACGCGCCGCTGCGGGTGATGCCGCCGCCGGCCCGCGTGTACGTGCCGCTGGTGCAGCACATCGGCAGCCCCGCGCGCGCCGTCGTCGCCGTCGGCGATCTCGTGAAAATGGGACAGCGTATCGGCGAGCCGCAGGGGGCCGTGTCGGCAGCGATCCATGCGTCGACGTCGGGGCGCGTGGTCGCGATCGGCGACATCGTCGCGCCGCATCCGTCCGGCTTGCCGGTGCGGGGGATCACGATCGAAAGCGATTGCCGCGACGAGTGGTGCGAACTGGAAGCCTGCGACGATCCGTTCGCGCTCGACCCGGCGGAGATCGGCCGGCGCGTGGCGCAGGCGGGCGTGGTCGGATTGGGCGGCGCCGCGTTTCCGTCGGCGGTGAAGCTCTCGGGCGGGCTCGGCGCGCGCGTCGAGCTGTTGATCATCAACGCGAGCGAGTGCGAGCCCTTCCTGTCCTGCGACGATCGCCTGATGCGCGACCGTGCCGCGGAGGCCGTCGATGGCATCGCGATCATGCTGCACGCGACGGGCGCGCGCGAGGCGCGGATCGGCATCGAGGACAACAAGCCGGAAGCGATCGCGGCGATGCGGGCGGCCGTGGCCGGGCAGGCGCGCATCCGCGTCGAGGTGATTCCGACGCGCTATCCGATGGGCTCGGAAAAGCATCTCATCCTCGTGCTGACCGGGCGCGAGGTGCCGGCCGAGGGGCGTCCGTCCGACATCGGCGTCGTCGTGCATAACGTCGGTACCGCGGTGGCGGTGCGGAACGCAGTCCGGTTCGGGCGTCCGCTGGTGTCGCGCATCGTCACGTTGAATGGCGCCTGCGTGCGCGAGCCGGGGAACGTCGAAGTACCCATCGGCACGCTCGCCGGAGAGGTGCTCGCCTTCTGCGGCGGCATGCGCGGCGACCACGATGGCCCTGCGCGCCTGCTGCTGGGCGGACCGATGACCGGCATGCAGGTGCCGACGCTCGAAGTCCCGGTGATCAAGGGCACGGGCGGAATCCTGGTGCTCGATGCTGCGGAGGTCGGGGAGGGCGACGGCGGTCCGTGCATCCGCTGCGGCGATTGCATGCGCGCCTGCCCGGTCGGCCTGCTGCCGCTGGAGATCGCCGCGCGGGTGCGTGCGGGCGAGGTCGACAAGGCCGCGGGCTTCGGCCTCGCGGACTGCATCGCCTGCGGATGCTGCGCCTATGTGTGTCCCTCGCGCATCCCGCTCGTGCAGTATTTCCACCATGCGAAGGGGGAACTCGCGGCGCGGGCGCGCGGCACGCAGCGCAATGAGACGATCCGCACCCTCACGCGGGCGAAGGCGGACCGGATCGAGCGCGACGAACGCGAGAAGGCCGAGGCGCTCGCCCGGCGCACGGCCGCATCCCTGGCGGCCGCATCCGAGGCGTCCGCGGCCGTGGAGAAGGCAGCCGCCGGCACGAACGAGGAATCCGGAGCCTGCGCATGAGCGGCCGCGAACTTTTCATGGCCGCGCCGGCTCCGCATGCGCATGTCGGGGCCGACGTCGGGCGCACGATGCGCCGCGTGCAACTCGCGCTGCTGCCCGCCACCCTGTTCGGGTTCTGGATTTTCGGCTGGCCGGCGGTGAATCTGTTCGTGATCACGGTCGGGGCTTCGCTGCTCACGGAAGTCTTCTGCGAGCGCCTGCGCGGCTGCGAGAGCCGGTTGTGGGACGGTTCGGCACTGCTCACCGGCTGGCTGCTCGCGCTCTCCCTGCCGCCGTGGGCGCCGGCCTGGATCGGCGCGCTCGGCGGCTTCATCGCCATCGCCATCGGCAAGCAGGTGTACGGCGGGCTCGGGCAGAATCTCTTCAATCCGGCGATGGTGGCGCGCGTGGCGCTGCTCGTGTCCTTTCCGGTGGTGATGACGCATTGGGTGGCGCCGCTGCCGCTGGGGTCGGAGGGCGCGCCGGGTTTCATAGAAGGGCTGCGCATCACGCTCGGGGTGGTGCCAGTGCCCGATGCGGTGACCTCGGCCTCGCTCCTCGGCCATGCCAAGACCGAGCTGTCGCGGGGCATGGATCTCGCGCAGGCGCTCGACGCGGCCGGCGGCACGCTTTCGGCATGGCACGGTGCCCGTCCGGGCAGCCTCGGCGAGACCGGTGCCTTGCTGCTGCTTCTGGGCGGACTCTACCTGCTGGTGCGCGGCGTGATCCGCTGGCACATCCCAGTCGCCGTATTCGCGGGACTCGCGCTGCCTGCCGCGGTGGCGCACGCGATCGATCCGAGCCACTACCTTCCCGCCACGACGCATCTCGCCTCAGGCGCCGTCGTGCTGGGCGCCTTCTTCATCGCGACCGACTACGTCACGTCGCCGAATACGGCCTCCGGGCAGCTGCTCTACGGACTGGGCATCGGTCTGCTGACCTGGATCATCCGCAGCTGGGGGGGCTATCCGGAAGGGATCGCCTTCGCGGTGCTGCTGTTCAATGCGCTGACGCCGGTCATCGACCGCTACTGCCGGCCGCGGATCATGGGGCGGACGCGGCGCGGTGCGCCGATCCGGGCCACGCAAGGGAGTGCCGAATGACTGCTCCGGAGACACCGCGCGGTATCGCCGCGATCCGCGAGCGGCTCGGCTATCAGCCCGTCCTGCTCGCCGTGGCAGCCCTGCTGGCGGGTGCTGCGCTGACGTGGGCGCATGGCGCGACGAAGGCGCCCATTGCGGCCGCCGAAGCGAGCGACCTGCGTACCACGCTCGCGCAGGTCATGCCCGAGGGTTTCGCCGACAACGACCTGTTGGCGGACGTGGTCGAGGTCGACGGCGCGCGCGGGCCGGTGCGGGTGCACGTCGCCCGGCGCGCGGGCGCTCCGGTCGGCGCGGTCTTCCGCATGGCGGAGCGCGGCTACGCCGGCGAGGTGGCGCTGCTGATGGCCGTCGATGCGGACGGGCGCGTACTCGGCGTGCGCGTGCTGAAGCATGCCGAGACGCCGGGACTGGGCGACAAGATCGACCGCGCGAAGTCGGCGTGGATCGACGGTTTCACCGGCAAGTCGCTCGCCGAGCCGACGCCGGCGCAGTGGGCGGTGAAGAAGGACGGGGGCGTGTTCGACGCCTTCGCCGGCGCCACGATCACGCCGCGCGCGGTGGTGAAGGCGGTCCGCGCCGGGCTGGAATTCTTCTCGGCGCAGCGCGCCGAAATCCTGGGAGGTCGCTCATGAGTCACGCACGCATCCTGCGCGAGGGGTTGTGGGGGAACAACGTCGTGTTCTCCCAGATGCTCGCGCTGTGCCCGACCATGGCGGTGACGACCACCGGCACCAATGCCCTCGCGATGGGGCTGGCGACGACCGCGGTGCTGGTGGTGTCGAACATGCTCGTTTCGATGATCCGCAACGTCGTCAGCACGCAGGTGCGCATCCCGGTCTTCGTCGTGCTGATCGCGACGCTGGTGACGATCGTCGATCTGGCGCTGAACGCGTGGGCGCACGAGTTGTACAAGGTGCTGGGACTCTTCATCGCGCTGATCGTCGTCAACTGCGCGATCCTCGGGCGCGCGGAGGCGTTCGCGAGCAAGAACGGCGTCGCTGCTTCGGCCGTCGATGGCCTGGCGACCGGGCTCGGCTTTACGCTGGCCCTGACGGTGATCGGCCTGATCCGCGAGCTGTTCGGCGCCGGGACGCTGTTCGCGCAGGCGAGCCTGCTGCTCGGGCCGAGCTTCGCGTTCCTCGAGATGCGTGTGCCGGCCTATGAGGGTGCCTTGCTGATGATCCTGCCGCCCGGCGGTTTCGCCGTGCTCGGCTTGCTGCTCGCGGCGAAGCGCGTGTTCGAGGGGCGGCGGCGTGCGGACGCGGCAGCGTCCGTGTCCGTGGCGACAAGCTGAGGGAGGTCGTCGATGCAGATCGTGGTCGCTTATTCCGAGCCGGGGCAGCAGGTATCGCTGAAGGTCGAGCTGCCCGAAGGCAGCAGCGTGCAGGCTGCCATCGAACGTTCGGGCGTTCTCGGGCTCTTCCCGCACATCGACCTGACGAAGCAGAAGGTCGGCGTCTACGCGCGCGTCGTCAAGCTCGACGCCGCCCTCAAGGACGGCGACCGGGTCGAGATCTACCGTCCGATCATCTGCGATCCGAAAGCCGTGCCAACGCGCAAGTCGCGCAACAACGCGGAAGCGTCGGCAAGCGAGGCCTGAGCGGCGGGCTGTCGATCCCCCGGGTTTCAGGCGAGCACGGCCATCGTCTCCGGTGTGCGGCGATCGAGCGGTCGGCCGACGGTCAGGGCCTTGCGGAGGTCGACCTCCATCGCGTTGAAGGGCGAGTCGCCGAGCACGCCCAGTCCATCCAGTAGCTTGGTGAAGAAGGCCCGCCCGGCGGACGTTGCGACGATGTCGAAGATTTCCGCGTCGCTCAGGCCGCAGGCGCGCAGTTCATCGATGTCGGCCTGTGTGACGGTGGTGGCGTCCCGTGCCACCTTGCGCGAGAAGGCGATCATCGCGCGCTCGGCGACGCTCAATCCCGGCGCGTCGGCGCCCTCGGCCATCGCCTGTACCTCGGCCGCCGGGAAGAAGCGGGTGAGGGCCTTGCCGTGGGCCAGCGCGCAGGCGCTGTTGCGCAGCTCATGCGCGGCGGCGAAGGTCACGAGCTCGAAGCGGCGGGCGTCCATCGGGCGGCGGATCTCCGCGAGCAGGCGACCCCAGCGCGCGAGCACTTCGGGGCGGTGGCTGAACACCTTGGCGTAGTTGGGAACGTAACCCCATGACGCTTGCTGGCGCTCGTACATCGCGTGCACTTCTTCCTGCGCGTCGTCGGCGGCGATGGTCTCGATGAAGGCCATGACGTGTCTCCTTACACGGTGTAGTGGGCGAGCTGCACTTCCTCGCCGAGATCGGCGTAGTCGCCGGCCGCGCGTCTTGCCCGAAACTCGCCCCAGTTGATGGCGCGGTAGCGGGCGGGATGTGCGGCGTCGACGGTGCTCTGCAGCGGTGCGTAGTCGGTGGCGTAGGCGGGGCAGTAGAAGAAGGGGGCGCTGTAGCGCGGCTTGCTCGTGTTCGTGAGCACGCGGTGCAGGGCGGCGCGGTAGCGGTCGTTCGACCAGACCTGCACGACGTCGCCGATGTTGACCACGAGGGCGGCCGCGAGCGGCTCGACGAGGTGCCAGTGCCCGTCGCGGAACACTTCCAGGCCGGGCTGTTCGTCCTGCAGCAAGACGGTGAGGGCGCCGGAGTCGGTGTGGTGGTTGACGCCCAGGTAGCCGTGTTCGGGCGTGAGCACGCCTTCGGGGCGCGCCGGCGCCGGGCAGGGCGGGTAATGGTTCAGGCGCACGAAGCTCGTCTGCAAGGCGCCGAAGGCGGGGCGAAGATGCCCCGGCGCCATCCCCAGATTCACGCCGATCGCGTCGATGAGGCGTGCAGCGAGCGCCGCGCAGGCGGCGTAGTAGCGGCGCACGGCGAGTTCGAAACCGGGGAGCCCGTCGGGCCACTGCGGGCGCTGCCGCGCGCCGTCGGGCGGCCCGAAATCGAAGATCTCCTTCCAGTCGCGGGTGTTCTTGGTCAGCTCACGGTCGAAGAAGCCCCACGGATTGTCCGCGCTGCGGGCGACGCGCTGCTTGTCCGCCGCGGGCAGCGCGAAGAAGCGATGCGCGGCGTCGAACAGGTCGCGAAGCAGGTGGTCGTCGATGCCGTGGGCGGTGACCTGGAAGAAGCCCCACTCGCGGCACGCGCGGTCGAGCGCGCGCAGGGTCGCGGGGTCGTCGAGCCGCGTCAGGTCGAGGACGGGTACATGCATGGCGTTCATGTCGGTGATCCTTCGCCTCAGGCCGTTTTGCGCGGCTGCAGCCACTTGGGGAACAGGCTGTAGGGGTCGATATCGACGCTCGTGTCGTAGTCGATCGCGCCTGCCGCGAGCCGCCGCTGCAGCGAGCCGTCGCGCACGGCATCGAAGAGTTCGGTGCATCCGCCGATGTGCTCGCCGCCCATGTAGATTTGCGGGATGGTCGGGCTGCCGGTACGCTGCGCCAGCACGGCGCGGATCTTTCCGCCCATGTCGTCGGCCTGGTATGCGACCGAATCCAGATCGACGCTGCGATACGCGATCCCCATGCGCTTGAAGAGCTTGCGCACGGACCAGCAGAACTCGCACCATTCCAGTGCGAAGAGCAGCACCGGCTCGTCGCGCACAAGGGTCGTGACCATGGCGTCTGCCGCGGGATCTGGTGCATGCATGGGCCGGACCGGCCGGGACACGGCCGGACAGGCCGCGGGGCTGTCGAAGCGGTAACCCGGGGTGGAGCGGGAGAGTTCGATCTCCGCCTCGTCCATCTCCTCGCCGATGCCCTCGAAGAGCGGTGTCGACAGGTAGCGTTCGCCGGTGTCCGGCAGCATGCACACGATGTTGCTCCCGACGGGTGCGCGACGCGCGACCGCGAGGGCGGCCGCGAGCGTCGCGCCGCCCGAGGTGCCGACGAAGATGCCTTCGAGGCGGGCGAGTGCGCGGGCCGTGCGGATGGCGTCGTCGCCCGCGACCGGGACGATCTCGTCGACGAGGTTTTCGGCGACGGCCGATTCGGTCAGCCGCGACACGAAATCGGGGCTCCAGCCCTGCATCAGGTGCGGGCGGAACTTGGGATGGCTGCCCGAGGGCGCACCGTCGGCCGTTCGCGGCTGCGCGATGCCGCTCGCGAGGACCGGCGAGTTGTCCGGCTCGGCGGCCACGATGCGCGTGGGGGCGCCTGCGCCCTTCAGGCCGCGAGCGACGCCGAGCAGGGTGCCGCCGGTGCCGAAGCCGGAGACGAAGTAGTCGAGGGGTTCGTCGCAGAAGTCGTCGAGCAGCTCGCGGGCGGTCGTGCGGGTATGGACTTCGGCATTGGCGTCGTTCTCGAACTGGCGGCACAGGTAGTAGCCGTGCGCCCGGGCCAGTTCCACCGCCTTGTTGAGCATGCCGGTTCCTTTTTCGGACGCGGGCGTCAGCACCACCTTGGCGCCGAGGAAGCGCAGCATCTTGCGCCGTTCGATGCTGAAGTTCTCTGCCATCACAATCACCAGCGGGTAGCCGCGCTGCGCGCACACCATCGCCAGGCCGATACCGGTATTGCCGCTGGTCGCCTCGATCACGGTCTGGCCGGGCTTGAGTTCGCCGCTGCGTTCGGCCTGCTCGATCACCGCGAGGGCCATGCGGTCCTTGACCGAGCCCATGGGGTTGAAGGACTCGACCTTGACGTACAGCTTGACGCACTCCGGCGCCAGTTTCCGGATGCGGACGAGCGGCGTGCGCCCGATCGTCTGCAGGATGTTGTCGTACTTTGCCATCGCTCTCTCCTCGCCAGTGGGGCCCTTGATGGAGGCCATGCTGGCGGGGCATCGATGGAGCGAGCGTTGGAACGAGCGTGGTTTTTGCGGGGAAGGGGCGCGCAGGCTGCCGGCCTGCTTGTAGTGTCTGCTGCGGCTCCTATAGTGGGGATTATCAGCAGTTTTCCCCACGCGCATGGCCCAGCTCGAACTCAGATTCCTCGGTGAATTCGGCGTGATCCGCGATGGCCTGGCCTTGCCCCTGCCGCCGTCGAAGAAGACCCGCGCCTTGCTCGCCTACCTGAGCCTGCATGGCAGGCGGCTGCGGCGCGAGAGTCTGTGCGAGCTGCTGTGGGAGGTTCCCGACGACCCGCGCGGTTCGCTGCGCTGGAGCCTGTCGAAACTGCGCCGCCTGCTGGAGGATGGCGATCGCGAGCGCATCCGCGCCGACCGCAGCCATGTCGAAATCGACCTGGAAGGCATCGACGTGGATGCCGTGCGCCTTCAGGCCCTGGCGGCTGGCGACCCGGGGCGGCTGCCTACCGAGGCACTGGAGCGCGCGGCGGCCGATTACGCGGGCACCTTCCTCGAGGGCCTGGAGTTTTCCGATTTCCACAACTTCCACGCGTGGTGCATCGCCGAGCGCGAGCGCACCACGCGGGCGCAGACGGCCGTGCTGCGGGAGCTGGTGCGCCGCCTTGCCGGCGAACCGGAGCGTGCGCTCGTGCATGCTCGCGCATTGGTATGCCTGTCACCCTATGACGAGGCGGCGCGCGCGGCGCTGGTTCGCCTGCTGCTGGCGGCCCAGCACATCGACGAAGCGGACCGTCAGTTCCAGCTCGGCCTGCGCATGCTCAAGGAGGCGGGCATCACCGCCACCGGCGCCTTGCGCGAGGCACGGCAGGCGGGTGCCGGTCCGCCCGATGCGGCAGCCGCTGCGCCGGCCGTGGTCGCATCCGTCCGCGCCGCCGGTCCGGCAGCCGGGGATCGGCGGCTCGTCGGACGGCGCGAGGAGCAGCAGGCGCTCGCGGCCGCGTGGGAAGACGCGGTGGCGGGCCAGGCGGGAGTGGTCCTGCTGCGAGGGGAGCCGGGACTGGGCAAGTCCTGCCTGCTCGACTGTATGCGCACCCGCGTGCGCGCCGAGGGCGGACTGGTGCTGTCCGCCTGCGCCTTCGAGGCCGACCAGATCCGGCCCTTCGCGCTGTGGATGGAAGCGCTCCGTGCCGGCCTGCCGGAAACCGCCGAGAGCGTATTCGGCAGCGGCATCGCGCAGAACCGCGAGTCCCTGCTCGCGCGCATCGGCGAGCTGGTTGCCGGCGAGGCGGGGCGGCGACCGGTCATGCTGCAGTTCGACGATGTGCATTGGGCAGACGAATCCAGCGTTGCGGCCCTTCACTACGTGCTGCGCCTGAACCGGGAGCGGCCGGTCCTCGCGGTCCTGGCGGTCCGCGAATCGGAGATGCGCGACAACGTCGCGCTGCAACAGGCCTTGCGCAGCCTGCGTCGCGAGGGGACGCTGCACGAGCTGCGCCTGGGGCCGATGCCGGCCGAAGACATCGAGGCGCTCGTGCGCATCAGGGCGGCCGGTGCGGACGGCGCGCGCCTGAGCCGGGAATGCGGCGGCAATCCGCTGCTGGCGCTGGAACTCGCCCGTGCGGAGGCCGACGGCGGCGGGGAAGCGGGCGGTTCGATCCTCGAGCTGGTGCAGGAGCGCCTGGCGCGCTTCGACCCCGATGGCGCCGACGTGCTGCGCTGGGCAGCTGTGCTGGGCTGCGTCGTGAATGTTCCCGCCCTGCTGAGCGTCAGCGGACTGGACGGGAACGTGGTCAGCCGCGCGCTGGAGGAGGCGGCGCGGCAGGCCGTCCTCGTGTCCGGCGAGCGCGACCTGCGCTTTGCCCATGAGCTGATCGTGCGTGCGATCTACACCGACATCTCGCCAGTACGCCGGCAGATCATGCATCGCAAGGTGGCCAGCTGGCTCGAGCAGGAGGAGCGCTTCGAGCTTTCGCGCGCAGCCGACCTCGCCCATCACGCGTCCCTGAGCGGGGATGCCGGTCTCGCGGCGCGGGCGATGGTGTCGGCGGGCAGGCTGTGCCTGAGGTTCTTTGCCAATGAGGACGCCCAATCCCTGGCGCGCAAGGGGCTGCAACTGGCCGAGCAATTGCCGGCGGCCGAACAGGTGCGTGTCGTCATCGACCTGCACGACGTGATGCTATCGGCGGCTCCCCTGCAGGACTGGGAGGGCGAGGCGGAGCGCTACACCCGCCTGGCCGAATGCGCGCTCGACCACGGCGAGTCGGCGCACGCACGGCGCGCCTACTACATGGCGGCCTCCGTGCGCTGGCAGCATGGCCAGTGGGCGGAGGCTCGCGAGCAGTCGCTGCAGTCCGAGCGGGTCGCACGCAGCGGCGGCGAACACGAGCACACCATCGGCCTGGCCGAGACCGCGCGCTGCCTGGTCTTGCTGGAGCGGGATCTCTCGCAAGCCGATGCGATGCTGATGGAAGCCCAGGCCCGCGCCCAGCGCGGACAGTTCGCCCACCATGCGATTCCCGCAGGGATCGGCATGCTGCGCTTCTACGAGAACCGCATGGACGAGGCGGAGGAACTGCTCAAGCACGCCCGCACCCTGTGCAAGTGGGCCGGTGATCGCCTTGTCGAGTACCAGGTGGACGAGTATCTCGCGATGATCGACATCCAGCGCGGCCGTTTCGAGGACGCCACGCGGCGTTGCCAGGATTTGGTGACGCTCGGGAACAAAATTCGCGACGGCAGCGAGGCGCCCTTCGCACGTGCCTTGCTCGGCCTGTGCATGTTTGCGCTGGACGACGATCCGGTTGCACTGGATGCGGCGCTGGTGGATCTGCGGCTCGCCGACGCCAAGCATCGCCTCGCGTATGCACAGACGCGCGCGGCTATGCTGGACTGCCAGCGCGGTCGGCACGAGCGCGGCGCGCTGCGGGCGACGGAGGCGCTCGGGTGCGCAGAAGTGCTCGAGCGGGCGACGGAGATGCTGCTGGCGCATGCCGTGCTGGCGCAATGCTGTCGCGCCGAGGGCGAGGATGCGCCGGCGCTCCTGCATGCCGAAGCGGTAGCGAAGCTGCACGCCGCGGGCGTGGCCGCGTGGGCGGAGGACATCGCCCGGCGCGTGACCGGACCAGCGGAGGCCGGGGATGGTTGAGGTGTTTCTGGAACGGGATTTCTTTCCGCCGGTGAGCCACGCGGACCTCCAGGCGGCATGGAGCGGCGGCATCGGCTGCTTCGACCTGCATCGTGTCGAATGGCGCGGCAGCCTGCTCTCGCTGGACGGTTGCAGATTGGTCTGCAACTTCCGCGCGCCGGATGCGGAATCCGCCCGGATCGCCCTGCGCAGCGGCGGCGCCGACATCCGTCGCCTGTGGCCCGGGACCGTGCATGATGCGCCGAAGCTCGGACGGTTCAGCGCGGAATCCGCGAACGTGATCGTGCGCCGCTCCTTTGCCCAGCCGGTCGAGGTCGCTGACCTCCAGGCGAGAGAAAATGCGGCAGCCTGGTGCCTCGACGTGCGCCACGTGAAATTCGTGCGCACGTATTTCTCGTTGGACCGCACCCGCATGCTGTGCCTCTACCGCGCGCCCGACGCCGAATCGGTACGCGAAGCGCAGCGCATCGCCGCCATGCCGATGGACGACGTCTGGGGTTTTTCCGCGCTGCTGCCCGAAGCCTGAGGGCACGCTCGGCTGCCGCGCGCAGATTCCACGCGGCCTGTCCCCCCGCTGCTGCAAATACCACGGCCGTTCTCACGCTGTTTCCAACGTCGTGGGCGGAAAGTCCGTCTTGCCTGATCGGCGATCGGGCACATCCAACAGACTTTCAGGAGACGGAAAATGGACGCCCAAACACAAATGCGTGTCGACAACGGCATCAACGTCGAGGCCCTGCTCGGCGCGCGCGAAGCGCTCAGCAAGATGCCGGAAGCCGCGCGCTTCAACTGGCGCGCCACCTGCGAGTGGATCAACGGCACCCACGCGCGTTCGACCATCGACAGCTACTTCGGCCTCGGCGAGGAGCAGATGCACCGCATGGCGCACCGCATCGACAGCGACCACCCGGAGTTGTTCGCGGCCGAGGATCATGGCGCCACGCCGGTCGAGATCGTGCTGGCGGGGCTGGCCGGATGCCTGACGGCGGGGATCGCCGCCGTGGCCCAGAACCGCAACATCCAGCTCCGTTCGGTGAAGGCCACGCTCGAGGCCGGCATGGACCTGCAGGGGATCCTCGGCATCGACAGCGAGGTGCGCAACGGCTTCGACGGCGTGAAAGTGATCTTCGACATCGACGCCGACGCGACCCGCGAGGAGATCGAGGCGCTGGTGGCGCAGTCGCAGAAGCGCTCCGCGGTGTTCGACATCTTCACCAATCCGACCGACGTGTCGGTCATGGTGTCATGAACGCGGCGGCCTTCTCCGCCGGATCGCTGCAGGTCGGCACCGTCGATGTCGTCATCGTCGGTGCCGGCCACAGCGGCCTGGCCATGAGCCACTGTCTCGGCCGGCGCGGCATCGACCACGTGGTCCTCGAGCGTGGCGAGGTCGCGAACGCCTGGCGTCACGAGCGCTGGGATTCGCTGCGGCTTCTCACGCCCAACTGGCTCACCCGCCTGCCGGGCATGGCGTACGACGGCGACGACCCGGACGGCTACATGCGCCGCGACGAGGTGGCAGCCTTCATCGCCCGCTACGCACGGACCAGCGGTGCGCCGGTACGCACGGGCACGACGGTCAGGGCGGTGATGGCCGATGACGCGGGCTACCGCGTCGACACCGACCGCGGCCGCTGGCGCTGCCGGGCGGTGGTCCTCGCGAGCGGCGCGTTCGCGCGGCCGTCGGTGCCGCGGATCGGCGCCTCGCTGCCCGGGGGCGTCGCCCAGCTCACGCCCTACCAGTACCGCAACCCGGGCCAAGTCGAAGCGGGCGGGGTGCTCGTGGTCGGCGCCTCTGCGACCGGGCTGCAGCTGGCCGACGAGCTGCAGCGCGCCGGCCATCCGGTGACCCTCGCCATCGGCGAGCACGTGCGCATGCCGCGCATGTACCGGGGGCGCGACATCCAGTGGTGGATGCATGCGGCGGGCCTCCTCGACCAGCGTTACGACGCCTTGGACGACCTGAGCCGGGCGCGTGGCGTCGCCTCGCCGCAGCTCATCGGCTCGCGCGAGAGGGCGATCATGGATCTCAATGCCCTGAGCGCCGGCGGCGCACGCCTCGTTGGGCGCGTCGCCAACGTCCGGGACGGGCAGGTGCAGTTCTCAGGGGCGCTGCGCAATGTCTGCGCGCTGGCCGACCTCAAGATGGCGCGACTGCTCGCCACGATCGACACGTGGGCGGCGACGCATATCGACGACGGATCGCTACCGCCCGCGGAACGCTTCGACGCGACGCGTCTGCCGGAAAAAAAGATCCTCGGGCTGAATCTGAAGCGGGAGGGCATCCGCACCGTTATCTGGGCCACGGGTTTCAGGCCGGACTACTCGTGGCTGAAGCTGCCGGTGCTCGACGCCAAGGGGAACATCCGCCACAACGGCGGCGTCGCCGACGCCCCCGGCCTGTACGTGATGGGGCTTCCCTTCCTGCGCCGGCGCAAGTCGAGCTTCATCCACGGTGCAGAGGATGATGCCCAGGATCTGGCCGGGCACCTGGCCGGATACCTGGACGCCCTCAGTCGTCCCGGTCCGTCGCGAGCTTGTCCTGCGTCCGGAACTCGAAGTCGCTCGCGTCATGGCGCTCTCGAAGCTGATCGCGCGGTTCGCCCCAGGTGCGATTGACCTTGCGCCCGCGCTGCACGGCCGGCCGCTGGGCGATTTCGCGCGCCCAGCGCAGGACGTGCGTGTAGGTGTGCGCTTCGAGGAATTCGGCCGCCTCATACACCTGATTCAGCACGAGGCCTCCGTACCAAGGCCAGATCGCGATGTCGGCGATCGTGTAGTCGTCGCCCGCGATGTAGCGCCGCTCGGCCAGCTGGCGGTTCAGCACGTCGAGCTGGCGCTTGGCCTCCATTGCATAGCGGTTGATCGGGTATTCGTATTTCTCCGGCGCATAGGCGTAGAAATGGCCGAAGCCGCCACCGAGGAAGGGCGCGCTGCCCATCTGCCAGAACAGCCACGACAGGCACTCGGTGCGCCCGGCGAGCGTCTTCGGCAGGAAGGCGTCGAACTTCTCCGCGAGGTACAGCAGGATCGTGCCGGACTCGAACACCCGTTGCGGCGGAGTGACGCTGCGGTCGAGCAGGGCTGGGATCTTGGAGTTGGGATTCACCGCGACGAAGCCGCTGCCGAACTGGTCGCCTTCGGTGATGCGGATCAGGTGCGCATCGTACTCGGCCCCGGTGATCCCGCATTCGAGCAGTTCCTCCAGCATGATGGTGACCTTCACACCATTCGGCGTCGCCAGCGAATACAGCTGCAACGGGTGCCTGCCCACCGGCAGCGTCTTCTCGTGCGTGGGGCCCGCGATGGGGCGGTTGATGCTGGCGAACTTGCCGCCGCTCGGGGCCTCCCATTTCCAGACTTTCGGTGGTGTGTACGTATTGTCGCTCATCGAGATGTCCTCAAATCGTCGGCTCGGCACCCGAAGTCCTGCAGCGCTTCGCATTTAGAATATCGAATCCTCATCGACATCCCGCGCCCATGAAAATTCCATCGTCCGCATTTCTCGTGCTCATGCTGTGCTCGGCTCCCGTCGTGGCTCAGACGGTGTCCGCCGCGAAGCCCGCCTCGATGCGCATGGCGCCGCAGCCGTTCAAGGGAACGGATTACAGCGGCGTTTACGACTGCCGGGGCATGGACAGCCATGAAGGACCGTACAACGGTGTCGTGACCCTGGAGCTCGTGCCGTCACAGAGCAATGGCGAGCATGGTGCCTATCGCTTCAAGCTCGAGGTGTCCGGATATGGCGAGTACCCCGGCCACGCGGCGGCGAAGGGCAGGGAAATGGGGATCTTTTTCGCGAACACCGATCCGGCGCCCAAGGACTACGGCACCGGACTGGCGTCGTTCACAAAGGCCAAGAACGGCAAGTGGACGTTCACGAAGTACTACTACCAGCCCGAATTCAAAGGCGGGAATTTCGGCAACGAGACCTGCTTCCAGCGCTAGGGCTGTTGAGACATGATCTGTGCGTGGGTGGGACCGCGCCGCTTGCGCAAAACCGGGGCGAGGTACGGCCCCGATTCCGCGTCGCGCCGCGATGTCCGTGCGTCAGCCGGCCTTGACCGCGAGCACTGGGCAGCTGACCTTGAGCAGGAGATCCTGGGCGGTACTGCCGAGGAACAGCTTGCCCACCGGCGAGCGCCTGCGCAGGCCGATGATGACGAGGGACGCCTGCAGCCTTTCGGCCATCTCCTCGATCTCCTCGACCGCGCTGTTGCCGCGCACGAACTGCTTGAATTCAGCGTCCACCCCGGACGCGACGAGCAGCTTCTCGATGTCCTCCGCGTCGGCGGTGTCGGCGAGCGACGGATCGCTTGCCGTGCCGCCCGGGCCCGCATTGACGACGATGAGATGCTCCTCGAAACGGCGCGCGAGCTCGATTCCCTTATCGACGGCGGCGCGGCCTTCCGGGCGAGGGGCATAAGCGACGATGATGGTCATGGTTATTCCTCGTATCGTGTGACGGCAGGGTTGCCGGCCGGATCGCCTGATTCGCGCCGGCCGGATTGCATGCATCGTACAACACCGCATTCGGAACCGTATTCCTTTGTCGCGAGTCGGATGCGATACGCGCACACTGTTTTTTCCTCATTCCACTGTTTCACGACGAAAGCTTCTGCCCCCATGACTGTCAACCAACTCTCCTGCGGCCTGCTGGTCATCAATGAGCGCGCCGAGCTGCTTCTCGGTCACTCGACGGGGAGCAGTCACTGGGATCTGCCCAAGGGGCTCCTCGAGGAAGGCGAAGAGCCGATGACTTGCGCACTGCGGGAGGCTCACGAAGAGTTCGGTCTCGAGTTCACGTCCGATCGCCTCGTCGACATTGGTCGCCACGCCTACTACCGGGGCAAGGACTTGCACCTGTTTGCCGTCGTCACCACAACAAGCGAGGTCCGGCCCGAACTCTGCCGATGCACCAGTTACTTCGCCCACTATGAAACCGGCCGGCAGGTGCCCGAAATCGATGCTTTCGCCTGGACCGCCGATGCGCAGTTGCCGTCCGTGCTGGCGAACAGCATGCGGCGACTGCTTGTCGACCGGGGGCTGCTTGCGAACGCACGAACGCTGGCCTCCCCGAGCAGATGAGGTAAGCTCGCCCGCATGCGCAACCTGCAAACGATCCGGGCCATATCGCTCGACCTCGACGATACCTTGTGGCCCATCTGGCCCACCATCGAGCGCGCGGAAAAGGTCCTCCACGAGTGGCTCGTCGTCAACGCGCCAATGACGGCCGAGCGCTACCCCACGCCGCAGACACTGCGCCAGATCCGCAACGCGATGGAACTGCAGCGACCGGATCTTGCGCACGACCTCGCCGCATTGCGCCGCGAATCGATCCGCGTCGCGCTTTCCAGTTCGGGCGACGACCCGGAACTGGCGGAGCCCGCCTTCGAGCTCTTCTTCGCCGAGCGCCAGAACGTCACCCTTTTCCCGGACGCATTGCCCGCGCTGGAGTTCCTCGCCGCGCGCTATCCGCTGGTGAGCCTCACCAACGGCAATGCCGAGCTCGGGCGCATCGGACTGGAGCCGTTCTTCGTCGCCAGTGTCGCCGCGACGAAGATAGGCCTGTCCAAACCCGATCCGAGGATCTTCCATGCCGCTGCCGACGCGGCGGGAGTCCAGTCGCATGAGGTGCTGCACGTGGGCGACGACATGCTGCTGGACGTCCTGGGCGCGCTCAAGTCCGGCATGCAGGCTGCCTGGCTCAACCGTACGCAGGCGACGTGGCCGCACGATGAGCGTCCGGACCTGGAATTGTCGAGCCTCGGCGATCTGTGCGACGCACTGAGATGAGGCGATTCCGGCGCCGAGCGGATCCGCCCCGCGCCGAGATCCCCGGAACGTCGCGTTCAGATCACTTCACGTCGAAGCGGTCCAGGTTCATCACCTTGTTCCACGCTGCCACGAAGTCGCGCACGAACTTCTCCTGTGCATCGTCCTGTGCATAGACCTCGGCCAATGCGCGCAGCTGCGAGTTGGAACCGAAGATGAGGTCCACCCGAGTCCCTGACCACCTGGCCTCGCCAGTCTTGCGGTCACGTCCTTCGAAGCGATCCCCCGCCTCCGAGGCCGGCGTCCAGACCGTGCCCATGTCGAGGAGATTGACGAAGAAATCGTTCGTCAGCGCCTGAGGCCGTTTCGTGAACACGCCGTGCGGCGAATTCCCCGCGTTGGCGCCCAACACCCGCAGGCCGCCGACCAGCACCGCCATCTCGGGCGCGCTCAGGGTCATGAGCTGCGCCCTGTCCACCAGCATCTCCTCGGCGGACACCGTGCATGCCTGCTTCTGGTAATTGCGGAAACCATCGGCGAGCGGTTCCAGAACGGCGAACGATTCCACATCGGTCTGCGCTTGTGAGGCGTCCCCGCGGCCCGGGGTGAAGGGGACGTCCACCGCATGTCCGGCGGCCTTGGCCGCAGCTTCAACCGCCGCGCAGCCGCCCAGCACGATCAGGTCGGCCATCGAGACTTTCTTCCCGCCTGTCTGGGCGCGGTTGAACGCTTGCTGGATCTCCTCGAGCGTTGCCAGGACCCTGGCCAATTGATCCGGCTGATTCGCCTCCCAGTCCTTCTGCGGTGCCAGACGGATGCGTGCGCCGTTGGCGCCGCCGCGCTTGTCCGAGCCGCGGAAGGTGGACGCCGAGGCCCAGGCGGTGGAAACCAGCTCGGCGACCGACAAGCCCGAGGCCATGATCCTGGCCTTCAGCCCGGCGATGTCCGCGCTGTCGATCAGGGGGTGATCGACGGCGGGAATCGGATCCTGCCAGATCAGGTCTTCGACCGGCACCTCGGGGCCGAGGTAGAGGGCCTTGGGTCCCATGTCGCGGTGGGTCAGTTTGAACCACGCGCGCGCAAACGCGTCGGCGAAGGCCTGCGGATCCTGATGGAAGCGGCGCGCGATGGGTTCGTAGATCGGGTCGAAACGTAGCGACAGGTCGGCCGTGGTCATCATCGGCGGGTGTTTCTTCGACGGATCGTGCGCGTCCGGAATCATGTGTTCCGGCTTGACGTCCTTTGCCACCCACTGGTGGGCCCCGGCCGGGCTCTCGGTCAGTTCCCATTCGTAGCCGAAGAGCATGTTGAAGTAGCCGTTGTCCCACGTGGTCGGATTCGGTTTCCACGCGCCCTCGATGCCGCTGGTGGTGGTGTCGCCGCCCTTGCCGGAACCGAAACGGTTGATCCAGCCCAGGCCTTGCGCTTCGATGGGAGCGCCTTCGGGCTCGGGGCCGACGAGGGCCGGGTCGCCGGCGCCGTGCGCCTTGCCGAAGGTGTGACCGCCGGCGACGAGCGCCACGGTCTCCTCGTCGTTCATGGCCATGCGGGCGAAGGTCTCGCGCACGTCGCGACCGGAGGCCACCGGATCCGGGTTGCCATTCGGGCCTTCCGGGTTCACGTAGATCAGTCCCATCTGCACCGCGGCCAGCGGATTGGCCAGTTCGCGGTCCCCGCTGTAACGCTTGTCGCCAAGCCAGGTGTCCTCGTTGCCCCAGTAGATATCCTCCTCGGGCTGCCAGATGTCGGCGCGTCCGCCGCCGAAGCCAAAGGTTTTGAAGCCCATGGATTCGAGTGCGCAGTTCCCCGCCAGGATCATCAGATCGGCCCAGGAGATCTTGTTGCCGTACTTCTGCTTGATCGGCCAGAGCAGGCGGCGTGCCTTGTCCAGATTGCCGTTGTCCGGCCAGCTATTGACCGGCGCAAAGCGCTGGTTTCCCGTGCCGCCGCCACCCCGGCCATCGGCAGTGCGGTAGGTGCCCGCGCTGTGCCACGCCATGCGGATGAACAGGCCGCCGTAGTGCCCCCAGTCGGCGGGCCACCAGTCCTGCGAATCCGTCATCAGGGCGTGCAGGTCCTTCTTCAGTGCGGTCAGGTCGAGTTTCCGAAACTCGGTGGCGTAGTCGAATTCGGCGCCCATCGGATTGGAAGCCGGGGCGTGCTGGTGAAGGATTTTCAGGTTTAGCTGGTTCGGCCACCAGTCCCGGTTCGAGCGAACGCCGACCGTCGTACGTGCGCCATGCATGCCGGTGAAGGGACACTTATTCTCGTTGTTCATGCGCAAGCTCTCCTTGAAGGGGTGAGTGAGGCGGAAGCGATACTCACCTTAGACGCCCGGCATTGCTGTTTCTAACGATTTCTATGCATCGGCGTGATAGTTTCGGGTCATGCCGGCCAAGTATGTGCCCGGCACACAGTGGATGCATGGGGCGCGGGCGACGCCTGCAGTGAGCGGAATCGTGGGCGGGGAGGTGCTCGGGTGGGGTTGCCTCGAGCACGGCGCTGTTACCGGAATGGCCTGGTGTCAGGAGCAGGGGGGGGCTTTACCGCTGAATCGATCGACGACCGAAAAGACAAAGGCCTGCACGAGTGCAGGCCTTTGATTTATTTGGTTGCGGGGGCAGGATTAGACATTTATTTCACGGCTCCCGTTGCCATCATCTTGCCGGCAAGCGGACGACGTATCCGAAGTGCCACGCGAAGGAAGAACCGGCCCATCTGAGCCTGTGCTGCCAGCATCCGTTCCGCTGTTCCGACGTATTTTCATTCACGAACTCGTGACCAGAGGCCGTTCGACGCCAATAGCTGCGCACCTAAGCGCCAGTCGAAACCTTGTGAATCGCACAATTATTTCCTTGATGCATATCAAGTTGGCATCGATATGCGCGCTTTACAAACTGTTTCATATCAATTCAGAATTGGGTTATTCTATCTAAATCGGCATACCGTTCGGAAACGGCGGGACGCAAAGCCTTCGGACCTGTTCCCTAAATGGGATGGTGGCCGGGCTGCACACCTGGATGCAGAGGTGTCGTCTCACTTCTCCTCGGACTGCTCGGGCTAACGTATCGCGGTCAACCGCAGTCCTCGGAGGTGTAATGCGCTCGAAGTGGCATCTATTCACGTTAGGCGCCCTATTATCTTTGTGGGCACACATATCCTTCGCCGCGCTAACGCAAGAAGAAGTTGACTACCTGACAGGCAATCCGGAGCGCGCGATTGCCGAGTTGGTCGGGCCAGCAAAAGGCGGGGATATATCAGCACAATACCTAATTTCCCATGCCTATCGACTCCGCAAAGACGAACGGGAGGCCGACGCTTGGCTAAGGACCGCCGCGACAGGTGGACACCCGGATGCACAGTTTGACTTTGCTCTGACCCTTTCCCAGCGGGGAAAAGGTAACGATGCGCTCGCGTGGTTCGAGCGAGCCATGGCGAAGGGGCACGTGGGCGCCAAGACAGAAGTTGCCTGGAGCCTCTATTTCGGTCACTCAGGTATGACCGATAAGGCTACGGCTATCCGATTGCGCAAGGAAGCTGCAGAGGCTAATGACCGAGTTGCCCAGTTTTGGCTTGGTGACGCATACCGCTTTGGGCTGGACGGCTACGCAGTGGACTATGAGGCCGCAGCCCTTTGGCTCAAGAAGGCGGCGGACCAAGGTCTTAGGGAGGCAAAGGCTGAGCTGGGTGACGTGTACCTGGTGCCACGCTCCAGCGGAAATCCAAAATTTCGCCCGTATAGCGGGCACGAATTGTATGAGGAGGCAGGGAATCTCGGCCACGCAGGTGCCCAGTTCATGGCTGGGTTACTGTATATGCAGGGGAAGGGAAAAGTCATGACGCCGGATTACGACGGGGCCCGAAAGTGGTTTGCTCAAGTCATAAATAATGAGGAAGCCTCTCCTGAACAAAAAAAGAAGGCTCAGCTCTTAACGGCAGAGGCAGTCAAATTGAGAGAAATGCAACTGGCAGACGCGAAAAAAGTGCGGGGGAGAACCGGGGCTTTCGCGGGTGACCTAGTTCCACTGGATAGCGCGAGCTCATCTCACTTCTCCGGGGTAAACCGCCTTCCGATGCCGGGAGATTTCAGATATTGCGAAGTCTTTGGGTCGAGCGATTCCGGAAACTGTCGGTAAGCCGCTGTGGCTGCCTAGCCTCTCCGCCGCTATCCACTTCGTATTTTGACTAAATGGTGGCGACTCAAAGGTAATCCCATTCCACGCTGTCTAGAGAGGTGAAAATGCTTCACTTTCGTTTGCCCCTGCTGCTTGTTGCCCTGCTTGGGCTTTCCGGCTGTGCCACCACACTGTCCCACGTTGCCGGCTATAAGGCCGGGGACGTGATGCGCTTTCGTGCCCAAAAAATCGTCGACAAGGCCGAACAAGCCAAGATTTGCGATCAATTCAAGGACGGCAAGATTACTGTCGCGCAGTGCAAAGAGCGCACGCTCGCAGTCCTTGAGATTGAACGGAAGCTCCTGGACCTCACCACGGCTCAAGTCGTGATGCTGATACCTGAGCCACTGGGTGTCGGAGATGTTGTTCAGTACAAGCTCGCCGGCATGCTCCATGAAGTGAATGGGCCCGAGCCAGAGTATCAAGGCATCATCTGCCGCGGGACCGACACGGTGTGTCTGACCGACCCCAAGCGTGGCACCACGGGCAAGGTTGACCCCATTACCGGCGTCGCTTCGGGCACCTGAAAAGACATGAACGTCTAGTCGACCGACGGGCAGGCCGGGTTGAGTTGCGGATGCAGAACGGCGCGCTCTTCAGCCGCAAAGTCTACGCACCCGTTGGGACCACCAAATTTTATCCACCTCATGCCCCCATCAACGCCGCAGTCTCGCCGCCGGGCCAAAGTTCTGTTGGCGTTTAGCCTTGTCGGAGCCCTGACCCCGCTGACGACTGGGCTGCCCGAAAGCCATTCAACGCTCGCTTGGCTGCTCGACCTTGCGTCCCACTGGCAGTGGGTGTATCTCGTGTTTGGCGGGGTGTGCGCGACGTGGCTCCTGGCCATAGGCTCGTATGCCTGGGCGCTTTCGGGCCTAAGTGCTCTGGCGCTTGGCTGGGGATTCGCGAGCCCAGAGACTTATGCGGTCGTGCCCCGACCGCAGCAGTCGCTCACCGTCGTAACGGCTAATCTGCACGGCGAGAATCCGTCGCCTTTGCACGGATGGGCCGAGAGCCTCGGCGCTGATGTGGTAGTCATGCAGGAAGTCACGCCATCGGTCGCGGGCGAGTTCGGGCGCTGGGAGCGCTTCCCGCATCGGGTCGTGCACGTACAGGAGGGACCGTTCGGTCTCGCCGTGTTGTCCCGCCATCCTCTTGCTTTGAGTGAAGTCCGCGAGGCGCACGGGCAAACGCCCCATATCCGCACCCGTGTACGTATTGGTGCCATCGAGGTCGCGCTCTCCGCCCTGCATCCGATGCCGCCCGTAAACTCGCATTATCACGTGCTGCGTGCCGCGCTGTTTGAGTCGGAGGCAAGCTGGGCGGTCGGCACAATGCTACCCGCTATTATCGCAGGCGACCTCAATGCGACGCCCTGGTCCACTGCCATGCATCCTTTCGCAGCGCATGGCCTGCGGCGGGCGACTGGCCTTGAACCGACGTGGCCCGCCCTCCTGCCAGCAATTCCCATCGACCAGGTCGTCGTGAGCCCCCACTGGCGCGTCGTTGACCGTGGAGTCGGCCCACGCATGGGCTCAGACCATCGCCCGGTCTACGTTGTACTGGGACTCCCATCCACGGTACCAAATGAAGCGGAAGCTCTAACCAACAGCACCGAAGAGCCTTGATTTGACATGCAGATTGGATGCAAATAGAAAATAGTCTATTCGACAGGCTGTGTTTTAACAATTCACGGGAGGAAGTTCGTATGCACCACAAAGTTCGCGCCGCATTGGCGGCGGGTTTCGCGCTGTTTAGCATCCATGCGGTCGCTGCAACTCAGCAGCAGTTAGTTGAGGCCGCCGAAGGCGAGCGCTTGTTCCGATACATTGCCAAGTCCTGCGGTGGAAAAAAATACGCTTCGAATTATGTGGCGTTCTCAAAGCGTTACATCAAGTCGCTAGGCGCGAATGCAGATGAATCAAAACAGTTTGAGCGCATCGCGTCGCAGGTCATGAACCAACGGTTAAGTGAAAAGGACATTGCTGATTGTCCGAATCTAATATCTCAGCTGAATGAGTCAGTTACCGTCCGCGAGCAGGCGATGCAAGCCGTTGCAGCGGGGAAGGACGCATTGAGGGAACTTGAGAAGCTGAACAACGAGAAGTGAGCGTTCTGACCAGGCGCGCGGCAATTGGCTCATTATGGTGACTTGTAACAACATCAAGGAAACGAGCGAACAAAAAGCTACACCTAAGCGGCCGTAGTAAAGGATCACGATTTAGAATCGAGACTGAATTTTCGGATTAGACTTGCGAGTTAGAGGAGGCACGGTGGCTACCGCATTGCGTTTGTTGTCAGGGCTTGCATTCAGCTTTCTTTATATCAATGCCTTTGCATTCACATCAATTTCGGCAATTGACGGCCACGTGCTAGAGACGTGGTCCAGGACAAGCAATTACGAATCCCAAAAGGAAGCAGATGCTCACGCTTTGGAGGGCTGCCGCGTTGAAGCACGTAAGAGTGGCATAGGCAACCTTGCAAGCAAGTGCAAGATTGCGATGCGCGCAAAAGGCCCCGGATATGGAGCAATCGTCTGTGGCGATGGCGGGTGCAGTTGGATCACCGGTGCTGAATCATCCCAAGCCGCAGTGGATGCGGCATACGACGGTTGCAGTAAGAATTACAATAATTGCCCGTCCGAAAACATCAAGTACTGGGAGGACTTCGCCGGGTTTTCTGCGAAGCCGGTAGCGAATGTAACCGGTGGCGATTGCAGGCCTCGTACAGCCACACTCCGTTGCCAATCAACCTGCAGCAATGGAGATTGCATCGTTTCCTATGAGAATGGATGCAAGATGCATGTCAAGGTTAACTCGCGGTTTGATAACTTCCAAAATCAGTGGGTCTATCCCGCCCCCTCCTGCTGAGAGCTATTCGGAGTGCCCCCTGATCTTCGATTGGAGATCAGGGTGTGGTGTAGAGCATTTATCCAATCTCACCGCGGCGGCATCGCAGCGCCAACACGCACGAACCTACCAGAACCCCCAACAGGTCGCGTTCTTGCCGTTCATTCATTTACACAGTGTTAAGTCGAGCCTGCCCCCTTTTTCAGTGCATAAGAATGAGTGCGATGCGCCTATTCAGTGGAAGATGACGTCATGCGTGTTTATCAGTCGGTTTTGCTAGGGCTGTTCTCAATTCTCGCTGCAAACGCGGCGCTCGCGGACGGGGCTGGTAAGGCCGCTCCGGTGCCGGCAGATGTCGTGGAGCGAGGGGGCCGCGCGATTCAGAAGGACATCGTCGGGCTCATCCGCGCATCGGAGTCGCCTTGGAACATTGATGACCCAACGAAGGACACGCTGTTCATCGAGCCGGCGACCGGCTACCCGCGCGTGTTGGCTATCACACGCAAGCTAGGCATTCCGCACAAACGTATCTTCGTGAATCTGGTAATGCCTTACGGAAGTCAGTCGGACGGGTACAACGCGATGATTTCGGGCGAATTGGCGCAGGATGCCACTGAGCTTAGACTCGCTTTCACGGTGGCGCACGAGTACGCCCATGGTTTTCTGAACCATCGACTTACAGCGTCCATCGATGCCTACCGGGAGCAGCTTGCCTACTGCCCGGCCTGCACCGACCCGAAAGACCTCGTCGCGACTGTCAAAGCCGGGTTCGATAACCCGGACCTGACGGCGTTCCGTGAGCGTATCAAGCGGTTGGAGCTCGATGCCGACGAATGGGCGGCCCGTCAGGTGGCGCGCAACTATTCAGTGCCGAGCGCCGCCAGTCTGTTGAGCGAAGTTGTGGAGTCCGAGAACTACTCGAAGGACGACGAGGGCGAGACTCATTACTCGCGTAACCGTCGGCTCGCGGCGATTGCGGCCGTGCTGGAGTCGTCCTCGCGCTGAGGGCACCACGGAAGGGCGCGCCCGTGCGGCGTGCCGTCATCCCGCGGGCGGTACGTGCTTAGCGCTCCATGCCGTGGCGCGCGAGCTCCCGCTTCTCGAGCACCGGGGAACATGCCGTGGTCCGGCTCGCCTCGAACTCCTTCTTGGCGGCGCCCACAAACAGGCCCGACGGCGAGGCGTCTTTGATGTACTTGGCTGAGAGGCTGCTAGGCCCCGCCTGCACTTTGCGCGCTAGCCAATCTTCCTAGTTGCCGTTCGCCGCGTAGGTCCATACGTGACCTATGCCCGCACGCGCAAGCCTAGGTGCGTGTGCGAGCGTATCTCAACGAGTGCTCGCGACACCACGAGGCAGAAGCCAGCGCAATAGCCAGCGACGCCAAGCTGGCAGCGCGTCTAACCACGCGACTGAGGATTCCGGGTGCTTGTCGGCGGTAACTGAGGGCGAAATGCTGGACTCCGGAAGGAGTTCGGCGAGCACCGCCTCAGCGGGCTCACCGGCCTTCGTCCTGGCAGCCAGGGTCTTGAGCATCGGGTGCAGTTCGGCAGACACCGTGATACTCAGTTGCTTGAATCCTTGTTGCTCCGCCTTTGCTCGGCAACGTCGAACTCGCTCGGCCCCGGCCGTGCTGGCTTTCTTCTTCTCGTCCGGCACCCAGGCGCGGACGGGCTTGAGACCCAGTTCGCGTGCAGCGCCGGCGACATCGAGTGGCGTATCGTTCAGGAGGGTATCAGCGGTGGGGTTTGTGCTTGAGATAGGGTCGGTCATATCCTGCTCCGTTACATGAAAGGGTTACATGTACGTATAGGCACGCCGACCCTCGGCATTTACACCGGCGCGTGAAAATTGTTTTCCCAGCCCGACGAGGACCACGGGTTGTGGTACGAGTGAATATCGGTGCCCCAGGGGCTGCCGCCCACGTCGACGCCGCCGATGCTGTCGTCGGTCATTGGCAGGCCGGTGGCTGGGTTGATTGGGTTGCACAAATGGAAGCGGGACATATTTTTCTCCTTTCAAGCGGTGGGAGCCTCGCCGACCTGCGGCGAGGCGGGGGAAGTCAGTCTTCGGTGGGTAACAAGATGGTGATGACCGGCTCGCCGACATCACCCGGGCCAATGTGCAGATGCAGAGTCGTTAGCCGGGGCCGGATGGCGCGTCCGCCACGGGGCACGCGGTAGAGCTGGAACGGCACCCGCTCACCGCGGGCGTTTCGCCCGGCAATCGCGGCCATCCACACCACGTCCCAAAGTCTGCCGGCCTCATCCTGCGGCGTTTGACGCTTGCTGTCCGCTTCGCACCATTGCACGCAGTCATCCCAAGCAGCGGCCGTCATCGCCATCGGAATACGGAAACCCGCTTCGTGGGCTGCCTCGCTCACATCGACCAACACGCCATCGGCCGTCGCATCGGCTCGCGAATAGGCGTAAATCACGTTACCAAAAAGGGATTCGAGGCTATCGGTGGATGTCATGGGCTTGCTCCTGAAAAAATGACCGGGTTCCTAGATTCCGAGCCCCCTTCACGCCTTACCGGTCTTGGCATGGAGGGGGCGTTTGCTTTCCGCCGTGCTTCCTGAGTTCGTCGCCCTGGCGACAACGGCATCCACGTCATCAGGACAGCCGGCAAGAGCGCTGCCAAGGCCGCAGCCCGCTAGGGACCGGGCGCAGGAGCGCACATGTGCCGCAGGCTCTTGCAGGCTTACCGGCGAGGATGAGAGTCGCCATCGACGGGCGGCGAACTCGGGAGGCGGAAGGCGCTACCCCTGTGCCAAGGCCGGCAGTTGCGTCAGTAAGCTGACGCAACGACTCGCACGGGCTGGCGACAGTCCGTGCCACGACAGCGGCCAGCCGAAAGGCGCGCAGTCGCTTGGCGCCAGCCGAGCGACGCAGGGGGGCCGCGACAGGGCCGAAGGACTTGGCGTGGGGCTAGGGCACGACTGCCCGCAGCCCCCGGAATCGCACCGCGCCCAAACGCGGTCGATGGAGGGCTTTGGGGGGAGCCGGTTGGCGCTGGCGGCCCCAGCCGCCAGAGGTCCGCCCACGGACCGGCAGCCGACCGGGGGGCAACGCCCCGGCGCCCCACGCGGCACGCGCGGGAAACCCGGTCAAGTCGAGCGCAGTGAAGACCGCAGGCGAAGCCAAAGCCGGCGGCGCGTCCAGCGCAGACGGTTGAGCGGGTTTCCCGCGCGTGGAGTGGCGCGCGCAGCGCATAACGGAAGGCGTGGGGCGCCCCGCTTTTCGGGGGCACGGGCGGCGTCCAGACGCCCGAATGGCCGGCCGGGCGTCCAGCCCGGGAAAAGGCCATGGTGCCCCTCGGCCGCCACGCGGCCGTTCGTTTCCCCTGTTCGTCCTCCACCGTAGCGGCAAACGAACAGGAGAAACGTCGCTATACGGGTTATCACGACTACGGAGAGATAACTTATGACGACGAAGGACGGACGGGCAGTTGCCCGGGAGAACGAGGTGCATGTGCTACGGGCGTTGCACCGCTTCGGATGGCTGCGCACCCGCGACCTGGCGGCCCTTGTGTGGCAACGCTGGGCTCGGAATCCCTCCGGGGAGCCGAGCCTGAAGCCACCTGTGCCGACGGCTGCCGGCCTGCGTATGGCGCAGCGGACACTGCGCCGCCTGCGCGAGAAGCGCCAGGTGCTGAACAGCCGAGCGCCGGACGGCAGCCTCATTTACGCGTTAGCCGAAGCTGGTGCGCGCGTGCTGCTGCAGATTGGAGTGTCAGCGGTTACAGGCAAGGACCTGATGCGCACGTTCAGCACTGCGCATTTCCGGCATCGCTCCATTGCAAACGAAGTCGCGGTCGGCGCCATCATTGCGGGCTTTCGGGTGGCGACGGAGCGCGAGATTGCACAAGGGCTTTGGCTAGGCGGCGAGGACGGCATCGCGGGAAAGAAGCCTGATGTGCTCATGCGTGGCGATGGACGGCTGTGGTGGGTCGAGGTTGAGCGCAGCCGGAAGAACGCGAAGGACTACGCGCGCCTGCTGCACTGGTTGGGCGCGGTCGGCCGTGACGCTTTCCGCCAGTCGGGCCCGGAGCTACTGAGCGACGGAATGCTCTGGGGAAAGGTACTGTTCGTCTGCACGCCAGCCTTCCGGGAGAGACTCTGCCGGGACCTGGCAGCGGTAGGCTGGAAAGAAGTTCACATCGACACGTTCCTATCTTTCGAAACGTCGCTATACAGATTCGAGGACATATCTTTTTGCTAATGGAAGGTCATGGGGAGCGGCTTGGGTCGGTGCCGCTCTGCACGTATATTTCTCATCACGGCCTAAATTTCGCCGTGAGCCCCGCCGGACGCGCGTCACCGACCCCGGCGGGGTTTTTCGTTTGCGTGCGGTTTCGGTACTCCGGGTAGCCTCCCGCTGGAGGCGGGAGGGCGCTGCTATCTGATATGGCTTTTGTCTCACTGGCCGGCGTCCTCTGGCACAAGCAGGCCGCTCTTCAGACGGCGGTAGTAAGTCGCCCGGCTGATGCCTTGCTCACCCCAGGGTTCGCCATGCTGGGTCGTGGTCGCTGGTCGGCCACCGCGCTTGCCACGGGCGGACTGGATGGCGGAGAAGGATTCATCACTGAAATTCCGCCAGGTCCACTTGGCCACGCTTCTGGCCACGGCCTTCACTTCGGTGAAGGACAGCGGCACAGTGAAAGCATTGAGCTTTTCCGCCTGCCCCAGAACGGCCCGGTGCCACTGTTCAACCGTGGAGTCATTGCGCTTGTACTCTCGTACCCACTGGTATGCCCAAGCGCGAAGCTCGTCGAACAGGCTGCAGTTGCGGCCGAGGCCGAGCACTTCAAGCTGCGGTCGGCGCTTGGGGAGGTCGACGTACTCGGCCAGTTCGCACAAGTCGAAGAGATGCTGCACCCACAGGGCGCGCCAAGCGTCGTGGAATGGATTTTTGGCAATGAGGCCAGCATAGCCGGGGTCGGCGCACAGCTTTACCAGGAATGCCGCCTGCAAGGCGGCCGCGTAGCGAATCGGTGCATCCCGTGCGGCATCGCTCATGCCGACCGGAGTGGTCAGGCCGTAGAACAAATGCGCGTGGGCATTCTCGGGATTTACGACGGTCAGCGTGGGCGGCGGCAGCCTGGCCTTCTCCCAAGCAAATGCAGCGCCCGGATAGTCGAGGTCGAAGACCAGCCAGGCCACTTCGAGCGGCGCATTCGGCTGAAGGTGCCGGTGCCGCAGTGCGGTGGCGGCCGGGCGGATGACCAGGCCACGGGAAAGGTCGTCGGAACAGTAGGGCCGGCGGGGTAGCCGGGCTTGAAAGATTGTGGAGGTATTCATCGGGGCTTGCGCCCCGGCGGTGCGTTACTTCAAATATGTCCTGGTGCTGCAAAATCCCCGATGGTTGTCCTCTTTCGCAGGCCGGGGCTCTCCTGGTTAAGTGGTTAGCAGGCGCGCACCGCTGACCGCTCGCCCCTTCGGCGCCACGGTGGGCAGTTGCACGAGTGAGAATCTGCCGCCTGGCCCACGCTTGAGCCAGCAACGCGGGCGGGGCGGCAAATAGTTGGTCTTTGCGAAGTCGAGGGCGACGTACTGGGGGCGCTCGGCTTCGGAAATCATGTGCTGGTCGGCGGTCTTCTCATCCATCCTTGATAGATTGAGTTGCCAGCGGGCGCCATCAACCAAAGCACTGGAACCGCGCGCGGCGTGCTGCGAAGCCGTATCAGCGGCGGATGCCCGATTTGCATGATGTAAGCCAACGACCGCCGCGCCCGTCGCCTTGGCAAGCTGCTCCATCGCCACCACGAAGCGGGTCATGTCGGAGCTGTTGTTCTCGTCACCGCCATGCATCCGGCGCAATGGGTCGATGATGACAAGGCGTGCACCGGCGGACGTGGTCCGCAGTTCGTCGTAGAGCGTTGTCGGGCGGCCATCGGCAAGCAAGGTGCATGACTCGCCAGCCATCGGCAGGAGGATAAGGTTGTTGTGAAGGTTTGGGTCGCCCTGCTCGTCCAGGAGCAGCAGGCCCCGGATACGTTCGGCAAGCAGCCGGTCCGATTCTTCGCCAGCCAGGAAAACTACCTTCCCCGGATTGCTACTCGGGAAGAGGCCACCGGCCGCCGGCCGCCCGACTGCGATGGAAGCGGATACCTCCAAGGCGAGCTGGGATTTGCCGGTGGCGCCGGGGGCAACGACGAGACCAAACGTACCTGGCAAGAGGCCCGGAAGAACGAAATCGAGGGGCGCCAAGGGCGCGGTTAGCGCCCAGGTCAGGTCAAGGGGTTGCAGGGGCATTCGGTACTCCGAAAGGACATGGAGTACCGTATAGGCACAAAGCTCGCACCCAGTCTTAGCGACATGCAATCAGTTACAAACTGTTACAAGTTAGATGTGGTGGTGTTTTCTATACGTAGTCCCTAGTTATCGGACCGCCGTAAATGGAGCACCAAAACGAGAGCGCCAGAAATGACGCAATTTCAGCCGCCGAGACCCAACTAATCGCGCTGATTGCGGCGATTGCCGTCGAACAGGTCATCGCCGAGCCAAGCCAGCAACCCCATATCCAACAAGAGGGAGCCACTGCATGAAGGCCGCTATCTACACGCGCTACAGCTCCGACAAGCAGCGTAAGACCTCCACCGAGGACCAGGCCCGAAACTGCCGCGCATTTGCTGCGCGCGCGGGGATGGCGATTACTCACATGTTCAGCGATGAGGAAATTTCAGGGACTATCCGTGCCCGGCCGGGATACAACGCCATGCTTCAGGCAGCCGAGAAACGGGCTTTCGACGTGCTTCTGGTGGATGACCTCAGTCGTTTGGCGCGCGATGGTACGGAACAGGGGCTGACGCTCAAGCGCCTGAAATTCTTGGATATTCGCGTTGTGGGCGTTTCGGAAGGCTACGACTCGGACGCGCCTGGCGAAAAAATTCATGCTGCCGTCAAAGGGCTATTGAATGAGCTCTACGTGGACAACATCCGTTTCCAGACGAAGCGGGGGTTGGAAGGCCGCGCGCTACAGGGCATGAGTGCAGGCGGCCGGGCCTACGGCTATGACTCCAACCCGGTCGTTGAGAAAGGTCAGGTAGTCGGTCACGCTCTTACAATCAATGAAGAGCAAGCGGCGGTTGTGAGGCGAATCCACAGAATGTTCGCGGATGGTCACTCCCCGATGGCGATTGCGGCGCAGCTGAACGAAGAAGGCATCCCTGCGCCACGGGGTGGAACCTGGGCGCGCTCTGCAATTCACGGCGACCCGAAGGACGGCAGTGGCATCCTGAACAACGCCCTGTACGACGGTCGCTACATCTGGAACCGTGGCCGGTTCGTCACAAATCCGGACACCGGAAAGCGCACGCGCAAGGCAAACGATGAATCGCTCTGGGTTGTAACGGAGGTGCCCGAACTGCGAATCGTACCGGCCGACTTGTGGGCGAAGGTCAAGGCGCGGCAGGAGACCATCTCTGACAAGAGCAGACTGAAGCAGGCAGCGGCGGGTGAGAAGGCGCGTACCGGCGCCGGACCGAAGTATCTGCTCAGCGGGCTGCTGAAGTGTGCCGAGTGCGGGTCGAACTACGTCATCGTGGACCGCTATCGGTACGGCTGCGCAAAGCACAAGGACCGGGGAGCGGCTGCATGCTCGAATGGCCTGAAGGTCGACCGGAGTCTGGTGGAGCGGACGGTGCTGCACGCACTGAAAAAACGCTTGCTGACGCCCGCAGCGCTTGAGCGTTTCAAGCTCAGTCTTTCGTCGGAAGCCAGCCGACAGCTTGCCGATGCCTGCGGCGACATGAAGCGGGTCGGCAAGCGTCTCGATGATGTGAAACGCCAAATCGGCCGGCTTGTGGATAGCATCAAGGCCGGCATCGACCCCACAATTCTACGCGACGAACTGAATCGTCTTCAGCAGGAACGTGACGTCCTGGAGCGGGAGTATGCACAATCGCACGGGAGCGCGCCGGTCGTGGCTGATGTCATCGCCGCCGCTATCACACGGTACGACCACCTCATCGCCAACCTCGAGAACCTGCTGATGACCCGTGCCCCCGAGGCACGCGAACTGCTGAAGTCCCTCTTTGGCGGGGCGATTGAGCTGCTGCCGAAGGAAGACGGAACGCTAGAAGCAAAAACGGCCGGCATGGTAGCCGGCCTTTTTTCGCTTTTCGTACTGACTCCCGATTTTATGACCGGAAGTCAGATAAATGTGGTTGCGGGGGCAGGATTTGAACCTGCGACCTTCGGGTTATGAGCCCGACGAGCTGCCAGACTGCTCCACCCCGCGTCGGAGAAACAACACTATAGCCAACTTCATTAAAGTGCGCAAGAACTATTTCCAAAATCTTGTTCGGCGATGTCCGCAGATTGTCATGTCGAGGCGTTTGCCGGATAGTGCCGAGTTTTCATACGGCCCCTGAATTTTCTGCAATTTCAGGGGGTTCGTCGTCTTGTTGGAGGAACTGCAATGCTGGCGCGGATGTTGTTGCATCTGGCTGGCTGGCGTCTGGTGATCGTGCCGCCGCCGGGTCCGAAAGGGGTCGTGATGGTGTATCCGCATACGTCGAACTGGGATTTTCCGCTCGGGGTGCTCGCGCGTTCTGCATCCGGCCTGCGGATTTCCTATGTGGCGAAGGACTCGCTCTTTAGTCCTCCGTTCGGAGTGCTGTTCCGCTGGCTGGGGGGTATTCCGGTGAATCGGCGCATCAGCACGGGATTCGTCGCTCAGCTGGTGCGTCGCTACGCGGAGTCGGACCGCCTGTTGATCGCGATCGCGCCCGAGGGGACGCGTGGGCATGTGCCGCAACTCAAGTCCGGCTTCTATCATCTTGCGGTCCAGGCAGGCGTTCCGCTCGGGCTCGCGTACATCGACTATGGCCGACGCGAGGTGGGTATCGGGGCGTGGGTGACCCTCAGCGGGGACGCGGAGCGCGACCTTGCCAACATTCGCGACTTTTACGCCGGCAGGCGCGGCCGGCGCCCGGACAAGGCGGGCGAGATCAAGTTCGACTAAAGGTGTCCTTGCACGGCAGCGCAAAATGAAGAAGGGCGGCCGGTTTGCGTCCGGCCGCCCTTTTTCTCTTTGTTGGCGCTGGGGTTCTTTTAGTTGAGCTGCTGGATGCCCGCGACTTGCCAGCCCTGGTTGCCGTCGACCGGTTTGGTGAGGTGCCAGAACTCGTCGAAGTTGACGGGCGCGGCACCGGCTTCTTCGCGGATCAGGCCGCGGAAGCGCACGGCGACGCGGTAGCGACGGTTTTCCTCGACGCATTCAACGACTTCGGCATTGAGTTCCATCACTTCGGTCTGCTGCGGAGCCGTGCCCCGCTCGCTGATCTGCATCTGCAGCTCGGCGAAGATTTCCGGCGTCACGAATTCGCGCAGGTCATCGAGGTTGCCGGCGTCGTTGGCAGCCTGCAGGCGGATGAAATTCACCTTGGCCTGGCGGGCAAAGCCTTCGGCATCGAAACCTGCCGGCAGGACGTTGCTCGCGGAGGCTGTGGCAGGAGCGGCGCTACCGTAGGCGGGCTGCGCTTGCGACTGCATCGGGATGCTGCCGCCACCTGCGCCCATGCCCGCGTACTGCATGGCGGGCTGCTGCGTGCGCTTGCGCATCAGCAGGCGGAAGACGGCGATCGCGGCAAACACGAGCAGGCCGATCATGAGCATGTTGGCGAACTCTTCGCCCATGCCGAGGTGCGACGCCAGAGCGGCCAGACCCAAGCCGGCGGCCAGGCCGGCGACGGGGCCGAGCCACGAGTTCTTGCGCGGGGCCTGGCCTGCGGCGGCGGCCGTCGGTGCGGTCGGGGTGTCTGCCGTGCGGGCGGTGGTGGACGATTGCGCAGTGCTGCTCTGCGTGCCGATCGACTTGCCGCCGCCGAGGCGCTTGGCTTCGGCGTCGTTTGCCGTCAGGCCGACGCTCAGGACGAGCGCGCAGACGGAGAGCAGGAGTCGGGTGAGTTTCATAAGGGCAGGGCCTCCTCTGTGTGTTTGAGTTCCTTGTCCCGCGGACTCCCCGAAGGGGCGCGGTCCGCTGCACCGGAGGGTGCATGCGATGGGCGCAGGATACTGACACTTGCACTTCGGATGAAGATGAATTTAAAGTACGTTTAGTCAGAAAAAAAGGAAGTTCAATGCAGCCGCTCAACTATCGTCACCTATATTACTTCTGGGTCGTCGCGAAGGAAGGCGGGATTGCGCGGGCCGCAGAGCGGCTCGAGATGGCGGTGCAGACGGTCAGTACCCAGGTGCGAGAGTTGGAACGTTCGCTCGGTTACGCACTGTTCAAGTCGGTAGGGCGGGGAATCGAGCTCACCGAGGCGGGTGCGACGGCAGCACACTATGCGGAGCAGATCTTCCAGCTGGGCGAAGCCTTGCCTGCCGCCGTGCAGGAGGCGGCGAACTCGCAGGGAGTGCGTCTCGCGGTCGGGATTGCCGATGCATTGCCGAAGCCCGCGGTGCGACACCTGCTGCAGCCGGCGGTGCAGACGCCCAATCTCCGCTTGCAGTGCCAGGAAGGCGATTTCGATGACCTTCTCGCCGATCTGGCGCTGCATCGTCTGGATGTCGTGCTGGCCGACCGGCCAGCTCCGGCGAATCCGAACCTGCGCGTGTTTAGCCACCGGCTCGGCAAGTCGTCGGTCGCGTGGTATGTGCGGGCCGACATCGCCGCGAAAATCGAACGCGACTTTCCGGCATGCCTCGCCGAGTTGCCCCTGCTGTTGCCGACGCCGGACTCGGCAGTGCGCAGCCGCCTGGACGACTGGCTGGCGCGTCACGGCATTCGTCCGCGCATCGTCGGCGAATTCGAGGATAGCGCGCTGCTGGCGACCTTCGGCGAGAGCGGGCTTGGGGCATTTCCTGCGCCGGAGCTCTCGTCGGACGAGTTCACGCGCTCGCGCGGCCTGGCGCTGCTGGGACGCTGCCCGGACGTGGTCGAGCATTTCTACGCGATCTCGGCGCAGCGCAAGGTCGATCATCCGGTGATCCGCAGCCTGCTCGCAGGCGCGGAACATGCCACTGCATGAGCGCCCGAATCGGTGGGGGTGCGATGATCGGCCCGCTTGTCGTCCCTATCCACATGGGCTAAAAGGGATCATCGAACGGGAGCCGCGACGATGAGCAACTGGGTGCGTTACTGGATGGCGGTGCTGAAGAGGACCGTGCGACTGTGGCTGGATGCCCAGGTGTTCGTGCACGCGGCGGCGCTCGCCTTCTTCACGGTGTTCTCGGTGGCCCCTGTCGTGATCGTGGCGGTGACGATCGTCGGCCTGGTGCTGGGCGAGTCGGCGGCGCAGGGCCAGATGGCGCAGCAGCTGGAGGCCGCGATCGGCCCCCAGGCGGCACAGGCGGTGCAGACGGCGGTCAAGGCCAGCCGCATCCAGCAGAGCGGAATCCTGCCGACCCTCGCGGGCTTCGGTGCGATGCTTTTCGGCGCGACGACCGTGTTCGGGCAGATGCAGACCGCGCTCAATGCGATCTGGTGCGTGGCACCGCGACCGACGCGCAGCAGCATTTTCATCTACGTGAAGGGGCGCCTGCTGTCGATGACGATCGTGCTGGCGATCGGCTTCGTGCTGCTGGTGTCGCTGCTGCTGAGCGTGGCGGTGCGGGCGGTGGTCGAGTTTGCGAGCGATTGGGTGCCGATCCCCCCACCCCTGCTGCTGCTGCTGGATTGGGGGGTGTCGCTGTTTGTCGTGACCTTGTTGTTCGCGACCATCTTCCGCGTGCTGCCGGACGTGGTGCTGCGCTGGCGCGATGTGTGGCTCGGGGCGCTGGTCACAGCGCTCTTGTTCGCGGTGGGGCGCAGTCTTATCGCCCTGTATTTATCGACGACGGCGACGGCATCGACCTATGGCGCTGCAGGTTCGCTAGTCCTCCTGCTGATGTGGGTGAACTACTCGTCGCTGATCCTGCTGCTGGGGGCCGCGTTCACGCGTGCCAATGTGGAGGCACGCGGGCGGGTCATCTTGCCGCGGGTAACCGCCGTGCGCGTGCATCGCGAGCTGATGCAGGACGAGTGAGGCTGCGGACCTGAAAACTTTGCGGGGATCAATTCGCCGGCTCACGGGGCGCGCTAACATTATCAAATGCCCGTCGATCGCCCATCCGTCCCGGACCTTCACGACCGTCTCGCCGGCCTCGTCGCGGCGCTCGAGCGCGGGCTCGTTGAGCGTTCCCACGTCGTGCGCCTTGTGCTGCTTGCGGCACTCGCGGGCGAACACACGCTGCTGATCGGGCCGCCGGGCACGGCAAAGAGCGAGCTCGCGCGCCGGCTGCATCTGGCCTTCCGCGATGGACGTTATTTCGAGCGGCTGCTGACGCGCTTCTCGGTTCCAGAGGAGCTGTTCGGACCCCTTTCGATCCAGGCGCTCGAGCAGGATCGCTATGAGCGGCATACCGCCGGCTTCCTGCCCGACGCGTCGATCGCCTTCATCGACGAGGTGTTCAAGGCGAACAGCGCCATCCTCAATGCGCTGCTGACGCTGCTCAATGAACGCGAGTTCGACAACGGGGCGGGTCGTCAGCGTTGTCCGCTGATCAGTGCGATCGGGGCAACGAACGAGGTGCCCGAGGACGAGGTCGCGGAGGCTTTCTTCGACCGCTTCCTGCTGCGGGTGACGGTGGTGCCGGTGAGTGCCGAAGGCTTCGCAGCGCTGCTGGGGGGCGATCCGTCGCGGGCCTGGCAGGCGCCGGCGTCCGTCGAGGCGCTCGGTGCAGACGATCTTGCCGCGCTCGACGCTGCGGCGGGACAGGTGGCGCTGCCGGCCGAGGTGACGGCGATGTTCGCCGAGCTGCGCGCGCATCTGCGCGCCGCGCAGGTGTATGTGTCGGATCGCCGCTGGGTGAAGGCGGCGCGCCTGTTGCGCATCGCCGCGGCGAGCGAGGGACGGCGCGCCGTGTCCTTGTGGGATCTCTTGCTGCTGCCGTGGTGCACGGCGCCGGATGCGCCACGCCAGGCCGCGCTCTGCGACTGGCTGTGCGCGCGGCTGGGGGTACGCGAGGCGTTCGCACCGCCGCGCGTCACGCGCATCGTCGAGGCCTTCGAGGCGCAGTTGCAGGCCGAACGCAACGCGAACGACCTCGACTACGACGAGAGCGGCCGGTTGCGCTTCTCCGCGACCGACCTCGCCGATGAGATCGGCGACGCCAAGGGCGGGGCGCAGGCGCTGCGTCTGACGCACACGCGGCAGCGCCGATACGGCCCGGCGCATATCGGCGCGCGCACGCGGCAGATCGATGAGCTGGTCCTGCGGCTCGATGCCTATGTGGCGGAGCTCGACGCGCTGCGTCGCGACCTGGCCGACTATCGTGTCCGAAGCCTGTGGCCGGACGCGGCGCTCGCGGGGCGCGCGGACGAGAGTCTTGCGGGGACAGCGCGGGTGCTTGCGGACCTGCGCGAAAGGATCGTCGACGCGCGCACGGGGTTCGAATCGCTGCCGCGCTTGCCGGCGGGCGAGGGCGGCGAGGTTCCGGCGCCGGTCGCACATGAGCCGCTTCCCGCCGCCTGAACGCGCATGAACGCCGTCGCCTGGCCCGCGCCGCTGCTCTTCGCGTTGCAGGAAAACCGGCTCGCGGCGCTGGACGGGCTGGTGCGCGGGCTGTGGCTGGGCGGGCTCACGAACGCGCAGGGCAGCGTTGAGGCGCGGCTCGCCGCGCTCGCGGAGCTGCGCGCGGCGCTCCTTGCCGGCGAGCTGCCGCCGTTCGAAGGGTGGCGCTGGCCGCCTCCCGCCATTGCGCGCGGGCTGGCCGAGGCGATGCGGGCACTCGACCTCGCGCGCTACTGCCGGGACGAGGGGGAACTCACCGACACCGTGCTGATGAGCCTCCTCTTCCATGTCGACTTCATCGTCGATTACCTCGATCGTGGCGCGGACGAGGCGACGGCGGTCGCGATGGCCGTCGACGCCTTTGCCGCCGACTGGCAGGAGCGTTGCGGCGACATGGACGAACTAGCCGACGTCTTTGGCATGATCCCCGACGACGCCAAGAGCACGCGCTGGGACCGCATCCGCGGGCTGTTGCGCAGCGAGGGCTGGCAGGAGGTGATGCGCATCCGGCGGTTGCTCGAGCGCCTGCCCGAACTCGCGGATCTCATCCGGCGCCTCGGGCGCGCAGCGGAGACGGATGAACCGGACGAGGCCGGGCGCGTCACGGAGTTGGTGACCGAGGAGGCAATCGCCCATCGCGCGGAACGCAGCACCGTGCGCGTTCCCGACATGCCGGGCGAGACGCGCGGGATCCATCGCGCCGATCGTGTTGCACGCATGCTGCCGGCCGAGGCGATGCTGCTCGGTCACCCGCGCCTGCGCCTCGTGTGGCACGCCCGACGTGCGGAGCGGACGCTGCTGTGTTACGAGGACGATGACCGCATGCAGGAGATCCGTCGGCACGAGGAGGTGGTGCAGCGTCCGACTCCGCGTCCGCAGCCGCGGAAGCGCCTCGAGATGGGGCCGATGCTGCTGTGCGTCGACACCTCCGGGTCGATGCGCGGCGGCGCCGAGGCGGTCGCCAAGGCGGCGGTGCTGGAGGCGGTGCGCACGGCCCACGCGCAGAAGCGGGCGTGCCACGTGTTCAGCTTCGGCGGTCCAGGCGAAATTGTCGGGATGACGCTGCCGGTCGACGCGGACGGGATCGGGCGGTTGGCGCGATTCCTCGGCCAGGCGTTTCGCGGCGGCACCGACGTGTGCGCGCCGATCGAGGCAGCGCTGGCGAAGCTCGAGGAGGGGCGCTGGCAGCAGGCCGACCTGGTGATCATGTCCGACGGCGAGTTCGGGGCGACGCCCGAAGTTGCCGCACGCCTGCGGTCGATGTGTGACGAGCGCGGACTGCGTGTGCAGGGCGTGCTGGTGGGCGACCGCGAGACGATCGGTTTTCTCGAAGTGGCCGACGACATCTTCTGGGTGCGCGACTGGCGCCGCTACGGGGGCGTCGACACGGAGTCGCCGCTCGATTCGAACAGCCTCACCGCGCGCTTCTTCCCCGGGGCGCTGCGCACGCAGGCGAACCGCGATGCCACGATCTCCGGGGCGACGGCCTCCCTCGCAGTGCGCGCGGGTCGGCACCGGGGCGATCCTCAGACGGAGAATTCCACATGAATTTTGCAGAAACCTACCTCGCACAGCTCGAACGCTTCGCCGCGCGCGGACCTCTGCCGCGGGTGCGCGCGCTGCATCTGCCGCCGGCCGGGGACGCCCCCTTGCCCGGCGATCGCGGCGAATTCTGCGCGCTGGAGCTCGACGACGGTTCGCTGGGGCTCTCGTACGTGCTGCTCGACGACACGTTGGAACGCATGCGCGAGGGGGAGGGCGGCTTTGCGCTCGCGGGCGCCGATGCGCTCGATCTCGCGCGTGCCTACGCGACGGGCAGCGGCATCCGGCGCACGCTCGGCTTCGCCGCCGCGAACGCGCTCACGCGCTGCTTCTTCGACCGCGCCGGCTACCGGCCGGATACCAGCGCCGACTCGATCGGCGGACTGGACCCGCAACCGGGCGAGCGCATCGGCATGATAGGCCTATTCACGCCGCTCATCGGCCGCATCCTGAAGTCTGGCGCCGAGCTCACCGTCGTGGAGCTCAAGGCGGAACTCGCGGGCGACCGGGACGGCTATCGCGTGACGCTCGATCCGGCGGAGCTGGCGGGGTGCGGCAAAGTGCTGTCGACGAGCACGCTGCTGCTGAACGACACCCTTGACCACATGCTGGGCTTCTGTCGCGACGCGCGCTGGTTCGCGATGATCGGACCGAGCGCGGGCTGCCTGCCGGATGCCTTGTTCGCCCGCGGCGTGACGCTCGTGGGTGGGACCTGGGTGCAGGATCGCGAGGGTTTCGTTGATGCGCTGCGCAACGGGCGCGAGCGTGGCGACTACGCGCGCAAGTGCGCCATCGCGGCGGACGCGTATCCGGGCTTCGAGGCGCTGCTCGCGACGATCTAGGTCGCTTCGGCGGGCGTCGGGCGCGCGCCCGCCTCCGACATCAGCTCCGCGATCAGGCCCCGCAGCCAGCGATTGCCCGGGTCGTGGTGGAAGCGCGCGTGGCAGTGCTGCTTGATCGTGTAATCGGGTAGCGGGAAGGGGACCGGCAGGACGCTGAAGTCGCCGCGGTCGCGCAGCAGCTCGCCCAGCCGGCGCGGCACGATCATCAGCAGGTCGGTGTGCTCGACCACGAAGGCGGCGCCGAGAAAGTTCGGGATGTCGAGCACGATGCGGCGCTTGATGTTCTGGCGGGCGATCTCCTGCTCGATGACGTGGTGACCGGTGCCGCTGGTGCCGAATACCGCATGGTCTTCGGCCTCGAACTGCTCCAGCGTCAATCCGCCGTGGATGCGGGGGTGGTCGGCGCTCGCGAGACACACGTAGCGCTGGCGGAACAGCGCCTGCTGGTAGAAGCCGGCCTCCAGGCCCGGAATGAAACCGACCGCGAGATCGGCTTCGCCCGACTCCAGCTTGCGTCCGGTGTCGTCGTCCAGCGGGGCGATCTCGATGCGGATGCCCGGCGCCGTCGCGCGAAGCCGACAAGTCGCGCGGGGCGTTTTGCTTCGGCAACGCGCCGACGCTCGCCGACGTGTATGTGATCCCGCAGGTGGAGAGCGCGCGTCGGTTCAAGGTCGATCTGTCGCCGTATCCCAATATCGTCGCGGTCGACCGTGCCTGCAACGAATTGGACGCGTTTCGACGCGCTGCTCCCGTGATGCAGCCGGACGCGCCGAAAACCTGATGCAACACACCTAGAACAAGGCGGGGACCGTGCGTCCCCGATCCCCACGAGAGAGATGAGGAGATCAACCATGGAATTCAGAAAATCCGCCGCCGCGATCATTGTCGCACTGGCCGCTGCCAATACGGCTGTTGCCGCCGAGCCCCTGAAGATCGGCATGGTGCTGCCGATGTCGGGCCCCTTCGCCTCCGACGGGAAGTAGATCGAGAACGGCGCGCGTCTCGACATGAAGCAGAACGGTGACACGCTCGGTGGGCGCAAGGTGGAGCTGATCGTCATGAACGCCGCCGCGTCCGCCGTCACGACCAAATCGGACTACATCCTGCGCGTGTCGCATACCCTGCCGCAGATCACCGCGCCGGTCGCCGACTCGGCGGCCAAGAACAAGGTCCGCAAGGTCTACACGCTGGTCGCGGACTATGGCCCCGGTCACGATGCCGAGGCGCAGTTCAAGAAGACCTTCGGGGCCGCCGGGGGCGAGATCGTTGGCGAGGTCCGCACGCCGGTGAAGGACCCGGACTTCGCCTCTTCCTGCAGAAAATCAAGGACGTGAAGCCGGATGCCGTCTTCCTGTTCGTGCCGCCGGGCGAGCAGACGGTGGCCTTCATGAAGGGCTTTGCCGAGCGTGATCTCGCCAAGTCGGGCATCCGCGTGATCGCGACGGGCGACCTCACCGAGGAGGACTCCTCGACGCGGTCGGCGACAACGCGCTTGGCATCATCAATTCGCTGCAGTACTCGGAAGTGCGTGATTCGCCGGAGAACAAGGCCTATGTCCAGGCCTACTACAAGGCCTATCCGAAGGATCGTCGGAACTACATGTCGGTGAGCGGTTACGACGGCATGCAACTGATCGCGAAGACGCTGGAGAAGACCGGCGGCGATGCGAGCGGCGAGAAGTTCGTCGCGGCGGCGAAGGGCATGTGCTGGCAGAGCCCGCGCGGCAAGATCGCGATCGACGCGCAAACCCGCGACATCGTGCAGACGATCTACATCCGCAAGGTCGAGAAGGCCGCCGGCAAGCTGCAGAACGTCGAGATCGACAAGGTCGCGGATCTGCGCGATCCGGGCAAGCAGTAAGCACCCGACGGGGGAGGGCGCGATGCCTTCCTCCGCGGCTCGAATCCCACGGAAACACTGCAACAGGAGACTCCCATGACCGTCATTTTCGACGGCATCGCCTCGGGGATGTTGCTGTTCCTGATCAGCGTCGGCCTCTCGGTCACGCTCGGTCTGATGAACTTCGTCAACCTCGCCCATGGTGCCTTCGCGATGCTGGGCGCCTACGCCGAAGCGGTCGACGAGGCGGCGCAGCTGCTCGCGACGCTGCGCCTGCTCGATCTCGCGCACGAAAAGACGCGCAACCTCGCCTACGGCAGGCAGCGCCTGATCGCGCTCGCGCTCGCGATGAAGCCGCGCGTGCTGCTCCTCGACGAACCCGCGGCCGGCGTGCCGACCTCGGAGAGCCGCGAGCTCTTCGAAACGATCGCCGCGCTGCCGCGCGAGGTGACGATCCTGCTCATCGAGCACGACATGGATCTCGTCTTCCGCTTTGCCGACTGTATTTCCGTGCTGGTCAGCGGGGCGCTTCTCACGGGCGGCACGCCTGAAGAGATCGCCAGCAATCCGAAGGTCAAGGAAGTCTATCTGGGAGAGGCGATCAGTGTCTGAGCTGCTGAAACTCGAAAACGTGCGCGCCGGTTACTGCGACGCGGTGGTGCTGGAGGACATCTCCTTCAGTCTCGGCGAAGGCGACAGCCTTGCACTCCTGGGGCGCAACGGCATGGGCAAGACGACGTTGCTGTCGACGCTAATGGGCGCCGCACGCCGGCATTCCGGCTCGCTGCGCTTCAATAACGAGGATCTCGCGATTGTCCCTGCCCACTCCCGCGCCCACCGCGGCCTCGGCTGGGTACCTCAGGAACGCGACATCTTCCCGTCGCTCACCGTCGAGGAGAACCTCACCGTCGTCGCCACGCCCGGCCACTGGAACCTGCAGCGCGTCTACGAGATGTTCCCGCGCCTGAAGGAACGCCGTACGAACATGGGCAACGAGCTCTCGGGCGGCGAGCAGCAGATGCTCGCGATGGGCCGCGCGCTGGTGCTCGAACGCGGCCGCGCCGTGTATCTGGGCGACAGCGCCACCCTGCGCAACGACCGCGAACTGCTCGACAGCTGGCTCGGCGTCGCGGCGCACTGAACACGAGGACGAACCCATGAAAGCGCTGGACATCATCCATGACGAACACCGCGCCCTTGGCGCTGTACTGCAAGCCCTCGGCTTTGTGCTCGACGGTATCCGCGATGGACGCTTCGAACCCGATTTCGCGCTCCTGGCAGCAATAATCGAGTACATCACGCAGGTACCCGACAAGCTGCACCACCCGAAGGAAGATGATTACCTCTTCGTGAAGATGCGTGAACGCCTCCCCGGGATCGCGCCGCTCCTCGATCAGCTCGAAGCCGACCACGCCGAAGGCGCGCGCTGGACGGCCGCGTTGCGTGGCGCACTCGTCCCCTACCAAGGGATCGGCCCCGCGGCCTTCGCCGGGTTCGAAGCGACCGCACGCACCTACCTCGAAGCCTCGCGGCGCCACCTCAGCCGCGAGGAAACCGAGCTGCTGCCGGCGGCGCGCAAGGGGCTTGCACCAGAGGACTGGGCGGAGATCGACGCCGCCTTCGAGGCGAACAAGAATCCCTGGTCGGGTCCGACCGGTGAGTTCCGCGCGCTCTTCTCGCGCATCGTCACGATGGTGCCCGCGCCGTACGGTGTCGGTGCGGGGGCAACGGAAGCATGACTCCCCGCGGCCGGTAGTCTGCAAGCGCTGCCGGCCTGTCGCCACGTTCCGCAATCAGGCGATGTGCTCCCACAGGGACTTCTCTTCCTCGAAGCGATCCAGCTCCAGGCCCTCGAAGTCCGAGCGCGCGACGATCGCCTTCACCCTGCCATTGACGACGACCGGAAGATGGCGGAAGCCTCCGTCACTCATCAGGCGCAATGCGTCGATCGCATGGGCGTCGGGCGCTATCGTCGCCGGGTGCGACGTCATCACGGCAGCGAGAGGCGTGTGCTTGGCATCACAACCCTGCCCCAGCATGCGCACCGCGTCACGTCCGGTGAAAATCCCCAGCAGGTGATTTTCCCGATCGGCGACCAGCACTGCACCGAGATGGCGTTCGCACATCTTCTCGCACGCCAGCGCGACCGACGCGTCGGGGGGCAGCATCAGCGGATCCTGTTCCTGAACGATCTCCGAAATGCAACGGTTCGTCATGGAGTCCTCCTGTTCTCTGGCCGATGAATGCCCCTGCTAATTCAATCTAGCAGCTAAAGCGCGACCAGGCGGCCAGATGCCTGGAAGATTTCATTCGAGTGGCTCGATGAGTTCCGGACCTTGCGAGCGCGGATTGCCGACGGAGCGCCCGACCCTGCACGCGAGCATGGCGTCGGACGGGCAGGGGGAAGCGATCTCGTGTATCAGGGCGGGGTCGCGGAGGGTCGGGTCCAGCCATGCCCGATAGGCCTCCGGTTCGATGATCACCGGCATGCGGTCGTGGATCGGCGTCATCGTCTCGTTCGCTGCAGTGGTCAGCACCGCAAAGGTGAAGACGGGGCCATCCGGCCCGGTCCAGTGCTCGAGCAAGCCGCCGAGGCCGAAGAAGTTCCCTTCGCGCGGACGGATGTAGTAAGGCTGTTTGCCGTTCGGGGTCACGGCCCACTCGTAGAAACCCGATGCCGGAACCAGCGCACGCCGGTGTGCGAACGCGTGGCGGAACATCGGGCGTTCCGCAGCCGTTTCCAGCTTGGCATTGATCGGTTGCGGGACCTTTCCCGGCTCCTTGACCCAGCTCGGCAGAAGCCCCCATCGAGCCATCACGAGTTCGGGAGCGCCGTCGGTCGCCGCAACGATAAGCGGGGCCCACTGACTCGGGGCAATGTTGTAGTGCTCATCCCAGTCGGGTGGCAGCTCGACTCCGAACTGTTCTCGCAGGCGTGAATGAGGCCCGTAAAGGGCGTAGCGACCGCACATGCCGACCTCCTGCTGTCCGCCGGAATTCACCAAAACATCATACGTCCGAACGCCCCGACGAGGTCGTGTCCGATTTCATTCAGAAATTGTTCATCTTTAGGGTCCTAGAGTGGTGTCCGGTCACTTATTCAGGAGTTCATTCCATGCGTCAGACTCTGGACACGCTGGTCGTCGTCGCACTGCTCGCTCTCGGCTCGACGGCCGCGTCCGCCGCCACACTCGTTTCATCGAATCCTGCGCCGCTTACCGCCGAAGCCGCCCGCAATTGGCGCCCCGATGAACGGGTGCGAGTCGGCATCGACGCCATGCGCGAAAGCATCGTTGTCAGCGCGTCGCTCCGCCCGCAGGGAGCGACGGATGCGGTGCGACTCGCCCAACTGGGGCGCGCGATGGAAGCGCGCGTTGCCGGAATGATCGCGTGCTGCACGCAGGATGACGTCGGTTCGCGCCACCTGTACGCCCTGCTCGTCGAGATGGCTGATGGCATCGCGCTGATGCAGCGGGCCGCCCATCCCGATGCGCGCCGCATGGGGCTCCTTAAGGTGGTCCAGGCACTCAATCTGTACGGGACGATGTTTACCCATCCCGGATGGCGTGCGCTGGACGAGACACTCGAAGTTTCGGCGCAGTGACACACTCGCCGCGCCATCTTGCGTGCGCGCTCGACATCTCGAGCGCGCACGCAGCATTCAAGCGGCAGGACGCCGCGCAACTCAACCATGAAAGTCGAGGAGAAACCGAATCATGAAGACTGTATCGGCAAAAGCACTGTTCATCTCCTGCGCGCTCGCCGCCGCAACGCTGGCGGGCGTGCCGCAGGCGATTGCCGCGGACGCGCACAAGCACGACGCCAACACGCCCGCGCTCAAGCTCAATGCGGGCAGCAAATGGCAGACCGATGCGCCGCTGCGCGAAGGGATGACGAAGATCCGCGCAAGTGTCGAGCCCAAGCTGCACGCGATCCACGGCGGCCGCTTCACGACAGCGCAGTACGAGACGATGGGCAAGGCAGTGGACGAGCAACTCGCCTATATCGTCGGCAACTGCAAGCTCGCGCCCGAGGCCGACGCAGTCCTGCACAACGTGATCGCGGAGCTGTCCGATGGGGCCGAAGTAGTGGGCGGAAAGAAGGTCGTCGATGACCGCAGCAAGGGCGTCGTGCATATCGTGAATGCCCTCAACAGCTACGGCCAATACTTCGACCATCCGGGCTGGAAGCCCGTCAAGGCCGGGCACTGAGCGCGGGTGCCGCCTGGTTGATCAGGGCGGCAGCCTGAACCTCCCCTCGCCGCGGAGATCGAAAGCGATGTCCGCGGCGTAACATTTGCGGCGCACAAGAAAATTTGCGGGGAGGAAACAGGATGCTGATCTTCAGGCAACTCTTCGACGCGTCGTCTTCAACCTACACTTACCTGCTGGGCGACCGACTGAGCGGCGAAGCGGTTCTCATCGACCCGGTCTTCGAGCAGACGCGGCGCGATGCTGCCCTGCTGTATGAGCTGGGCCTGCAATTGCGCTGGACGCTCGAAACGCATGTGCATGCGGATCACGTGACTGGGGCTTGGCTGCTGCGGGATCGGACCGGAAGCCGCATCGCGCTGTCGTGCCATGGCGGCGCGAAAGGTGCCGATCGGCTGCTCGAGCACGACGATCGCGTGGTGTTCGGCGAACGCTACCTCGAGGTGCGCGCGACGCCCGGACACACCAACGGCTGCCTCACCTACGTGCTCGACGACCAGTCGATGGCCTTCACCGGCGACTGTCTGCTGATCCGCGGCTGCGGCCGCACCGACTTCCAGCAGGGGGATGCCGCGACGATGTACCGCTCCGTGCATGAGCAGATTTTCCCGCTGCCGGGCAATTGCCTGCTGTATCCGGCGCACGACTACCGCGGCCTCACCGTCACGAGCGTGGACGAGGAGCGCGCCTGGAACCCGCGCCTCGGGGGCGACAGCAGCGTCGGCGACTTCGCCGGCTACATGAAGAACCTGGGGCTTCCGCACCCGAAGAAGATCGACGTCGCCGTCCCGGCCAACCTGAATTGCGGCCAACCTGCGGAGGGGCTGGCGGACGCGGGCGATCCCCATTGGGCTGCGCTGACCTTCACCTTCGGCGGCATCTGGGAGATCCAGCCCCATGTGCTGGAGGAGGCGGGCGAGCGTGTCCAGGTCATCGACGTCCGGCAGCCCGAAGAGTTCGACGGCTCGCTGGGTCACATCAGGGGAGCGAGGCTGATTCCGCTCGACCAGCTTGCCGCCCGCAGCGGCGACATAGACGCCGGGCGGCCTGTGGTGGCCGTGTGTCGCTCGGGCACGCGCTCCGCGCAGGCGGTCGTGATGCTGCAGCGGGCGGGTTTCAGCGAAGTGGCCAACCTCGCCGGGGGGATGCTGCGGTGGCGTGCCGAGGGATGCGCTGTCGAGGGTGGGGCGGCGTGATGCGATCGAATGCGCCGCCCTGCCTCGCGGACCTCAAAGCTTCTTCGTCTCGGTCTTGACGTTGGTGCCGTCGGCCGGGTTCAGATAGATCTCGACGCGGTCGCCGACGGTATTCGTGCCTTTCAGTTCGTAGCAATTGCCCTTCGTGACCTTGGCGCGCTGGAACTTGAAACCGGCATCGACCAGGGTGCGCATCGAATTTGCGGCCGGCTGCGGATCCTTCGTGGCGGCCGTGCAATTCGGGTCGGCGAAAGCGCTGGTTCCGATCAGCAGGGCGGCGGCGGCGAGGGTGAAGTGACGGACGTTCATGACTGTCTCCTGTTTCCGATGCATGCCGGGGTGGCATGGGACACATTCTGCAAAAGTGAAGGTGAACCGCTCCTGAAGTCGGTAGCGCGTGGCCGGGACCGCCTGCAACTCGTCCGAAAATGCGACAAGTCACGCAGGCACGACGCAGCGGATGTCCGAAAAATGTACGATTGCTCAGCGCGCATGGAATCGGAGGATGCATGTTGCACTGCAGCGTGCATTTGAGTGCAGTTTGTGCACAATGATGCATGTAGCGATTGGCGCGTTCATACGCACGCTTTTCCCGAGACAGGAAGGACGCACTTGAAACCGACCGACATCAGCAACCCCGATTACCTGCACAAGGTCGTCGACTGTCAGTGGGCCTGTCCGGCCCACACGCCCGTGCCCGAGTACATCCGGCAGATTGCCGCGGGTGATTTCTCCACTGCCTACATGATCAACTGGCGCTCGAACGTCTTTCCGGGGATTCTCGGACGGGTGTGCGACCGTCCGTGCGAGCCGGCTTGTCGACGCGGGCGCGTCGACAAGGAGCCGGTCGCGATCTGTCGCCTCAAGCGTGTCGCGGCCGACTTCAAGGACGACATCCGCGACCGCCTGCCGCGGCCGCCCGAGAAGAAGAACGGCAAGCGCATCGCCTGCATCGGCGGCGGGCCGGCTTCGCTGACGGTGGCGCGCGACCTCGCGGTGCAGGGCTATCAGGTCACGGTCTTCGATAGCGGTTCTTCGCCCGGCGGCATGATGCGCAGCCAGATCCCGAAGTTCCGCCTGCCCGACAGCGTCATCGATGAGGAATGTGGCTACATCGAGGAACTGGGCGTCGAACTGCGCCGCAATCACTGGATCGGCAGTCTGCGCGAAGTGCTGGCGCAGGACTGGGATGCCGTCTTCGTTGGCACAGGCGCGCCTCGCGGGCGCGACGCCGACCTGCCGGGACGCAACCAGGCCGCGGCGCACATCCACGTCGGCATCGACTGGCTTGCGAACGTCGCCTTCGGCCATGTCACCTCGATCGGCAAGCGCGTGATCGTGCTCGGCGGTGGCAACACCGCGATGGACTGTTGTCGCTCGGCACGCCGCCTCGGCGGCGAGGATGTGCGGGTGGTGGTGCGCAGCGGCTTCGAGGAGATGAAGGCCTCGCCGTGGGAGAAGGAGGACGCCGTCCACGAAGGCATCCCCATCCACAACTACCTCGTGCAGAAGGCCTTCACGCACGGCAACGGGCGCCTCACCGGCGTGCTGTTCGAGAAGGTGCGCGCCGAATACGACGACCAGGGCCGCCGTTCGCTGGTGCCGACCGGCGAGCCGGACGTGCATATGGAATGCGACGACGTCCTGATCGCCATCGGCCAGGAGAACGCCTTCCCGTGGATCGAGCGCGACATCGGCCTCGACTTCGACCGCTGGGGTCTGCCGGTACTCAATGCGCAAACCCTGCAATCGACGCTGCCGCGCGTGTTTTTCGGCGGCGATGCGGCGCTCGGGCCGAAGAACATCATCACCGCGGTCGCGCAGGGCCATGAGGCGGCGATTTCGATCGACCTCTACTGCCGCAAGCTGCCGCTGACAGACCGGCCGCCGGCGACGATGAACCTCGTGAGCCAGAAGATGGGCATCCACGAGTGGAGTTACGACAACCAGGTGTCCGAAGACGCGCGCCGCAAGGTGCCGGTGCGGTCGATCGAGGAAGCGCTCAAGGACATCAAGTCGGAGTTCGAGCTCGGCTACGATTTCAAGCTCGCCTGCGCGGAGACGGCCCGCTGCCTCAACTGCGACGTCGCGACCGTGTTTAAACCCAAGCTGTGCATCGAATGCGACGCCTGCGTGGATATCTGTCCGACCGAATGCATCACCTTCACGCGCAACGGCGAGGAAGAAGAGCTGCGCGGCCGCCTCAAGGCGCCGTCGCGCAACCCGGAGCAGGCGCTGTACCTTGCCGAGGGGCTGAAGACCGGGCGCGTGATGGTCAAGGACGAGAACGTCTGCCTGCACTGCGGCATGTGTGCGGAGCGTTGTCCCACGGGCGCCTGGGACATGCAGAAATTCGAGGTGAACATCGCGCAAGCCGGCGCGGAGGTTTGAGATGACTACCCCAGCGATTCAACATACCAACGACTTCGTGATCAAGTTCGCGAACGTCAACGGCTCGGGCTCGGCCTCGGCCAACGAACTGTTCGCACGCGCAATCATCCGCATGGGCGTGCCGGTCGCCCCGCGCAACATCTTCCCGTCGAACATCCAGGGCCTGCCGACATGGTACGAGGTGCGCGTCTCCGAAGCCGGCTGGCTCGGTGCGCGCGGCGGTTGCGACATGATGGTCGCGATGAATCCGCAGACCTGGGACCGCGACGTTGCGGCGATCGACCGGGGCGGCTATCTCTTCTACGACTCGACCAAGCCGCTCCCGCCGTCGAAGTTCCGTGAGGACATCACCGTGCTGGGCATCCCGCTCACCGCGATGTGCAACGCGGAATACGAGGATGCGCGCCAGCGTCAGCTGTTCAAGAACATCATGTACGTCGGTGCGCTGATCGCCCTGCTCGACATGGAGTTCGCAGCGGCCGAGCAGCTCATCGTCGATCGTTACCGCGGCAAGGACCAGCTCATCAAGGCCAACGTCAATGCGCTGCGCCTGGGCTACGACTACGCGCGGCAGCATCTGCCGTGCCCGATCGGGCTGCGAGTGAAGCGCGCCGACGCGGTGGGCGAGCGCATCATGATCGACGGCAACAGCGCCTGCGGCCTCGGTGCCGTGTTCGGCGGTGCCACCGTCGCGGGCTGGTATCCGATCACGCCCTCGACCTCGGTCATCGAAGCCTTCTCGAGCTACTGCCGCAAGTTCCGCACCGACCCCGACAACGGCCGCGCGCGCTACGCGATCGTGCAGGCGGAGGACGAGCTCGCCTCCATCGGCATGGTCATCGGTGCGGGCTGGAACGGCGCACGCGCCTTCACGGCGACCTCCGGGCCGGGCATCTCGCTGATGCAGGAGTTCTTCGGCCTTGCCTACTTCGCCGAGATTCCCGCGGTGATCGTCGACGTGCAGCGCGGCAGCCCCTCGACCGGCATGCCCACGCGCACCCAGCAGTCGGACCTGCTCTCGTGCGCCTATGCGTCGCACGGCGACACGCGCCATGTGCTGCTGTTCCCGCAGGACGCCTACGAGTGCTTCAGCCTCACCGCGCAGGCCTTCGATCTGGCCGAGCGGCTGCAGACGCCGGTATTCGTGCTCTCCGACCTCGACATCGGCATGAACGAGCAGCTGTGCGCGCCCTTCGACTGGGACGACAGCCGGCGCTACGACCGCGGCAAGCTCATGACCTACGAGGAACTCGAGGCCGGCAAGGATTTCGGCCGCTACCTCGACGTCGATGGCGACGGCATCCCGTACCGCACGATTCCGGGTACCCATCCGACCAAGGGTGCGTACTTCACGCGCGGCACCACGCGCAACCCGTATGCGAAGTACAGCGAGGTCGGCACCGACTACGTCTACAACATGGAACGCCTGCGCCGGAAGTTCAACACCGCCAAGGACCTCGTGCCGGCGCCGATCCTGAAGAAGGCCGCGCAGCCCACGCACGTGGGCGTCATCTACTACGGCTCCACCGCGCCCGCGATGGCCGAGGCCGGCGCGTTGCTCGCGGCCGACGGCATCCACACCGATACGCTGCGTGTACGCGGCTTCCCGTTCAGCGACGAGGTGATGCAGTTCATCGCCGAGCGCGACGCGGTGTTCGTCGTCGAGCAGAACGAGAGCGCGCAGCTGCGCACGCTGCTGATCAACGAAGGCGACATCGATCCGAAGAAGCTCGTGCGCGTGCTGCACTACGACGGCTCGCCGATCACGGCGCGCTTCATCGCCGGCAAGATCGCCGACGCCCTGAACGACCGCAAGGTGAGCCCCATCGGACAACCCCAGCGCAAGGTGGCCTCATGACCTATCTCGCCAAACCCAAGCTCCTCGCGGCCGATGCGCCGCGCAACGCGCTCGGCTACACCCGCCGCGACTACGAGGGGGCGATCTCGACGCTGTGCGCCGGCTGCGGCCACGACTCGATCAGCGCCGCGGTCGTGCAAGCCTGCTTCGACCTCGATATCGAGCCGCACAAGGTCGCCAAGCTGTCGGGTATCGGCTGCTCGTCGAAGACGCCCGACTACTTCCTCGGCAACTCGCACGGCTTCAACTCGGTGCACGGGCGTATGCCCTCGGTGCTGACCGGGGCGGCGCTGGCAAACCGCAACCTGCTGTACCTGGGCGTTTCCGGCGACGGTGACTCGGCCTCGATCGGCATCGGCCAGTTCGCGCACGCGATGCGCCGTGGCGTGAACATGACCTACATCGTGGAGAACAACGGCGTGTACGGCCTCACCAAGGGGCAGTTCTCGGCGACCGCGGACAAGGGCTCGAAGAGCAAGAAGGGCGTCATCAACAGCGACAACCCGATCGATCTCGCCGCGCTCGCGCTGCAGCTCGGCGCCACCTACGTCGCCCGCAGCTTCTCGGGCGACAAGGAACAGCTCGTGCCGCTCATCAAGGGTGCGCTGCGTCACGGCGGGCCGGCCTTCATCGATGTCATCAGCCCCTGCGTGACCTTCAACAACCACAGCGGGTCGACCAAGAGCTACGACTACGTGCGCGAGCACAACGCGGCGGTGAACCGCATCGACGTGATCCTGCCCAAGGCGCAGATCGAGGCCTCCTACCCGCCGGGCAGCCTGCGCCGCGTCGTCCAGCACGACGGTTCGATCCTGCACCTGCGCAAGGTGGGGGTGGACTACGACCCCTCGGACCGCATCGGCGCAATGAACCACCTGCAGGAACGTCAGGCGCTGGGCGAGATCGTGACCGGGCTGCTGTATGTCGACAGCAGCGGGCAGGACATGCATACCCACCTCAATACGGTGGAGAAGCCGCTGAACCAGTTGGGCGATGCCTACCTGTGCCCGGGCAGCAAGGCGCTCGAGGCGCTCAACGCGATGCTGCGCTGAAGCGACGCCGGCGGCAAAAAAAATCCCCGCCGGATTTGCCTCCGGCGGGGTGAATTTCCACAAAGGAAGAGGAAAGGGGAGGGCAGCCGTCAGTCGGCGACGACGGCGTGCTGCTGCGCGCCCAGGGCGGTGATCGCGGCGTCGACGCGGTCGCCCGCGCGCAGGTAGCGCGGTGGATTCATGCCCATGCCGACACCAGCGGGCGTGCCGGTGAAGATCAGGTCGCCCGGCAGCAGCGTCATCACGCCGCTGACGTAGCTGATGATCTGCGCAGGACTGAAGATCATGTTGGCGGTGTTGCTGTCCTGCATGCGCTCGCCATTCACGGCAAGCTGCATCGCCAGCTCGCCGGGGCTGCTGAGCTCGTCCGCGGTCGCGAGCCAGGGACCGATGGGTGCGAAGGTGTCGAAGCTCTTGCCCTTGGTCCATTGCCCGCCGCGCTCGAGCTGCCAGTAGCGCTCGGACATGTCCAGCCCGGCCATGTAGCCGGCGACGTGGCTGAGTGCATCGCCGACCGCCACGCGTCGCGCCGTCGTGCCGATCGCGATCACCAGTTCGAGTTCCCAGTCGGTCTTCTCCGAGCCCGGTGGCAGGACGATCGCGTCCTTCGGGCCGCAGATCGCGGTTTGCGCCTTCATGAACATGATCGGTTCCTGCGGGATCGGCAGGTTGGCTTCGCGCGCGTGGTCCGCATAGTTCAGCCCGATGCACACGATCTTGCCGATGCCCGCGACCGGCGCACCGAGACGGGTGGCCGCAGGCACCACGGGCAGGGTCTGCGGATCGAGTCCGCGCAGGCGCGCGAGGCTGGACGGCGACAGGGCCGCGCCGTTGATGTCGGGCAGCACGCCCGACAGGTCGCGAATCCTGCCTTCGGCGTCGATCAGGCCGGGGAGCTCCGTGCCGGGAGCTCCGAAGCGAACGAGTTTCACAGCCATTCTCCTTGAAGGGCGAGGAGGCTGCGCGCGTCCGCGCGGGGCGCCTCACTCATGGTTGATCCAGCGCGCTAGGGGCTCGGCGATGCCGACGCAGGGCTTCGCCCCGGGACGTGCGAAGGTGCCCTGGACGGCCTTGCGCGGATTCAGCGCGACCAGCGTTTCCGCCTGCTTGACCGCGGCCTCGACGCAGTCGACGACCGGCACCGGGATGCGGTCGCGCACACGGCGGGCGAGCCCCGCGAGCGGCGCCCCGGCGAGCACGACAACGTCGGCGCCGTCCTCGTTCACCGCCTGCTGCGCGAGTTCGACCAGCCGCGCTTCCTTCTCGTCCTGGACGTCCGAGATCGAGCGGAAACTGCCGCCCAGTGCGCGCACGCCGGCGCAGCGCTCGCGCAGGCCGTGCCACGCGACGCATTCGTGGTACCAGGGCTCCAGCGATTGCGAGAAGGTCACGATCGCGAAGCGCTTGCCGAGCATGCACGCGGTCAGCATGCCCGCTTCGGCCAGTCCGATCACGGGGATCGGGAAGAGTTCACGCGCCCCGCCGAGGCCGGGGTCGCCGAAGGCGGCGATCACGGCCGCGTCGACGCCGCTGTGCATCTCGGCGAGCATTTCGAGCGCCACGGCGCCGCCGATCACGGCTTCGGCGCGGGTCGCGATGTAGGGCACGCCGCGCGGCGCGGTCGCGGTGACGAGTTCGGTCTGTGCGCCGGCCACACCCATCGCCGCGTTGGCGATACGGTCGGTGACGCTCTGCGAGGTGTTGGGATTCAGCAGCAGGATTTTCATTTTCGATCCATCCGATTTCACTTTAGGCCACTTCGCGGAACAGGCGACCCCATCCCTTGATGGTGCGCGTGTCGATGCCGGCCATGCGCAACTGCTTCCACACGACGGTCGAGACCGTGTCGTAGAGCGGAATGCCGGTGTCGGCTTCGAGCTCGTCGGCGAGCTGGGCGGCGCGCAGGTTGGTGCAGAAGGTCGTGATCGCCTCGGGGCGGGACTGCGCGACTTCGCGGATCATGCTGCGCAGGGTGTCCTCGGTGACTTCGGCGAAGTCGAAATTCACGCTGATGCCGAGGTGCTGCTCGGCGGGGATGTCGACGCCCAGCGTCGCGTAGTTGGCGACGATGCGCGCCTGTACGTCGGGCACGTAGGGTGTCGCCAGGCCCAGCTTCTTCGTGCCGGTCTTGGCGAGGATCTCGTTGAGTGCGAGCACGGAGGTCGTTGCGGGGATGCCGGTGACTTCGGTGATGCGGCGGCACAGCTGCACGTCGCGCTCGAAACCGAGCCAGCCGGAGGAGGTGCCGCTCCAGCCGATCGAGTCGACATGGGCGTCGGCGAGCAGCTTGGCTGCCTCGAGGATCTTGGTGTCGTCGAACTGGCCGAGGGCCTGGTCCTTGAGCGAGATCTCGGTGACGGTGAAGCGCGAGAAGTGGGCCGACACGCCGGGCACTTCGGCGACGATGGCGCTGGTCAGCGGTTCGAGGGAGGTGTTGGAGGAGGGCGTCAGCACGCCCAGGCGGATGCGTTTGCTCATGGGTATCCTCGTTGGAGTCCGGTCGGGGAGGGTGGGGCACCGCGGCAGGGATGACCGCGGCGCCCCGGGGGGAGGTCAGACCGGGATTTTCTTGTCGTAGTCGATCAGCATCGTGGAGCAGATGAACAGGCCTGCACCGGCGGCAGCGAACAGCATCAGCGCCATGTAGTACGAGCCGGTCGCCTGGACGATGAGGCCGACGAGGATGGGCACGCCGATGCCCGCACAGTTGCCACCCAGGTTCATCACGCCGCCGAGGAAGCCGACGCGGTTGCGCGTGCCGAGGATGGACGGGACGCACCAGAACAGGCCGCACCAGCGCAGGAAGAACAGCGTGACCGAGAGCATCACGACGACCGTGACGGGATCCGTGATCTTCGCGACGCTGTAGATCGACACGGTGGCGATGATCGAGGCGATACCGAACAGGGTGCGCAGCACCTTGCCCTGCGAGGCGCCCTTTTCCTTCCACTTGTCGGCGATCCAGCCGCCGATCAGCTCGCCGACGAAGCCGGCGAAGAACATGATGAACACCGCGCCGCCCATCTGCTTGATGTCGAAGCCGTGCTGCTTGGACAGGTAGTTGGGCATCCAGGTCAGCAGGCCGTAGAACAGCGCGTTGAAGCACATCCAGCCGAAGAACATGCCCCACACCGAGCGGTAGCGGAAGAACTCCATGATCTTGCCGCTAGTCACCTTCGGCGATGCCGCGAGTTCCTTGGCGTGCGCTTCCTCGATGTATTCGGCTTCCGCGTCATTGACCCCCGGATGTTCGCGCGGATGGTTGCGGATGTAGGACCAGGCCCAGAAGCCGGCGAGCACGGTGCCGACGCCGGCGATGACGAAGGCCGCACGCCACGAACCCATCACGGCGATCAGGGCCGAGATCAGGATCGCGCCGAGCGCCGCGCCCAGCGGGGCGCCGCCGTCGAGCAGGGTGGCGCCGCGGCCGCGTTCGTTCTGCGTCATCCAGATCGCGTTGAGCTTGCCGCCGGCGGGGTAGATCGGCGCTTCGGCGGCGCCGAGGCCGAGGCGGGTGATCAGCAGGGCGACCCAGCCGGTGCACATGCCCGCGATGGCCTGGAAGAAGCCCCAGCCCAGGGTGGCGCCGGCGATGACGTGGCGCGGGCCGAACTTGTCCGCGAGCATGCCGCCCGGGATCTGCATGAAGGCGTAGGTCCAGAAGAAGGAACTCAGCAGCAGGCCCTGTGTGGCCGGGCCGATGTCGAATTCTGCGGCGATCATGGGCATCGCGACGGACAACGAGGCTCGATCGATGTAGTTGATCGAGATGAGGAACAGCATCATCAGGAAGATCCGCCAGCGGACCTTCGTCTGCGTTTCCGGTACGGCAGCCGCCCGGTCGAGGGCTATTTCAGCTTTCATGTGGTGTCTCCTTTCCACAGCTTGGATGAGTTTTGGCCAGTCCGCCACGGCCGTTTGACCATGCGGTTGCCTCCAAAGGGCTTGATGCCGACTACGTGGAGCGAGTGCCGGATCGCGACCTCGCCCCTTTTCTGCTTTTCTGGTTTTCGAATCACGCTCGAAGTGTCGACCGGGTGGATCGTTGTTCGTGGGTGGTCCGTTACCGTGTGCGATGAACTATAGAATTGCTGCCAACACGAAGTCAATAAATTGTCGACAAAAAAGTTTATAGTTAGCTGACAATGGATTCGTGCCCAGCGAGAGTGCAGGATGAGAACGCGACAGATACTTGATGAAAGGCCGCCCACCCCAGTGCGTCCGCAGGAGCAGCGTGACGCGAAGGTGCTACGCCTCGGGCAGGAGCGGCGGGCGAAGGCGGCTGCAGGTGCAGACGCGGAGCTGATCTATCGCCGCATCCTTGCGGCGATCATCGAGCATCGCCTCGCGCCGGGGCGCAAGCTCGTCGAAGAGCGGCTCGCGGCGGTGTTCGGCGCGAGCCGCGCGATGATCCGGCAGGTGCTCACGCGCCTGTCGCACGAGATGGTCGTGACGCTGGTGCCGAACCGCGGCGCCTTCGTCGCCGAGCCCACCGTGGAGGAGGCGCGCGAAGTATTCGAGGCGCGGCGGCTGATCGAGCCGGCGCTGGCGCGCAAGCTGGCGTTGTCGGCGACGCCCGCGCAGTTGGCGCGCTTGCGCGAGTTGGTCGTCACCGAGGAGAAGGCGCGTGCGCAGCGCGACCGCCAACTGGTGATCCGGCTGTCGGGCGAATTCCACCTGGAGATCGCGGAGATGGCCGGCAACGCGATCCTCGCGCGGCAGATGCGCGAGCTGACGCTGCTGACCTGCCTGATCATCATCCTGTACGACTCGCCCGTGGGGCGGGCCTGTCCGGAAGACGAGCATCGGCGCCTGCTGGAAGCCTTTTCACGGCGCGACGAGGAGACCGCCGCCGCGCTGATGCTGCATCACCTCGACCACGTCGAGCAGTCGCTCGACATCAGTCTCGCCGCGCAGGAGGACGACGACCTGGAGCGGATCTTCTCCTGATCCGGGAACGCGGGAGGGGCCGGGTTCAGCCGGCCAGTGCAGCTTCCAGATCGAGTTCCTCTGGGCGGCCGCGCGAGAGGTCGAGGCAGGCTTCGACGTGCTGGAGATGCTCGGTCATCAAACGGATCGCAGTGGCTTCGTCGCCGTCGGCAAGCGCCTGAGTGATCTCGGAGTGCTCCTGGTCACGGCAGGCGGGCACGGAAGGGGCGTCATAGAGGAAGATGATGAGGCAGGTGAGCGAGGCCAGTTCATGCATCAGGCGTGCGGCCAGCGTGCTGCCGGAGAGCTCCGCGAGCAGCACGTGGTATTCGCCCGAGAGGCGGATGATGGCGCGGCGGTCGCGCGCGGCGCGGGCGGCTTCCTCGGCTGCGACGTGGGCGCGCAGGCGGGCGATGATCGCCGGGTCCTTCTTCGCGACGATGCGGTGTACGACCAGCGCTTCGAGCGGGCGGCGGACTTCGAAGACCTCGCGCGCCTCCTCCACGGTGGGCTCGGCGACGAAGGCGCCGCGGTTCGGATGCAGCACGACCACGCGCTCCAGCGCGAGGCGCGCGAGCACCTGGCGCACGCGCGCGCGGCTCACGCCGAAGATCTTCGCGAGCTTGTCCTCGCCGAGCTTGGTGCCCGGCGGCAGGCGGTGCTCCATGATGGACGTGATGATGCGCTCGTAGATCTCCTGGTCCGACGCGCCGCCTTCGCCATCGTTCGCCAGCCGCTCGTCGTGCAAGGGGGCGGGCGACGATGCGCGGCTGCCGCGCTGTTTGACCGTCATTTTTTCCATCCTGTCGTCCTGCGCCTGAGGGGCCCGCAAAGCCGGGCCGAGTCTCGAATTCTACGATTCGCGCGGATGCAGCGGCAAGAAAAGCCCGCGGCCTGTCTGCATTTCCGAACTATTGAGTCGACGTTCGAACTACTGGCCTCCTTGTGCGCAAGTCCGATTTGCTTTGTCTGGGTCGGCGGTAGTCGATGAATTTTGCTTGCATGTCGGAAAAAACATCGATAAATTGTCGACAAAATAGATATTGATATTGGACAGGCGTGTCGTCCCAAACAGTGGAGATCGCATTCGCCGGCCAGACCCCGATAAATATGGAGACAACAATGGACAGTTTCGACCTGGTGGTGCGCAACGCCCACGTCGTGACGGCGGCGGATGAGTTCGATTGCGAGATCGGTGTGCGCGACGGCGTGATCGCCGCGCTGGGCAGGAATCTGCCCGCCGGTCGTGAGGAAATCGACGCGGCCGGGCGCTACGTCATGCCGGGCGGCATCGACGGACACTGCCACCTCGATCAGCCGATGAACGACGGCACGAAGATGGCCGACGATTTTTATAGCGGCACCCTGTCGGCGGCCTGCGGCGGCACGACCACCGTGTTGCCCTTCGCCTGCCAGTTCAAGGGGCAGTCCCTGCGGGCGGCGGTGGATGACTACCATGCGCGCGCGGGCGACAAGGCGGTGATCGACTACGCCTTCCACCTGATCGTCAGCGACCCGACGCCGGACGTGCTGCAGCGCGAACTGCCGGCGCTGATCAAGGAGGGCTACACGTCGTTCAAGATCTACATGACCTACGACGACCTCAAGCTCAACGACCGCCAGATCCTCGAGACGCTCGCGGTGGCGAGGCGCGAGGGGGCGATGGTGATGATCCACGCGGAGAACACCGACTGCATCGCGTGGCTCACCGAACAGCTCCTCGCGGCTGGCCACACCGCGCCGCGCTTCCACGCGGCGTCGCGGCCGATGCTGGTGGAGCGCGAGGCGACGCACCGGGCGATCTCGCTGTCCGAGCTCGTCGATGTGCCGGTGCTGATCGTGCACGTGTCGGGGCGCGAGGCGGTCGAGCAGATCCGCTGGGCGCAGGGGCGCGGCCTGCAGGTGTATGGCGAGACCTGTCCGCAGTACCTCTTCCTGACCAGCGAGCACCTCGAGGGCGACGACCTGCACGGCGCGAAATGCGTGTGCAGCCCGCCGCCGCGCGACAAGGCGAACCAGAAGGTGGTGTGGGACGGGCTGGAGAACGGTGTGTTCCAGCTCTTCTCGTCGGACCACGCGCCCTTCCGCTTCGACGATCCGCAGGGCAAGAAGGCGGCGGGCGAAAACGCCTCCTTCGACCAGATCCCGAACGGCATCCCGGGGCTGGAGACGCGCATGGCGCTGCTGTTCTCGGAAGGCGTGCTCACGGGCCGCATCGACCCGCAGAGCTTCGTCGCGCTGACCTCGACCAACGTCGCGCGCCTGTATGGCCTGTATCCGCGCAAGGGCAGCATCGCCGTGGGTTGCGATGCGGACATCGTGATCTGGGATACCGATGTCGACGTGACGATCCGCAACGAGGATCTGCACCACAACGTCGATTACACGCCTTACGAGGGCATGCACCTGAAGGCGTGGCCGGGCGTGACGATCTCGCGCGGCGAGGTCGTGTGGGCGAACGGCCGGGCGCAGGCGCGCAAGGGCCGCGGACGCTTCCTCGAATGCTCCAAGCCGCTGCCGGCGCGGCCGAAGAGCGAGCGCAGGCTGGTGCGGGAAGGCTAGGAGCCTGGCGCGCGCGATTCATCGTCGCGTGCCGTGCGCGGCGCGTCCCGTATCATGATGGACGACTGGCAAGCGAAGTCCGCCTCCGGTATCGTGGGGCGGACTTTTTTGCTTTGGGAACGGGCGCGATGCCGATGCGCAAACTCTACCGGGGCGGCGATCCGCGTCGCGCCCAGAACATTGTCGAACTGCGCGCGATGGCCGCGGCGCGCATCCCCAATTTCTGCTTCGAATACCTCGACGGCGGCGCGGACGACGAAGTGACGCTGCACCAGAATCGCGCGCGATTCGACGCGGTGACCTTCCAGCCGCGCACGCTGGTCGACGTGTCGGAGCGGGATCTCGGCTGCGAACTGTTCGGCAGCCGCATCGCGATGCCGGCGATCATCGCGCCGACCGGCTTCAACGGCCTGCTGTCGCACGAGGGTGACCTGATGCTCGCCGAGGCGGCGCGCGATGCCGGCATCCCGATGTGCCAGAGCATGGTGTCGACGGTGTCGCTGGAGCGCATCGTCGAGTCCGGGGTGCGCCACTGGATGCAGATCTATCCGTTCAAGGATCGGGAGAACCTTGCCGGGGTCGTGAAGCGGGCGGAGGTGGCGGGCTCCGAGGCCATCGTGCTGACGACCGACGTCGCGGCCTTCGGCAATCGCGAGTGGGACCGGCGCAACTATCGCGCGCCGATGAAGCTCAACTTCGACAACCTGGTCGATGTCGCGACGCGCTGGCGCTGGCTCTTCGACGTGCTGATCCCGCACGGCATGCCGCGCTTCCGCAACCTGGGCGACTTCCTGCCGCCGGGGCAGGACAGCGCGCGCAATGCGGCGACCTTCCTGTCGAGCCAGATGGATCCGTCGCTGAATTGGGATGACGTCGCGTGGCTGCGCGAGCTGTGGCCGCGCAAGCTGATCGTGAAGGGCATCCTGCGGCCCGACGATGCGCTGCGCGCAAGGCAGCTGGGCGTGGACGGGCTGGTCGTCACCAACCACGGCGGCCGGCAGCTCGATACCTGCGTTGCGCCGATCGACGTGCTGCCGGAGATCCGCGAGGCGGTGGGGCCGGAGATGACGCTGATCATCGACAGCGGTCTGCGCCGCGGCAGCGATTTCGTGAAGGCGCGGGCCCTGGGTGCGGACGCGGCGATGTCGGGGCGCGCGACCCTGTACGGCCTCGCGGCGGCAGGCAAGCCCGGTGTGGCGCGGGCGCTGGAGATCCTGCGTTCGGAGATCGACCGCACCCTTGCGCTGCTGGGGTGCCCGGTACTGACCGGTGTCGGGCCGGACTGCGTGCGTTTGCCGCTGCGCTGACGAGATGTGTGCAGGGGCGCTTGCGGCGCCCCGCAACTTATTGGCGTCGCGTGCGCTCCGAGCGCTTACACTCTCGCCCTTGCGGACGATTTCCGTGCCTGCCGTGCCCCGCGTCCATCCCTTCCGTGCCGCGGCAGTGGCGCGATGCGCCCCCTCCGATTCATTGCCCTGCAGTTTTTCAAAGGTATTCGATGCACCCGCTTCACGATATTGACGCACTCCTGTTGCTTGCCCTGGCACTCGCTTCGAAGCGGCGCCCCGCCGAGCTTGTCGAAGCCATCGCCGCAGTCGATCTGCTGCAGGGGGCGATTCCTTCCGAGGCCAAGCTGGCCGAGTCTTTCGAACGCCTGGCGACGAACGGCCTCGTCTGCGCGGAGGAGGGACGCTTCACGTTGAGCGCGGCCTCGCAGGCGATCGTTACCGGCTTGCCGAAGAAGGCCGATACGGCCGAGCGCATCTTCGAAGTCCGCCAGCGGCTTGCCGCGCACGTCGCGCAGGGCGAGCAGGGCGCGGCCGTGCCAACGGTCGAGCAACTGAACGCTGCGATCCTTGCACACCGCGCTTCGGGACAAGGGGCGGGCCAGAACCTGCTGATGCCCAAGCCCAAGACCGTCGAAACCGAAAGGAAGCGCGCGGGGCACTGGCGCAAGCCGGCCAGCGCGGCGCGTCGGCGCAAGGGCTGAGGCACGAGGTGAGCATGAGCGAATCGTTGCCGCCGCAAGCGGCCGTGGCCGCCCCGGACCCGACCACGGCGGCCCCGGGGCCGACGCTAGCCGGGCGGCCGTTCGGCGAGTTGCCGCTGTCGCCGGCGCTACTGGCGACGCTGGAGCAGCTCGAATACCGGACGATGACGCCGATCCAGGCGGCCAGCCTGCCCTTGGCGCTGGCCGGCCACGACCTGATCGCACAGGCGAAGACCGGCAGCGGCAAGACGGCGGCCTTCGCGCTGACGCTGCTTACCAACCTGAACCCGCGTCGTTTCGCGGTGCAGGCGATGGTGCTGTGCCCGACGCGCGAACTGGCCGACCAGGTGACGCAGGAGATCCGCCGTCTCGCGCGCGCCGCAGACAACATCAAGATCCTGGCGCTGTGCGGCGGCACCACCATGCGCCCGCAGCGGGCGAGCCTGGAGCACGGCGCGCACATCGTCGTCGGTACGCCGGGGCGCATCATGGATCATCTCGATCGCGGCAGCCTGAGGCTGGATGCGCTCAACACGCTGGTGCTCGACGAAGCCGATCGCATGCTCGACATGGGCTTCTACGACGACATCGCGTTCGTCGCCAGCCAGTGCCCGGTGCGGCGGCAGACCCTGCTGTTCTCCGCCACCTATCCCGAGGGGATCGAGCGGCTGGCACAGCAGTTCCTGCGCAACCCGCAGCAGGTGAAGCTCGCCGAGCAGCACGAAGGCAGCAAGATCCGCCAGCGCTTCTACGAGATCAAGCATGAGGAGCGCCTGCAGGCCGTCGGCACCTTGCTCAAGCACTACCGCCCGGTCAGCACGCTGGCGTTCTGCAACACCAAGCAGCAGTGCCGGGACCTGGTCGAGGTTCTGCACAAGCAGGGCTTCCATGCGCTGACGCTGCATGGCGATCTCGAACAGCGCGAGCGCGACCAGGTGCTGATCCAGTTCGCCAATCGCAGCTGTTCGGTGCTCGTGGCCACCGACGTGGCCGCGCGTGGCCTCGACATCGCGCAACTCGAGGCGGTGATCAACGTCGACGTCACGCCGGATCCGGAAGTCCACATCCACCGTATTGGCCGCACCGGCCGTGCCGACGAGGACGGCTGGGCGCTGACGCTGTGCAGCCCGTCCGATAAGCGCCGCGTGGCCACCATCGCGCAGGTGACGGGCATCGAGCCGGAGTGGCATGGCCTGGGTTCCCTGCAGGGCGGGGACGAATCGCCGCTCGTGCCGCCGATGGTGACGCTGCAGATTCTCGGCGGGCGCAAGGACAAGATCCGCCCCGGCGACGTGCTCGGCGCGCTGACGGGCGAGGCCGGCTTCACGCGCGAGCAGGTCGGCAAGATCACCGTGACCGACCAGACGACCTACGTCGCGGTCGTGCATGACATCGCGCGCGAGGCCGTGCGGCGCTTGTCCGCGGGCCGGCTCAAGGGCAAGCCGGTGAAGGTGCGCGCGCTGGGCGACTGACGCGCGTCAGGCGGCGGCCGACCACAGCGGTCGGCCGGTGGTGTCGAGGTGGCAGAGGTAGGCGCGCACATCGAACTCCAGCTGGTGGTAGTCCGGCTCCATGTGGCAGCACAGTTGGTAGAAGGCCTTGTCGTGCTCGCGCTCGCGGATGTGCGCAAGCTCATGCACGACGATCATGCGCAGGAATGCTTCCGGCATGTCGCGGAAGACGGTCGCGACACGGATCTCGCACTTCGACTTGAGCTTCGCGCCCTGGACGCGGGCGATGCGCGTGTGGGTGCCGAGCGCATGCTGGATGACCTGCAGTTTGCTGTCGAAGGCCACCCTGCTCAACTGCCCGGCATTGCGCAGGTACTCGCCCCTGATGTCTTGCACGTAATCGTACAAGGCCTTGTCGGTGCGCACGGCGTGCGCCTGCGGGTACTTGCGCAGCAGCAGCTCGGCGAGCCGGTCCTGCCCGATCAAGTCGTGGACCTGGGCGGCGAGGGCGGGCGGGTAGCCGGCGAGGTAATTGGGGGTGGGGCGGGGGCGCATGGGCGGTCGGGTGTCGCGAAGGCGCGATTGTACCGGTGACCGGGCCGCTCGCGCCGGCCTGTGGAGGTCATGCTCAACTTTGCCCTCGTGGCAAGGTCAACAGGCGCCTGCGGTCGGCAGCGCCCGCAGCTAGCGGTGGCGGAACGCCGGCGGGCGCTTGTCCAGGAAGGCCTGCAGGCCTTCGCGGAAATCGTCCTCGAGGAAGCAGCGGTGGAAGCGCTCGCGCTCCGCGAGCAGCCCTTCGGCAAGTCCCGTCTGCGTGCTGCGCACGCTCTCCTTGATGCGGCATGCCACCGGGCTGGAGAACGCGGCGATTTTGCGGGCGATGGCGAGCGCCGTCGACGCGAGTTCGGCGTCCGGCACGACGCGCGACACCAGTCCGGCGGCGAGCGCCTCCTGCGCATTCATCGCGCGGCCGGTGAGCAGCAGGTCCATCGCTACGTGCTTGCCCACGACGCGGGCGAGACGCTGCGTGCCGCCCGCCCCCGGCATCGCCGCGAGCGTGATCTCCGGGTGGCAGAAGCGCGCCGATTCGCCGGCGACGACGAGGTCGCACATCTCGACGAGTTCGCAGCCGCCGCCTGCGGCGAGCCCGTTCACGGCGGCGACGACCGGCTTGCGCGCTTCGCCCAAGGTCTTCACGCAGCCGACGAAGGCCTCGGCGACCGCCTCCTCGTGCGTCATCCCCGACATCTCGCGGATGTCGGCGCCGGCGCAGAAGTGCTTGAGGGCCGAGGCAATGAGGATCACGCGCACCTCGGGCGAGGCCTCGAACGCCGCCACGGCGGTATCGATCTCGTTGCAGAAGGCGCGGCTCAGGGCATTCAGGGCTTCGGCGCGCTTGAGCACGATCTGGCCCACGCCGTCTTCGATTGTCACATCCAGTTTGCTCACCGTCGTTCTCCGATGAATGGCTGCTTCGATCAGGGGTTCGGGCGGACGGGCTCGGCCAAGTGCACGTCGCCAGTCGCGACTATAAGGGATGCGGTATCGCCGCATCGCGATCGGCGTGTGCGGCTCAGGTTTCGTACAACTCCAGCGGCAGCCCGTCCGGGTCGGCGAAGAAGGTGAAGCGCCGGCCGGTGAGTTCGTCGAGGCGGATCGGCTCGACCGCGACACCGTGGTTTTCGAGCGCGCGCACGGCGGTGTCCAGGTCGGCGACCGCGAAGGCGAGGTGGCGCAGGCCACGGGCTTCGGGGCGGGTGGGGCGCGGCGGCGGGGCGGGGAAGGAGAAGAGTTCGAGCTGCGTGCCGTCGGGCAGGGTGAGGTCGAGCTTCCACGAGTCGCGCGCGGCGCGCCAGGTCTCGGCGATCACGCGCAGGCCGAGCACTTCAGTGTAGAAGCGCTTCGAGCGCGCGTAGTCGCCGCAGATGATGGCGACGTGGTGCAGGCTGCCGAGCGCGATTCCGGTCATGGGCGCCGCTCCCGCCGCTCACGGTCGTAGCGGACCTTCATGAACAGGATGCTCAGGGCGAAGAACAGCGTGACGACGTTCGCGAGCGTCACCGGCCACGAGCCGACCAGCACGCCGTAGGCGAGCCACAGCGCGACGCCGGTGGAGAACACCGAGTACATGCCGAGCGAGATCGCGCGGGCGTCGCGGGTGCGCCAGATGTGCAGCGCCTGCGGCACGAAGGAGGCGGTCGTGAGGAGGGCGGCGAGGTAGCCGATGGCTTCGGTGGCGGTCATGGCCGGGGGTGTCGGTCAAAGGTCGGCATTATCCGCTGTTGCGCAGGCCGGCCGCGATGCCGTTGATCGACAGGTGGATGCCGCGACGGATGCGTTCGTCGTCGGCGCCTTCGCGGTGGCGGCGCAGGAGTTCGACTTGCACGTGGTTGAGCGGGTCGAGGTAGGGGAAGCGGTTGCGGATCGAACGCTTCAGCAGGGGGTTGGCGTCCAGCAACTCGCACTGACCGGTGATCTTCAGCAAGGCCGCGACGGTCGCCTCGTGTTCGGCGCGGATGCGCGGGAAGATCGCGTCGCGCAGTTGCACGTCGCGCACGAGGCCGGCGTAGCGGCTGGCGATCGCGATGTCGCTCTTGGCGAGCACCATGTCCATGTTCGAGAGGAGCGTCGCGAAGAAGGGCCACTCGCGGTGCATCGCGCGCAGGCGGTCGAGTCCGGCGGCGCCGTGGCGGCCGACGAAGGCGTCGACGGCGGCGCCGAAGCCGAACCAGCCGGGCAGCATCAGGCGGCACTGCGACCAGCTGAAGACCCACGGGATCGCGCGCAGGTCTTCGATCGCGAAGGTCTTCTTGCGGGCGGCGGGGCGCGAGCCGATGTTGAGCTGGGCGATCTCGTCGACGATGGTCGACTCGCGGAAGTAGGTCTCGAAGCCGTCCGTCTCGTAGACTAAGGCGCGGTAGGCGCGGAAGGCCGCGTCGGAGAGATCGTCCATGGCTTCCAGGAAGTCCGGGCGCGGGGCGGGTTCGTCGCCGGAGAGCAGCGTCGCTTCGAGGGTCGCGGCGACCAGCACTTCGAGGTTGCGGCGGCCGACGTCGGGGTTGCCGTACTTTGCGCCGATGACCTCGCCCTGTTCGGTGAGGCGGATCTGGCCCTGCACGGCGCCGCCGGGCTGCGCGAGGATGGCCTGGTAGCTCGGCCCGCCGCCGCGCCCCACGGAGCCGCCGCGGCCGTGGAAGAGGCGCAGGCGCACGTCGTGACGGCGGGAGACTTCGACCAGCGCGATCTCGGCCTTGTACAGCTCCCAGCCGGAGGTGAGGAAGCCGCCGTCCTTGTTGGAATCCGAATAACCGAGCATGACTTCCTGCGTCCGGTCGCGCGAGGGGAGGAGGCGCTTCCAGGTGGGCAGCGAGAGCAGGCGGTCCATCACCGGGCCGCTCGCCTGCAGGTCGGCGATGGTCTCGAAGAGCGGGATCACGTTCACGGCGAGCGTGTCGCTGCGCGGATCGAGCAGGCCGGCTTCCTTGAGCAGCACGGCGAGTTCGAGCAGGTCGGACACGCCGTCGGTCTTGGAGATGATCGCGTTGGGCACGGAGGCCGGGCCGTAGCGGCGGTGCGCTTCGCGCGCCATGCGGAAGATCGCGAGCTCGGAGGCCGTCTCTTCGGAGTAGGTGTAGTGGGGAGAGTGCAGGGGCCGCGCGCTGGCGAGTTCGGCGACCAGCAGCGAGATGCGTTGCTCCTCGGTGAGCCTGCCGTAGCGGGTGCCGGGCTGGGCCACTTCGAGCAGTTCGGCGACGACGCGCTCGTGCACCTCGGAGTTCTGGCGCAGGTCGATCGGCGCGAGGTGGAAGCCGAACACGGAGACCGCGCGGCGGATGCGGCGCAGGCGGCCGTGGGCGAGTTCGGCCGAGCCGTTCGCAAGCAGTGAGCGATGAACGATGTCGAGGTCGGCGGCGAGGGCTTGCGGGTCGGCGTAGGGGGGGACCGCGTCGGGCGCGGTGGGGCGGGCCGCCGCCGGTGCGGCGGGGTCGCCGAGCAGCGCATGCCGGGTCGCCGCGAGGCGCGCACGGATGCCGGTGACGGCACGCCGGTAGGGTTCGTCGCTGCGGTGCGGCGAGCGGTCTGGCGAGGTGTCGGCGAGCGCGAGCAGCTCGTCCGAGGCGGGCACCAGCAGCGAGGCGAGGGAGAGCTGCGAGGCGAGGATCTCCAGTTCGTCGAGATAGTGATCGAGCACGCGTTCGCACTGCATCGCCAGCGCCTGTTCGAGCATGTCGGCGGTGACGAAGGGGTTGCCGTCGCGGTCGCCGCCGATCCAGCTGCCGACTTGCAGGAAGGCGGGGAGTTCGTGCGCCGCGAGGCTTTCGTCGCGCTCGGCCAGCGCGTCCTCGATGTTCGCGTAGAGGCGCGGCACTTCGCGCAGGAAGGTGGTCTCGTGGTAGCCGAGGCCGTTGTTGACCTCGTCGACGACCGAGAGCTTGGCGGGGCGCAGCATGCGGGTCTGCCACAGCGTCAGCACGCCGCGGCGCAGCGCGTCGTGGTTCTCGCGGCATTCCTCAGGCGTGAGCAGCATACGGTCGCGCTGGTCGAGCAGGCGCGCGATCGCGGTCTGGCAGTTGAGGATGCTCTTGCGCTGGACTTCGGTGGGGTGGGCGGTGAGGACCGGCACGATCTGCGCGCTGGCGAAGAAATCGGACAGGGCGGTGGCGTCGAGGCCGGCGTCGAGGGCGCGGTTCATCGCCAGCGCGAGGCTGCCTTCGCGCGGCGCGGAGCCCGCGATCAGGTGTGCGCGCGAGCGGCGGATGTGGTGCTGGTCTTCGGCGAGGTTCGCGAGGTGCGAGAAGTAGCTGAAGGCGCGCACGACGTGCAGGGTGTCCTCGCGCGAGAGGCGGTCGAGCGCGGCTTCGAGCTCCGCGCGTGCGCCGTGGTCGGCGTCGCGGCGGAAGCGGATGGAGTCGCGGCGGATGCGTTCGACGAGCTCGAACACCGCCTCGCCTTCGCGGGCGCGCACCGTGTCGCCGAGGAGGCGGCCCAGCAGGCGGATGTCGTCGCGCAGGGCCTGGTCTTTGTCGGGGTTCGGATCAGCGGGGAGGGCAGCGTTCACGGCGGGATTCTGCAAGGCGGGGAGCGCACCGCGGGGCGGGAAACCGTCCGCGCGATGCGTTCAGGGGTGTAAAAAGGACCGGCACCACCGCCAGGGAGTGAGCGTTGTGATGCGGTGCCGGTTGGAGAGCAATCGTTAGGTCGCGGCGTTCAGCGCGACGCGAAGGCCTTGGAGCCAGCGAAGCGCGCGTCCGCGCCCAGCTCGCGCTCGATCGCGAGCAGGCGGTTGTACTTCTCGACGCGGTCGGAGCGGCTCGCCGAGCCGGTCTTGATCTGGCCGCAGGCGGTCGCCACCGCGAGGTCGGCGATCGTGGTGTCGCCGGTCTCGCCCGAGCGGTGCGAGGCGATCGATGCGTAGCCGGCGCGGTGTGCCATCTCCATTGCGGCGAGCGTCTCGCTGAGCGTGCCGATCTGGTTGGGCTTGATCAGGATCGCGTTGGCGATGCCCTTCTCGATGCCCTTGGCGAGGATCTCGGTGTTGGTGACGAAGAGGTCGTCGCCGACGAGCTGCACGCGGCGGCCGAGGCGGTCGGTGAGCACGCCCCAGCCGGCCCAGTCGTCCTCGGCCATGCCGTCCTCGATGCTGACGATGGGGTAGTCGCTGACGAGGTCCGCGAGGTAGCCGCAGAACTCGGCGCGCGAGTAGCGCTTGCCTTCGCCGTCGAGGTGGTAGGCCTCGTCCTTGTGGAATTCCGAGGCGGCGCAGTCGAGCGCGAGGGCGATCTCGGAACCGGGCTTGTAGCCGGCGCGCTCGATCGCTTCGACGATCAGGTCGAGCGCTTCGCGCGTGCCGCTGACGTTGGGCGCGAAGCCCCCTTCGTCACCGACCGAGGTCGGGTAGCCCTTCTTGTCGAGGAGATTCTTCAGCGCATGGAAGACGCCGACGCCGGCGCGCAGCGCGTCGCCGAAACGGGAAAAGCCGTGCGGCACGATCATGCATTCCTGGATGTCCAGGCTGTTGTTCGCGTGCGCACCGCCGTTCATGACGTTCATCAGCGGCACGGGCAGCGTGAAGCCGCGTGAGGCGTCGCCGAGGTGGCGGTAGAACGGGATGCCTTGCGCGTTGGCGGCGGCGTGGGCGGTCGCGAGCGACACGGCGAGCAGCGCGTTGGCGCCGAGGCGCGACTTGTCGGCGCTGCCGTCGAGTTCGACGAGCAGCGCGTCGATCGCGCCCTGGTCGCGGGCGTCGCGGCCTCTCAGCGCGGCGGCGATGGGGCCTTCGACGTTGGCGAGCGCCTTGGTGACGCCCTTGCCGCCGAAGCGCGCCGGGTCGCCGTCGCGCAGTTCGAGGGCTTCACGCGCGCCGGTGGAGGCGCCGGAGGGGACGGCGGCGGTGCCGGCGTGGCCGGAGGCGAGGCGCACGGTGGCCTGCAGGGTGGGGTTGCCGCGGGAGTCGAGGATTTCGAGGGCTTCGATCGAGGTGATGGCGGTCATGGTCGTTCGGGGCGTATTCGGGGAAGAAAAAGGGCCGATATCGAAAAGCCTGGAGAGCGGTGATACCGGCCCGAGGGAGGAACGCGGGGCGCTTACAGGATGAAGCGCGTATTCACGAAGTTCGACTTGTTGCCGAGCACGATGCTGTCGAGGAGCTTCTTCGACGCCTCGGTCTGCTTCGCGGCGACCATCGTGCGGATCGAGAATGAGCGCAGCGCGTCATGCACGGACAGCGTGCCTTCGGCCGAATCCTTGCGGCCGGCGAAGGGGAACACGTCGGGGCTCCTCTGGCACTGCGCGTTGAGGTTCACGCGGCAGACCTGGTTCACCAGCGGATCGACGAGGCTCGCGATCTGGTCGGGATTCGTGCCGAAGATCGACACCTGCTGGCCGTGGTCGGACGTGATTACGTAATCGAGCGCGGTCTCGATGTCCTCGAACGGCGCGACCGGGATCACCGGGCCGAACTGCTCCTCGCGGTAGAGCTTCATCCCTTCCTTCACCGGGAACACCACGGCCGGGTAGAACATCGTCTCGACCGAGGCGCCGCCGTTCTCGTTGAGCACCTTCGCGCCCTTCGCGACGGCATCCTCGATGCACTCGTTCATGTAGGCGACCTTGGCCATCTCCGGCAGCGGCGTGATCGTGACGCCCTTTTCCCACGGCATGCCGATCTTGAGCTTGCCGATCTCCTCGCAGAAGCGGCGCAGGAACTGGTCGGCGATCGCCTGGTGCACGAGGATCATCTTGATCGCGGTGCAGCGCTGGCCGTTGAAGGACAGGGAACCGGCGATGCATTCCTTGACCGTCAGCTCGATGTCCGCATCCGGCAGGATGATCGCGGCGTTCTTGGCTTCGAGGCCCAGCACCGCGCGCAGGCGGTTGGTCTTCGGATGGGCCTTCTTCAGCTGGTCTGCGACCTTGCTGGTGCCGATGAGCGCGAGCACGTTCACCTTGCCGGAACTCATGATGTGCGGCACGACGACGCTGCCCTGGCCATACACGATGTTGATCGCGCCAGCCGGGAAGGCGCTGCGGAAGGCTTCCAGCATCGGGTAGTACAGCAGCACGCCGAAGCGTGGCGGCTTGAAGAGCACGACATTGCCCATGATCAGTGCCGGGATCAGGGTGCAGAAGGTCTCGTTCATCGGGTAGTTGTACGGGCCCATGCACAGCACGATGCCCAGCGGCGAGCGGCGGATCTGCGCGATCGTGCCGTCGACGATCTGGAAGCGCGAGTTGGCGTTGTCGAGGTTCTTCAGTTCGGCGATGGTCGCCTTGATGTAGTCGATTGTGCGGTCGAACTCCTTCTCCGAGTCGGCGAGGCTCTTGCCGATCTCCCACATGATCAGGTTCACGATCTCGCGGCGGCGCGCGACGATCTGGTTGGTGAAGTTCTCGACGCAGGCAATGCGGTCCGCGACCGACATCGTCGGCCACTGGCCGCGGCCGTTGTCGTAGGCCTTCGCCGCGGCGGCGATCGCGGCGTCGGCTTCATCGGTGCCGGTGACGGGGAAGCTGCCCAGTTCGACGTGCGTCAGGCTGCCGTCGGCGCCGCGCATTGCGACGGGGGAATACACCGGGCGGGTCTCGCCCTTCCAGATCTGCATCTCGCCGTTGAGCAGGATCGCGCGCTGGTGCAGCGGCGCGAGGATGCGGCAGTCGGCCGGGATGTCGGTTTCGGTGGGGAAGAGGGCGTGCAGGCGGGCTTGGATGGTGGTGGCGTTCATGTCTCTCTCGTTCTCTCTTGAATACGTTTCGCGTGGGGCGGACTGTGGTGCTCCGGGCGCCGCGTGGCGGGATGCACTGCGCGTTTCCGCCCTACGATGCTGCTCCGGCCGGCCACGCGAGGCGCAGCAGGTTGGTGCTGCCGGGGGTCCCGAAGGGCACGCCGGCGGTGACGACGACGGCCTGGCCGGGCGCGGTGAGACCTTCGGCGCGGCAGTGCTCGATCGCGACATTGACGATCTCCTCGACCGCGCAGGCTTCGACCGACCGGCGCGAGCGTACGCCCCACACGACGCACAGCCGGCGCGCGACCAACTGCGAGGGCGTAAGGCCCAGGATCGGCGAGCGCGGACGCTGGTGCGCGATCCGCAGCGCAGTCGAACCGGAGGCCGTGAAGGCCACCGTCGCCGACAGCGGTAGCGTTTCCGCGACGGCGCGGATCGCGGTGCCGATCGCGTCGGTGGTGTTGCCCTTGGGATCGGCGCCGACCGCTTCCATCAGCTGGCGCTGCAGCGGATCGGCCTCGGTGCGGGCGATGATGCGGCTCATCATCGCGAGCGCGTCGGCGGGGTACTTGCCGGACGCGGTCTCGGCCGACAGCATCACCGCATCGGCGCCGTCGAACACCGCGGTGGCGACGTCGGAGGCTTCGGCGCGGGTGGGCGCAGGGGCCGAGATCATCGATTCGAGCATCTGTGTGGCGACCACCACCGGCTTGCCGGCGCGGCGGCACAGCCGCACGATGCGCTTCTGCAGGCCAGGCACGTCCTCGGGCGGAAGTTCCACGCCGAGGTCGCCGCGTGCGACCATGATGCCGTCGGCCTGGGCGATGATTTCTTCGAGTTCGACCAGCGCCGAAGGTTTCTCGATCTTCGCCATCAGCAGCGCCTTGTCGCCGATCAGCGCGCGCGCCTCGACGATGTCCGCGGCGCGTTGCACGAAGGACAGCGCGACCCAGTCGATGCCCAGTTCCAGGCCGAAGGCGAGGTCGCGGCGGTCCTTGGCGGTGAGCGCCGAGAGCGGCAGCGCGACGTCGGGAACGTTCACGCCCTTGCGGTCCGACAGGCGCCCGTCGGTCAGCGCTTCCATCTCCAGCACGCCTTCGCCCTTCGCGACCACCTGCAGGCGCATCTTGCCGTCGTCGACCAGCAGCACGTGGCCGGGGCCGACCGCCGCGATGATCTCGGGGTGCGGGATGGACACGCGCCCGGCGTTGCCCGGCGCGGGGTCGAGGTCGAAGCGGATGCGGTCGCCGCGTGTCAGCGTGACGCCGCCCTCGGCGAAGGTGCCCAGGCGCAGCTTCGGCCCCTGCAGGTCGATCAGCACGCCGATCGGGCGGCCGAGTCGCTCTTCGACGGCGCGGATGCGCTGGTAAACGGCGCGGTGGTCGTCGTGCGTGCCGTGGCTGAAGTTCAGGCGGAACACGTCCGCCCCGGATTCCGCGAGCGCGCGCAAGGTGTCCTCGTCGGCACTCGCGGGGCCGACGGTTGCGATGATCTTGGTGTTCTTGCCGGGCATCTGGGGTCTCACGCGGTGGTCGCCGAAAAGCGGTTGGACGAGGAGGTGGAGGACGTGCGCGCTGCATCGACGTCGAACCCGACGCCGCAGGCGAAGCTGGAGGTGGCGCCCGGCGACAGGCGGATGTCGCGCGCACAGTCCGGGCGGTTGAAGGCGTCGGTCATCGCCTCGACCGGCTCGATCGCGATCGCACGGCGCGCATCGCGGGCGAGCGTGTCGCCGGTGAAGACGTGCGTCAGGCCGCCGCGCTGCCAGATCGTGAGCTGCCGGCCGGTCGCGGGGTCGCGCAGGCGGCTGCGGATCAGGCCGTCGGCACCGGGTGCGGCGCCGGCATAGCAGCCGTCGATCACCGCGGCGCCGAGCGGACGCGGCTGGCGGAAGTCCGGCAGGGATGCCTCGTCGACCGGCAGGAAGGCGGCCTCGCCGTCGAGCGGCAGGAGCTTCGCATCGGTGACGACGCAGCGGGATGCGGGGATCGTCAGCTCCAGGCTGTCGAGGGGCGCATCGCCCAGGCGGAAATACGGATGCCAGCCCGCGGCGTAGGGCGCGGCACGCTCGCCGACGTTGGTCGCCGTCACCGTGAGCCCGATGCTGCGCGCCGCGAAGCTCACGCGCACATTGAATTTCAGCGCGAAGGGATAGCCGGGGAAGGCATCGGCCGCGATCGCTCCCGTGAAGAGCACACTGATGCCGGCGGTGGTCTCCTGCACGTTCGCGACCTTGAGGTCCATGGTGCGAAGGAAACCGTGGTAGATCAGCCGGTCGGCGGCGGGAACGCCGGGCAGCAGGTCGTGATCGCGTCCGTCGAAGCGGTAGCGCCCGTCGGCGATCCGGTTGGGGAAGGGGGCGAGGATGCCATTGCGCACGCCGTTCTGGCTGGCGAGCTCTTCCGCGGAGACGAAGCCGTCGGTCAGCGCCACCAGTTCGCTGCCGTCGCGCACGCGCCAGTCGAGCAGCGTCGCGCCGCGGTGCGCGAAGACCGCGACGGCACCGCTGCGCTCGTCATGCAGTTCGATCGCCTCCATGCCGGAGCGCAGCACCTTGCGCATACGGAAGGTGTTCCTGTTCCGGTTCGCGGCAGGGGGCGCGACGGGCGCGGACGCGACGATCATCACGCGGCCTCGCTCGGGCGCAGTGCCGCGGCGGCGCGGGCGAGTTCGGTGATCGCCGCCCAGTCGCCGGCGCGCACGCGGTCGGCGGGCGTGAGCCAGGAGCCGCCGACGCACGCGACGTTGGGCAGCGCGAGGAAGTTCGGCGCGCTCGCGAGGTCGATCCCGCCGGTCGGGCAGAAGCGCACCTGTGGGAAGGGGCCGTCGAGCGCTTTCAGCATGCCGATGCCGCCCGCCTGTGCCGCGGGGAAGAGCTTCATCGCGGTGTAGCCGGCGGCCAGCGTGTTGATCACGTCGGAGGGCGTCATCACGCCCGGCAGCAGCGGGATCGCCGACTCGCGCCCGGCACGCAGCAGCTCGGCCGAGGCGCCGGGGCTCACCGCGAACACGGCACCCGCTTCGGCCGCAGCGGCGAGGTCCGCGGGCGTCACGACGGTCCCCACGCCGACGATCGCGTCCGGCACTTCGGCGCGGATCGCGCGTACGCTCTCCAGCGCGGCGGCGGTGCGCATCGTAACCTCCAGCACGCGGATGCCGCCGGCGACCAGCGCGCGGGCGAGGGGCACCGCGTCGGCGACCTTGTCGAGCACGATCACTGGCATCACGGGGCTGGCGGCGAGCAGGGTGTTGATATCCATTCTTGGTTTCTCCGGAATTCGGGATCAGGCGACCGGCAGCGGGCTGGGCAGGGTGGAGCCGAAGGTGCTGGCCCCCTGTTCGGCACCGCAGGCGTTGGCGCGGGCATTGAAGAAGAGTTCGCGGCCGACGCCGTGCTGGTTGGCGGCGAGATCGGCCGTCGCGACCTCGCGCGCGGCCCATTCGGCGGTATCGACCAGCGCCTCCAGCGTGCCGGCCGCGGCGTCGAGGCGGATCAGGTCGCCGTCGCGCACCTTCGCGAGCGGTCCGCCGGACAGGCATTCCGGCGTCACGTGGATCGCCGCCGGCACCTTGCCGGAGGCGCCCGACATGCGCCCGTCGGTGACCAGCGCGACGCGGTAGCCCTGCTCCTGCAGCACCGCGAGCGCGGGGGTCAGCTTGTGCAGCTCGGGCATGCCGTTCGCGCGCGGGCCCTGGAACCGCACCACGGCGATGAAGTCGCGCGCCAGTTCGCCGCGCTTGAAGGCCGCCATCAGGTCGTCCTGGCCGCTGAAGACGATGGCCGGTGCCTCGACGATGCGGTGCTCGGGCTTCACCGCGGACACCTTGATCACCGAGCGTCCCAGGTTGCCCTTCAGCAGCTTCAGGCCGCCGTCGGCGCTGAACGGATCCGTCGCCGGGCGCAGCACCGTGGTGTCGAGGCTTTCCGCGACGGCGGGCCGCCACGCGACCTTGTCTCCGTCGAAGCAGGGTTCCTCGGTGTGCCGCGCCAGGCCTTCGCCCATCACCGTCGTCACATCGCCGTGCAGCAGCCCCGCGCCGAGCAGCTCGCGGATCAGGAAGCCCATGCCGCCGGCGGCGTGGAAGTGGTTCACATCGGCGCTGCCGTTGGGGTAGATGCGCGTGAGCAGCGGCACCACGGCGGACAGCTCGTCGAAGTCGTTCCAGTCGATGTGAATGCCCGCGGCGGCGGCGATCGCGACGAGGTGGATCGTGTGGTTGGTCGAGCCGCCGGTGGCGAGCAGGCCGACGATGGCGTTGGCGATCGCGCGTTCATCGACGATCCTGGCGATCGGGAGGTACTCGTCGCCCTGGCGCGTGATGCGCGCGAGGCGCTGCGCGGCGGCGCGGGTGAGGCTGTCGCGCAATTCGGTGCCCGGATTCACGAAGGCCGCGCCGGGCAGGTGCAGGCCCATCACTTCCATCAGCATCTGGTTGCTGTTCGCGGTGCCGTAGAAGGTGCAGGTGCCGGGGCCGTGGTAGGCGGCCATCTCCGACGCCAGCAGCTCCTCGCGCGTCGCCAGGCCCTGCGCGAACTGCTGCCGCACGCGCGCCTTGTCGTCGTTGCCGATGCCGGTCGTCATCGGGCCGGCCGGCACGAAGATCGTCGGCAGGTGGCCGAACTGCAGCGCGCCGATGAGCAGGCCCGGTACGATCTTGTCGCACACGCCCAGGCACAGCACGCCGTCGAAGACGTTGTGCGACAGCGCGACCGCCGTCGACATCGCGATCACGTCGCGCGAGAAGAGCGACAGCTCCATGCCCGCTTCGCCCTGCGTGACGCCGTCGCACATCGCCGGCACGCCGCCCGCGAACTGCGCCACCGCCCCGGCGCGGCGCGCCGCGTCCTTGATCAGCGCGGGCATGCGTTCAAAGGGCTGGTGGGCGGAGAGCATGTCGTTGTAGGCGGACACGATCCCGAGGTTGGGCAGGCGCGCCTGGCGCAGCACCAGCTTGTCGTTCGGCTCGAAGGCGGCGTAGGCGTGCGCCTGGTTGGCGCAGGAAACGTGGGTGCGCGCGGTGCCGGCCGCGCGGCTCGCGGCATCCATCCGCAGCAGATAGGCGGCGCGTGAGGCGGCACTGCGGGTGCGGATACGGTCGGTGACGCGGGCGAGGATGGGGTTGAGGGACATGTAGCCTCCTTTGTGTCGTGGCGCCGCCTTCGTGTCCCTCGTGGAGGGCGTTTGGCGGCTTGCTTTGAGACAAGTGTAGATTTGCTACATGTAGAAATGCAAGCCCCTTTTCGCAGAAAAAGCGAAATCTTGTAGACGGCGTGTTGATTCGCTGGCCGTTTGCAAAGCGCTTTGAGATTCGTAAAACAGGCGGAAGGCCATGAATCTGGCGGAACGCGGGTCGAACCTGTTACTCGTTGCGGCCGTTAAAGTTTCTGTTGACTTGCTACATTTTTCCGCCTTTAATTCGCTGTAGATTTACTACCGACGCCCTCCGGCAGCCCCGGATGAGCGGCGGTTCCACAAGAACATATGGACGAGGCAAAAAATTGATCCCTCTTGAAGCGTTCGACCTGATCCTGTTCGGTGGCAGCGGCGATCTCGCGATGCGCAAGCTGCTCCCCGCCTTGTATTACCGTCATCGCGACAGCGTTGCCGGCGGCAACACCGCGCGCTGGCGCATCGTCGGCGTCGGGCGCGAAGAGCTTTCGCGCGAAGCGTATGTGGCGAAGGTCGAGGCCGCGGCACGCAAGTTCGTCGCCGCGCGCGATTTCGACGACGCGGCGTGGGCGGCTTTCGCGGGCACGCTGGACTATGTGCGCGTCGATGCCCGCGAGCCGGGCGACTTCGAGCGCCTGGGCGCCACGCTCGGCGACAACCCGGCGCGCGTGCGCGTGTTCTATCTGGCGACCGCGCCCAGCCTGTTCGCGTCGATCTGCGAGAACCTCGGCGCAGCGGGCCTCGTCACGCCCGACAGCCGTGTCGTGCTGGAAAAGCCGCTCGGGCGCGATCTCGCCTCGGCGCGCCAGATCAACGAACAGGTCGGCGCGATCTTCAAGGAAGAGCAGATCTACCGGATCGACCACTACCTCGGCAAGGAGACGGTGCAGAACCTGATCGCGCTGCGCTTCGGCAACACGCTGTTCGAACCCCTGTGGAGCCGTGGTTGCGTGCGCGACGTGCAGATCACGCTCGCCGAGACCGTCGGCGTCGAAGGGCGCGGCGAGTTCTACGACAACACCGGCGCGCTGCGCGACATGGTGCAGAACCACCTGCTGCAGCTCCTGTGCATCGTCGCGATGGAGCCGCCCGCGAGCATCGACCCCGACGCGATGCGCGACGAGAAGCTCAAGGTGCTGCGCTCGCTGCGCCCGATGACGCCCGAGGATGTCGCCTCCCGCACCGTGCGTGGCCAGTACCGCGCCGGCGCCGTCGAGGGCCGTCCCGTGCCGGCCTACCTGGAGGAGGCTGGCATCCCCGCCGGCAGCCGCACCGAGACCTTCGTCGCGCTGAAGGCCGAGCTCAACAACTGGCGCTGGGCCGGCGTGCCCTTCTACCTGCGCACCGGCAAGCGCATGCAGGACCGCCTCGCCGAGATCGTCGTGAACTTCCGCGACGTGCCGCACGCGCTGTTCCCCTCGCTCTCGGGCGAGCGCGCGCCCAACCGCCTGGTGATCCGCCTGCAGCCCGACGAAGGGCTCGAACTTCACCTGATGGCCAAGGTGCCGGGCGACGAGATGCGCCTGCGCCCGGTCGCGCTCAACCTCGACTTTGCCGAGACCTACCACGGCCGCCAGTGGGATGCCTACGAGCGCCTGCTGATGGACGTGATCCGCGGCAAGCTCACGCTCTTCATGCGCCGCGACGAACTCGACGCCGCGTGGCGCTGGATCGAGCCCATCCTCGAAGGTTGGGAGCAAGACCCGACCCCGCCGCGGCCCTACACCGCAGGCACCTGGGGGCCCGCCGCCTCCAGTGCGCTGGTCGGGCGCGACGGTCTCGCGTGGCTGCAGGATTCCTGATCATGGAACTCGCGATGGAACTCGATCACGCCTTGAATCTCCCGCGCCACGTCGCGCAGGATGTCTTTCCCGACGCCGCGACGATGTCCGCGGCGCTCGCCGACCGCGTCGCCGCGATGCTGCGCCACGCGATCGGCGCGCGCGGCCGCGCGAGCCTCGTCGTCTCCGGCGGGCGCAGCCCGATTCCCTTCCTGCGCGCGCTGGGCCAGCGCAAGCTCGACTGGTCGCGCGTCGCCGTCACGCTCGCCGACGAGCGCTGGGTGCCGGCGGACCACCCCGACAGCAACGCCGGCCTCGTCGCCGCCAACCTGCTGCAGGGGCCGGCGGCGGAGGCGCGCTTCGTGCCGCTGTATGGCGGCGAGAATTCGCCCGGCGACGGCCTCGCCGCGTGCGCGGCCCGGCTCGGCGCGATCGCGCGGCCGTTCGACGTGGTGGTGCTGGGCATGGGGGACGACGGGCATTTCGCGTCGATCTTCCCGGGCATCCCGCGGCTGGGCGAGCTGCTGTCGGAGTCCGGCCCCGCGCTTGCGGCAACCGTCCCGCCGGCCGCGCCGCACGCGCGCATGACGCTGGGGCTGTCCGCGCTGCTCGATGCCCGCCGTATCCTGCTGCCGATCAGCGGCGCCGCGAAGCGAGCGGTGATCGAGGCCTCAGGGGGCGGAAACGAAAGTTTTCCGATCGCCACACTTCTGCGACAACGGCGCACGCCGATGCATGTATTCTTCTCCCCCTCCACGTGACATGCGGATGGGCTAGGCTTCCAACCCGAGCGGCGGCGCACGAAACCGCGCAACACTGGAACCAGGCTGACTGAAATGGAAAATCAACCGATCATCACATCGTCCGGCGAGGTGCCGGATGCGACCGGCCAACGGCAGACGAGCCCGCTGCTCGCGCGCATCGAGGCGTCCTTCGACGATTTGCGCAAGTCCGAGCGTGCCGTTGCCGAGTTCGTGCTCGCTCATCCGAACGAGGTGCTCAACATCTCGATCGCGGAACTCGCCTACCGCGTCGGCGTGAGCCAGCCGACCGTCGCGCGCTTCGTCAATGCGCTGGGCTTCACCGGCTTCAAGGAATTCAAGCTGCGCCTCGCGCAAAGCCTCGCGAGCGGTGTGCCCTACGTGCATCGCGACGTCGGGCCGGACGATTCGCTCGACGAAGTCGCGCCCAAGGTCTTCAACCGCACCATCGGCGCGCTGATGAGCGTGCGTAACCAGCTCGACGCCGTGCGCCTGCAGCGTGCGGTGGAACTCGTCACGCGCGCCGGGCGCATGGAGTTCTACGGTATCGGCAATTCGGGCATCGTCGCCACGGATGCGCAGCACAAGTTCTTCCGTTTCGGCATCCCCGCCGTCGCCTACAGCGACCCCCACACCCAGGGCATGGCCGCGACCTTGCTGGAGGAGGGCGACGTCGTCGTAGCGATCTCCGCGAGCGGACGCACGCCCGAGATCATTCGTGCGTGCGAACTGGCGCGCGAAGCGGGTGCCGAGGTAATCGCGATCACCGCCAGCGGCTCGCCGCTCGCCCGCGCGGCGACCGTGCTGCTCGCAGCCGACGTGCCGGAAGATCCCGACGTCTATGCCCCGATGACCTCGCGCATCGCGCATCTGGCGATCATCGACGTGCTGTCGGTGAGCGTCGCGCTCGCGAGCGGCCCCGAACTCATCAAGCGCCTCGAGCGCACCAAGCAGACCCTGCGCGACAAGCGCATCCGCGGATTCGAAGCATAAGCATGACTTCATTGACGAACTCCCCCGCCTGGCGCGCACTCGCCGCGCATCGCGACGAACTGGGCGAGCAGCACCTGCGCGATCTCTTCGCAGCCGACGCCGGGCGCTTCGAGCGCCTCTCGCTGCGCGCAGCCGGCCTCTTCCTCGACTACTCGAAGAACCGCCTCGTGCCGCGCACGCTCGAACTGCTCACCACGCTCGCGCGCGAACGCGGCCTCGACGCCGGGCGCGCCGCGATGTTCTCCGGCAAGCGCATCAACACCACCGAAGATCGCGCCGTGCTGCACGTCGCGCTGCGCAATCGCAGCGACGCACCGGTCGAGCTCGACGGCCGCGACGTCATGCCGGCCGTGCGCGAGGTCCTCGCACGCATGGGCGACTTCGCCGAAGGCGTGCGTGAGGGGCGCTGGCGCGGCTTCACGCGCGAAACGATCACCGACATCGTCAACATCGGCATCGGCGGCTCCGACCTCGGTCCCGCGATGGCCTGCCAGGCGCTCGCCGCCTGCGGCCACGAACGCCTGACGATGCACTTCGTGTCCAACATCGACGGCGATCACCTCGCCGGCGTGCTCGCGAAGGTCAAGCCCGCGCGCACCCTCTTCATCATCGCTTCGAAAACCTTCACGACCATCGAGACGATGACCAACGCCGCCAGCGCGCGTGCCTGGTTCCTCGCCAACGGAGGCAGCGAGGCGGACGTCGCGAAGCAATTCGTCGCCGTGTCCACCAACGCCGAGCGCGTCGCCGCCTTCGGCATCGACACCGCCAACATGTTCGGCTTCTGGGACTGGGTCGGCGGGCGCTACTCGATGTGGTCGGCCGTGGGCCTGCCGATCGCGCTCTACGTCGGCCGCGACAACTTCGAGCAGTTGCTGAAAGGCGCACACGCGATGGACCGCCACTTCGCCGAAGCCCCGCTCGAGGCCAACATGCCGGTGATCCTCGGCCTGCTGGGCGTGTGGTATCGCGGCTTCTTCGGCTCGGCGAGCCTCTCGATCGCGCCCTATGCGCAGGCGCTCGCCCGCCTGCCGGCCTACCTGCAGCAGCTCGAGATGGAAAGCAACGGCAAGTCGGTGACGCGCGACGGCCAGCCCGTCGACACTGCCACCTGCCCGGTGATCTGGGGCGAACCCGGCACCAACGGCCAACACGCCTTCTTCCAACTGCTGCACCAAGGCACGGACCTGATTCCGGTCGACTTCATCGCGCCGCTGAAGGCGAGCCACGCGCTGGCCGAACACCACCGCCTGCTGCTCGCCAACTGCATCGCGCAGAGCAAGGCGCTGATGGTCGGCAAGACCGCAGACGAAGTGCGCAGCGAACTCGCCGCCGGCGGCCTGTCGGGCGACGCGCTGGAGGCGCTGGTGCCGCACCGCATCTTCCCCGGCAACCGCCCGAGCAACACGCTGCTGCTTCCCGACCTCTCGCCGCGTTCGCTGGGTGCGCTCATCGCGCTCTACGAGCACAAGGTCTTCGTGCAGAGCGTGATCTGGGGCATCAACGCCTTCGACCAGTGGGGCGTCGAGCTGGGCAAGCAGATCGCCAGCCGCATCGCCGGCGAACTCGCGGGCGGCACGCGCAGCGAGCACGATGCATCGACGGAAGGGCTGATCGCCGCGGTGCGCGCGGCGGGCTGAGTTTCACGACAGCCGCTAAGCGGCGGGGGCGTCAGTCGGGTTCGGGGGCGAATTGCATCGCCGCATCGCGTAGCGCGTGCAGCATCTCCGCCGCGAAGGGATTGTGCCCAGCATGCGCAACGACCCGCAGCCGGCTCCCCGGCACCGCGCGGTGCAGGCGCCGGGCATTCTCGACCCGGCATACGAGATCCTTCTCCCCGTGCAGGATCGCCACCGGCAGGCCGGCGAGCGACGCTGCGAGTTCGAGGAGTTGCTCCTCGCCGAGGAAGCACTGATGGCGCAGGTAGTGTGCCTGCACCCGATACTTCGCGACCAACACCGCCCGCGTCGCCGCGTCGGGAAACTCCGGTAGCGGAGCCGGGGCGCCGCCGTCCAGGGTCGCTTCCCATTGCATCCAGCGGCGAACCGTTTCCGCTGAGAGGCCTTCGTCGTCTCCGAGCACGGCGTCGAACAGGCGATCCCTGAGCGCCATATGCAGCTGACCCGGCGTTACCTCGTCGAGCGCCTGCCAGGCTTGCGGGAAACGCCCGCCGGCGCCCGCGAAGAACCACTCCAGGTCCGCGGCGCCGGTGAGAAAGATGCCGCGCAGGATCGCGCCGAGGCAGGCTTCCTGATGTGCCGCGGCATACGCAACGGCTAGCGCAGCCCCCCAGGAGCCGCCGGTCACCAGCCAGCGTTCCACGCCCACGTGGCGGCGCAGCCGCTCGATGTCGGCGACGAGGTCCGCGGTCGTGTTCTGCGCGCATTCGCCGTGCGGCGTGCTGCGTCCGCAGCCGCGCTGGTCGAAGAGCACGATGCGGAAGCGCATCGGATCGAAGATCTGCCGCATGCGCGGCGAGCAGCCGCTGCCGGGGCCGCCGTGCAGCACCACGAGCGGGATGCCGGTGGGATCGCCGCACTGCTCGAAATAAATCGAGTGCCCGTCACCGACGTCGAGCCGGCCGGATTGCCAAGGCTCGGCGGGCGGGAAGAGGGTGCCGATTGCGGGATCGGGGACGGTGGCCATGCATCCGATGCTAACGCAAGCGGGCAGAAATTGAGCGGCGCCGACACGCTCATGACAAGACGGTCGGCGCTCCTCAACGCAATGATCATCTCAAGGAATTGAGACCCATCCTTCGAGTGCTTGGTGGGCGGCCGCGTCCAGGGTCGTAGGGTGGAAAGGATCGCCGTAATTGCGATCCTGTTGGTCCTCCAACATCTGACCGAGTAGGCCGAGTCGGTTCGAATAATCCCAAATCCCGCCGCGCACGGCGCTCATGTCCTCGGCGTCAAGGTCTTCGGTGACGGGCAGGTCGTGGATTGTGAGGTGGGTCATGGCGGTTCTCCCAAAGTGTGAGTCGCGTTTCTGGTGGTAGTGAGCCGGATGTTGCGCTCGTCACTGCTCTTGCAGAAAGCGCGCCAGGGTGGCGAGATGGGCGCCGCGAGGCAGGCTAAGGTATTGAAAAATGAATAAATATTAAGCAGTGCCGATCGCGACGAAGGCGCTGATGGTGCTGGTGGCGGAGGCCAAACGGTGGGTAGTGTCCAACAGGTTGAGGAGAAGTGTTCGTTCTGTCGAATCACCGTTGGGCTGCCGAGGCCGCATCAAGGCAGATAGTCCTGGCCGTACTTCCGGGAACGAGGCAAACACGAAATGGAGGGAAGGGCGACCACGCTGAAGGCCACGTCATGCCCCCACATCCGACTTCGTGCGCCTTGGAATTATGTTCGGGCCCGGTCTAGTGTCGTCGAAAAGAAATGGTCTCGGCCTCGCCCGATGGCTACAGCCGGAGCCGATCCCAAGCGGCTATACGTCTTTTAAGCCACCCAACGGCAGTTTGCTGACTGCACGCCACTTGAGCGGGAGCCATGCCGAATGGGCGACTCGCCGGGTTGGCCGGCTCCCGCCGCAGTGTCACGGTTTATGCCGATCTGCACGCCGTCGAGAACGGGCTGGTCACCGAGCGCGAGACTGTCGCGGGATTCGTCGCCCTCCACGCGGCGTGACGGTCACTTCCCCGACTTCGCGAATTCCGCCGGTGTCACGTGCATCAGCTTGCGGAACATCGTGATGAACGCGGACGAGCTGGAATAGCCGAGGTCCAGCGCGACCGATTCGACGCTGCGGCCCGATTCGAGCAGCGGCATCGCGCGCAGGATGCGCAGGCGCTGGCGCCATTCCGACAGCGACATGCCGAGGTCGCGCTGGCAGCGCCGGATCAGCGTGCGTTCGGTGGTGTTGGCAAGGCGGGCGAGCTCCGGCAGCGAGCGGTTGTCTTCGGGGCGGGCTTCCAGCATTTGGAGGACCGGCGCGAGCACCGGATCGGTCGATGCCGGCAGGTAACTGCCGGCGCAAGGGGCATCGGTGAGCTGGTCGACGAGGACTTGCAGGAAGCGCTCGTCTTCGGGCGTCGCGGGCGATTTGGGTGGCCGTTCGCGAAGCCGCTCGAGCATCGCGACGATCAGCGGGCCGACCGAGAGCGCGCACGGTACCCGCGGCAGGTGTCCGCACAGCGCCTTCGCGACATACACGGAACAGTGGCCGACCTCCTTGCGGTTCAGGCCGATGTGCTCGGTTTCGGGCGGCAGCCAGATCCCGTATTGGGGCGGCGCCAGCAGGTGCAGCCCGAGCACCTTCACTTCCATGACCCCGCGGAACGCGTACACGAACTCTCCGCCCGCGTGCTTGTGTGTCGGGTAGATCGCGTTGGCCGGGGATTCGGCGACCCGGAAGTGGATGGGCGAGGGCAGTTGCTCGCCTTGCGGCGCGAGTCGCGTCGGCTGCTGCACGGCTTTCATGGCAATCCGGCACTAGGTTTTGGCAGTTTCTCACTATATCAATAGAAATCGCCAAAGCGACAATCGAGACCATGGATCGAATCGGAGGAAATTCCATGGACGACCGAAAATCGCTGGACGCCCGGGCGACGAGCCTGATGGTCGTGCTCTGCGTGATCTGGGGCCTGCAGCAGGTCGTGCTCAAGGCTGCCGCCGCCGACATCGCGCCGATCCTGCAGATCTCGCTGCGTTCGGGCATCGCCGCACTGCTCGTCGCCGTCCTGATGCGCCTGCGCGGGGAGCGGATATCGCTGAAGGCATGGCGGCCGGGCATCGTCGTCGGCCTGCTCTTCGCGCTCGAATACCTGATGGTTGGCGAGGCGCTCCGGCACACGAGCGCTTCGCGCACGGTGGTCTTCCTGTACACCGCGCCGATCTTCGCGGCCCTCGGCCTGCACTGGAAACTGCCCGCGGAACGCCTGGGTTGGGTCCAGTGGAGCGGCATCGCGCTGGCCTTTGCGGGGGTGGCGACGGCCTTCCTCGGACGCGACGCGCAGGTCCCGGCCGCCTCGGCGGCCGACATGCGATGGGGCGACTTTCTCGCACTGCTCGGCGGCGTGGCCTGGGGCGCGACGACGGTCGTGATCCGGGTCTCGAGCCTGTCGCATACGGCCCCCGCCCAGACGCTGCTGTACCAGCTCGTCGGCGCCTTCGTCCTGCTGCTCGCGGCGGCGATCGGCCTCGGCCAAGACAGCTTCAATCCGACGGCGATGGCGTGGACGAGCCTGATATTTCAGACGCTGGTCGTGTCCTTCGCGAGCTTCCTCGCGTGGTTCTGGCTGCTCAGGAACTATCTCGCCTCGCGGCTCGGCGTCTTTTCCTTCCTGACGCCCGTCTTCGGCATCGTGCTTGGGGCGCTGCTGCTCGACGAACCGCTGGAGGCGCGCTTCCTGGTGGGGGCGCTGCTGGTGCTCGGCGGCATCATGGTCGTCAGCGGGCATGGATGGCTGAAGACGATGGCCGCCGGTGCGCAGAGTGGTGGGGCCGGCCGAGCAAGCGGTGGGGCTGCAGCCGTTGCGGCGAGAAGGGGGTAGGCGCGGCGGCTCTGCCGAGGATCTCATGAAAATCGCTAGGTGAATTTCCCCACTTTTGTGATGTGGGTTCGGGGCGGTCGGCGCACCATGTGTTCCGGCCGGGCAGGAACGTCGCGGCCGCTTCCACGAACCACGAGAGACCACACAGGAGACACATCATGAAATGGGAAACCCCGACCGCCTGCGATTTCCGCTTCGGCTTCGAAATCACGATGTACATCGCCACCCGTTAAGGGGCGCGGCCCGGGGGCGGGTGCTCCCGGGGTGATGAGCGACGAGGAGCGGACGTGAAGATCAGGGTGCTCGGTTCGGCGGCGGGCGGCGGATTCCCGCAATGGAACTGCAATTGCCGCAACTGCGACGGCGTGCGCCGCGGGACGGTGCGTGCCCGGGCCCGCACGCAGTCGTCGATCGCGGTGAGCGGCGACGACGAGAACTGGGTGCTGTTCAACGCCTCGCCCGACGTGCTGCAGCAGGTCCGCAGCTTTCCCGCGCTGCAACCGGGGCGCGCGCTGCGCGACACGGCGATCCGCGCGATCGTGCTGATCGACGCGCAGATCGACCACACGACGGGCCTGCTGATGCTGCGCGAGCACCGCTCCCCGCATCAGTTGTGGTGTACCGCCGAGGTGCGCGAGGACCTGTCGGCGGGCAATCCGCTCTTCGGCGTGCTCGGGCATTACTGCGGCATCGACTGGCACGACGTGCCGCTCGCCGGACGGTTCGACATCGCGGGCGCACCGGGCGTGGCCTTCGAGGCGCTGCCGCTGACGAGCAACGCGCCGCCGTACTCGCCGCACCGCGACCAGCCGCGGCCCGGCGACAACATCGGCGTGACGCTGGTCGATGCGAAGAGCGGCCGGCGGGTGTTCTACGCGCCGGGCCTCGGCGAGATGGAACCCCACGTGTGGGCCGCGATGCAGGCGGCCGACTGCGTGCTGGTCGATGGCACCTTGTGGACAGACGACGAGATGATCCGCCTCGGCGCCTCGCAGAAGACTTCGCGCGCGATGGGGCACCTGCCGCAGTCGGGGCCGGGCGGGATGATCGAATGGCTCGACCGCCTGCCCGCCACGACGCGCAAGGTGCTGATCCACATCAACAACACGAACCCGATCCTCGATGAGGACAGTGCGGAGCGCGCGGCGCTCGCTGCACACGGCATCGAGGTGAGCTGGGACGGTATGGAACTGTCGTTCTGAGCGTCTGCGGAAGGAGAGAGAAGCATGGATTTCGACGTTGCGATCGAGGATGCCGCCGCCCGTACCGGCATGGCCAACGAGCCGCCGCTGAGCCGCGAGGAATTCGAAGCCCGCCTGCGCGGCAAGAGCACGAGCTACCACATCCATCATCCCTTCCACGTAATGATGGCCGAAGGGAAGCTCACGCGTGCGCAGCTGCAGGGCTGGGTCGCGAACCGCTTCTACTACCAGATCGCGATTCCGGTGAAGGACGCCGCGATCATGTCGAACTGCCCGGACCGCGAGATCCGCCGCGAGTGGATCCAGCGCATGCTGGACCACGACGGCTACGAGATTGGCGGCATCAAGGATCCGGGCGGCATCGAGGCGTGGATCCGCCTGGGCGAGGCCGTGGGGCTCACGCGCGACGACGTCACGTCCTTGCGCCACGTGGTGCCGGCGGCGCGTTTCGCGGTCGACGCCTACGTCAATTTCGCGCGCCAGCGGCCGTGGCAGGAAGCGATCGCGTCGAGCCTTACCGAGCTCTTTGCGCCGCACATCCACCAGCAACGCATCGACACCTGGCCCGACATGTATCCGTGGGTCGACACCGCGGGCCTGCAGTACTTTCGCAACCGCCTTACGCAGGCGCGGCGCGACGTCGCACACGGCCTGCGTTTCACGCTCGACTACTTCAGCCGCAGCCGTGCGCTGCAGGAGCGAGCGCTGGAGATCCTGCAGTTCAAGCTCGACGTACTGTGGGCGCTGGCCGACGCGATCATGCTGAGCCAGTGCAGGATCGAGATCACCGGGCCGAAGGCATGAGCGCCGCCGAAGCCTGCCCGCGCGTGTCGCGCCGCTTCCGCCTGCAGTGGGAAGAGGCGCAGAGTGCCTGGGTGCTGCTCTATCCTGAAGGGATGGTGAAGCTCAACCAGAGCGCGGGCGAGATCCTGCGCCGCTGCGACGGCAGCCGCACGGTGGCGGCGATCGTCGCGGAGCTGGAAGAGGCTTTCGGCGCGAGCGGGCTCGCCGACGACGTCGCGAACTTTCTCGCGATGGCGCGTACCCAGCAGTGGATCGAAACGTAAGGGAGGGCGTCGCGATGTCCGGATCGAACGCCGCGGCGCAGCCGGGCCCGCCGCTGTGGCTGCTGGCCGAGCTGACCTATCGCTGTCCGCTGCACTGCGCATTCTGCTACAACCCGGTCGATTTCGCGACGAGCGGGCCGGAGTTGTCGACCGACGACTGGCTGCGCGTGCTGCGCGAGGCGCGTGCCACGGGCAGCGTGCAGTGTGGTTTCTCGGGCGGCGAGCCGATGATGCGCGACGACCTCGAAGTGCTGGTCGCCGAAGCGCACCGCCTGGGTTTCTACACCAACCTGCTCACTTCCGGCGTCGGCCTCACGCCCGAACGCGCCGCGGCGCTGAAGGCGGCGGGCCTCGACCACATCCAGCTCTCCTTCCAGGACTCCACGCGCGAGTCGAACGACTTCCTGTCGCACACGCGCACCTTCGATCTCAAGCAGCGCGTCGCCGCGATGATCAAGGACAACGGCTGGCCGATGGTCATGAACTGCGTGATCCATCGCCTCAACATCGACTACATCGATCGCATCATCGAGATGGCGGTCGAGCTTGGCGCAGAGTATCTGGAGCTAGCCAACAACCAGTACTACTCGTGGGCGATGGTGAATCGCGACCAGCTGCTGCCGACGCGCGCGCAGCTCGAACGCGCTGAGCGCGTCACGAACGAGTACCGGGAGAAATACGGCGACCGTATCCGCATCTTCTTCGTCGTGCCCGATTATCACGAGACGCGGCCGAAGAAGTGCATGAACGGCTGGGGCAACGTCTTCCTCACCGTGACGCCCGACGGCACCGCGCTGCCGTGCCACACCGCCAAGATGCTGCCCGGCCTGGCGTTCCCGAACGTGCGCGAGATGGGCGTGCGCGAGATCTGGTACGGGTCGGAAGGCTTCAACCGCTACCGCGGCGACGCCTGGATGAAGGAACCGTGCCGCACCTGTCCGGAGAAGGAAAAGGATCTCGGCGGCTGTCGCTGCCAGGCCTACATGCTGGCGGGCGATCCGGCGGCAGCCGACCCGGTGTGCGACAAGTCTCCGGCGCACTATGTGGTCACGGAGGCGCTGGCGCGAGCGGAACGGGGCGAGGGCAGGGCGATGCCGCTGGTGTTCCGCGATCCCGCCGCATCGCGCCGCCTCGCCGCCGGTGAGGGGCAGGATAATCAGCGGCGCTCGCGATAACGCCAGGAGCCGTCGCGGTCGTTCCAGTAGCGGTAGCCACCGTCGTGATGGCGTTCGCCCCAGTACCGGTGATGGTGGCCGTAGCCGTCGTGTCCCGCGGGTAGCACGATACAGCCGCCTAGCAGGGTGGCAACGAGGATTGCAGTAAATAATCGAGCCATGATTGACCTCCTTATGAGTGGTCAACGCGCCGCCGGCGAGCACCGTGCACCGCCGCGCATGACTCCTTTGTAAGACTGTGTATGTGGAGCCGCCGACGGGTCGGTGCTCCGTGATGCGCCGCTCACGTCGCAGTCCGTGCGCAGCGGCTCCGGATGGTCGACTTCAGGGCCGATGGGAGCGAAACCCCCGCACGTTACCGACAGGCGCGGGGATAGGGCGATTGTTGCGATTATGAGAACAGAAATTCGCAATTCGTACCGTTTAACCCAATGATCGCGCCGCGTAGAGTTCGCTCCATGGTCAGCACGCAGCACCGAGACATGCGGCCAGCCTCGAACGCAATCAATGGAGAAAGAAAATGAGCAACGGTTTCGTCAAGCGCCTTCTCGCCACCCAAGCCGGCTGGAGTGCCCTGGCACTGCGCGTTCCGGTTGGCATCATCTTTGTCGCACACGGCGCGCAGAAGCTCTTTGCCTGGTTCGGCGGCTACGGTCTGCAAGGCACGGGCCAGTGGATGGAATCGATCGGCCTAGCGCCGGGCCAATTGATGGCCCTGCTGGCGGGTGGAGCGGAATTCTTCGGCGGCCTCGCCCTGATCGTGGGTCTGCTCGTGCGTCCCGCGGCGGCAGTGCTGGCTTTTGCGATGCTGGTCGCGATCTTCAGTGTGCATGCGGCCAATGGATTGTTCATGAAGAACAACGGCTACGAATTCGGTCTCGCGCTGCTTGCAGTCTCGATCTCGCTGGCGTTCAGCGGTGCAGGCCGGGCATCCTTGGACGCCGTGCTGGCCCCTGCGGACAACAAGCGTTGATCTGATTGCCCAGTGCCGATCGCTGCGGCGGGGTCACGCCTGGTTGGGCGGCACGATACCGTGCCGCTTCATCTGGCGATAGACCGTGGCGCGGCAGATGCCTAGTTCGGCTGCGGCTGCGGTGACGTTCCAGCGGTGGCGGCGCAGGGCCGATTCGAGCTGTGCGGCTTCGGAACCGCCGCCCGCGGCCACGGGCGCCGGAGGTGTTTCCTCCGCGTCGAGGCCGGCGGCGGCCATCAGTTCGGCCGGCAGGTCGTCCGGCGTGATCGATGCGCCGTCGCACACGGCCAGCGCGAAGCGCAGCACGTTGCGCAGCTGGCGGACGTTGCCCGGCCACGCGTAGTCGTGCAGCACGGCGCGCGCCGACGGGGTGAGCGCCGCGTTCGTGCCGAGCTCGGCGCCTTCGACGGCGAGGAGCTGGTCGATGAGGTAGTCGCGGTCGCGGCGCTGGCGCAGCGCGGGCAGGTAGAGGATCGCGCCGCACAGGCGGTAGTAGAGGTCCTCGCGGAAGCGGCCCTCGGCGATGAGCTTGCGCAGGTCGCGGTGCGAGGCGGCGACCACGCGCAGGTCTACCGGCACGGGTTTGTCGGCGCCGAGCGGCAGCACCTCGCGTTCGGCCAGCACGCGCAGCAGTCGCGTCTGCAACTGCAGCGGCATGTCGCCGATCTCGTCGAGGAACAGGGTCCCGCCCGAGGACTGCTGGATCAGGCCGCGCATGCCCTTGCTGCGACCGCCCGTGAAGCTGCCCGGCGTGTAGCCGAAGAGCTCGCTTTCGATCAGGGATTCCGGGATCGCTGCGCAGTTGACCGCGACGAAGGTCGCGCCGGCGCGGCTGCTCGATTCGTGCAGGGCCTTGGCGAGCACTTCCTTGCCGGTGCCGGTTTCGCCGTGGATCAGGATGTTTACGGGGCGATTGACGAGGCGCGTGGCCTGGCCGATGAGGCGCTGCATCTGCGGGTCGTCGCCGGCGAGGCGCTTGAGGGCGGCGGGAACGGGGTGTTCGACCGGCGCATGCGGCACGGCGGTACGCGGGGCGACCCGCGGTGGCAGCACCGCGCCGTAATAGACTTCGCCGCCGGCCGTCGATAGGGCCGTGCGATCCGCGACGAAGCCCGCTCGAGCGATGCGCCAGATCGCGTCGATACCTTCGCGGAAGACCTCGCCGAGCGGGCGTCCGACGAGTCGCGCATCCGCGTCGGTGCCGCCCTGGAGGGGGCGCAGGTTGCGGCGGGCACCGTTGTTGGCGCCGACGATGACGCCTTCGGCATCGAAGGCGAGCATGATCTCGCCGGAGACATCCACCATGGTCCACGCCGAGTTCAGGCGCAGCACCCAGCGGTCGCGGAAGTAGCGCAGGAAGTTCGCATCCTCGACCATCTGCGCATACATCGTCGCCAGCTGCAGCGCGAGGTGCTGGCTGTCGCGCGAGGCGGGCGATATCAGCGCGGACACGTCAAGCACGCCGAGCAGGCCGCCGGTGGGGTCGAACAGCGGCGCGCTGTTGCAGGTCAGCGAGATGTGCGAGGCGTCGAAGTGGTCGGTGTGGTGGCAGGTGATCGGCGACTGCTCGACGATGCAGGTGCCCACGGCGCAGGTGCCGGCGCGTTCCTCGCTCCAGTCGGCGCCGAGGTAGAGGCCGGCCTGCTTGAGCTCGCTCGCCCACGCGTCGTTGCCGATGAAGTCGACCGCGATGCCGTGTGCGTCGGTGAGGAGCAGCACATAGCCGATGCCGGCCATGCGCTTGTAGAGCTGTTCCATGCCGGTGCGGGCGACGCCGAGGAATTCCTCGATCTGGTCCTTGTGCTCGCGCAACTGCGCCTGCTCGACGATATGCGCGCGCGTGGGGCGGCTCGGGTCGAGGCCGTAGTCGTGTACGCAGCGCACCCACGAGCGGTGGATGGGATCGGTGGCTGCATCGTCCGAGTGTGATACGGCGAGCACATGGTCGATGTGGTCGCGCTGGATTTGCGCCAGCATCTTGTCTCCTCCTGCGTGGCGGGCTGCGCCGGGGCCGGCGTTTTTTCCCGCGCGTGGACCGTCGGTCGGCCTCTGTGTGCGTTACTTGCAGAGTAATCCACGCCTGCTCACCGGCTCAAGAAAAAATGCGGGAGCGCGATCGCCGCGCCGCCCGCGAACTTGCCTGAAGGAGGGAGAACAGGCAGGCAATGTGTCAGCCGCCGCGCCTCACAGCTCGCGCCGCTTCATCGCGCCGGCGATGTACTCGGCCTGGCGGATCGCCAGCGCGACGATGGTCAGGGTCGGGTTGGCGGCGCCGCTCGACGTGAACTGGCTGCCGTCGGAGACGAACAGGTTCTTCACGTCGTGGGTCTGGCCCCATTTGTTGAGCACGCCGTCGCGCGGCTTTGCACTCATGCGGTTGGTGCCCATGTTGTGGCTCGCGGGGTAGGGCGGCATGTCGATCACGCGGGTGGCTCCGACCGCCTCGGAGAGCTTGCGCCACTGGCCGAGGCCGTGGCGGCGCATCGCGGCGTCGTTGGTGTGGTCGGTCTTGGTGACGATGGGGATCGGCAGGCCGTGCTGGTCGCGTTCGGTCGGGTGCAGCGTGATGCCGTTTTCTTCCTGCGGCAGGTCTTCGCCGCACACCCATACGCAGCTCATGTGGTCGTACTGTTCGAGTGCCGAGGTGACTTCGCGGCCCCAGCCGCCGGGCTTCATGAAGGCGGCGGTGAAGGGCAGGTGCAGGGCCAGCCCTTCGAGGTGGTAGCCGCCGACGAAACCGCGCTCGGGGCGGTTCGCGACCTCGTCGGAGATCACCGTCGCGATGTCGAAGCCGCGGTACATGTAGACGGGGCCCTTGTTGATCGTGAGCGCGGCGGCGGTGGTGTGGTTCATGTAGTTCCTGCCGACCTGGCCGGAGGAGTTCGCCAGTCCGTCGGGGAACATGCTGGACGCGGAGTTCAGCAGCAGGCGCGGCGATTCGATCGAGTTGCCGGCGATGCACACGACACGGGCCTTCTGCAGGTGCTGGCGGCCGTCCTTGTCGGCGTAGAGCACGCCGGTCGCGCGGCCGCGCTTGTCGTGCTCGACGCGCAAAACCATGCTCTGCGGTCGCAGCTCGGCGTGGCCGGTCTTCATCGCGCGCGGGATCTCCGAGTACAGCGTCGACCACTTCGCGCCGATCTTGCAGCCCTGCATGCAGAAGCCGATCTGTTGACAGGCGGGGCGGCCGTCGTAGGGTTGGGTGTTCGACGCGACCGGGCGCACGATCTCCTTGTAGCCGAGCTTGCGCGCGCCGGCCTCGATGACCTTGGTGTGGTTGCTCGGCGGCATCGGCGGCAGGCCGCTCGCCTTGGTGCCGGCCACGCCCATCTTGCGTTCCGCGCGCTCGTAGTAGGGTTCCAGCTCCGCGTAGCTGACCGGCCAGTCGAGCAGGTTGGCGCCGGCGATATCGCCGTAGGTGCTCTTGATGCGGAACTCGTGCGGCGTGAAGCGCAGCGCGACGCCCGACCAGTGCATCGTCGAGCCGCCGACCCCCTTCACGATCCAGGCCGGCAGGTTCGGATAGGTCTGGGTGTGGTGCCAGCCGCCCGCTGAGATGCGCTTGTCCAGCCATGAGATCTTCGAGAACATCGCCCATTCGTCGTTCTCGAAGTCTTCCTGGGTGTGGTGCTTGCCGGCTTCCAGGATCACGACGTCCACGCCTTGGCGCGTGAGCTCGTCGGCGAGCGTGCCGCCGCCCGCGCCCGAGCCGATGATGACGACGACGCTGTCGTCGTCGAGTGCGAATTTCTTGTCCATGAGTGTCTCCTCGGTTTTTGTCGTGCGCGTCAGGCGTTGGCGAGCCAGTCGATGTCGTCGAAGCCGCGATTGACGTAGCCGCCCTTTTCCCAGGCGGATCCTTCCTCGCCGAAGAAGGGCCACACGGCCTTGTTGTTGTAGAAGCCGGTCACCATGTCGCCCTTGATCTTCTGGAAGAAGGCGCCGTGCTCGATCGTGTAGAGCAGCGCGACGCGCTCGGCCTCCGTCGGCACCTCGGCATAGGGTTTGTCGTGGCGGCTGCGTGCGAGGCGGTCGAGTTGGGCGACGCCTTCGGTGATCAGCGTGCGCAGCGCCGCGTCGGTCGCGCATCGGGCGTCGTAGGGCTCGATCGCGAGCATGTAGTAGCGGTCGGAGATCTTGTCGTGCGGGAAGATGTCGCGCGCCAGCACGAGGAGCGTCTTGCCGACGTCCGCACCGAGGTTGGCGAAGTCCGCAGCGAGCGCGTCGCGCGCGGGGGTCATCAGCGTGCCCGTGGACAGCGCGCCGATGCCCAGCGCGGTGAGGCCACTGCCCTTGAGGAAGCCGCGGCGGCTGAGCGTGACGGTCTTGCCGAGCACGCGCATCGATGCGGGGGGGATCTTGTTGTCCATGCTTGTCTCCTGTCTGTGGTGTGGAACGAGGCGTCAGGCCGCCGCCTCGAATTCGCCGAGGACGTCGGCGAGCATCTGCTGCAGCGCCTCGGCGAGGGTTTCGATATGGACGCCGGTGCCAAGCTGTTCGGCGCACGAGGTCGTGACCGCGGCGAGGCGGGCGGCGTCGTCCTGCGGGCGGCCGAGAGCGCGGCACAGCAGCGCCCAGTCGGGGTGGTGGAGCAGGGTGCCGGTGGTGAGCAGCACGCCGTGGCGGCCGCGCAGCTGCGCGAGGCCGACGATCTTGCGGCCGTCGGCGACGACCTCCCATGGCGAGAGGCCGCCGAAGCAGGCCCAGGCGAGCGTTGGGTCGGCCGGCCGGCGCACGATCTCGTCGGGCGGAAGGGCGTGCGCGGGGATGCCGAAGTCGCGCAGGAGGCCCGCATGCAGCACGCCCAGCCAGCGGTAGCTCGACACCGTGCCGCCGCCGAGCAGGCGATGCCCGGGCGGCAGCACGACGGACGAGGACAGCATCCACGGCCCGACCAGCACTGCACCGCCGCCCGCGCGCCGCTGCACGAGTTCGCAATCGGTGTGCGCCGCCCGCGCCGCCTCGTCGTGCAGCACCGCCTGCGCGCAGCCGAACACGACGCCGGGCGCGGGGTAGCTCCACACCCGTACGCGCGGCGCGCTGACGGGGGCGGCGAGCTGGCGGGCGTTCCACGCCTGTTCGACGGAGGGGCGCGCCAGTGTCAGCGCCGGGGCGCCGAGCGAAGCCGGTGTGGCGAGGGGCGCGAGAGGGGCGAGGGCGGCGGCCGGCATCAGTCGAACTCCGCGTGTTCCAGGCGGCGCGCGATCTCGCCGAGGAAGAGCGCCGCGGGCTGGCCGTCGACCGCGCGGTGGTCGAACACCAGCGTCAGGGTCACGATCGGCGCGGCGACGATGGCACCGTCCCGGACGATGGCGCGCATCGCGGTGCGGCCGACACCGAGGATTGCGACCTGCGGCGGGTTGATGATCGGGCTGAAGCGGTCGATGCCAGCCGCGCCGAGGTTGGTCACCGTGAAGGTGCCGCGCTGGTAGGCGCCGCCGGTGAGTGCGCCGCTACGTGCGCCCTCGGCAAGTCGCCGCGTCTCGTCGGCAAGTTCGGCGACGCGCTTCGCGTCGGCGTTGCGGATCACCGGCACCATCAGCCCGTCGTCGAGGGCGACCGCGACGCCGAGGTTGATGTCCTCGACGAGCTCGACCTCCTTCTCGCGCATCAGCGCGTTGAGCCGCGGATGGGCGCGTAGCGCGAGCGCCACCGCGCGCAGCACGAAGGCGTTGACGCTGAGCTTTTCGCCGGCCGCTGCGCGCTCGGCGCGCAGTGCCTCGACGCGACTCAGGTCCACGTCGACTTCGTGCGCGACGCGCGGCACCTGCCATCCTTGCGTCATGTTGCGGGCGATCGCGCCGCGCAGACCGCTGAGCGGCATGGTGCGGCGTTCGGCTGGCGGGATGGCCGGCGCGGGCGCGAGCGAGGCTGTCGCGCTCATCGCTCAGCCCTCCAGCTGCGCGATCACCGCGCCGCGGCCGAAGGTCTCCTGCTCGGGCACCTGGATCGCCGCGATGCGGCCGGCGGTGGGCGCGAAGATCTCGTGGCTGGTCTTCACAAGCTCGGCCACGGCGAGAACCTGGCCGGCCTCGACCGTGTCACCGGCCTTGACCTGCCATTCCTGCAGCAGGGCTTCGGTGCCTTCATCGACGTCGGCCCACACCGCGTCGTCGAGGATGATGTCGATCATGTCTGTCTCCTGGGTCAATAAACTTTTGCGGTCATGAGGCCGCGCACGCTGGCGACGATGTTGTCCACCTGCGGGATGGCGAACTGTTCGAGCGGGCGGCTGAAGGGGATGGGGACGTCGGGCACCGCGAGGCGGCGCACCGGAGCCTTGAGGCGGATGCTGTCGAGGTGCTCGGCGACGAGTGCGGCAATCTCGCCCGAGAGGCCGTAGCTGAGATAGTCCTCGTCGGCGACGAGCAGGCGCCCGGTCTTGGCGACCGACTTCAGCACGGTGGCGCGGTCGAGCGGCACCAGGGTGCGCAGGTCCACGATCTCGGCCGAAATGCCCTCGGCGGCGAGGGTCTCGGCGGCGACCAGCGACTTTTGCACCATCTGCGACAGGGTCACGATCGTGACGTCGCTGCCCTCGCGCACCACGCGCGCCTCGCCGAACGGGATCGCGTAGGGCTCCTCGGGAACCTCGTTGGTGCTGCCCTCGAAGTAGGACATCCACGACAGCCCCATGATGCCCTTGTGGTACAGGAAGACGACAGGGTTGTCGTCGCGGATCGCCGTCGTCATCAGGCCCTTGGCGTCGTAGGCGTTCGACGGCACGACCACCTTCAGGCCGGGCACGTGGGCGAAGATCGAGTACAGGCACTGCGAGTGCTGCGCGGCGTCGTTGTAGCCGCCGCCGATGCCGGTCGTGATCACGAGCGGGTACTTGCAGGCACCGCCCGACATGTAGTGGTTCTTGGCGATGTGGTTGTAGATCTGGTCGAAGCACACGCCGAAGAAGTCGACGAACATCAACTCCGAGATCGGGCGCAGGCCCTCGGCAGCGGCGCCGAGCGCGGCGCCCATGAAGCCGGTCTCCGAGATCGGGGTGTCCATCACGCGGTCGGGGCCGAACTTGTCCAGCAGGCCCGTGGTCGCGCTGAAGATGCCGCCGTACTTGCCGACATCCTCGCCCATGACGAAGACGCGCGGGTCGCGCGCCATCTCCTGTGCGGTGGCTTCGGAAATCGCCTGCGCCATCGTCAGCATGCGCGCCTTGGCTTGGGTTGCAGTGGTCATCGTGGTCTCCTTGTCTTGTTCCGGGCGCGGGTTCATTCGGCGAAGACGTGCAGCAGCGCGTCCTCGGGGCGGGGGTAGGGGCTGTTGCGACCGAAGTCGTAGGCCGCCTGCACGCGCGTGGCGATGCGTTGGCGCAAGCCCGCATCCGAGTTCGCATCCAGCAGCCCCATGTCGCGCACCAGCGCGCCGAGCACGGGGATGGGGTCGTGCTGACGCAATTCCTTCGCCTCGCCCTTCGGGCGGTAGGTCTCGGGGTCGCCCTGGAAGTGCCCGAAGTAGCGGTCGGTCTTCACCTCGATCAGGGTCGGGCCCTCGCCGCGGCGCGCCCGCGCCACCGCCGTGCCGGCAACCTTGAACACCGCGAGGGCGTCGTTGCGCTCGATCAGCACGCCGGGCATGCCGTAGCCGGCGGCGCGTTCGGCGTTGGAGGCGATCGCCGTCGAGGCGGATTTCTCGACCGAGATGCCGTACTTGTTGTCCTCGACGACGAAGACCACCGGCAGCTTCCACAGCGCGGCGAGGTTCAACGCCTCGTGGAAGGCGCCCTGGTTGGCCGCGCCTTCGCCGAAGAAGGCCACCGCGACGGAATCCCGGCCGAGCTTCTTCGCCGCCAACGCGGCGCCGCAGGCCTGCGGCGCGCCAGCGCCGACGATGCCGCTGCAGGAGAACTTCACCACCGGGTCGAAGAGGTGCATGTGGCCGCCCTTGCCGCGGCCGAGCCCGGTGTCCTTGCCGAACATCTCGGCGGTCATCGCGTCGAGATCGACGCCCTTCGCGATCGCGAAGTGGTGCGGGCGATGCGCGCCGACCACCGTGTCGTCGGCGCGCAGGTGGGCGCACACGCCCACCGCGACCGGCTCCTGCCCTGCGGCCAGGTGCATCTCGCCCGGCACCGGCCCCGCACCGATGTCGAAGGCGAGGCCCTTCTGGATCTTCGGCGGGAGTTTGCCCTCCAGATAGACCCGGGCCATGGTCTCCTCGTACTCCCGGATCTCGATCATCTTTTCGTACATCCACAGCAGTTGCTCGGCTGTCGCGTCCATCGCTGCAAACCTCCTCGTCGATTGGTGGGGTGCCATCGCCGCCGTCCGCCCGATCTGGTGCCGGGCAATCCGGCGGCTGTGTGCAGGGCTTATCGCAAGAGGGGTGCCAGCCTGCAGGTAATGCAATTGACATTCGTCATTTCGATTGCAAGTGACTGATTGTGTGTGGATGTGTCGCGTATTCCGGCGGCGTGAGAAAGACGTGGCGGGTCCAGCGACACTGTCGCAGCGGCGTCGCGCGGGGTGCTACAGGTGTCGCATCGCTGCGACGCCGCTGTCGCACGGCCGGGCTTCTGTCGCACGGCGCTACGGGGCACCCGACCGTCCTGGCGTGGGTGGTCATTCAATGACGAAATAACCCGCTGCTCATGGGATACAGGCGCATCGCCATGACTCCGGTATGGCCCGGTTCGTCCTGTGTCGGCCGCATGGCACCGCCGTTGCTATGCCCAGCTCCAGCGGCGCCACGCGACTCCGGTTCGCGTGGCGCGTCGCGATTACGGCGGGGGACAAGGAGGAGACGCTTCCCCCGCCCATCCCATACCAAAGGAGACGACACGATGCACACGACCCTGAATCCGATCCGCCTCGCCGCCACCGCATGCGGGCTGCTGCTGGCCTGCTCCGCGCAGGCCGAGATCGAGGTCTACAACAAGGACGGCTACCGCTTCGGCGTCGACGGCTGGGTGATCCTCAATGCCAGCTCGACCAACGGCGATGCCGACGCCAACGATGCCTTCCGCATCACCTCGGGCGATTCGCCGAACATGATCGGCTTCAACTTCGCGGTGCCGGAGACGGACGGCGTGCGCATGTCGAGCCGCCTCGGGCTGCGCGTGAACCCGCACTCGGGCGAGGGCAACTTCAAGAACCGCGGCAACGTCGCCGACACCGCATCGAAGTCGATCGACCCGCGCGAGATCTGGGCGCGTTTCGAAGGCGACTTCGGTCAGGTCACGATCGGCAAGCACTACAGCATCTTCCAGGGCCGACCCATCCTCGCCGATGAGTCGGTGCTCGCCGGCGGCTTCTTCGCCTACGACAACGCCAACGGCGGCGGGGCGCTCGGCGCTGGCTCGCTGCACTCGGGCTACCTCTACGCGAACTTCAACAGCGGCCTGCGCTACGACAGCCCGCGCGCAAATCCGCTGAAGTTCTCGGTCGGCCTGTACGACCCGAGCCAGATGGGCAACGTGTTCCTGCCCTCGGCGGGACTCGCGAGCAAGACCACGTTGCCGCGGGTCGAGGCGGAACTCGCCTATGACGGAACGTTCACGGGCGGCAGCTACACCGTGTACGCGGACGGCGTGTATCAGCGCGCGCAGGACTGCCGCCTGCCCGGCGGCGCGACCTGCGTGGGCGGCGACACCGTCACCGGCCGGGGCGTATCGGGTGGCGCGCAGCTCAAGCTCGGCGCTTTCGGCCTCTTCGCTTCGGCCTTTTCGGGCAAGGGACTGGGTTCGGCGCTGATGTTCGACTACGACGCGCTCGACGCCGTCGGCCGCGAGCGTGAAAGCAAGGGCTGGTGGGTGCAGGCGACCGCGCGCGTGACGCCCAAGACGACGCTGCGCCTGAGCCATGGAGTCACCCGCGTCGACGACACCGCCGCGACACGCGGGCACGAGGCGCGCGGCACGCTGGCCGGCCTCTACTACGGCATGAACCGTTTCGTGACGCTGTACGGTGAGCTGGGCCGCTCCGACTTCGATTTCAACCCCGCATTCGGCCGCGCGACCGACACGCGTTATGCGACTTTGGGGGCGCGCTTCGCCTGGTGACGGCGGGGCCGAGGGTGCGGCGAGCTGCCCCGCGCGGGGGCCGCTCGCCGCGACCTCGGCCGGCCGGCTCGTACGTGCAATTCGACTTGAATGCGCTTGTCCATCGCCTATGTTGAACACATCGGTCGAATATTTGGGGGAAATCGCCCACGACGTAGATCGATTTAGTCGCAGTTTTCCGTCGTATGACGCGGGCTCGTGCGTTTCCGCATCGGGGACGCAAAGGAGGCTGAGATGCTGCGCATCACCTCGATTCTGGCTTCAATGCTGGCGCTTTCCGGTTGCGCTTCCACCATCGGGACGTTCTTCAATCGCCCGGTCGTCGAAGACGGTGTTGACAAGGCGGTATCGACGATCTCGCTGTCGGCGGATCGACGCACCGTGATCGTCGTGACCGAGCCGGGCGCCAATCGCGCCAAGTTCTGTGCGGAGCCGCCCCCCGATGCCGCAGTCGGGTTGAAGGCACAGCTCGAGGCCGCGTTGAAGGGCAAGTCGCAGACCGGCGTCGACGCGGAGGGACAGTTGGCCGAAAGCTTCCAGTCCGATGTGACGGTGATCGCCGAGCGGACCGCGTCGCTCGATGTGTTCAGGACCGGGGTGTATGCACTCTGCCAGCTTCACTTGAACGGCGCGGTCACCGGGCCGGAAGTGAAGGTTCTCTTCGAGGGCCTGTTGAAAGCCTACGCGGATGCCGACCTGAAGCGCGCCGAAAAGGATCCGTCGAACATGCAGGCCGATCTCGATCGCACGCGCAGGGAGCTCGATGCGGCCAGGAAGGATCTCGACAAGGCGCGGGATGCAGAGCTCGATCGGGCGAGGAAGGATCTGCTGGATGCCCGCGCGGAAGCGGGCCGGAAGAATGAGTGAAAGGGTGACGACGCCTCGAGCCCGTCGAAGGTCAGTGGCCGGGCTTCGGCCGGCGTCGCCTGAAGGGTAATTGTTTGCCGGCTCAACTGGTGGCGAGTTCCGCCCGCCGCGGCATGTCCGCGCCCCGGCGCGAGCAGGTGATCGCTGCGGCCCGGGCGGCGAAGGTGAGGAGGCGGGCGAGCTCGTGAGCGTCCATCGCCGTGAGCGCATCCGGGTTCAAGCGGCCAGTCTCGGCGAGGTACGTCAGCATCGACGACTGGAAAGTGTCGCCGGCGCCCACCGTATCCACGGTCGTGATGCGCGGGGCCGCCACGTTGGCGCGACCGTTGGCGTTCCACGCGCTCGCGCCGTCCGCGCCGCGCGTTACCACGACGAGCCTCGCGCCGGCCGCGAGCCAGCGCCGCGCGAGCGCCGCCTCGTCGGTTTCACCGTAGAGCAGGCGCACGTCCTCGTCGCTGATCTTCACCAGATGCGCGAGGCCCGCCAGCGTGTCGGCGCGCTCGCGCCAGCGTTCGAGCGACGGCTCGACGTTGAGCCGCACGTTCGGGTCGTAGGCGACGAGGCGGCGGTCGCGCTCCCGCCGCACGAGGGTTTCGAGCGCGCTCGCGACCGGTTCGACGACGGTCGCGTACGAGCCGAGATGGATTGCCGCGACCTCGGGGGCGAGCTCGGGGAGCTGCGCCGCCGAGAGCAGCCGGTCGGCCGCGCCGTTGCCGTAGAACGCATAGTGCGGCACGCCCGCCGCGTCGAGTTCGATCATGCCGAGCGTGGTCGGCGCGTCGAAACGCGGGCAGGGGCGGGTGTCCACCCCTTCGCGTGTCAGGACCCGCGCGAGGCGGTCGCCGAGCATGTCCTTCGCCAGCCCGCTGAGGAAGGCCACCGGCTGGCCGAGCCGCGCCAGCCCGATGGCGACGTTGAAGGGCGAGCCGCCGGGGCGCGCGTCGAGATGCAGGGCGTTGTCGGTCTCGCTACCGATGAAGACGTCGAACAGGGCTTCGCCGCAGACCAGGAACATGATGGAGAACCGTCTCGTTGGGGTTTGTGGGGTGAAGAGGGGCGTCAGCGCGGCGACGACCAGCCCTTGTAGCTGCCGATGGTGTCGCGCGTGACCAGCGTCGAGGGGATCAGCACCATCGGGCTCGCCGGCTTCTTGCCGTTGAGGATGTCGTTGCCGATCACCACCGCCTGCTGCGCCATCAACCACGGATCCTGGCTCGCCGAGGCCTCGACCTGGGTGTCGTTCTTCAGCGCCGTCTCGATGTCCGGTGCGCCGTCGACCGAGGTGATCACGATGCCCTTGCGCTTCAGTTGGCGCGCGGCGAGATCGGTGCCGATGGCCTGCGGGTCGTTGATCGTGAACACGGCGTCGAGCTTCTGGAAGCGCGTCAGGTGGCCGAGCATGACGTTCATGCCGCCCTCGCGCGAGCCCTTGCCGTCCTGGTCGTCGGAGAGCACCTTGATGCCCGATGCGGCGCCGAGCACTTCCTTGCAGCCCTTCACGCGGTCGACCACGGCGGACACCTGCGGCCCGTTCTGGATCACGACGTTGCCCTTGCCGCCGAGCTTCTTCACGATGTGTTCGCACGCGAGGCGCCCGGCCTGCACGTTGTCGGTCTGCACCGTCGCGTCGGCGCCGGCGGCGGCGACGTCCACCGCGACGACGGTGATGCCGGCCTTCTGCGCCTTCTTCACCGCGGGCTCGATCGCCTTCGCGTCGGCGGCGTTGAGCAGGATCAGATCCACGCCGGCCGAGATGAAGTTGTCGATCTGCGTGAACTGCTTGTTCAGGTCGTAGTCGGCCGACGCGGTGATGACTTTCGCGTTCGGGTACATCTCCTTCACCTTCGCCTCGGCGCCCTTGGCGATTGTCACGAAGAAGGGGTTTCCGAGCGAGCCGACGGTGACGCCGACCGACTTGATCTCGCGCGCCTGGGCGATGCCGGCGGCGCAGGCCAGCGCGACGCCGGCGACGAGTGCTTTGCGAACGAACATTTGGGTGTCTCCTGATACCGGTCTTGTTCTGGCCGCGGCCCGGGACCGGAATCCGGGCCGCAGCGTGATGGGAATACGGGGAAGGGGTGTGCGGCGTTCAGGTCCGCGCGCCGCTCTGGCGGTAGCGGTCCAGCGCCACGGCGCCGATGATCACGAGGCCCTTGATGATGTATTGCCAGATGTCCGACACGCCCAGCAGCACGAGGCCGTTGGTCAGCACCGCGATGATCAGCGCGCCGATCAGGGTGCCGACGATCGAGCCGACGCCGCCGACGAAGCTCGTGCCGCCGAGGATCACCGCCGCGATCGCATCGAGCTCGTAGGACTGGCCGAGTTGCAGGCCGTTGGCGGCGAGGAGACGCGCCGAGGTCATCACCGCGCCGAGGCCGGCGAGCAGGCCCGACATCGCATAGACGAAGAGCAGCACCTTCCACACCTTGATGCCCGACAGGCGCGCCGCTTCCGGGTTGCTGCCGACCGAGTAGATGTGCAGGCCCAGCACTGTGCGGCGCAGGATGAACCACGAGCCGACGATCACCGCAACGGCGATCCACACCAGCCAGGGCACGCCCAGCAGGTTGTCGTTGCCGATGAAGGCGAAGGGCAGGTCGGGGTTGAACACGGTCTGGTCGTCGCCGAGCAAACGGGCGATGCCGCGCACCGCGGTGAGCGCACCGAGCGTGACGATGAAGGGCGGCAGCTTCGCGAAGGCGACGAGACCGCCGTTGATGAGCCCGAACACGAGCCCCACGAGCAGGCCCGCCGCGACGCCGAGCAGGCCGCCGCCGGGCAAGGTGGACGCCATCACCGACACCACGGCGGCCGCTGCGAGGATGGCGCCCACCGACAGGTCGATGCCGGCGGTGAGGATCACGAAGGTCATGCCCGCCGCCAGCACGATGTTGATCGACGCCTGCTGCGCGACGATCGACAGGTTCTGCGTCGTGAGGAAGCCTTCCGCGAGGATGCCGAAGCCCGCGGCCAGCAGGATTAGCACCGGCAGCATGCCGACGGCGCGCATCACGGCCTGGAAGCGCTCGCGCGGGGTCGCCTGCACGGGCGCGCGCGGCGAACCGGCGAGGCTGTTGGGGGCAGTGGTGGCGGTGGCCGGGGTGTTGCTCATTGTCTTCTCCATGATGTGTCGCTCCTGCTCTTGTGCGCGGGGCCGCTCAGGCGGCCTGCGGCAGGGTCTGTGGGGTGGCGCCGGTGGCCAGTTCGATGATGGCTTCCTGCGTGATCGGTGCGCCCGAGTAGCCGCCGAGTTCGCCGACCACTTCGCCTTCGCGCATCACCAGCACGCGGTCGGCAGTGCCGACGACCTCGGGCAGCTCGCTCGAAATCACGATCACGCCGACGCCGCGGTTCGCGAGGTCGTTGATGATCCGGTAGATCTCCGACTTCGCCCCGATGTCGACGCCGCGGGTCGGTTCGTCGAGGATCAGCACGCGCGGCTTGATCTCCAGCAGGCGCGACAACAGCACCTTCTGCTGGTTGCCGCCGGACAGCGCGCCGACATTCACACGCGAGTTCGGCACGCGGATCGCGAGGTCGCGGATCGCCGCCTTCGCCCGCTCGCGCGCCTTCGCAAGGTTCAGCACACCGCCGGTACGGGCGTCGTCGGAGCACGCGCACACGTTGATGTTGTCGCGCACGCTCATGTCGAGGAAGAGGCCGCGGCCCTTGCGATCCTCGGTCAGATACACGACGCCCGCGCGGATCGCGTCGAGCGGCGTCTTCAGCCGCACCGGCACGCCGTCGACGACCAGCTCGCCGCTGCTGCGCTCGTCCGCGCCGAAGATCAGGCGCGCCAGCTCCGTGCGCCCCGCGCCGACGAGGCCGGCGATGCCCAGCACCTCGCCCGCGTGCAGGTCGAAGCTGCAGCCGCGCACGCGCTTGCCGTCGCGCATGTCGCGCACCGCCATCACCACGGCGCCCGGCTCGTAGGGCTTGTGGTCCTTCTTGTAGAAGCCGGAGAGGTCGCGTCCGACCATCATCTGCACCAGCGCCTCGGCCGAGAGCGCGTCGCGGTCCAGCGTGCCGACGTAGCTGCCGTCGCGCAGCACCGACACGCGGTCGGAGAGCTCGTAGATCTCGGCCATGCGATGGCTCACGTACACGATCGCGAGCCCGTCCGCGCGCAGCTGGCGGATCAGCTCGAAGAGGCGGTCCGTCTCGCGCGACGACAGCGGCGTCGTCGGCTCGTCCATCACCAGGATGCGCGCGTCGGCGTGGATCGCGCGGGCGATCTCGACGAGCTGGCGCTCCGCGATCGACAGGTCGCTCACCAGCGTGCGCGGCCCGAAGGAGGCGCCCAGCCGTTCGAGGATGCCGGCGCAGCCCGCTTCCATCGCGTGGCGGTTGATGCGCCCGGCGCTGCGCAGCTCACGTCCGAGGTAGATGTTCTCCGCCACCGTCAGGCTCGCGCACAGCGTGAGTTCCTGGTAGATCACCGCGACGCCGAGCGCCTTGGCCGACAGCGGCCCATCGATGACCACAGGTGTGCCGTCGATGCGGATCTCGCCGCCTTCGTCTGCGGTATAGGCGCCGGAAAGAATCTTCATCAGCGTCGACTTGCCCGCGCCGTTCTCGCCCATCAGCGAATGCACCTCGCCGGGGTAGAGCGTCAGCGACACGTCGCGCAGCGCGCGCACGCCGGGGAAGGTCTTGGAGATGCCGCGCATCTCGAGCACGGGGCGAGGAGCGTGGGTCACTGAGTGGGTCACTGAGGTATCAGTCGGCATCGCGCATATCCTCGATCGAACGCGTCACGCTGCCGAGGATCTCGGCGCGCGGGGAGAAGCTGAAGAACATCGGCAGGCTCGCAGCACCCACGGCACCGGCGTCCGAGCCGAAGGAGCCGCGCACCAGTTCGGGTGCCTCGCGCGCCTCGGGCGCGTTGTCGGCCAGGGCCTTGGCGAGGCGGCGCTGCAAGAGGTCGATCAGGCCGCCATCGACGTCCGCGTCGAACACCACCACCGGCACGTCGAGCATGCACAACGCCGCACGCACGGCCGGGGCGAGGGCGTCGATGCAGTCCTCGATCCATTCCTCCACGGCGGGGTGATGGGCGCGGATGTGGCGCTCGAGATCCGCGTGGCTCTCGACCGTCGCGCCGCAGTAGCGCAGATGGCGGCCCAACGCGTTGAGCGAGGCGCGCGACAGCAGCATGTCCCACTTGTGCGCGGGCGCCTGCGCCGAGGCGAGGCCGCTCGGCGGCACGGGCATGACCGCGATGTCGCCGGCGTTGCCGGTGACGCCACGCAGGCAGTCGCCATTGAGCGCGACGCCGCAGCCGATCACCGGCCCCATGAAGAGATACAGGAAGTCGTCGAACTCGCGCCCGCAGCCGTAGAACAGTTCCGCAATCGCCGCCGCGTTGCCGTCGTTCTCGCTGAACACCGGTAGGCCAGTCGCCTCGCCCAGCTCGAAGGCGAAATCGACCTCGTCCCACGCACGGAAATCCTCGTTCGGCAGGTTCAGCTCGCGCAGCCAGGCGCCGAGGTTGAAGGGCTGGGCGACGCCGATCCCGGTCAGGCGCTCGCGCTCCTCGGGGGTGATCGCCTTCAGCACGTGCTCGATATCGGCCTGCACCAGCCTGAGCGTCTCGTCGGGCGAGGGCAGGATGCGGTCATGCACGCGGCGGGCGAGGATCTGGCCGCCGAAGTCGAGCAGCGCGGTCTCGATCGAATCGCGGTCGAGCCGCACGCCGATGCCGAAGGCGCCCTTCGGGTTCAGGTCGATCAACGTGGCGGGCTGGCCGCGCTGTCCCTCGGTGCGACGGCCCGTATACACGATCAGCTCGCTCGCCTCGAGCGACTGGATGATGCTGCCGATCGCCGTACTGGTCAGGTGGGTGCGGCGCGCGAGATCGGCCTTCGAGGCCTCCCCGGAACGGCGCAACACCTGCAGCAGCAGGCGTTCGTTGTAGCGCCGCAGCCGCACCGAGTTGCGGCCGCGCCCGATCTGGGCAGTTGCCATGCTCGTCTCCTTCGACCCCGCTCGTTGGCGGTGTTTATTAATAAATCAAGTTGGTTTATTAAATGTCGCGAGCTGCGCCTTGTCAAGAAAAATTGTCGATGGATGAGATCGCGTATGGCGCGACGGCGTCGGCGATCCGCGCCGATTCATTGTGGCGAGACGTGGCTCGAAGCCCGACGACCGGGACGTTCGGCCCACCCGGATACGGCCGCCCTAGCGTGTCACGGCGACCTCGTCGGTCATTTCATCGCGCCGCCGTGATTGATGCGGTCGACGCGGTGTCTCCCAAGGCGCATATTCCACGCATCGACCGCCCACCAGCCGGTCGATGCATGCGGGAGCAAGGTGTGGAGAGCGTTTATTGGAGCCGGTCGGTTCCCGAATTGCTGACCGGTCTCGAAAGCACGCGGGACGGACTCGGCGCCGACGAGGCCGCGCGGCGGCTGCGTCGGGTGGGCCTCAACACCGTGGAGGACCAGACCGAACTGTCCGCCCTGCGGCTGATGGGGCGCCAGTTCGAAAGTCCGCTCGTGCTGATCCTCGTGTTCGGTGCCTGTGTATCGTTGTGGCTGCGTGACTGGGCGGACGCGGCGATCATCCTTGCCATCGTCGCCGGCAGCGCGCTTCTCGGTTTCGTGCAGGAATATCGCGCCTCCGTCGCCATCGCCGCACTGCGCCGCCGCCTCGCGCTCACCGTACAGGTGCTGCGGGACGGGCAGGTCGTGACGATCGCCGCCAGCGCCGTGGTCCCCGGCGACGTCATCCGGCTCGCGGCCGGCAGCCTCGTGCCGGCGGACGGGGTGATCCTGAATGCGGTGGATTTCCTCGTTACCGAGGCAAGCCTCACCGGCGAGTCTTTCCCGGTGGAAAAGCGGGTGGGCGTGGTTCCCGCGGGAACGCCCCTTGCCGGACGCTCCAACACCGTGTTCCTCGGCACCTCGGTGCGCAGCGGCACGGCAACCGTCCTGGTGGTCAATACTGGCCGGCTCACGGAGTTCGGTGCCGTCGCGTCGCGCCTGAAGGCGCGCCAACCGGAAACCGAATTCGCGCGCGGCGTGCGCCAGTTCGGCTACCTGCTGGTGCGCATCATGATCGTCATGGTCGTGTTCGTGCTGATGGTGAACCAGGCGCTCGGCCGTCCGGTGATCGAGTCGCTGCTCTACGCGGTCGCGCTTGCCGTCGGGATATCGCCGGAACTGTTGCCCGCGATCGTCAGCGTCACCTTGTCGCACGGCGCGCGAACGCTCGCGCGGCGGGGTGTCATCGTGCGCCGGCTCGAGGCGATCGAGAATCTCGGCAGCATGGACGTGCTGTGCACCGACAAGACCGGCACGCTCACCGAAGGCTCGATCACCCTGCATTCGGCCGTCGATCCGGACACGGCCGAGTCCGGGCGGGTGCGCCGCCTCGCCTGCCTCAACGCCACGTTCGAGACCGGCATCGCCAATCCCCTCGATGCGGCCATCGTCGATGCCTGCACGCGCAGCGGATTCGACACCGCGGGCTGGGCCAAGATCGACGAGATTCCGTACGACTTCAGCCGCAAGCGGCTGACCATCGTCGTCGCCGAAGGTGGTGACGCGTCGGCTTTCCACCACATTGTCACCAAGGGCGCCTACGAGCAGATCCTGGAAGTGTGCGCCACAGTCCGCAGCGATGGCCGCGAACGCCCGCTCGACGGTGAGACGCGCGAACGGCTCGGCGCATACTTCCGCCGCTGCGGCGACGACGGCTACCGCATGCTGGCAGTCGCGAGCCGGCAGGTGGCGGCCAGGCCGAGCTACGGTCACGCGGACGAGCGCGACCTGTGCCTCGAGGGTTTCCTGCTGTTCTCCGATCCGCCCAAGGCCGACGCCGCGCATGCGATCGGCGAGTTGCGCCGGCTAGGCTGCCGCACCAAGATCATCAGCGGAGACAACCGCTACGTCACGGCGCATCTCGCGCGGAGCATCGGTCTGGACGCGACGGCACTGCTCACCGGCGAACAGATCGCGGCAATCAGCGACGAGTCGCTATGGCATCTGGCCGAGCGCACCGATCTGTTCGTCGAGGTCGATCCGCAACAGAAGGAGCGCATCGTGCGCGCCCTGCAGCGCACCGGCCACGCGGTCGGTTATCTGGGCGACGGCATCAACGACGCCGCGGCTCTCCATGCCGCGGATGTCGGCATCTCCGTGGAGGACGCGGTCGACGTGGCGCGCGACAGTGCCGACGTCGTCCTGCTCCGCAGCGACCTCGGCGTGTTGCGTACGGGCGTGGAGGAGGGGAGGCACACCTTCGCCAACACTCTGAAGTACATCTCGATCACGACGAGCGCGAATTTCGGCAACATGGTCAGCATGGCGCTGGCCACGCCGCTGCTGCCCTTCCTGCCGCTCGCCGCCAAGCAGATCCTGCTCAACAACTTCCTGTCGGACATCCCGTCCGTCGCGATCTCGACGGATCGCGTCGACCGTGACCACATCGCGCAAGTCCAGCGCTGGAACGTTGGCGAGGTGCGGCGCTTCATGATCGTGTTCGGGCTGATCAGCAGCGCCTTCGATCTCCTGACCTTCTTCGTCTTGCTGAAAGTGTTCGATGCCGACGAGGCAAGCTTCCAGACGGCATGGTTCGTCGTTTCGCTGCTCACCGAACTCGCCGTCGTGCTCGTGCTGCGCACTGCCCAGCCGATGTGGCGCAGCCGGCCCAGCATGTTGCTGCTCGGCTCCACCCTGATCGTCACAGTCGGCGCCATCGTCCTTCCCTACGTGCCCGGTCTCGCTCCCGCGTTCAATTTCGTCGCGTTGCCGCTGCCGCTGCTTACCGTGATCTTGCTGATCGTCGTCGGCTACGTCCTCTGCACCGAAGCAGGGAAAAGGCTCTTCTACCGGCGTCGGGCCAATCACTCCTGAGCGCTGCGCACGGGCCGGGCGCAGGGCATCCGCGAACCGTCTGAGGTGTCGAACGGGTTGGTGTCGTCGGCGTCACGCGGGCCATGACGCGCGGGTGTAGGATGATTCATGGCTCACGACGAACCCATCGCAGCGATTGCCACCGCAGTGCTGAGCAAGCGCTTCAACCATCTTGTCGCGCTCGACCGCGTCACCCTGACGGTCGCGCAGGGAACGATCTTCGGCCTGCTCGGACCGAACGGCGCGGGCAAGAGCACCGCGATCAAGATTCTCACGACCTTGCTCGATGCGAGCGACGGCCTCGCCCGCGTGGCGGGATTCGATGTCGCGAAGGATCCGGTGGAGGTCCGGCGCCGGATCGGATACGTGCCGCAACTCCTGTCCGCAGATGGCGCGCTGACCGCCATCGAGAATCTCAACCTTTCCGCGCGCCTGTACGGGCTGCGCGGCAAGACACGCGCTGCCCGGGTTCGCGATGCATTGGCGTTTGCAGGCCTGGAGGACCTGGGCGACCGACTGGTGCGCACCTACTCCGGCGGCATGATCCGGCGGCTGGAGATCGCTCAGGCGACCCTTCATGTGCCGGAAGTGCTGTTCCTCGACGAGCCGACGATCGGCCTCGATCCGGTCGCGCGGCGCACGGTGTGGGACAAGCTGCTCGAACTGCGGCAGCGCAACGGCATGGCCATCCTGATCACCACGCATGACATGGAGGAAGCGGAAGTCCTGTGCGACGAACTGGGCATCCTGCATCAGGGGCGCCTCGTCGTCACCGGCAAGCCCGAAGAGCTCAAGGCCGGCGTCGGCCCGGCGGCCACGCTCGAAGACGTCTTCGCGCACTACAGCGGCGCCGTGCTGGAGTCGGGCGGCAATTACCGCGAGATCCGCGAAAGCCGCAGCGCGATGCGGAGGCTGGGATGAACGGGATGTGGCGCGCCGTTCTCGAAAGCGCAGCGGTGGCCGATGCCGAGATGCGCAAGCTCAGGCGCGACCCGACCGAATTGCTGTCGCGCGCGGTGCAACCGGTTCTGTGGCTCGGCGTCTTTGGTCAGGTGTTCAGTCAGGTCCGCGGGATTGCGACCGGCAGCCTGCGCTACCTCGATTTCATGGCGCCCGGCATCCTCGCCCAGAGCATCCTGTTCAGCGCGATCTTCTACGGCATCGCCATCATCTGGGAGCGCGACCTTGGCATCGTGCACAAGCTGCTGGTCACACCGGCCCATCGCAGTGCGCTAGTGCTCGGCAAGGCGCTCGCCGCCGGGGTGCGGGGCTTGGTGCAGGCCGTCGTGGTCTATCTCGTCGCAATCACGTTGAAAGTCGATATCCGCTGGGAAATCCTGCCCATGCTGACCGTTGCGGCCGCCGTGTTTGCCGGTTCCTGCATCTTCTCGACGTTTTCGTTGGTGATCGCCTGCATCGTGAAGACCCGCGAGCGTTTCATGGGCATCGGCCAGGTGCTGACGATGCCTCTCTTCTTCGCGTCGAACGCCATCTACCCGCTGGACCTCATGCCGCCGTGGCTGCAGATCATTGCGATGTTCAACCCTCTGACCTACCTCGTCGACGTCCTGCGCGGTGCGATGATCATCGGCGGTAGCAGTGTTCATGCGGTCGGCGCCAGTTTTGGCATCATGCTCGGCGTGTTCGCGACCCTGCTGGCGCTCGCGGCAAGGCTCTATCCCGGCCTCGCGCGTTGATAACCGGGCGTTGGCCGGCCGCGGCGAGCGAAGGCGGGAGCTATTCCTGCACGCACAAACCCGCCCCGCGCCGTCGATAAGCTCCCGGCGGTGTCCCCGTCCACTGCTTGAACGCCCGGTTGAACGCCGCTGGATCATCAAAACCGAGATCCGCGCCGATGTTCGCGATCGATTCGTCGGAGCGCGAGATGCGCGCGCGATTACCTGGACGAGGGCGGCTATCTCTACATCACCGATCGCATCAAGGGCATCATCAAGACCGGCGGCGTTCAAGGTGCCCAAGCGCGTGGACTTCGTCGAGGACATGCCGCGCAACGCATCGGGCGAGCTGCGGGAGCGATTCCGGGCGTGAGGATGCGAGGCCTTACTGCGTTGCGGCGAGCATCTGAGCGATGTCCGGATCGCGGCTGAACGCCTCCGAAAAGTAGTTCACGAAGCTGTTCACCTTCAGCGAGGGGCGCCGCGCAGGCTGGAAAACGACGTTGAGCGGCAGCGAGGGCGGGCGGAAGCGGGTGAGGATCGCTTTGACGCGGCCGGCGCGCAGGTCGTCGCCGAAGGTCCACAGGGGCGAATAGCTGATGCCGAGCCCTTCGCACACCGCCTGACGGATGGCTTCGGAGCTGTTCGACTGGAAGTTGCCGTCGACGCGCACGACGCGGGGCAGGCCGTCGGCGTCGACGTAGCTCCACTCGTCGAGCGTCGCGAGGCCGGTGTAGATCAGGCAGTTGTGCTTTCGCAGTTCGTCGGGATGCCTCGGTTCGCCATGCCGTTCGAGGTAGGCCGGCGAGGCGAGGGTCGCGCGGTGGGCGGTGCCGATGCGGCGGGCGATGAGGCGGCTGTCCTTGAGTTCGCCGACGCGGAAGGCGACGTCGATGCCCGCAGCGACGAGATCGGTGAAACCGTCGTCGAGCTGGAGATTGACCTTGAGGCGGGGGTGGCGCGCGTAGAAGGCCGGCAGGCGCGGCACGATGTGCAAGCGCCCGAAGGCGACCGGGGCGGCGACGCGCAGCAGGCCGGAGATCTCGTGTTCGGCGCGGTGCACCTCGATGTGGGCTTCTTCCAGCGTGTCGAGCACCTGCCGGCAGCGCTCGTAATAGAGCTGGCCGGCCTCGGTGAGCGCATGGCTGCGCGAGGAACGCACGAGCAGTGGCGCACCGACGAGTTTTTCGAGCGCCTGCACCTGCTTGCTGATGGCCGATTGCGTGGTGCGGGCCTCACGCGCGACGGCCGAGAAATTCCCCGTTTCGACGACGCGAACAAAAGTTTCCATCAATCGCATGCGGTCCATCGTGGCTCCACATTATTCCTGAGAGGAATAGATGCTATCACTGTGACAGACTACTCCGCCTTGTCAGGAATGAACATAATCGCCCCAAGTCGATCAGGCGACTGATCCCATTGCAGACCGCGTATTTCCAAGGAACCCAGGCCATGATAGAAAACCGCAAGCTCTTCCAGCCCGCCCGCATCGGCGACATCGAGGTCGCCAACCGGATCGTGATGGCGCCGCTGACGCGCAGCCGTGCCGACGAGGCGGCCGGCGACATTCCCGGCAGCGCGATGAACGTCGAGTACTACCTCCAGCGCAGCAACGCCGGCCTGATCATCAGCGAAGGCACGCAGGTGTCGCCGGTGGGCAAGGGCTATATGGCAACGCCCGGCATCTACTCGGACGAACAGGTCGAGGGCTGGAAGCCGATCACGCACGCCGTGCATGAGGCCGGCTCGAAGATCGTCGCGCAGATCTGGCACGTCGGGCGCATCACGCACCCGGATCTCACCGGTGGCGCGCAGCCGGTCGCGCCCTCGGCAATCAAGCCGAACGTTGTCGCCTACACGCGCAACGGCAAGATGGAAGTCCCCGAGCCGCGTGCGCTGACTGTGGCGGAGATCGCCGAAGTCGTGCAGGAATTCCGCCGCGCCGCCGCGAACGCGATTCGCGCGGGTTTCGACGGCGTCGAGATCCACGGCGCGAACGGCTATCTGGTCGACCAGTTTCTGCGCGACGGTGCCAACCAGCGCACCGACCAGTACGGCGGTTCGGTGGAGAACCGCGCGCGCTTCGCGCTCGAAGTCATTGACGCGGTGGTCGCCGAAATCGGGGCGGGTCGCGTCGGCATCCGCCTGTCGCCGGTCACGCCCGCGAACGATCTGTCGGACAGCAACCCGCAGGCGGTCTTCGGCTACCTCGTCGAGGAACTGAACAAGCGCGGCATCGCCTTCATCCACTTCGTCGAAGGCGCGACGGGCGGTCCGCGCGACGTGCCGGGCTTCGACTTCGCGTGGGCGCGCAAGGCCTTCCAGGGCACGTACATCGCGAACAACGGCTACGACCGCGCGATGGCGATCGACGCGGTCGAGTCGGGCAGGGCGGACGCAGTGGCTTTCGGTCGCCTGTACATCGCGAACCCCGACCTCGTGCATCGGCTGAAGCACGACACCGTGCTCAACGCGCCGAACCCGAAGACCTTCTACGCGCCTGGCCCGGAAGGCTACATCGACTATCCGCCGCTGGAGGCGATCGCGGCCTGATCCGCGTTCGCTGCACGGGCGGGCCCGGGACGCGCTCTCGATCGAGGCTGCGCGCCCGGGCCCGTCGGCCATTGTGGCGTATGCTGCGGTAGATCAAAATCCGCCCGCTGGTCGTTTCGCGATCGAGATCGCCGCACGGGTCCAGCGGCAGCTAGCCCAAACCCGTCACGGTGCCCTGCGAATGATCGAATCCCTGCTCCTGACGACCGTGCCCATCGTTACCTTCGATCGGCAGCGGCCACTGACGAATGCGAGCGGGTTCTTCTTCCTGATGGATCAGCGCTTGTTCGTCGTCACCAGCCGCCACGTGCTGTTCGACAAGCCGACCCGGCACTTCCCGGACAGCATCGGACTCGAGCTGCACAACAATCCGGACAACCTCGCGGAATCGACGGGTTTCTCGATGCCGCTGTACCGCAATGGCCGGAGCCTTTGGCGCCAGGGATTCGACGCAGCGGGCAATATCGACGTGGCGGTTCTCGAAGTCGATCGCGGGGCTCTCCCCGCGACGCTGGTTTACCGTGCTTTCACGCCCGCACATCTGCCGGGACAGCTCGACCGCGTCGAAATCGGCACTTCGCTACTGGTCGTGGGCTTCCCGCTCGGCTTTCACGACACCCTGCACCACATGCCGGTGGTGCGCCAGGCGGTCGTCGCGTCGTCCTTCGGGTTGCGCTTCAAGGGCGAGGGCTATTTCCTGACCGATGCGCGCACCCACCGCGGCACCAGCGGCGCGCCGGTGGTGATGCGGGTGGCGCATCCTCCTCCCAGCTACGGCGACCTGCCGTGGATGTTGCTCGGTGTGCATTCAGCGCGGCTCGATGTCGGGACGCGCGATCTCGCCCAGGACGAGGCGCTGGGCCTGAACTGCGCCTGGTACGCGGATATCCTGCTGACGTTGATCAAGTCCTGACCCATTGCAGCCGCAGGCGGGTAGTCCGGACCGGCCTCTGTCGCTCGACGTCGAGGGGCAATCATTGAGGGAGAACTGCGATGGCACGGGGACCGGCGGAGAGTTCCGTGGTGCTGCGACGTCTCCTTGCCCTGGCGCCCGTTTGTTGCAGGCATCCGGCCGTGTGCCCGCGTTACAAAGTAATGGTGGACTCACCGTCGTGAGGGGCCATACTCGGTTTACTCCCAAATCCGCCGTGGGCATTCGCCAACGAGCGACACACCCCGTGCAACAGGATCGATGACAAGTCATATGTCATGAATCTGTCGCGCGAGGATCCGAGAAAGGAATCATGATGACCACCAAACCCCACACCAGTATCGAGCGATCCTTCGCGAATACCGTCGACGCCTTCATGGCATCGTCCCGCGTCTATCTGGATTGCACCGAGCATCTCACTTGCAGCACCTTTGCGGTTTCGCGTGCAGCGTTCGAAGAGTGTGTTGCGGCAACGAAAGCGGCAGCAAGCGGCAAACCTTCCGTTGATCCGGCAGCCTTGCCGCTGGCTCTAGGTCAGTCGCTGTTGGAGAAATCGCTCGCGTATGCCAAGGATAGCTACGAGACGGTGGCGGCCGCACAAGTTGAGGCTGCACGGCTGCTCGGCAATCAGCTTGCCGTCCCGGCGATGGCGTTGCCGACTCCGGAAGCCTGGAAGGGAGCGTTCAGTCTTTTCGAGCGCACCTTGCGGGACCTTTCCGCGGCCGCGGCGGGATCGTTCGGCGAAGCGGGTGACGCCTGGACGTCGTCCGTCGCGAAGTATCGTCACCTGAACAAGGCAGCGTAAGCCGGACCTTGCGCGGCACGATCCGTTCCTGGATCGCACTGCGTTCGAGGCTACAACACCGCACACAACATCCTCCGCCTTCCTTCCGCTCATGTGGAAGCGGAAGCGGAAGCGACGAGCAGACTGTCGTGCCGGGCCAGCCACGAGGTCGTGGCCGCGCCCGGCGCCTGCGTCATGCGGCCCGTGGGCCGGAGTCGCTTGATCCCGTTCTTACCGAGTTGTCCGATACCGCCGATCACGTGCAGACCGTGATCGGCGTTCGCACGTTCACCATTGGAGCGTGGGACGACGAGTCGGCAATCTGCCGTTTGAAGTTCGTCAATAACAAATAGATTGACCATGGATGAATTGCTGTCTAGGATTCGAATCGTCCACCCCACAGAGAAGACCTATCCATGACCACCAAAAAATTCGCTTCCCAGGCCGACCTGGAAGAAAAGAAGATCAGCTGGGAAAAGCTGTCCGATAACGCCTACGCCTACACGGCCGAGGGCGACCCCAACACCGGCGTGATCATCGGCGATGACGGCGTGATGATCATCGACGCCACCGCCACCCCCGTCGCCGCGCAGGGCGTCATCGCCAAGGTGCGCGAGATCACCGACAAGCCGATCAAGTATGTCGTGCTGACGCACTACCACGCGGTGCGCGTGCTCGGCGCTTCGGGCTACAAGAGCGAAGGCCTCGAGCAGATCATCGCGAGCCGCGACACCTACGACCTGATCGTCGAGCGCGGCCAGCAGGACATGGATTCCGAGATCGGTCGCTTCCCGCGCCTGTTCCAGGCCGTCGAGAGCGTGCCGGGCCTGACCTGGCCGACGCTTAGCTTCGAAGGCGAGATGACCCTGTGGATGGGCAAGCTCGAGGTGAAGATCAAGCAGGTCGGCCGCGGCCACACGAAGGGCGACACTATCGTCTATCTGCCGTCGCAGAACATCTGCTTCTCGGGCGACCTCGTGGAAGCGGACGCCGCCTGCTACACCGGCGACGCCTATCTCGCCGATTGGCCGCAGACCCTCGACAACCTCGCCGCGATGAAATTCGACAAGCTCGTCCCTGGCCGCGGCCCCGCGTTGATCGGGCGCGAGGCTGTCGATGCCGGCCTCGCCTACACGCGCGACTTCGTCTCGACCCTGTACCGCAGCGCGCAGGAAGCCGTCGCGCAGGGCTTCGACCTGAAGGCGACGATGGCGCACACCCGCAAGAACATGGATCCGAAGTTCGGCCAGGTCTTCATCTACGAGCACTGCCTGCCCTTCGACGTGACGCGCGCACACGACGAGGCGAGCGGCATCCGCGATCCGCGCATCTGGACCGCCGAGCGCGACCAGCAGATGTGGCATTCGCTGCAGGAGTGACGGTGCCGGAGCCGTCCGTCCGCTGACGGCTCCCATCCCCGATTTTCATGGCTGAGCAATCAGCCGTTCAGAGTCGCACCGCCACCGGTGCAGGACTCCGGCCCAACGCACGTCCAGAGGCGGCGCCGGAGCGATGAAACACATGGAGGAGACACCCGTGCTGAGCACGTTCCAGTACCCGAAGTTCGAATACGTCCGTCCGCCCGAGATCGCCGAAGGGCGAGAGGGCCGCTACCCGGTGGTGATCGTCGGCGCCGGCCCGGTCGGCCTGACGGCCGCGATCGACCTCGCCCAGCAGGGCCAGCGCGTGCTGCTGCTCGACAATGACGACACGGTGTCGATCGGCTCGCGCGGCGTCTGCTATGCGAAGCGCACGCTGGAAGTGCTCGACCGCCTCGGTTGCGCCGAGGAAATGGTGCAGAAGGGCGTGTCGTGGAACGTCGGCCGTACCTTCTTCCGCGAGGAGGAAGTGTTCAACTTCAACCTCTGTCCGGAACCCGACCACCACCGGCCGGGCATGATCAACCTGCAGCAGTACTACCTCGAAGACGACCTGATCAAGCGCGCGCGTCAGCTTCCCAACCTCGAGATCCGCTTCAGGAACAATGTGATCGGCGTGACGCCGGCCGACGACCGCGCGACGCTGCGCGTCGAGACCCCGGACGGCGCCTACACGGTGCGAGCCGACTGGCTCATCGTCGCCGATGGCGCGCGCAGTCCGATCCGCACGATGCTCGGGCTCGATATCGACGGCAAGATCTTCATGGATCGCTTCCTGATCGCCGACGTTGTGATGAAGGCGGATTTTCCGACCGAGCGCTGGTTCTGGTTCGACCCCCCGTTCCACCGCAACCAGTCGGTGCTGCTGCATCGCCAGGCCGACAACGTGTTCCGCATCGATTTCCAGCTCGGCTGGAACGTCGATCCGGAAGAGGAAAAGAAGCCCGAGAACGTCATCCCACGCATCAAGGCGATGTTGGGCGACAACCGGGAATTCGAACTGGAGTGGGTCAGCGTCTACACTTTCCAGTGCCGCCGCATGAACCGCTTCAACCACGGCCGCGTGCTCTTCGTCGGCGACGCCGCACACCAGGTTTCGCCCTTCGGCGCGCGTGGCGCGAACTCCGGCATCCAGGACACCGACAACCTGGTGTGGAAACTCAAGCTGGTCATGGACGGCAAGGCGCCCGCGACGCTGCTCGACACCTATTCGGACGAGCGCTGCTACGCCGCCGACGAGAACATCATGAACTCCACGCGCTCGACCGACTTCATCACGCCGAAAAGTGCCGTGAGCAAGACCTTCCGCAACGCGGTGCTGGGCCTTGCCGAGCAGTTCCCGTTCGCCCGTGCGCTGGTCAATTCCGGGCGCCTCTCGGTGCCGAGCTTCCTCGCCGATTCGTGCCTGAACACTGCCGATGGCGAAGTCTTCGCCGGCAACATGATCCCCGGCGCACCGATGGACGACGCCCCCGCGGCGATGGCCGACGGCACGCAATGGCTGCTCGGCGCGGTCGGCAACCGTTTCCAGTTGCTGCATTACATCCCGGATGCAAGCGCGCTCGACGCGCCCACCACCCAGGCGCTGCGCAGCCTCGTCGACGCGCCCATCCCGGTCGAGGCGATCGTCGTCGCCGAGCGCGGCACTGCGCCGGCCGGGTTCAAGACCCTGATCGACGCAAAGGGCCGCATCCGCGAACGCTACGACCTGCGCGAAGGCACGAGCTACCTCGTGCGCCCCGACCAGCATGTCGCCGCCCGCTGGCGCGCGCTGGATGTCGCCCAAGTGCGTGCCGCCGTGGCGCGCGCCACCTGCAACGCCTGATGGAGACCGCCATGGCCCTCAACACGCAAGCGAACCTGCACGAACCCGGCAAACGCCATTTCCGCGCCTTCTCGCCCGGCGACGATTTTTACGAGGCGCTGATCGACACGCACCGCGATCTCACCGACGAGCAGAGCGCGATGGTGAACGCGCGCCTGATCCTGCTGCTCGCGAACCACATCGGCGACCTCTCGGTGCTGCGCGAGGCGATGCAGATCGCCCGCGAAGGCGTCTGACAACGATTACGGAGACAAACAGACATGAGCACCCTGATCCAGAAGATCCACCACGTCGCCTATCGCTGCCACGATGCGCTCGAAACCGCGCGTTGGTACGAGAAGCACCTCGACATGAAGCTGATCCTGTCGATCGCGGAGGATGCCGTCCCCTCCACGGGTGAAGCCGATCCCTACATGCACATCTTCCTCGACGCCGGCATGGGCAACGTGCTCGCGTTCTTCGAGCTGCCGACCTGTCCGACGATGGGGCGCGATCCCAACACCCCGGCGTGGACCCAGCACCTCGCGCTGCAGGTCGAATCCATGGATGTGCTGATGGCGGCCAAGGCGCGCCTTGAGGCGGCCGGCATCGAGGTGATCGGACCGACCGACCACGCCTTGTTCCAGTCGATCTACTTCTTCGATCCGAACGGCCACCGGCTCGAACTTGCCGCCAACACCGGTTCGCCGAAGATGCTGGAGGCGCTCGACAAGGTGAAGTGGGACATGCTGGAAGAATGGGCGCAAACCAAGCGCGCCCCGAAGCACGCCGCATGGATGCACGACGGTCGCTACAAGGAGATGTTCAAGTGAAGCTCGCTACCCTCAAGCAAGGCGGCCGCGACGGCACGCTGGTCGTTGTCAGCCGCGACCTGACCCGCTGCCGCGCGGTCCCCGCGATTGCCCGTACGCTGCAGGCGGCGCTCGACAATTGGTCCGACTGCGAGCCGCAGCTGCGCCAGGTGTACGAGGCGCTCAACAGCGGCGCCGTCGATGCCCAGCCCTTCGACGAGGCCGCCTGCCATTCGCCGCTGCCGCGCGCCTACCAGTGGGCGGACGGCTCGGCTTACCTCAATCACGTCGAACTCGTGCGCAAGGCGCGCAATTCGGAAGTGCCCGCGAGCTTCTACAGCGACCCCCTGATGTACCAAGGCGGCTCGGACAGTTTCATCGGCCCGCGCGACAAGGTCGTCGCTGACGAGAGCTGGGGCATCGACTTCGAAGCCGAGGTCACGGTCGTCACCGGCGACGTGCCGATGGGCGCGACGCCCGAACAGGCGGCGAAGGCGATTCGCCTCGTGATGCTGGTGAATGACGTCTCGCTGCGCGGCCTGATCCCGAACGAGCTGGCGAAAGGCTTCGGGTTCTTCCAGTCCAAGCCGGCCTCCGCGTTCAGCCCGGTCGCCGTGACGCCGGACGAACTGGGCGATGCCTGGCGCGACGCGAAGGTGCACCTGCCGCTCGTCGTGCATCTCAACGAGCGCCTTTTCGGCAAGCCCAATGCCGGCGTCGATATGAGCTTCAACTTCGGCCAGCTCGTTGCCCATGTGGCGAAGACGCGCGAACTCGAAGCCGGCTCGATCATCGGCTCGGGCACCGTCTCGAACAAGGCCGGCGATTTGTGGGGCTCGTCGATCGAGCACGGGGGCGTGGGCTACTGCTGCCTTGCCGAAGTCCGCACCTGGGAAACCATCGAACAGGGCCAGCCCGCGACGCCCTTCATGCGTGACGGCGACACCGTGCGCATCGAGATGTTCGACGCGGCCGGCCGCAGCATCTTCGGTCGCATCGAAAACACCGTCGCGAAGCTCGCCTCGTGAGCGTGTGCGATGCCAAGCGTGATGCTGCAGGGATAGAATGGAGCGACACGGAAACTGGATGGTGCCTCCCATGACAGACAAGCTCGCTGCTCCGCTCTGGATCCCCTCGGCCGAACGCATCGCGTCGGCTAACGTCACCGCCTTCCGACTCGCGGCCGAGAAGCGCTGGGGACGGTCGCTCCCGGACTACGATGCGCTTCATGAATGGTCCGTCGCCTCGCCCGAGCAGTTCTGGGTGAGCGTATGGGAGGAGGGCGGCGTGATCGGCGAGCGCGGCGAGCGCGTGCTGGTCGACGGCGACCGCATGCCCGGTGCGAAGTGGTTCCCGGACGCCCGGCTGAACTTCACGCAGAACCTGCTGCGCTCACGCGATGCGAGGGACGCGCTGGTGTTCTGGGGCGAGGACCGCGTGCAGAACCGCATGACCCACGGCGAGCTGTACCGCGCCGTCGCCCACTTCGTCGCAGCGCTGCGCGACATGGGCGTGGAGAAGGGCGACCGCGTCGCGGCCTACATGCCGAACATGCCCGAGACGGTGATCGCGATGCTCGCGGCGGCGAGCATTGGCGCGATCTTCACCTCCGCATCGCCGGATTTCGGCGTGCAGGGGGTGCTCGACCGCTTCGGCCAGACCGCGCCCAAGGTGCTGATTGCCTGCGACGGCTACTTCTACGGCGGGAAGACCATCGATGTGCTCGGCAAGTTGGGCGACATCGTGCGCCAGCTTCCATCGGTGAAGCATGTGGTGGTCGTGCCGTATGTCCATGCCGAGCACGATCTGAAGGGAATTCCGCACGCGCACATGTGGGCGGACTTTATCGCGCCCTTCCATTTCGTTGACGACATCGCCTTTGAGCCGCTGCCCTTCGACCATCCGCTGTACGTCATGTACTCGTCGGGGACGACGGGCGTGCCCAAGTGCATCGTCCATTGCGCAGGCGGCGCGCTGCTGCAGCATTTGAAGGAGCACCGTCTGCACGCCGACGTGAAGCCCGGCGACCGCCTGTTCTACTTCACAACCTGCGGCTGGATGATGTGGAACTGGCTCGTGTCGGGCCTCGCCGCGGGCGCGACGCTGCTGCTCTACGACGGCTCGCCCTTCGCATCCGACAACCAGATCCTCTTCGACTATGCCGACGCCGAGCACATGACGCACTTCGGCACCTCGGCGAAGTTCATCGACGCCGCGGCGAAGTTCAATCTGAAGCCGCGCGAGACGCACAGCCTGGCGAGCCTGCGCGTCATGATGAGCACCGGCAGCCCGCTCGTGCCGGAAGGCTTCGACTACGTCTATCGCGACATTAAGGCCGACCTGCAGCTGGCGTCGATCTCAGGCGGCACCGACATCATCTCGTGCTTCGTGCTCGGCTCGCCGGTCCTGCCGGTGTGGCGCGGCGAGATCCAGTGCCGCGGGCTCGGCATGGCGGTCGACGTGTGGGACGACGAGGGCCGGCCGCTGCGGGGTGACAAGGGCGAGCTTGTGTGCACGAAACCCTTCCCGGTGATGCCGGTCGGCTTCTGGGGCGACGACGACGGCTCCAAGTACCACGCCGCCTACTTCGACCGTTTTCCCAATGTGTGGTGTCACGGCGACTTCTGCGAGATCACCGCACACGGGGGCCTCATGATCCACGGCCGCTCGGACGCGACCCTGAACCCCGGCGGCGTGCGCATCGGCACCGCCGAGATCTACCGCCAGGTCGAGCGCCTGGAGGAAGTGGTCGAGTCGCTCGTGATCGGCCAGGACTGGCCGCCGCAGAATCCGAACGACGTGCGCGTGGTGCTGTTCGTGAAGTTGCGCGAAGGAGTCAAACTCGACGATGCGCTCGTCGCCCGCATCAGGCAGACGATCCGCGACAACACCACTCCGCGCCACGTGCCGGCGAAAGTGCTGCAGGTCGCCGACATTCCGCGCACCAAGAGCGGCAAGATCGTCGAACTCGCGGTGCGCAACGTCGTGCATGGCCGCCCGGTGAAGAACCTGGAGGCGCTGGCGAACCCGGAGGCCTTGAGCGACTTCCGCGACCGCGCGGAATTGGCCGACTAGTCGGTGCGGCGGGATCCGGTCCCGCCGCAAACGCGCGATCTGCCTCCCGGAGCCGCGCACGCCGCCCGCTCGAGCGCGCGCGCGGCGCCGACGAGGCCGGGGTAGGGCGCTTGGATCACCCAGGTCGGAATCTGCGCGAGGTAGGCGCTGAAGCGCCCTTTATCCTCGAAACGCGCGCGGAACGGAGAGCGGGCAAAGAATTCTCCCAGCTTCGGCACGATGCCGCCTCCGATATAGACGCCGCCGCGCGCGCCGAGTATCAGCGCGAGGTCCGCCGCGACGGTGCCGAGGAAGGCGCAGAAGGTGTTCAGTGTTTCGACGCAAAGCGACGACGCCCCGGCGAGCCCGCGGCTGCTGATTTCGGCGGCGCTCAGGCCATCTGCTGGCACACCGGCAACCGCGGCGTGCGCTTCGTACAGTGCCACGAGTCCGGGCCCGGACAGTACGCGCTCGGCCGAGACGTGTGGGTAGCGCGTCGCGAGCCACGCAATCAGCGCGGCTTCGTGGGCGTTGTTCGCCGCAAGCGTGACATGGCCGCCTTCGCCTTCGAGCGGCACGTAGTCTTCACCCGTTGGCACCAGGCCGGAGATTCCGAGTCCGGTGCCCGCACCGAGCAGGCCGATCGCCCGCCGGGCGACCGCCGCGCCGCGTCCGACCGCCACGAGATCGGTGGGCGTCAGTGCCGGCAGCGCCAGCGCCAGCGCGGTGAAGTCGTTGATGACCTGCAAGTGGGCGAGCTCGAGGCGGGCTTGCAGCGCGTCAATGGAGAAGGCCCAGTGATGGTTGGTCATCTTCACGAAGTCGCCGTCGATGGGGTTCGCGATACCGAACGCGCACCAGCGCGGACGGGGACCTCCGGTTTTGGCGGTGTAGTGCTCGATTGCCTCGGCCGGCCCCGGAAAGTCGGCGCAGGGCAGGGTGAGCATCGCCTCCATGTCCTGTCCCGGCGCGCGGATCAGCGCGAAGCGCGCGTTCGTGCCGCCGATGTCGCCGACGAGGCGCGGATACGTGTCTTGGGGGGCGAAAAGCATCCGGGATTCCTTGGTTCGATTCGTTGCGGGGTTTGCGGCGGCCGGCGTCACGCTCAGATCTCCTCGTGCCAGCACAGACCGTCGCGCGACAGCAGCGCGCTCGACGCGGACGGCCCCCAGGTGCCGGCGGTGTAGGGCTTCGGGCGCTCGCCCGACTGCTCCCAGCCGGCGAGGATGGGCTCCACCCAGCGCCAGGCGGCTTCCTGCTCGTCGCGGCGCACGAACAGCGTCAGGTTGCCGCGCATCACATCCATCAGCAGGCGCTCGTAGGCTTCGAGCCGGCGGCTGCGGAAAGCTTCGGCGAAGTCGAGGTTGAGGCGCACCGGCTGCAGCTGCATGACGTCGCCGGGTTGTTTCGCGAGCAGGTGCAGGTCGACCGTTTCCTCCGGCTGCATGCGGATCACCATGCGGTTCGCGTGCAGCGGCGAGGCGGGCACGCCGAAGATCGAGTGCGGCACTGCGCGGAAGTTGATGACGATCTCGGCGACCTTTTCCTGCATGCGCTTGCCCGTGCGCAGGAAGAAGGGCACCCCCGCCCAACGCCAGGTGTCGATCTCGGCCTTGAGCGCGACGAAGGTTTCGGTGGCGCTCTCGCGTGCGATGCCCGGCTCGTCGACATAGCCCGGCACCGGCTGGCCCGCGCTCGCGCCGGCGCGATACTGGCCGCGCACGCTGCGGGCGGCGACGTCGCCCGGCGTGAAGGGACGCAGGGCGCGCAGGATCTTGAGCTTCTCGTCGCGCACGGCGTCCGGGTTGATCGACGCGGGTGGCTCCATCGCGACGATGCACAGCAGTTGCAGCAGGTGGTTCTGCACCATGTCGCGCATCGCGCCGACACGGTCGTAGAAGTCGCCGCGCGACTCGACCCCGACCTGCTCGGCGACGGTGATCTGCACGTCGCGCACCCACTCGCGCCGCCACAGCGGCTCGATCAGCGCGTTGCCGAAGCGCAGCGCCAACAGGTTCTGCACCGGCTCCTTGCCGAGGTAGTGGTCGATGCGGTAGATCTGTTCCTCGCCGAAGTGCCGCCCGACCTCGTCGTTGATCCGGCGCGACGACGCGAGGTCGTGGCCGAGGGGTTTTTCGAGGACGACGCGGCTGTCGGCGCCGATCAGGCCGGCGGCATCGAGATTCCGACAGATCGCCGAGAAGAGGCCCGGGGCGGTCGACAGGTAGAACACCCGCGGGCCGTCGGCCCGCTCGTCGAGGCGCCGGGTGAGGGCGGCAAAGCTGTCGGCCTGCAGCGCGTCGACCGGGGCGTAGACGAGGCGTGTGGAAAAGGACTCCCAATCTTCGCTGCGGAAATCCCTGCCAAGGAAGCGGCGTGCGTGCTCGCTCGATAACGCCCGGTATCCGGCATCGTCGAGTTCGTCCCGCGCAACGCCGACGATGCGGGCGTCCGGTGCCAGCAAGGCGTCGCAGTGCAGGTGGTACAGCGCTGGCAGCAGCTTGCGCATCGCCAGATCGCCGGTGCCGCCGAAGATGACCAGGTCGAGGGGGCGGGTGGGAGCCATGAAAACCTCTCGTATGGGTAAGCCAAAGCGCTTTTGATGTGCTTAGTGTGTAGCCAAACTACAGAAAAATCAAGTTCAAGTTAGTTGAACAACAGAAATTCGGCGACTTGGTGGAAATGCGGCAATGCAGTGTTAAATGGCTTGAGTATGCAATTAATCGGAGGAAATAAGCACTTATGAATTGCTGTGGCGCACTAATATGAACGGAGGTATAGGATTGATGTTACCAAACTACATACCCGGCTTGCGTTGCAGCAAGTAGTGGAACTACACTGATTCAGGAGCGGCCGCTCGACCTTCCCGCCTGCCTGCCTACTCAAGGCCGCAAGCATGCGACCGCCGGCTAGAATGCCGTCTGGATCGATGCGCACCGGTCGGTGCGCGCGGATCGATGGAGTCCTCATGAACGCGGAAGAAAAGGCTGGGCTCGCCGGGCAGTCGGCACAGGAATACGGCGACGGCCCGCGGCTGCTCGCCGACATCGGCGCGACCAACGCGCGTTTCGCGCTCGAACGTGCCCCGGGCCGCGTCGAGGCGATCGAGATACTGCACTGCGCCGACTACGCGGGCATCGTCGACGTCGTGCGCGCCTACCTGCGGCAGCAGGGCGGCGGGGCGCCGCGTCATGCGGCGATCGCGATCGCGAATCCGATCGATGGCGACCACGTGAAGATGACGAACCGCGACTGGCAGTTCTCCATCGAGGAGACGCGTCGCGAACTGGGCTTCGACACGTTGCTGGTCGTGAACGACTTCACCGCGCTGGCAATGGCGCTTTCGCGCCTTTCTCCGAGCGACCGCATGCAGGTGGGCGGTGGTGAGGCGGCGTCCGACGGCGTGATCGGCGTGATCGGTCCGGGCACCGGTCTGGGCGTCTCCGGCCTGATTCCGGCCAAGGACCGCTGGATCACGCTCGGGAGCGAAGGCGGCCACACGACCTTCGCACCCGCGGACGAGCGCGAACTCTTCATCCTGCAGTACGCGTGGCGCGAACTGCCGCATGTATCGTCGGAACGCGTCATCTCCGGCCCGGGCCTGGAGCTGATCCACCGCGCGCTCGCCGAGCGCAACGGCATCCCCGGTGTGCAGCCGCTGAGCGCGGCCGACATCGTCATGCGCGCGCTCGCGGCTGATGATCCGCTGTGCGCGGAAGTCGTCGACTGTTTCTGCGCCATGCTGGGCACGGTCGCCGCCGACCTCGCGCTGACGCTCGGTGCGGTCGGCGGCATTTACATCGGCGGCGGCGTCGTGCCGCGACTGGGCGAACTCTTCCTGCGCTCGCCCTTCAGGCAGCGGTTCGAGGCCAAGGGACGCTTTGCGGACTATCTCGCACGTATCCCGACCTACCTGATCACGGCGCCGTATCCCGCCCTGCAAGGCGTTTCGGCGATCCTCGGCCATCATCTGCAGGCCGGAACGGGCGGCAGTCCGCTGATCGAAAAGGTGCGGGCCGCGCTGCCGAACCTGAGCAAGGCGGAGCAGCGCGTTGCGCGCGTGTTGCTGGACCAGCCGCGCAGCTTCGTGAACGAACCGGTCGCCGACATCGCGCACCACGCCGACGTGAGCCAGCCCACCGTGATCCGCTTCTGCCGCACGATGGGTTTCAGCGGGCTATCCGATTTCCGCCTGAAGCTCGCGTCGGGACTCACCGGCACGGTGCCGGTGCGTCACAGTCAGGTGAAAGCCGACGATCCGGCTCCCGACCTGTCGGCGAAGGTCCTCGACAACACGGTGTCTGCAATCCTGCGCCTGCGCGACGGGCTGGACCCCGCGGCCGTGGAACGGGCGATCGGGCTGCTGCAGAAGGCCTCGCGCATCGAGTTCTATGGCGCCGGCAACTCCAGCGTCGTTGCGCTCGACGGCCAGTACAAGTTCTTCCGCTTCCGCATCCCGGCGGTGGCGTACGCCGACCCGCGCCTCGAGGCGATGGCGGCGGAGCTGCTCGGTCCCGGTGACGTCGTGGTCGCGATCTCGAGTTCGGGGCGCCTGCCGGAGCTGCTGCACGCGGTGGACCGCGCCCTGGCGGCGGGTGCCGCCGTGATCGCGATCACCGCGAGCCACTCGCCGCTCGCGAAAATGGCGACCGTGAATCTGGCCGTCGACCATTCGGAGGACATCACCACGCACCTGTCGATGATCTCGCGCATCCTGCACCTGCTGATGCTCGACGTGCTCGCGGTCGGGGTCGCGGTGCGTGGTGGCGCGCGACGCGCCGGAGCGTCGACTTCCCGGCGTCCGTCGGACGTGGGCGATGCCGGCGCCCTCGTGTCGCACGCGAGCTGACGATCATGCCGGCAAGCGCATGTGGCGGGGCGTCGCTGCCAGTCGAGCGCTGGTGAGTTTCAGTGCGTGACGAGCGGACAGCCGCCTTCGGCCATCGGCTTGAAGGCCTCCTCGGCGGGGATGGTCCGCAGGATGCGCAGGTAGTCCCAGGGGATCGTGATCTCGGCAGGCTTCTTCACTTCCATCAGATAAGTGTCGTGCACCATCCGCCCGTCCTCGCGCAGGCGGGCGTTGCGCACGATCGGATCGCGGATCGGCAGCTCGCGCATCTTCGCGACGACGACCGAGCCCTTGTCGCTGCCGCCGGCGGCAACGGCCTTGAAGTAATGCGTCAGCGCCGAATACACGCCGGCCTGCATGTCGTTGGGCATTGTGCCGGTGCGCGCACGGAAACGCTCCGACCAGGCGCGCGTTTCCGGGTCGCGGTTCCAGTAGAACGCGTGTGCGAGCTTGAGCCCCTGGGCAAGCTGGGGTTTCATCAGGTGCACGTCGTTGAGCGTGGTGGCGACCGCCGCGAGCACCGTCTGGCCCTTGCTCACCGTCAAGAGGTCGTAGCTCTGGCGAACGGCACGGATCATGTCGTCGCCGGCATTGATCAGCGCGATGGCGTCGGCGCCGGACTGGGCCGCCTGCCGGAGCTGGGCGAAGAGCTGCTCCTGACCGAGCGCGTGACGCGCCGCGCCGAGCACATGCCCGCCATTGGCGCGGATCACCTTGGCGAGTTCGGCCTGCACGTTCAGCCCGAACGCGTTATCGACGGTGACGAGGTACCATGAACGCGCGCCGCGCTGGGTCAGATCGCGTCCGATCGCTGTCGTGAAGGCGTAGCCGTCGTACATCCAGTGGATGCCGGTGGGGGCGCACGCGGATCCCGTGAGATCAGAGGTCATCACGCCGTTGTAGAACACCACGGCGCCGCGAGTACGGTTGAGTTCCTGCACCGCCAGCGCGGCAGGGGAGGCGACGACGTCGGCGATGACGTCCACGCCTTCCTCGTCCAGCCAGCGACGCGCCGTCTCGACGGCCCGGACCACATCGTTGCCGTGGTCCGCGACGATCAGCCGGATCGGTCGCCCCGCAACCTCGCTTCCCGCGTCCTCGATCGCCATCCGTGCGGCGGTCTCGGATCCGCGCCCCGAGATGTTCGCGTAGATCGAACTCATGTCCGCCAGGAGCCCGACGCGCACTTCGCCATCGGAGATCGCCGCGGGTGCCGCGTGCGCGAGGCCCCACGCGATCGTCCCGAGCGCGGCCGCCGTGAAGATGCGCATGCGGCTCGCTGGGCGGAGAAGGCCCTCGTGCGGAAAAATCCCGTCGCGCGTCTTGTTCATCGGGGCATCCTGAGGGGAAAATACCCACGATCATAGGATGGGCTTTGCGCGCGCACAACCGACGACGCGGGCGTATCACGAGGGGACGCGCAGATTGAAGGGCAAATCGAAGGGGGTGCAGCGCCTGCCCTTCATCATTTACGTCGTCGCAGTGATTGCGGGCGTCATGCTGATGATGGGCTTCGCGCGCTTCAATACGTTGCATGAGATGTTTCTGGGCGCCAATTTCAACGCCGTGCATGGGGCGCGCACCTTGCTGAAGGCGCGTTATTTCCTGGGGCACGCGCAGGAACGCGTCGAGCGCGCCGGCGATGATGTGCTCAAGCGCAGCCAGCATCTCGCCCATGCCGAGGATGCCTTGGCGCTCGCGGAGAGCTACGGCGCCGAGGGGCAGGATGCGGACCTTGTGCTGCGCCGTTCGCTGCTGGGCCGTATCGGCCCGATCCGCGAGTCGGTTTCGCGGGTGGCACTCCTCGACGGGGGCGACGCGGACCGGCAGCTCGCTGAGGTGGCGGTGGAGGTACGGCGGCTCGCGTCCGACTTCGAGGCGGCGGAGCTTGACCGGTGGGGTGTGCTGTCCTCGTTGAACGTGGAACTCGCCGAGCGCATGGATGGCATGCGCCTGATCATCGCCGCGATCGTCGCGGGATTCGCGCTGCTGATGTGGATGCTGGGCTGGGCGCTGCTGCAGGCGCGGCGCGCAGAACTCGGCCTGTTGCGTGCCAAGGACGAACTGGAGGCGATCCAGCAGACCACTCTCGATGCCGCGGCCGTCGGCATCGCCTACGTCGGTGCAAGCAATGCCGCCGATCGCCGCATCGCACGGGCGAACAGCCAGATGGCGGCCATATTCGGCTATCCGGAAGGGGGGCTCGTCGGCGTCCGGACGGCGGACCTGTTCCCGGATGCGGGCGGGCACGAACGGCTGGCCGATTGCATCTTGCCCCGTCTCACGGCGGGGGATGTGCTGCGCATGGAAACGCAGATGCGTCGTCGCAACGGGGAGGTGTTCTGGTGCTCGATCTCGGGCAAGGCGATCGACCCCGCCGATCTCGGTCGCGGCGTGGTATGGACGTTCGACGACGTGTCCGAGCGCAAGAGCGTGGAGGCGGAGGCGCGTGCCGCGCGCGAGCGGGCCGAGGCATGCAGTCTGGCGAAGAGCGAGTTTCTCGCCAACATGAGCCACGAGATCCGCACCCCGTTCACGGGTGTTCTCGGCGTGCTCGATCTGTTGCGGCATACCCCCCTGACGGACAAGCAGGAACGCTACGTCCGCCTTGCGCACGATGGCACCAGCCAGTTGCTGGGCGTCGTCAACGACATCCTCGACATTTCCCGCATCGAGGCCGGCAAGCTCCTCATCCGGCCGGAGAGCTTCGATCCGCGCGCGCTGTTCGAGGACCTCGCGCTAATCCACGAGACGGCCCTCGCAGGCAAGAAGCTGCGCTTCAAGATATCGTGGCGCGGAGATCTTCCGCCGCTGCTGCGCGGCGATCCCGTGCGCGTGCGCCAAGTGACCGACAACCTGCTCGGCAACGCGGTGAAGTTCACCGCGACCGGCGGGGTGACGCTGAGTGTCGGCTGGCTGCAGATCGATGCCGGGAGCGGGCGACTTCGGGTGGAGGTGCGCGATACCGGTATCGGGATCGCGCCGGAGCACCAGGAGCGGATCTTCGAGAAGTTCGCCCAGGCCGACTCCTCGACCACGCGCACATTCGGCGGCAGCGGGCTGGGACTCGCCATCTGCCGGCAGCTCGTCGGGCTGATGGACGGCGAGATGGGCCTGAAGAGCCGTGAGGGTTGGGGCAGCACGTTCTGGTTCGAGCTCCCGCTCGCATTCGGCGATCCACTTCCCGCGCCGGTGCCGCGTGTCGTGCCGCCCGCCGTTGCGGCGCGCGTTGCGGGGGTTCGCGTCGTGCTTGCAGACGACGTCGAGGTGAGCCTGGAAGTGCTGGGCGAATACCTGCACGCCGGCGGCTGTGTCGTGAAGACCGCGCGCAACGGCGACGAGGCGGTGGCACTGGTGCACGACTGGAAGCCCGACATCGTCCTGATGGATTGCCAGATGCCGGGTACGGACGGCTACGAGGCGGCTCGACGCATCCGCTTGCTCGAGGAGTCGGGGCGTCGCACGCCCATCATTGCCCTGACGGCGTTCGCGATGAGCGGCGATCGCGACAAGTGCCTCGAGGCCGGGATGGACGACTACCTGTCGAAACCGGTGCAGCGCGACGTCCTGCTCGGGACGCTCGTGAAGTGGCTCGCACGCGATGCGACCGAGCGCCGCGGTCGGGCGGAATTCGTCGGGCGCGTGCTGCTGGTCGACGACGATCCGGGGATTCGCGAGGCCAGCAGTGGCCTGCTTCAGGCGCTGGGCTGCGAGGTGAAGCTTGCCGCATCGGGGCCGGAGGCCCTCGAGGTCGCGCGCGGCGATGCGAACCTCGATCTCGTGCTGATGGATTGCCGCATGCCGGGCATGGACGGGTGGGAGACGAGTCGTGCATGGCGAGAGCGCGAGCGCGAACTCGGACAGACGCCCACCGCGATCGTGGCACTCACCGCGGGTGAACGCGACGAGAGTCTCGAGCGTTGCCGCGCGGCGGGCATGGACGATTTCCTCGGCAAGCCCTTCTCGCCCGCGGAACTGAGCGGACTGCTGGGGCGCTGGCTCGCCCGCGCGTAAGCTCGGCCGGCGCGCAAACTGCGCTGCGCCTTCGGGTCCTCAGCCCCGTTCGGCTCGACCGCTTCGCCAGGCCGCGGGTGTCATGCCGAAATGCGCGCGGAAATTGCGGATGAAATAGCTCTGGCTCGCGAATCCGCAGGCCCACGCGATCTCCTTGCCGGCCATGCCCGTCTCGCGCAGCAGGCGCGCGCCGCGTTCCATGCGCTGGCGGTTGATGTAGGCGACGAGGTGCTCGCCGGCAGTCTGGCCGAAGAGGTGCGAAAGGTAGTCGGCCGTGCAGCCGAGTTGCCCGGCCAGGCACTTGACGCTCAGCGCATGGTCGCCTAGCCGGTTCTGGATGATGATGCGCGCGCGCGCCACCAGCGGCGGCTCCGGGCGCGCCTCCGGCTGGATCTCGTCCAGCGCCTGCAGCACCCCCGCGATGGCGGCCGATACGAGGGCACGGGTCTGAACTTCCGTCCACGGCGGGAGGGCGGCATCCGTCGCGCCGCTCACACTGCGTGCGAGCCGCGCCGCGTCTCCGAGCCAGCTGTGGATGTTCGCCGCCTGGGCATGGTGGCGGACTTCCAGATGCAGGATGCCAGGTCTTCCCGGCGACTCCTCGTGCGCGATGTGACAACTCAGCGAGGGCGCCTCGGCATAGATCACGACGTTGCAGAAGGGCTTGCCGTCCTCGCCGCCGCGCACCTCCTCGGCATGCAACAGGCGCGGCGGCACCACCAGCGCCTCGCCTTGGGCGAGCTCGACCTCCGTGTGCGGGAAGCGGAAAAGCGTCGAGCCCGCCACCTGCAAGAACAACTCGGGCACGAGATGGAAGTGCCCATCGACACGCGGCACGGCATCGCCCACGGTGCCGGGCAGTCGCAGGGGCAGGGCGCCCGCAGCAATCCGGCGCAGGAAATCGTCGAGGTAGACGCGCATGTACCGCGCCTGATCCGGGCTGGAGAGTCGCGGCGCGTCGAGCGGGCCCCTGGCCTGACGGGATTCCAGGTTTTTTGCCATCATTTGCAGTTTTTTGACAGTGATTCCGATTGAGGGCAGGGGGCGCGGACCTTAGTCTTTGTGCATCCGGTTCCGCCAAATTCCAGTGAGGTTAGGCGTTTCCGGAGCGTGCGCCATTGCCGGCGCCGCCATTCCTCAGGAGATAAGAGTATGATCGGATCAAAGATTTCTGTCATTGTCTGGAACGAATTTCAACACGAGCGCGAGAATCCGGCCGTGCGTGCCATCTATCCGGAAGGGCTGCACGCGGTCATTGCTTCCGCCCTGCGCGAGACGCCCGCCCTCGGCGCCGGTGCGCTGCCGCTCGAGATCGGCACTGCGACCCTGGATCAGCCCGAGCATGGCCTCGACGAGGAGCGCCTGGCGGGTTGCGACGTGCTGGTGTGGTGGGGGCACAAGGCGCACGATCAGGTCTCGGATGCCGTCGTCGAGCGCGTCCAGCGCCGCGTCCTCGAGGGCATGGGGCTGATCGTGCTGCACTCCGGGCACTTCTCGAAGATCTTCCGCCGCCTGCTGGGCACGAACTGCTCGCTGAAGTGGCGCGAAGCGGACGAGAAGGAACGCGTGTGGGTCGTCGAGCCCTCGCACCCGATCGCCGCCGGGCTGCCGGAATATTTCGAGCTGCCGTGCGAGGAGATGTACGGCGAGCGCTTCGACGTGCCTGCGCCCGACGAGACGGTGTTCATCTCGTGGTTCGAGGGCGGCGAGGTATTCCGCTCGGGCCTGTGCTGGCAACGCGGCCACGGGCGCATCTTCTACTTCCGCCCCGGCCACGAGGCGTACCCGACCTACCACGACGCCAATGTGCAGCGCGTGATCGCCAACGCCGTGCAGTGGGCGGCACCGCGCGTACGCATCGCCGACCGCTGCCCGATGTCGCCGCCACTGGAGAAACTCTCGGCGAAGACAGGCAGCTTCGCACGCGTCGGAATCGTGCAGGAAATGGGGGAGGGTAAATGAGCGGCTACCAGCAGGAAAGTGCCCGCGCGGCGGCGGCCGGCGTTCCGGCAGCGGACGAACGGCGGCTGCGCGTCGGGGTCATCGGCCTGGGGATTGGGCGAATGCACATCGAGGGCTGGCGTCAGCACCCGGCAGTTGAAGTGGTCGCCATCGCGGATACCGATGCGGCGCGCCTCGATGCGGTCGGCGAGCAGTTCGGCATCGTTGCGCGCTACACCGATGCCGAGAAGATGCTTGCCATCGAGGATCTCGATGTCGTGAGCGTATGCACGCCGAACAAGTTCCACAAACCGCTCGCGATCGCCGCCTTCGCGGCCGGATGCCACGTGCTGTGCGAGAAGCCCATGGCGATGAGCGCGGACGAAGGGCGCGACATGCTGGCGGCCGCGCGCTGCGCGGGCAAGCGCCTGATGATCAACTTCTCGTACCGCTTCAGCGCGCAGTCTCGGGCCCTGAAGGCGCAGGTCGATGCGGGGCTTTTCGGTGACTTCTACTTCGGGCGTTCGGTGTGGCACCGCCGCCGCGGGTTGCCCGGTTTCGGCGGCTGGTTCGGCACGAAGGCGCTTGCGGGCGGCGGGCCGCTGATCGACCTCGGCGTGCATCGCCTCGATCTGGCGCTCTGGTTGATGGGGTATCCGAGGCCGGTCTGGGTGATGGGCAGCACGTATGATCCGATTGCGCGGGAACTCGCGGAAAAGTCCGGCAAGCGTTTCGACGTCGAAGATCTGGCGGCGGCGCTGATCCGCTTCGACAACGGTGCGACGCTCGTGCTCGAGGCGTCCTGGGCGGCGAACATCGGCGAGGCGGAACTGATGGAAACGCGCCTGCTCGGCACCCGGGCAGGGCTCTTGCAGCACAACCTCGACGAAGGATACCGATTCGATGCCCATGTGTTCACCGAGCAGAACGGTGCGCAGTTCGACCTGCACCTGCATCCGCCGGCTGCCGACGCACCTTCGGCGATGCACGACTTCGCTGCGGCGATCCTCGACGAGCAACCTCATCCGGCGAGCGGCGAGGAGGGTTTGGTGGTGATGGAGATCCTCGACGCGATCTACGCGAGCGCCCGCAGCGGCGAGCCGGTGAGGATCGCTGCATGAGCGCGGGGGCGGCGAGCCTCGCTCGCGGTCGCGATCTTCCGTTGCGCCGCGCGCGCTGGGCGACTCGAGCGCAGTTCGCCGTCCTCGGCGTTTTCGCGGGGGCGTGGGGCGCGCACCTGCCCTCGGTCAAGCAACGCTATGCGCTCGACGAGGCCGCGCTCTCCATCGTCCTGCTCGCGGCCGCTCTCGGCGCCGTGTCCACGCTGTTGTTCGCCGGCAGGCTGGTCGCGCGCTTCGGCGCCCGCCGTGTGGTGCTCGGTGGCGGGATGGCGATGTGCGCGGCCATCGCGGTCGTGCTGGTGCTGCCCGGACTGGGGTTGCTGCTGCCGGCTGCGCTGGTGTTCGGCGCCGGGATGAGTCTCTTCGATGTTTCGATCAATAGCGAAGGATCGGAACTGGAGCATCTCACGGGTCGCGCCATCATGAGCAATCTGCACGGCATGTTCAGCGTCGGCGGGATGGCGGGCGCGGCCACCGTTGCGGTGCTGCTGCGGGCGGACGTCGCGCCGGCGGTGCAGCTCGCGGGGGTCGGTGCCGGGCTCGCGCTCGTGATCGTCACCGCTGCGCGAGGGATGCTCGACACCCATGCGGGTGGCGAGGAGCAGGCGCATTTCGTGTGGCCGAGAGGGGTTCTGCTGCTGATCGGTCTGCTCATCCTGGCGGGCATGATTGCCGAGGGGGTGATGTACGACTGGTGCGTGCTGTACCTCAAGCAGGAGCTGGGGATGCCGCAGGCGAACGCAGCCCTCGGGTACGCGGTGTTCTCGGCGGCGATGGCCCTGTCGCGTTTTGGCGGCGATGCGTTGCGCGAGCGTTTTCCCGAGCGGGTGGTGCTAAGTGCGGGAGCGAGCCTTGCGGCGGTTGCGATGGCGACCGTGTTGCTGGCGGCAACGCCATGGGTCGCGCTGATCGGGTTCGCCTTGGTGGGGGCCGGCCTCGCCCCCGTCGCACCCATCCTCCTCAACGCCGCGACCCGGGTGCCGAGCGTGAGCCGTGCCGCGGCCATTGCGTCGGTGACTTCCATCGGATACAGCGGGTTCATGATCGGGCCGCCCCTGATTGGCGGGCTCGCGCATTCCAGTTCGCTGACGGCGGCCCTTTCGGTCGTGGTCATCGGTGCCGCACTGCTGGCCCTCGGTGCGGGCAGGATCTCCGCCCGGACCTGACCGATATGCGCTCGGCCGATGTGCCGTGCCTCCACACGCGCCACGCCAACTCACCAGGGCACGTCTTGGCAATCAGCCAAAAGCGCTTTCGGGAGAAAACATCCATAGAAATATGTGTAGTTGGTAAAAAAGAACAGAATGTAAAGGCGGTTCTCGTTTGTGCTTCAGGTGCGCCGTGATTGGTGTTGATGTCCAGTAAAGGCGAGAATAATGTGTGTAATGACGTCTTTTCTAATACCTCGCCTTGTCGGTTTGCGTGGAATAAATACAAAGTATTTGCGCTCCGAAAGTAGTAATACTACACTTCGCATCAACACGGATCTGGCGAGGCCAGTCTGCGTCCGGAGAGCAAGTCGACAAACGTTTTCCGTCCGGTACACACGCCCGCAGAGGTGTGGTGGCGGGCGGCAGGGCACGAAGAAATCGAGGAAGAGGAGACAACGAGGATGATTACGAAGAAAACCGCCATTGCTCTCGGGATCGCGCTGGCTTTCTGCGGCAGCGCCGCCGCGGCGGACAAGGCGAAGCAGACGCGGGTCGAGGAACTCGAGGCGCGCATCGCGAAGCTGGAGGAGATGCTGCGTCAGGTGACAACGGCTGCCCAACAGGCGACCACCGCGGCTCAACAGGCTACGAGCGCCGCACAGCAGGCGAGCTCCAGCGCGCAGCAGGCCGGCGAAGTCGCCCGCAAGGCGGACACCACGGCGTCGGCGGCGAAGGCCGCCGGCGAAGCGCAGGCGCCGCTCACCAAGGCGGCGGCCGAGACGGCGTCGTCCTTCGAGTTTCACGGGTACGCGCGCTCCGGCACGGTGTCGAATAGCGACATGTTCACGGTGAAGGGGGTAGGCCCCTACATCACGCCGGCCGGCAATCTTGGGGGCGCGGTGGGCCGCCTCGGCTTGGAGACCGATACCTACGTCGAGGCGAAGATGCTGAAGAATTTCCGTTCGGACGACGGTAGCTGGGCGACCTTCGGGTTCATGCTCGCGGACGGCGTCAATAGCAACAACGACTGGACCGGTGGCGAGAACGGCATCAACGTTCGCTGGGCCTATGCCGAGATGGGCAATCTGCCGACGTTCAAGGGCACCGCGCTGGAAAACGCCACGATCTGGGCGGGCAAGCGCTTCGACAAAAAGAACTTCGACATCCACTTCTTTGATAGCGACTTCGTCTTCCTTTCCGGCACCGGTGCGGGCGTGTACGACGCCCAGGTGACGCCGGACTGGAAGACCAACGTCTCAGTGTATGGACGCGACTTCCTCAATGAGGATGACGAGGGCATCAAGAGCTACGTCTTCACGATGAACAGCTACGTCGGCAACTGGCAGTTCATGCTGAACGGCATGCATGCGAAGAACAACGATGTGAACGGCAGCGACCGTGCGACCAGTGGCGTGCACGGTCTGTTCGCCTACCATGCACCGAGCTTTTACGGACTCGCAGACGGCTTCTCCAAGACCGGCATACTGGCCGGCCGGGGGCTGGGGGCCGAGGTCAAGCGACTCGGCGCGGTCGGCAACCTGCTGGAAGACGCCCAGGCGTTCCGCGTGATGAGCTTCGGTGTAACCGATTTCGCGCCGAAGTGGAAAGTCTCACCCGCGCTGATGGCCGAGGTCAGCAAGGATCGATTCAACAAAGGCGACGAATACAAGTGGGCGTCCGCCAACCTGCGTTTCACCAACGCGATCAACAAGAATTTCGCGATGCAGTACGAAGGCAGCTTCCAGTACATGGATCTGGACAGCACCTTCTCCCAGGCGAAGGGCAACTTCTACAAGCTCACCGTTTCGCCAACCTTCAAGCTCGACACTGGCGCCGGCTTCTTTGCGCGACCCGAACTGCGCCTCTTCGCCACCTGGATGGGCTGGGACAAGGACCTGAACGGTTTCACCTACGACGGCGGCGCGAACGAGGGCTTCGGCAGCACGAAGTTCACCGGCGAAAGCAAGTGGCTGGTCGGTGCGCAGATGGAAGTGTGGTTCTGAGCCGGACGGCACGAACCGGGTGAAACCATGGCAGCCCGCCCCTGCGCGCGGTTCTCCTGGGCGGCCTTCCCTGTCCGTTCAGCAGGGCGTCTTCGTGCGCGCGTGGCGGGTCGGGGCGGGCGGCGGGCCGTCGGTCTCGCCCGCGCCGATGCACGGCTGCCCGAGTCGGTGCAGATCCTCGAGCGGCTTGCCCGCAAGGACATCGAGCACCAGATCGGCGAGCGCGCGTCCGGTCGATTCGCCGGTCGGCTGAAGTACGCCGGTCACCGTGCAGGTGAGCGGAATCTCGGACGGGATGCCGTCGTACACGATCAGCGACATCCCGCTGCCTGGTTTCCAGCCATTGTCCCCAAGGGCGCGCAGGGCGCCCACGCCCGCCACATTGTTGTCGACCAGCAGCGCGGTGGGCGGCTTTTTCATCGCGAGCAGTTCTCCGACCGCCTGGTAGCCGCCGATACGGTTGAGCGGAGCCTCGATGATCAGTTCCGGATCGGGTTCGATGCCCGCTTCGCGCAGGGCCGCAACGAATCCCGCATGGCGCTGTGCCGCGAAGCTCAGCTCCAGCGGTGCGTGGATCAGGGCGATGCGGCGGTGGCCCAGGTCGAGCAGGCGCTGCGCGGCCATGCGGCCGCCGGCTTCGTTGTCGAAGTCGAACCATGCGTAGGGCAGGGGCGTCTCGGTGCGACCGTAGGCGACGAACGGGAAATTGCGTTCCTGCAGGAAGCGGATGCGCGGATCGTCCAGGCGCGTGCGGGCAACAATCAGCGCGTCGACGCGTCGTCCGTCGATGAGGCGGCGGTAGGTGTCGAGCTCGACTTCGGGACGCGACGAATGAATCAGCAGGTCGATGCGGTGCTTGGCGAGTTGTTCGGTGAGGCCGGAGACGACTTCGCCGAAACGGATGTCGCCGATGTCGCTCGCGCCGAAGGGGTACACGATGCCGATCGCGTCGGCGCGGCCCGTCGCGAGCTGTCGGGCCTGCGGATTGGGCTGGTAGCCAAGCTTCGTCGCGGCTTCGACAACGCGCTGGCGGGTCGCCTCGCTGACGTCGGAGTAGCCGTTGAGCGCGCGGCTCACCGTCGTTTGCGACAGTCCGAGCGATTCGGACAGCATTTTCAGATTGACCTTCATCGGTGTTCCTTCGGCCCGTATCGGGCATCCATGGGCCGTTCGCGGACGGCCCGCGCTATGACCGAAGTCTAGCGAGTTTTCGGGAGCGGGTTCGGACGTACAAAAAACAGTTTACATCCAAAGCGCTTCGGATTACGATCCAAATCGCTTTGGAAGATTTTATGGCTTCATCGAATTTCTTCATCGAGAGCAGGTTCTCGATACCCCAGACAAGCGGGGCGTACGAGCTGGAACTGCCGGCCGGGCTGCGCCCCCTACGAATCCTTCGCCCTCGCGCTCGGCGCACGGGCAGCCTGACGAGAGGAATCCCCCGATGAGTGGACAGCACAAGCAGGTCATGAAGACGCAGTGGTGGAAGGAGGCCGTCGCCTACCAGATCTATCCGCGCAGTTTCATGGACTCCAACGGCGACGGCATCGGCGACCTGAACGGCATCACCGCGCGCCTTGACTACCTGAAGGCGCTCGGGATCGATGTGATCTGGATCTGCCCGATGTACAAGTCGCCCAACGACGACAACGGCTACGACATCGCCGACTATCACGCGATCATGGAGGAGTTCGGCACCATGGCCGACTTCGACCGCCTGCTCGACGCGGTCCATGGCCGCGGCATGCGCCTGATCCTCGATCTGGTCGTCAACCACACCAGCGACGAGCACGCGTGGTTCATCGAGTCGCGCGCGTCGAAGGACAACCCCAAGCGCGACTGGTACGTGTGGCGCGACGGCAAGGATGGCGACGGTGGTGAAAAAGGTAATGAGCCGAACAACTGGGAAAGCATCTTCCGCGGCTCCGCGTGGAAGTACGACGCAACCAGCGGCCAGTACTTCCTGCATCTCTTCTCGACGAAGCAGCCGGACCTGAACTGGGAGAACCCGGAGGTGCGCAAGGCGATCAACGCCATGGTGCGCTGGTGGCTCGACAAGGGCATCGACGGCTTCCGCCTCGACGCCGTGAGCCACATGAAGAAGGTCGCCGGCCTGCCCGACATGCCCAACCCGCACGGGCTGGACTACGTGTCCTGCCTGCCGATGCACATGAACGTCGACGGCGTGCTCGACTACATGGACGACCTGTGCCAGAACAGCTTTGCGGGCTACGACATCATGACCGTCGGCGAGGCCAACGGCGTGTCCGCCGAGCAGGCGGTGGACTGGGTGGGGACGGACCGCAATCGCCTGAACATGATCTTCCAGTTCGAGCACCTGCACCTGTGGGCGCAGGACCCGGAGGCGGGGCTGGACGTGGTCGGCCTGAAGAAGGTCTTCTCGCGCTGGCAGGGCACGTTGCACGGCGTGGGCTGGAACGCGCTGTTCCTCGAGAACCACGACATCCCGCGCATCGTGTCGAAGTGGGGCGACGTCGAGCACTACTGGCGCGAGAGCGCGACCGCGCTGGCGACAGTGTATTTCCTGATGGAGGGTACGCCCTTCATTTACCAGGGGCAGGAGATCGGGATGACCAATACCCGCTTCGACAGCATCGGCGACTTCAACGACGTGTTCGCGAAGAACGAGTTCGCGCTGCAGCGGGCGAACGACGTGCCGGCCGAGGAGATCATCGCGTCGCTCGCCATCACCTCGCGCGACAACTCGCGCACGCCGATGCAGTGGGACGCCTCGGCGAACGCCGGCTTCACGAGCGGCACGCCCTGGCTGAAGGTGAATCCGAACTTTCCGCAGATCAACGTCGCCCGGCAGGAGGCCGACCCCGACTCGATCCTCAACTACCACCGTCGCCTGATCGCGCTGCGCAAGGCGGAACCGGTGCTGGTGCATGGCCGCTACACGCTGCTGCTGGAGAGCGACCCGCAGGTCTATGCCTACACCCGCAGCCTGGGCGACGAGCAGATCGTGGTGATGACGAACCTCACCGGCAGGGAGGCGCGGGTCGAGCACGACGGCTTCGCAGTGCGCCACGAGAATCTGTTGCTCGCGAACCACGCGGTGGCCCCCCACGCCGACGCGCGCGAGCTGACGCTGCGCCCCTATGAGGCCCGCGTGTATCGCCTGCGTTGAACCCGAACCGAAAAGCAATTACCGAAACGCTAGACAAGGAGGAGACACCACCATGAAAAAACTGCTTCCCGCCACGCTGGCCGTACTGATGTTCGGCGCCGTCCCCGTCGCCCACGCCGATACCCTGAAGATGGCCTGCAATGTTTCCGGCGCGATGAAACCGTATTGTGAATACGTCAAGGAGCGTTTCGAAAAGGATGCGCAGCACAAGCTCGAATTCATCGAGATGCCCGCCGCATCGGACGAAAAGCTCGCGCTGTATCAGCAGATCTTCGCCGCCAAGGACGGCAACGCGGTCGACGTGCTGTCGATCGACGTGATCTGGACCGGCCTGCTCGACAAGCATCTCCTCGACCTCACCGACAAGGTCAAGGACCTAGAGCCCGCCTTCTTCCCGAACAACTGGCAGAACAGCATCGTCAATGGCCGCATCAAGGCCGTTCCCGCCCAGCTCGACGCGGGCATGATGTATTACCGCAAGGATCTCCTCGCGAAGCACAAGGAGCTGCCGCCCAAGACCTGGGAGGACCTGGCCCGCATCGCGACCAAGGTGCAGAAGGCCGAGCGCGACGCCGGCAACAAGAACTTCTGGGGCTTCGTGTTCCAGGGCAAGGCCTACGAGGGCCTGTCGTGCGACGTGCTGGAATGGGTCGCTTCGTACAACGGCGGCACCTTCGTCGATCCGGCCGGGAGCATCACGATCAACAACCCGAAGGCGGCCAAGGCGCTCAACACCGCGGCGAGTTGGGTGGGCACGATCGCGCCGAAGGGCGTGATGGGCTACCAGGAGGAGGAGTCGCGTGCGGTGTTCCAGAACGGCGACGCCCTGTTCATGCGCAACTGGCCGTATGCCTACGTGCTCACGCAGGCGGACAACAGCCCGGTCAAGGGCAAGGTCGGCGTCATCCCGATCCCGAAGGGTGGGGAGGACGGCCTGCACGCCGCGACGCTGGGCGGCTGGCAATGGGGCGTGAGCACCTATTCGAAGAGGCCGGATGCGGCGGTGAAGCTCGTGCGCATCCTGTCCGAGGCCGACACGCAGAAGCGCGCGTTCATGCTGCTGGGCATTCCGCCGGCGCGCGTCGACACCTACCAGGATGCGGAAGTGCAGACCAAGGCGCCTTACCTCGCCGAGTTCAAGGACGTGTTCGCGAACGCCGTGCCGCGCCCCTCGACTCCGACGCGCGCGCAGTTCCCCAAGGTGTCGAAGGCGATGTTCAACGCCGGCTATGACGTGCTGAGCGGGCGCGCGACGGGCGAGCAGGCAGTGGCCGACCTCGAGGACAAGCTCAAGCGTATCAAGGGCCGCGAGTGGAAGTGATGGGCATCCTGGCAACGCGGCCGCAGGTCGGTTCGCCGAGCCTCCGGAGGAAACAACGATGAGTCACAATTCCGAGAGCCTGCTGCCGTCGGCCGCGGTCGCACCGCCGACGGCGGCACCGCGGCGCAAGCGCAGCCTGCAGCAGCGCCGTGCTCGCGCGGCCTGGGTGCTGGTTGCGCCGGCGCTGATCCTGCTGTTCGCGGTGGCCGGCTGGCCGCTGATCCGCACGCTGTTCTACAGCTTCACCGACGCGGCGATGGACACCCCCGAGGAGTACAACTTCGTCGGGCTGGCCAACTACCTCGACTTCGCCGAGGGCGACAGCTTCGGCGTGCTCGCCGATCCGCTGTGGTGGCAGGCGGTCGGCAACACGCTGTGGTTCACGGCCTGCTCGGTGTCGCTGGAGCTCTTCTTCGGCATGCTGCTCGCGCTGCTGATGAACGAGAAGTTCCGCGGCCAGGGCATCGTCCGCGCGGCGATCCTGGTGCCGTGGGCGATCCCGACCATCGTCACCGCCAAGATGTGGGGCTGGATGTTCCACGACCAGTATGGCGTGGTGAACGACCTGCTGCTGCGCTTCGCCCTCATCGAGACGCCGCTCGCCTGGATCGCCGAGCCGACGCTGTCGATGTGGGCCGTCGTGATCGCCGACGTGTGGAAGACGGTGCCCTTCATGGCGCTGATGCTGCTCGCCGCGCTGCAGATGATTCCGTCCGATCTGTACGAGGCGGCACGGGTCGATGGCGCCAACGCCTGGCAGCGCTTCCGCCGCATCACTCTGCCGCTGATCATGCCGGCGATGATCGTCGCGCTGATCTTCCGCGTGATGGACGCGCTGCGCGTGTTCGACCTGATCTACGTGCTGACCTCCAACAGCGAGGCGACGATCTCGATCTCGGGCTACGCCCGCGAGCAGATGGTGTCCTTCCAGGAGATGGGCGTCGGCTCGGCCGCGTCGGTGCTGGTCTTCATGATGGTCGCGGGCATCGCCGCCTGCTTCCTGTGGATCAACCGCTTCAGCCACGAAGGCAAGGAGGCGCGGGAATGAAACTCACACGGCAACAAAGGGTGCTCGGGCGCAAGTTCTGGATCTACCTCGCGGCGCTGATCGTCAGCGTGATCTGCGTGTTCCCCTTCTACAACGCGATCCTGACCTCGCTGCGCACCGGCCAGGACCTCTTCCTGACCAACTACCTGCCGACGACCTTCCACTGGGAGAACTACGTCAATGCGCTGGGCGAGAACGGGGTCGGGCGCAGCCTGCTCAACTCCTTCGTCGTTGCGACCGTGACCGTCGGCATCTGCCTGCTGGTGTCGATCACGGCCGCCTTCGCGCTGGCGCGGGTGCGCTTTCGCGGGCGCAAGTACATCCTCTTCACGATCCTGTGCGTGTCGATGTTCCCGCAGGTCGCGGTGCTGTCGGGGATGTTCGAGCTGGTGCGCTTCATGGGGCTGTACGACTCGATTGGCTCCTTGATCCTGTCCTACACCACCTTCTCGCTGCCCTTCACCGTGTGGGTGCTGACGACCTTCATGCGCTCGTTGCCGGTGGAGCTGGAAGAGGCCGCGATCGTCGACGGCGCGAGCCTGTGGGTGATCATCACCAAAGTCTTCGCGCCCATCATGGGGCCGTCGCTCGTGACCACCGGGCTGCTCGCCTTCATCGGTGCGTGGAACGAGTTCATGTTCGCGCTGACCTTCATCATCTCCAACGATAACCGCACCGTGCCGGTCGCCATCGGCATGCTGCAGGGCGCCTCGCAATACGAACTGCCGTGGGGACACATCATGGCCGCGTCGGTGGTCGTGACGATCCCGATCATCGCGCTGGTGCTGATCTTCCAGAAACGCATCGTCAGCGGACTCACGGCCGGTGCAGTGAAAGGCTGACCGCTACGGCGCCCCGACCCCGACAAGGAATACGACCATGGCACAACTGACTCTCGACAAACTCAACAAGCGCTACGGCGAGGCCGCCCAGGTCATCAAGGGCATCGACCTGCAGGTCAACAGCGGCGAATTCGTCGTCATCGTCGGCCCCTCGGGTTGCGGCAAGTCGACGCTGCTGCGCATGATCGCCGGCCTGGAGGACATCTCCGGCGGCGACATGTACATCGACGGCGTGCGCGTGAATGACGACACCCCGTCCGAGCGCGGCATCGGCATGGTATTCCAGTCCTACGCGCTGTACCCGCACATGAACGTGTACGAAAACATGGCCTTCGGCATGCAGCTGGCGAAGCTGCCGAAGGCGGAGATCGCGCGGCGCGTCGAGGAGGCGGCGCGCATCCTGCAACTGGAGCCGCTGCTGCAGCGTCGGCCGAAGGATCTGTCCGGTGGCCAGCGCCAGCGCGTGGCGATCGGCCGCGCGATCGCGCGCGAGCCCAAGCTCTTCCTCTTCGACGAGCCGCTGTCCAACCTCGACGCCGCGCTGCGCGTGCAGATGCGCATGGAGATCGCCGCACTGCATCGTCGCCTGAAGTCCACGATCATCTATGTCACGCATGACCAGGTCGAGGCGATGACGCTGGCGCAGCGCATCGTCGTGCTCAACCGCGGCAACGTCGAGCAGGTCGGCACGCCGCTGGAACTCTACGACCATCCGGCCAACGAGTTCGTCGCGCAGTTCATCGGTTCGCCGAAGATGAACCTGATGCCGGCGACTCTCGCGCGCGCCGGCGAGGCCGAGAGCGTGGTGCGCCTGTGGAGCGGCAAGGACCTCGTCGTTCCGATCGCGACGCCCGCGAGTGCCGAAGGCACGAAGGTGAAGCTGGGCATCCGCCCCGAGCACATCGAGTGGGGCAGCGTCGCCGAGGCGCCCAATCTCGCCGACGTGCTGTTCGTCGAGCACATGGGCAACGAGACATACCACTACCTCGACAGCGGCAAGCTCGGCGAGCCCTGGGTCGTGCGCGATTCACGCCGCTCCGACATCGCCGCCGGCGCGACGGTGGGCTACCGCCTGCCGCCGGAGCACTGCCACCTCTTCGACGAGTCGGGCAGGGCCTTCGCACGGCGCGCAATCGGCAACGGCGCAAGCCTCCCCTCGGGCATGGACGCACCGCCGATCATGTTCGCCGAGCCGTCACGCACGAATGTGATGCACTGAAGAACCGTAGGGCGGAAGAGCGCTGCGCCCTCCGCGATATGCCCGATGTTCGACATCCGTGCGGCGGATAACACCGCTGCGCGGCTCATCCGCCCTACGCGACCCGTTCGTCGCGACAAGGAAAGCAAGTGATAGACACCGGACTCCAGACCTCGGGCGCGCTGTTCGAGGCCGTGCAGCGCGCGCGCGTGTTCGAGGATTCGAAGACCTTCCCCGACAGCGTCCCGCTTGCGCCACCGGAGCGCATCCGCGAAGAGTTCATCGCGCTGCTCGGCGACTTCGTGCGCAGCCGATTCGCGCTGCCGGAGCAGGGGGCGGACGCGCCGGTGACTGTAGGGCCGGCGCCAAACCTCGCGGCGCACATCGACGCGCTGTGGGCGACGCTCACGCGCGACGCCGACCATGCCGACGCGGCGCACGGCTCGCTGATCCCGTTGCCACATCCTTACGTGGTGCCGGGTGGGCGGTTCCGCGAGATCTACTACTGGGACAGCTACTTCACGATGCTCGGGTTGGTCCCGTCCGGGCAGTTCGATCTCGTCGAGAACATGGTGCGCAATTTCGCGTGGCTGATCGACACCCACGGCCACATCCCCAACGGCAACCGCCGCTACTTCCTGAGCCGCTCGCAACCGCCGATGTTCGCATTCATGCTGCGCCTGCTCGAGCAAGAGCGGGGGGTCGAGGCGGTGCGGCCTTGGCTGCCGAGCGTCGAGCGCGAATACGCTTGGTGGATGGCGCGCGCGCCCATCGCCCACACCGGCCGTGCCACGCCTGATCGCCGGACGGTGCGCCTCCCCGACGGCGCACTTCTCAATCGCTACTGGGACGAGTGCAATGCGCCGCGGGAGGAGTCATTCGCCGAGGATGTCGAACTGCATGCCCGCGCAGCGCCGTCGCAACAGGACGAGCTCTATCGCAACCTGCGCGCCGCTGCCGAGTCGGGCTGGGACTTCAGTAGCCGCTGGTGCGGCGAGGACGGGCGACTGGAAGGCATTCGCACGACCGACTTGATCCCGGTCGATCTCAATTGCCTGCTCTTCCGCATCGAGCGAATGCTGGGCGACTGGCTCGCGCGCCAGGAGGATCGCCGTGCCGTCGATTACCGGCTCGCGGCCGAGCGCCGTCGCGCGGCGATCGTGAAGCATTGCTGGAATGAGGAGCGGGGCTGGTTCTTCGACTGGTCGTGGCGCGACGGAACGCAGAGCGGATGCTGGTCGCTGGCGGGCGTGTTTCCCCTTTACTGCGGTCTCGCCGACGAGGCGCAGGCCGAACGCGTCGCGCGCAACCTCGCCGGACGCTTCCTGCGCGCCGGTGGACTCGTGGCCACCCTCGCAGACTCGCGTGAACAATGGGATTCGCCGAACGGCTGGGCGCCGCTGCAGTGGGCTGCGGTGCAGGGGCTGCTCGATTACGGATATGCCGAACTCGCGCAAGAGGTCGCGACCCGCTTCGTGGATCTGGCCGACCGGGTGTGGCGCCGCACCGGCAAGCTGATGGAAAAGTACGACGTGTGCGACCTGTCGCTCGACGCAGGCGGCGGCGAGTATCCGGTGCAGGACGGCTTCGGCTGGACCAATGGCGTCGTGCGCGCGTTCATCGAACGCTTCGGCCTCGACGCATACCGGCGTGTCTGAGGCTTGCCGTCGGCTGTTCTCGTCGCCGCTGCTGACAGCACCGCATGCGGAAATTCCCCGCCGGCGCTGTGGGCCTTGGCGCGCCACGGATCCGCGCCTGCGTCCTCGCCGCGGAGTGCTATCTTGAAATCTACGGCCGCCATTGGACGCCCGCGCGGGGACGTCGCAGCGCAGCGTGCTTCAGCGGCGGAACGTGGGAGGATGACGGCCATGAACCTGATCGCGGTACGAATCGAAAAGCCCGAGCAGATCAATTTCATCCTCGGCCAGACTCATTTCATCAAGTCGGTCGAGGACATTCACGAAGCACTGGTGAATGCCGTTCCGGGCATCCGCTTCGGGCTCGCGTTCTGCGAAGCCTCGGGCGACCGGCTGATCCGCTGGTCGGGCACCGACCACGCGATGGTGCTGATGGCCCAGGAGAACGCTCAGGCGATCGGCGCGGGCCACAGCTTCATCGTCTTTCTTGGCGAAGGCTTCTATCCGGTCAACGTCCTGAACGCGATCAAGCAGGTGCCCGAGGTGTGCCGGATCTTCTGTGCGACGTCGAATCCGGTCGAAGTCCTGCTGGCCGAAACGGGACAGGGGCGCGGCATCATCGGCGTCGTTGACGGCTCGCCGCCGCTCGGGATCGAAGACGAGCAGAAGATCGACGCACGCAAGAAGCTGTTGCGCCAGATCGGCTACAAGCTTTGAGTGGCCGAGGGGGCACGCGCGGAGGCGGCGACCTGCGGGCTCGAACGTCGTCCCTGGGCGCGCGCACCAACCTTGTGCCGTCCGGGGTGTCTAATTTCCGCACGAGCCAGCCGACAGGCGGCCGGCGGCGGATCAGGGGTGTGCCATGACGATGGACGAGCAGCTGTCGGGCAGCGAGGGAACGGCGCCGGCACCTTCTATTGCGAATGAGCCGGAACCCGGCCGGGCCCTCGCGGTGCTGCGCGTGGCTCATGCGGTCGTGCGCGCCGCAAACGAGGAGTCCGTGCTCCTGCGCGACGTGTGCCGCGCAATCGTCGATGCGGCCGCAAGCCCCTTTGCGGCGCTCACCGGCGCGGATGCGGAAAATGGCATGCTGCCACGCGTATCGAGCGCCGTCCGAGAGGCTGCGGACGAAGCCGTGGAGGCCATCCTGGCGCCTGACGACTCGCCATGGGGCCGTGCGGCACGCGACGCTCTGCGCGCCGGACGGCCATTCCTCGTTCCGGCCGGCAACACCACGATTCTGGCGGTGCTGCCGCTGTGCTCGGGGCCGGAGCTGCTCGGAACGCTGCAGATCGCCTGGGGACGCGGCGACGGCATCGGCGCCGCGTCCGCGGACCTCTTGCAGGAGGCGGCGAATGCGCTCGCCTACGGAATCCACATGCTGCGCCAGGCCGATCGCCACGCCGCGGTGGAGGAAGCGCTGCGCCGCGTGAACCGCGCACGCAAGACCCTCAGCGAGGCGAACCGCGCGCTCGTGCGCGCCACCGAGGAGCACGGCCTGCTGCAGGACATCTGCCGGATCATCGTAGAGGATGGCGGTTACCGCTTCGCGTGGGTCGGCTACGCCCTGCACGACGATGAAAAGAACATCGCGGTGATGGCGCAGCACGGCATCGATCGCGACTTCCTCGACTGGCAGCGCGTCACCTGGAGCGACGGCGAGCGCGGCCACGGTGCGACCGGGGTCGCGATCCGCACCGGGCAACCCAGTGTCGGCCGCAACATCCGCAAGGAGGCAGCCTTCGCACCATGGCGCGAAGAGGATCTGCGGCGGGGCATCGCTGCAATCAGCGCGTTTCCGCTTCGGCAAGGCGAAGAGGTCCTCGGCAACTTGACGATCGCCGCCACCGAGGAGGACGCCTTCGACGAAGCTGAAGCCAACCTGCTGGGCGAACTGGCCGACGATCTTTCCTTCGGCATCGCCACCCTGCGCCTGCGCGAACGCAACCGGGAAGCGCAGGAGACCATCAAGCGCATGGCCGAGGAAGACGCGCTCACCGGCCTGCCGAACCGTTGGCGGCTGCGCATGCGTCTCGTCGACGAGATCGACGCCGCGAGGGCGCGCAGCGGACCGCTGGCCCTGTTGGTGCTCGGCGTGAACCACTTCCAGGAGGTGAACGAGACGCTCGGCTACCAGCAGGGCGACGCGATGCTGTGCGAGGTCGCCGCGCGCATCCGGCGCGTCGTGCACGACACCTCCGGCGTCGCGCGCGTCGGCGAATCGGAGTTTGCGATCCTGCTGCCGCATGCAGACGCCGCCGCCGCATCGCGCGCGGCGCAACGCCTGCTGAGCGAGTTGCTCGAGCCCGTGACGATAGGCGAGATCATGCTGGACGCGGGGGCCAGCATCGGCATTGCCGTATTTCCCGGACACGGCACCGAGGCCGACGCGCTCATCCGCCGCGCCAACGTCGCGATGCACCAGGCGCGCCAGCAGGGGCACGGGCATGCCCTGTACACCGGCGGGCGCGACCGCGAATGCGCGCGGCGGCTCGCGCTCATCGGCGACCTCCACCGTGCGATCGACAACGGCGAGATGCGCCTCTACTGCCAGCCCAAGGCGCGGCTTTCCAGCGGCGAGCTGTGTGGCGTCGAAGCACTGGTGCGGTGGGAACATCCCCAGCGCGGCACCCTGTGGCCCAATGAATTCATCAGCCTCGCCGAGCACAGCGGACTCATCAGCCCGCTCACCGACTGGGTCATGCAGGCCGCCTTCCGCCAGAGTTACGTCTGGCGCCAGGACGGGTTGAGCGTGCCGGTGGCCGTGAACCTGTCCGCGCGCGACCTGCGCGATCCCAAGCTCATCGAGCGCGTGCGCAACCATTTCGCAACCTGGGGGGCCGACCCCGGCGACATCCAGTTCGAACTCACCGAAAGCGCCCTGATGCACGATCCGCAAGGAAGCCTGGAGTGCCTGAAGCGACTGAAGGACCTCGGCAGCACCTTGTTCATCGACGACTTCGGCACGGGCTATTCATCGCTCGCCTACCTGCAGAAGCTGCCTGTCGACGCGATCAAGATCGACAAGTCCTTCGTGCAGGACATGCTTTCCAACAGCGATTCGGACGTCATTGTCCGCTCGACCATAGACCTCGCGCACGATCTCGACCTCGAGGTCGTCGCAGAAGGCGTCGAGGACCGGGCCGGTTGGGAGCACCTGTCGGCGCAGGGCTGCGATATGGCGCAGGGCTACGTGATCAGCGAACCGCTTCGCGCGGAGGCGTTCACGGCGTGGCGCTCGGAACGTGCGTGGCGCACGCTGCCGCATTGAGCCATCGATCGTGCGGGTAAAAAAAGAAGCCCGGCCACCGTGGAACCGGGCGCGCGCGGATGTGCGTGGTGCCGGCAACAGGAATCGAACCCGTGACCTACCGCTTACAAGGCGGTTGCTCTACCAACTGAGCTATGCCGGCGCGGGCCGGATTATAGCCCAGGGGCTGCCGACTTACACAAGGAGTGATCCATGTTGTGTATGTCATCAAGCCTCGAGTTTCGCGTCCTGAAAGCGCTGGTAGATCGCTTCGACTTCCTCGCGGCAATCGAGCAGGGCTTCGACCGTCGGCGCATAGAGCTGGGTGCCCGACATGCGGCGGATTTCCTCGAAGGCATTGCCCAGCGTCCACGCAGGCTTGTAACTGCGCGCGCAGGCGAGTGCGTCGAAGACGTCGGCCGTGGCGACGATGCGGGCTTCCAGCGGGATGGCGTCGCCCGCGAGGCCATGCGGATAGCCGCTGCCATCCATGCGTTCGTGATGCGCACTGACGATGTTGCGTAGCATGTCGATGTTCGACAGCGATGCGAGGCCGAAATCGCTGATCAGGCGCTCGGCCATCTGCAGGCCGACGATGACGTGCCGGCGCATTTCCTCGCGTTCGGCATCGTCGAGCTTGCCGGGTTTCAGCAGGATGCGATCCGGCACACCGACCTTGCCTATGTCGTGCAGGGCGGAGAACAGGAAGATGTTTTCCGCATAGTCGTCCGTTTTGCCGTGCGCGGGACCGATCTCGCGTGCGATGAGGCGCGAATAACGCGCCATGCGGTCCAGATGGGCACCGGTTTCGAGGTCGCGCACGTGGGCGAACTGGCTCGCCAGCCGCAGCCCGCCCACGAGCATCTGAACGGTGGCGAGTTCCTGCGTCACGATCATGCCAATGAGGTGACCGTAGAGCAACAGGTCGGCGACGACCGGATCGGTGAAGACGTCGCGTTCGCGGGCGTCGAAGAACAGGAATCCGAGCAGTTGGTCCTCGCGCCGGATCGGCAGCGTGAGGCTGGACAGGAACCCTTCATGGTGCAGCCAGCGAGAGTGCGTCGTGTCGGATACCGGTAGGCTGCCGAGGTCGTTGATGACGCGTGCCTGTCCGCTCTCTGCTATCGCCAGGAGCGAGGGAACGGAGTCGATCGCGCACTCGTAGCCGTTCAGCGGGGTGATCCCGGGTTCATTGCTGGCGACGAAGGTCTTCAGCCGCCGCATCTGGGGATCGTAAAGCGCCACGGCGATGCGTGAGATGGACGGATAGCGCTCGCGGATGCGCAGGTGCAACTCGCGCACCTTGTCGCTGACGGATGCGACGTGCAGATTCCCGGCCTGCCTTGCGGCCGATGCGGCGAATTCCTGCCAGCTGTCGGTGACGCTCATGATATCGGTTTGTGCGATAGCGGAAACCGATTATCGACCGCAGCCGGAGGCGCCGCCAATACTTTTGACACGGGTTTCGACAGGATCCGCGTCCCGGCGCGGAGGTCTCAGTAGCGTGCGCCGGTGGTGCGAAGTCGCTCGATGTCGGGGATGTGGATGGTGCGCCCCTCGACGACGATGAGCCCGGCCTCGGCCAGCTCGTGCAGGATTCGCGAGAAATGTTCCTGCGTGAGATTGAGCCGTGATGCGATGGTGCCCTTGCTGGTCGGCAGGCGAATCGACACGCGCCCGCACAGGCCCGGTTCGCCGCTGCTTTCCTCCTCGCGCAGCAGATAACCGACGATGCGTTCGCGGCCGGAAAGGAGCGAATAGGTCTCGACGTCGGCGATGAGGTGGTGCAGGCGATGCGACAACCCGGCGATGATGCGGCGGCAGAAGGTGGGGTCGCGGTCCATCTCCTCGAACACCACGCTCTTGGCGATGTGCAGCAGTCGGCTTTCGGTGAGGGCCTGAGCCATCACGAAGTAGGGCTTTTCCATGAACATCACCGCCTCGCCGAAGCTTTGGCCCGGGCGCATGATCTCGATGACCTTCTCCTGGCCTTCGGCGGACGTGAATGCAAGCTTGATCTGGCCGCACAGCACGAGGTGAAACCCGTGGCAGGGGTCGCCGCGATGGAACAGCACGGCGCCCCTGTCGACATGCTGTTCGCGCACGCCGCGGGCGAAGCGGGCGAGTTCCTCCGGCGTAAGTCCCTCGAGGAGGGGCACGTGAGCGAGCAGACGGCAGACGTGCCCGGTGTCGTGCTCCTCGACGGAGGGCGGGGCCGAGGTCTCGCGTTCGATTGCGGTCACGGGCATGGGATCACCGTGTCAGTTGGGCATAGAACATCGGCAGCTGCGCGGGGAGCTCCTCCGGCTTGCGGATCACCGCGAAACCGGCAGGGCCGAAAAGGTGTGGCAGGTAGCCCGCACCCTCGCGGTCGATCGTCACGCAGAAGGGCACGAGCCCTTGCTTGCGCGCCTCGGCGATGGCGATGCGGGTGTCCTCGATGCCGTAGCGGCCCTCGTAGAGGTCCAGGTCGTTGGGTTTGCCGTCCGACAGGATCAGCAGGATGCGGCGCGCGGCGGGCTCGTCGGCCAGCAAGGCGCTCGCGCGGCGGATCGCGGCGCCCAGGCGCGTGTAGTAGCCCGGCTTGATGGCGCTGATGCGACCGCGGATGCGGTCGTCGAAGCGGTCGCCGAAATCCTTCAGGCGATGGAATCGCACCTGGCTGCGCTTCACGGAGGAAAAACCCGCGATTGCGAAACGGTCGCCCGTCGCGCCCAGGGCCTCGCCGAAAAGCAGCAGCGCGTCGCGGATCACGTCGATGACGCGCGCTTCGCTCGATACCCAGCTGTCGGTGGATAGCGAGAGGTCTGCGAGCACCATGCAGGCGAGGTCGCGCTCGCGCTTCTCCAGCGACAGCCACACCTGGTCCGACGGGTGGCGACCCACGGCGCGGTCGGTCTGGGCGCGCACAATGGCGTCGACATCGAGCTCGGCGCCGTCGACCTGCGCCTTGATCCAGCGGCGACCGGGTTGCAGCGCGGCAAACTGCTGGTGCAGACGTTTGGCGGTGCGCCGCAGGTGTTCGGGCAGGGGGCAGGGCTGGGCGTCGCGCGCGGCAAGTTCGACGAGGCGGACGTGATCCTCCAGCAGCACGCCCTTGCGGTAGTCCCATTCCGGCAGCGGAAGTCCGTCGCCAAGCACGACGTCGTCCTCGGCCGCGGACGGCAGGTCGAGGTCGAAACGCACCTTGGAGGCGACGCGCTCCTTGTCCTGCGACAGCGACAGATGGTCGAGGTCGCGCGCCGCGTCGGCGGCGTTGGGATCGGGGTCGTCGTCGGCCGGGCGGTTGATGCGCAGGAATTCCGCAATCGCAAGCAGGCTCTCGGCGCGGAACATCAACAGCAGGCCGTTTTTCTCCTTCGGCATGTCGACCTGCTCGGCGCGGTGGGCGCGGCGTTCCGTCTCCTCGAACGCGGGCGGACCGCCGTCGGCGGTCTGCTCGGGGTCGGCGTTGCTGCGGCGGGACGCGCCGGCGGCGGGGGCGAGCGAGCCTGTGAGCCACAGCAGTACCGGATGCGCGGGTGGCGTGCCCTGCGGCACGGCCGGGAGTACGAACACGGTGCCCGGCGCTTCGAGTGCGCGACGGATGGCGCGTTCGCGCTCGGCTTCTTGCGGAGGCAGCTTCTCGGGCTTCGGGCGCTTGGGCAGATAGGCCTCGACGAGCCGCCGATAGCGGGGCGTAAGTCCCGGCCATGCATGGAGCGCCGCACAGGTCGCGAACTGGTTGCGGCGGAAATCGCGGTCGGCCTCGTCCTCGCCTTCTGCTTCGAGTCCCTCGTGCGCAGCGGCCAGCGCCGCAAGCCACAGGTAGAGATCGCGGTTCAGCGACTTTTCGGGGAAAGCGTCGATCTCGGGCGGCAGCCGCAGCGTCGACGGATCCATCCGCGCGCGCGCGGCCCGATCGCCCGCGCCGGCGATGCGCGCGAGAAAGCCGCGCCGTGCGCCATGCTCATCGCTGGTTGCCGCGGCGACGCGCAGGCCTGGATCTCCGCCCAGCGCACGGAAGAACACGCCCGCCGTGCGTTCGATGTCTTTCAGCCGCACCACCGCGTCGGGGTGGTTGCCGGTCGCGGCGCGGGTGATCAGACGGTGCCAGATCTTGCCTACGGCTTCTTCCATGTTCTTGTCCTGGCTAACGTTCCTTGCCGGAGCGGAACCCGGCCTCGTTCTGGCGTGCGGCCTCGTGGCTGACCCATTGCAGCAGCGGGCCCTGCGGGTTGTCGCGCTGGCTTTGCTCGCACGCCTCGACGCACTGCGCGCACTGCGTGCAGGTGAACATCAGGCGCTTGATGTTGCGTGGCGTGAGCCGCATCGGGCACACGGCGTCGCACGCCGATTGGCGGTCCGGCAGGCAGGTCGCGCAATCGGCGGCGCGCTTCCTCTGGAAGCCGACCACCATCGCGTTGCGGTTGCCCATCCACGCGAGGCTCTGGAAGAGTCCGACGGCGCAGGCATAGCGGCAGAAGAGGTGCCGGGCGAACAGGAACTCCATCGACAGCACAGCCGTGCCCGCGGTGAGGAAAATCGACTGGTTGCGGGTGAGCGTGCCGCCGAAAAGATTGCCGTACACCTCCGCTGGCGGCAGCAGGTAGCTGAGGAACACCATCGCCCAAAGGAAGGCGAAAAACACCGCCGCCGGCACCACTACGAGCCACCAGCGTGCGTCCGCGCTCCACGGTGTTCCGTCGGCCTTCCACGGCGGCAGCGGTTCCCTGACCCACACGCTGGGTTTGCCGGAGGCCTTCTGCATCAGCTTGTTGATCGTCTCGACCACCGAGAAGTGCGGGCACAGCCAGCCGCAGTACAGGCGCCCCCATTTCCACGCAACCCACAGGAAGGCCGCCGCGCCGACAAGGATGGGGACGAAGAGGCGGAACATCACGTTCCCGCCGGCTTCCAGTGCTCCGATACGCCCGGCGAGGAAGTCGTCCAGCCCAAGCCGCCATTCCATGCCGAGCAGCCACGCGTGGCCCGCGTTGAGGTCGTAGCGGAAGATGTCGAACACCGGCGCGAGGATGAACAGCGTGAAGAAGCCGATCTGGAAGGCGATGCGTTTCTTCTGTGTACGGTTATGTCCCACCGGTTTCGTGGTCGCGATGGGGATGATGCGCCGTGCGGGTCTGACTTCGGCCTGCGGTGATACGGGCAAGGGGGAGGGGAGCGGGGCGTTCATGGACTTACTCGTACAGATCCGGGCCGATGAAGGGGTACTGCCAGCTGCGGCCGAGAATCGCGTGATTCAGTCCGACGACGCCAAAGATCACCAGCGTGGCGTGAAAGGAAACGAAATACAGGATGCCGAGCACCCACGACCACGGATCATCGAATCCGCCCAGCAGGAAGATTCCGACGCTGACGCCGACCAGCATCGCTCCGCCGTAAAGGCTCGCGACCACGGTCTGTTGCAGGTGATTGCGTACGACCAGGGAGGCGTCCTCGCGATGGCGGCGCCACAACACAAGCAGTACGAGGAAGGCGAGCCCGGGCGCGACCAGCAGGTTCGCGAGGAAAAGCGCCTCCGCGATGACCGCGAGGCGCGGCCCCGGCATCTGTTCCTTGAGGAGATCGGCTTCCTGGTCCGACATGATCGCAGGCCGTTTGACCCGGGGAAGCGTGTCAGCGCCCGAAGGTGGCCGACACGACCTCCATCAGGGCGTCGGCGACTTCCGGGTCGTCGGTGAGGCTCTCGACGATCGCGGCGCGGCACGCGGTCACCGGATCCATGCCGTCGCGCACCAGCAGGGCCGCATACACCAGCAGGCGCGTACTCGCCGCTTCCTCGAGATCCTGGTCCTTGAGCGTGCGCAGCGCGTGCGCGATCGACACCAAGCGTTTTGCCAGATCCGGCGCGCACCCGGATTCGCCCACCAGGATCGCCTCCTCGCGTTCGGTGGCAGGGAAATCGAAGCGCAGACTCACGAAACGCTGGCGCGTCGAGGGCTTCATGCCCTTGAGCAGGTTCTGGTAACCGGGGTTGTAGGACACCACCAGCATGAACGACGGCGGCGCAGCGAGCAACTCGCCGGTGCGGTCGATCGGCAGGATGCGGCGGTCGTCGGCCAGCGGGTGCAGCACGACGGTTGTGTCCTTTCGCGCCTCGACGACCTCGTCGAGGTAGCAGATGCCGCCTTCGCGCACCGCGCGCGTGAGCGGGCCGTCGCACCAGACGGTCTGGCCGTCGCCGATCAGGTGGCGGCCGACGAGGTCCGCGGCCGTCAGATCGTCATGGCAGGCCACCGTATATAGCGGCAGGCCGAGGCGCGCGGCCATGTGCGCGACAAAGCGGGTCTTGCCGCAGCCGGTGGGCCCTTTGATGAGGAGTGGCAGGCGGTTCTTCCATGCATGCTCGAAGACTTCGATCTCGTCGCCGGCAGGCTGGTAGAAGGGAACGTCGAGGTGGGGCGTATCGAGCATCATGCGGCGAGTCCTTTCCAGTAGGCAATGCCGATCAGGGCGCACACGAGCGTCATCCACCCGAGCGCGAGCAGCGGCCACATCAGTGGCGCGCGGCGAAGCGCCATGTAGTCGAGGATGATCATGGCGCCTTTGCCAAATGCGATCGCGAACAGCAGGCCGACGATGGCGGGGCCGGAAGCGCCGCTCTCGCCTACGCTCCAGGTGACGATGGTCGCGGCGATGAGCACTACCCAGATCACCGTGGCGCGCAGCGGCGTGCCATGATCGGAATGGGGCAAGGCGTGGGCGGAAGAGTCTCGGGTTTGCATCGTCTCGTACCTCTCAGCGCATTACATAGACCAGCGGGAACAGGATCAGCCACACCAGATCGACCATATGCCAGTAGGCGGCGCCCGTCTCGATGCCGTTCATGCTGCCCGGGCCGTAGCGTCCCTTGCGCGCGCCGTTCCACAGCGCTGCGAGGATCACGAGGCCCAGGATCACGTGCATGAAATGGAAGAAGGTCAGCACCAGGTAGAACATGTGGAAGGTGCTCGACGACAGACTCACGCCGGCCGCGAACTTCGCCACGTATTCGAACAGCTTCACGACGACGAAGCCAGCGCCGCAGGCGAAGCCGCCGGCGATCCAGTTTGCCGCGCGACGGCTCTGGCCCGCTTCGGCAGCCTGCACCGCTCGCACGACGAGGTAACTCGACGTCAGCAGCAGGATGGTGTTGAGCGCGCCAGAGTTACGGTCCAGGGCCAACTGCTGCTCATTGAACAGCTCGACGTTGTTGGCGCGCGAGAAGGCGTAGGCGAGGAAGAAGGCGCCGAAGGCAAGGAGTTCGGCGAGGATGAAGAACCAGATCGCCAGGTCACCGGGCAGGCGGCGGGCGGGGCCGTCGGAAGCAGCGGCCGGAATGGCAGGCGGGTTCACGAGTGTTTGGGCGCATGTATTCATGTGTCCCAGTCTAGGGAGAGTGCGAACGCCGAACCTTGATTCTGGTTAATTCACGGATTGGGCGAACGAAAGAATGGGGAATATCACCCAGTGCCCGTCCAAAATAAAAAAGGGGCGGCCGAAGCCGCCCCGGAATCGCTTCACCAGCCCCGCGGAGGGCTGGAAGCGAGGGATCCATCATGCATGGATCAGGGGTTTGCTCTCGCCCTTGACGAAGAAGCTCGCCAGGTAGGTCACGAGGCCCGCGGCGAACACCACGCCCGCCCACAGACGCATCCAGTAGAACAGCGAGATCTGGTCCTGCACCGCCATGAAGGGCATCGGCGTCGAGGACACGCGCTGCAGCCACACTTGCAGGATGCCGGCCGCGGTGAGGAACAGGGTGATGAAGACCATCGAGATCGTCATCAGCCAGAAGCCCCACATCTCGCACACCTGGGCACGCTCGTCGTTGGCTGCACGACCGCGCAGCAGCGGCATCGCGTAGCTGATGATCGTCAGCACCACCAGCACGTAGGCGCCGTAGAACGCCATGTGGCCGTGGGCGGCGGTGATCTGCGAACCGTGCGTGTAGAAGTTCACCGGAGCCAGGGTGTGCAGGAAGCCCCACACGCCGGCGCCGAGGAAGGCCATCACGCCGGTGCCCAGTGCCCAAAGGACGGCAGCCTTGTTCGGATGCTCGCGGCGGCGGCGGTTCACCATGTTGAAGGCGAACACGGTCATCGCGAAGAACGGGATCGGTTCGAGGGCCGAGAACACCGAGCCCAGCCACTGCCAGTATTCCGGCGTGCCGATCCAGAAGTAGTGGTGGCCGGTACCGATCAGGCCGGTGACGAGCGCCAGGGTGATGATCACATACAGCCACTTCTCGATCACTTCACGGTCGACACCGGTCACCTTGATCAGCACGAACGCGAGGATGGCGGCCATGATCAGTTCCCACACGCCTTCCACCCACAGGTGCACAACCCACCACCAGTAGAACTTGTCCTTGACCAGGTTGCCCGGGTTGTAGAACGAGAACAGGAAGAAGATCGCCAGACCCCACAGGCCCATCAGCAGCACGATGCTGATGACGGTCTTGCGGCCCTTCAGCATGGTCATCGTGATGTTGAACAGGAAGGCCAGCGCCACGATCACGATGCCGACCTTGGTGATCAGCGGCTGCTCCAGGAACTCCCGTCCCATCGTTGCGAGCAGGTTGTTGCCGGTCATCTCGGCGAGCGTCGAATACGGCACCAGCAGGTAGCCGAGAATCGTCGCCGCGCCCGCGATCAGGAAGATCCAGAACATCAGCAATGCGAGTTTCGGGCTATACAGCTCGGTTTCCGCCTCCTCGGGAACGAGGAAGTAGGTGGCGCCCATGAAGCCGAACAGCAGCCACACGATGAGCAGGTTGGTGTGCACCATCCGCGCGACGTTGAACGGGATCTCCGGGAAGAGGAAATCGCCGACGACGTACTGCAGACCCATGGCGAGGCCGAAGATGATCTGTCCCACGAAGAGACCGATGGCCGCTATGAAGTACGGCATCGCGACCGATTGCGATGAATATTTCATGGTTATGAATTCCCTTGAAGTTGTCGATCCGATGCACTTAGCCTTCGATGTTGGGAGGCCATTTCTGGGCGTCGATTTCCGAGGTGTACTTCAGGAAGTCGACGATGTCGTCCAGCTCCTGCTCGGTCAGGTTGAAGTTCGGCATCTGGCGGCGTCCCGGCGTGCCGGTCGGCTGCGACTTGATCCATGCCTTGATGAACTCGGCGCCCCGGCGCTTATAGACGTTGCCCAGCTCCGGAGCGAAGTACGCGCCTTCGCCCAGCAGTGTGTGGCAACCGATGCAGTTGCGTGTTTCCCAGATGTGCTTGCCACGCAGGACCGACTCCGTCAAGTTCTTGCTATTGTCGGATTTCGGCAGGCCGCTCATGGTGTCGAAACTCAACGCCACTAGCAGCAGGAAGAAGAACACCGCTCCACCGTAAAAGATGTTGCGGGCCATCGCCTTTGTGAATGTACCGCTCATGGTTTGTCCCTCATTGTTTTGTCATGCGCCCGAGTGATTGAGAAATAACCCGAAGGTTGGACGCATTCTCGGCAGGGGGAGAGGGTCGCTCCATGATTTGAATCAATTTCGGGAATTCACCGCATTTATCGTCTCAAGTAAGGGAAAACGGGGCCGGGACCGCGGTTGGAGGCTTACCCTCCCGCGATCCCGGCCCCGCCGGGCCGTGCAAACCGGATGAAGCTCAGTACGTGTAGCCGACCATCATGCCGCCGCCCCACTCCGGGCTGTTGTCGGAAAATCCTTTTACTCCATACACCTGCAGCTTCCATGCAGGGCTCAGCTTCTGGCTGACGAAGACCGAAGCCTCGCGAATCGGATCGCTGCTCGAACGCAGCCGCGCGCGCCAGTCATAGGCTGCGCCGACGGTGGTCGCCGGGGCGAGCTTGTAGCCGAGCCCGAGGGATGCATAGAAGGGATTACGCAGGTCGGAGTCGCCCATGTCCTTCCACCCGGCGGTGCCGAACGCGGTCACCGCGCCGAAGGACTTGGCCGCGTCGAACTGCAGCGCAAAATCGGTCTCGTTGTTGCCCAGGCACTTGCTCTCCGCCGTGGGCATCTTGACCTTCGCCACCGCGTCGACCAGCAAACCGTTCACGCTGCCGTCCAGCAGGTTGTAGCCCGCGCTCGCAGTGATGTCGCCGAGTCCCGTCTCGGTGCCGGAGCAGTCTGTACCGCGGATCGGATCCCCGTCCGGGCTCACCACTGCGTTCGTCACGCGCAGGTACGGGATCGTCATCTTGTAGGTCATGCGGCCGGTCTCGTACTTTGCCGCAATCGGCACGTACCACATCTCGCTGGTGGTATTCGTGCCGTAGTCACCGGTCGAGTAATCCAGCCCGGTCGTCAAGTTCAGTTTCCGGGTGTCGGCGCTTGTTGCGGTGTCGGTGCCCGCGGCCAAGGCGCTGCCGGATAGCAGCAGGGCCAGCAGGATGCGCTTGTGTTTCATTCGACATTCCTCATTGTTGGGGCCTTGTCCGTGTTGTGCTTCAATCGTGTTCCGGGCGTTCGATGCGTTCCGGCCGTTCCAGCTTCTCCGGCCGCTCGATGCGCTCGACGCGATCCGGCCGTTCGATACGTTCGGTGCGCTCGACCCGGCCGCTGCCGTCGAAGCGTTCGATGCGTTCACGGGTCTCAATACGGTCGCCCGAGGTGCGTGTCTCGATGCGTTCGCGCAACAGCAGATCCCCGCTTGGGCTCACCTCGGTGCGTTCGATCCGCTCGCGCTCGATTTCACCCGAGGGCGACAACTCCCGCTCGATGCGCTCGCGCCCCGATGCGCTATCGGTCTCGATGCGTATCCGCTTGTCGTCGCTCTCGACCCGTGCCTTTCGTCCGCCGTGCTCCTTGTCGTCATCGCCCTTGTCCGATTTCCTGCCCGACCGGGCACCTTCTCCAGCCTCGGTGACCCCGAAACCGTCGCGCACGAATTCGATGCGCGTGGCCCTGATCTTGCGCTCGCCGGTGAAAGTGCCCTGCACCCGGACGCGCGCGTCCTTGTCGGGGGCACCCGTCGTGCTGTCCGAAAAATCGGTCCCGTCCGCCAGTTCGACCTCGAATCCTGTGATGTCCATGTGCCTGTCGGCGCGTTCGAGCACCAGGCCTTCCACGATCGCGTTGCGCACGCGTCCGGCGAACGGGATCGTTGGATTCGCGCTCGTCCGAGACACCGCCAGCGCACTTCCCGTCCACGCGCCGCGAATCAGCGACTCGGTCGCGTCGCCCCCATCACCGCGCCGATGACCGCCCAGCGCCAGGCCGTGCAAGGTGCCGTCGCGGCCGAGCGATCCGATCGCGCTTGCCTCGCGCAGCTGCGGCGCCCGCTCGACGCGCGTGGCAAGCACCTCGCCGGACGCATTGCGGAATCCGCTCACCCGGACCATTTCGCCGACGTGCAGCCCCGCGTCGACCTTCGCTCCCTGCACGAGACGCACTGGCTGCCCCATCACGCGCAGCGGCGCCCGGCCATTCAGGGCGCCGGTTACGGGCCCCTCGTAGGCGTGGACGATCGCGATGGTGCGTGCCTCGAGGCCGCGAGGCGAGCTGCCAGCCTCCACGGCGACGACCTGTCCGACCGCCAGGCGCGACACGCTTCCGCCGATACCGTTTTCCGTCACTGGGACCGAGTCGTCGTAATGCACCTCCACGCCATTCACGCAGATCGACGCAAAACCCGTGATCGTGCCCACGATACCCGTGCCGCCGGTTCCACCTTCGTGGGCCGGGGCGCCGGTACCGCCGACGCCGCCCTGAGCGAGCGGTGCGCCGGTGCCTCCGATTCCCGATGCAAGCGGTGCGCCGATGCCACCGATGCCCGTGGCCGCGGGGGCTCCGGTCCCGCCGATGCCGGATGCGGGTGCTCCCGTGCCGCCGATGCCACCTTCGCGCCGTGGCGCGCCCGTGCCGCCAACGCCGCCGGGGTCCACGCACACCGGGGCACCAAAGGTCGGGGCAATGCCGCATAGCGCGAGCGCGAGGCTCGCTGCCAGTTGGCGCAGCAAATGGAAGCGATGGCTCATGAGGGATTCTTCGGTGCGGCGTTTTCGGACGGCACCGTGGCCGAAGACGCCTCGCTGTAGAAATACAGGCCTATCGTCACGCGCTGTCGTGCCTCGGTGCCTTGTGCATCCCGCGCTTCGAGGTCCGCAGCCAGGGCGTTGAACGCGAGCAGCGCCTGCATCCCTTCGCTGGAGACGGCGTCCCGCAGGCGTACGATGCTTGCCGCCGACAAGGCATCGTAATGCACGCTGCGTTCGAAATACGGCGCCCCTTCGGTCGTCAGGTTATGCACCGCGGCGCAGGCATGGTCGTGCACGTTGTGGGCGAAATATGCCGCCTTCTCGTCGAAGCCCTTCTGCGGGATGAAGGCCGCAGTCTCAAGATGGACACGGTCGTGTTCATCCACTCGCGCGATGCCGAGTCGCAGCCATTCGTCGAGCACCACGCGCGCCCGGATATCCTTGCTGACACGGGCGACGAGCGCGTCGAACGAACGCTCTCCGCCGGTACTCGCGAGCCGCGCCAAAGGCGCAGGGTCGCCCGGCCGGATGCAGAACGGCGGGGTGGTCTGCCAGGTGCTCACAAGGTGCGCTCCCAGTGACACGGCTGCGGGCAGGTCGTCCGCCACCTCTGGCGACTGGCTGCGCAGGCGCTTCACGTCCTTGCGGTGCACGCCGGTCAGGAGGCTGATCCTGCTGTCGCTCGGCGTATTGGTGTCGAGACGGAATTCCTGCTCCGCGACCTCGACGAAGACGCCCTTGAGCATGTCCGAGAAATATGGGTAGGTCACCCCCTTGCGCACCATCAGTCGCACAAGCGGCCGCATGACGCGTCGGAGCGCGCGCAGCAGCGAAGTCGGCGGAGAGGGGGAATGCATCGGGGCGTTTCTTCCGGGTTCAGGCGCCCATAGTCTAATCGGGCGTGGGAAAAAATTCCATGCATACGGGCGGGCTCGCGTCGTATTACGGATTCAAAATCCCGCCCCGCCACCTGCTTACCCGGCGCCTCCCCGTCCACGGTACAGAGGCCGCGTGGATATCCGAGGGCGACCCCGATCAGTCGCGTTCGCGGCGCTCGAAACGCTCGATGCGTTCGACACGCTCGGGCTTTTCGGGGCGCTCCATGCGTTCGAGCCGCTCCATCCGCTCGACTTTCTCGGGACGGTCGGCGTGGGCGACGCGTTCGGCGCTGTCGGGGCGTTCGACCGCGGCGGGGCGCGAGTCGCTGCGCGTGCGCGCGAGTTCGCCACCGGCCGTACTGCGGGTGGAGCCGCGTTCCATCAATACGGTGCCGTCGGAAGCCGTGCGCACTTCGGTGGTCGTCTGGCTTGCGAGGCCGCCATCGACGTTGAAGGTCATTTCCTTGGTGCGCACGCGGGTCGGCGCGGCACCGGTGGCGCTCAGCGTGCGCGTGCGGGTCACCGTCGTCGTGCCATCGGCGTTGATGACGGTCTCCATGCTGTGCTGAGGCATGGCACCTTTCCGGCTCGAAACGCCAGCGTCCGTCGTGCCGCTTGCGGTCACAGTCGTATCGGATGATTCGAGCCCGGCCGTGGCGGTTGCGGTAGTCGTGGCCTGCTGGGCCGAGGCGTGGCTGGGATGCAGCCCGAAGGCGAGGGCTGCCGCGGCGTAGAACGAAACGGGAATCCTGAGGTGGCGTTTCATGTGGTTCTCCTTAAGTTTGTAAGTGGGAAAAAATCCCACATATACTAACTTTAGGCAACGTTGTTCTTGAGGGTCAAGCGAATGGCGGGGCCCAGATGTATCGGGATATTTGGCGCACGGCTCCGAGGACGAAAAAAAGCCCGGCCGCGCAGGCGGCCGGGCTTGGGGGTGCTTCTGTGCGTGTGCGAATCAGGCCGTCGCGAGCGGGATCTTGCCGATCTTCACCTGCCACTCCTTCGGGCCGGTGTTATGCACGCTGGTGCCGTTCGAGTCGACCGCCACGGTCACCGGCATGTCCTGCACGTCGAACTCGTAGATCGCTTCCATGCCCAGGTCGGCGAAACCGACGACCTTCGCGCTCTTGATCGCCTTCGCGACGAGGTAGGCCGCGCCGCCAACCGCCATCAGGTAGGCCGACTTGTTGTCGCGGATCGCGTCGATCGCGGTGGGGCCGCGCTCGGCTTTGCCGACCATGGAGATCAGGCCGGTCTGCTCGAGCATCATGCGCGTGAACTTGTCCATGCGCGTCGCGGTGGTGGGGCCTGCCGGGCCGACGACTTCGTCACGCACCGGATCGACCGGGCCGACGTAATAGATCACGCGGTTCGTGAAGTCGACCGGCAGCTTCTCGCCCTTCGCCAGCATGTCCTGGATGCGCTTGTGCGCGGCGTCGCGGCCCGTCAGCATCTTGCCGTTGAGCAGCAGCACCTGGCCCGGCTTCCACGACGCGACTTCTTCCTTCGTCAGGGTGTCGAGGTTCACGCGCGTGGCGACCTTGGTGTCGGCCTGCCAGGTCACGTCCGGCCAGTCTTCGAGCTTGGGTGCTTCCAGCTTCGCCGGGCCCGAGCCGTCGAGTTCGAAGTGCACGTGGCGGGTCGCCGCACAGTTCGGGATCATCGCCACCGGCAGGCTCGCCGCGTGCGTCGGGTAGTCGAGGATCTTGACGTCGAGCACGGTGGTCAGGCCGCCCAGGCCCTGCGCGCCGATGCCCAGTGCATTGACCTTCTCGAACAGCTCGAGGCGCAGTTCCTCGGCGCGCGTCAGTGTCGCGCCCGACGCGGCCTTGTCCTTCAGTTCATGGATGTCGACCGGCGCCATCAGCGATTCCTTCGCCAGCAGCATCGCCTTCTCCGGCGTGCCGCCGATGCCGATGCCGAGGATGCCCGGCGGACACCAGCCGGCGCCCATCGTCGGGACGGTCTTCAGCACCCAGTCGACGATCGAGTCGGACGGGTTCAGCGCGTAGAACTTGGTCTTGTTCTCGGAGCCGCCGCCCTTGGCCGCACAGATCACTTCGACGTGGTCGCCCGGGACGATCTCGTAATGCACGACCGCCGGGGTGTTGTCCTTGCTGTTCTGGCGCTTACCGGCCGGATCGAGCAGCACCGAGGCGCGCAACTTGTTGTCGACGTTGGTGTAGGCCCGGCGCACGCCTTCGTTCACCATTTCCTGGACGCTCATCGTCGCGTCCCACTTCACGTTCATGCCCACCTTGAGGAAGACCACGGCGATGCCGGTATCCTGGCAGATCGGGCGATGGCCTTCGGCGCACATGCGCGAATTGGTCAGGATCTGCGCGATCGCATCCTTCGCGGCGGGGCTCTCCTCACGCTTCCAGGCCTCGCCGAGAGCCTTGATATAGTCGAGCGGGTGGTAGTAGCTGATGTACTGGAAGGCATCCGCGACGGACTGGATCAGGTCTTCTTCGCGAATTACGGTCATGGCGCATCTCCTGGTAAGGCCGGGTCACTCGGTAGGGGCGCAATTCTAGCAGCCCGCGGCCGGCGACGTCCCACCGGAATGGGCAATGTTCCACGGTATGCGGGTGTAAGTCCTGTGTAAGATACACAGCCTTAAATGCCGACCAGATCGCGAAAGCAGCGTCTTCAGCGAACGACAAATAAGACCGGCTCGACCGGTCGGCCCTGCAGGGCGCTTCAATTACTCTGAATAGTTGAGGAGAGGTCAGTATGTCGAACGAACAGCAGCCCCGTCTGTACTACCCGTCGGAAGAGATCGTCAAGAATGCTGCGGTCTCGGGCATGGATGCCTACCGCGCGCTGTGCAAGGAAGCGGAGGACGACTACGAGGGCTACTGGGCACGTCAGGCCCGCGAGTTGGTGGAGTGGAAGAAGCCCTTCACGCAGGTCCTCGACGAGAGCAACGCGCCCTTCTTCAAGTGGTTCGCCGACGGTCAACTGAACGTCTCGTACAACTGCCTCGATCGCAACGTCAATAACGGCCTGGGCGACAAGGTCGCACTAATCTTCGAAGCCGATGGCGGCGACGTGACCCGCGTCACCTACAAAGACCTCCTGACCCGCGTGTGCAAGTTCGCCAACGCGCTGCGCAACATGGGCGTCAAGAAGGGCGACCGGGTCGTCATCTACCTGCCGATGTCGATCGAAGGCGTCGTCGCGATGCAGGCTTGCGCCCGTATCGGCGCGACCCACTCCATCGTCTTCGGCGGCTTCTCGGCCCAAGCCCTGCGTGACCGCATCAACGACGCCGGCGCCGTCGCGCTGATCACCTCCGACGGTCAGTTCCGTGGCGGCAAGGCCCTGCCGCTGAAGCCGATCGCCGACGAAGCCCTTAGCTTGGGCGGCTGCGAATCCATCAAGAACGTGGTCGTCGTCCAGCGCACCGGCGCTGCCTGCTCGATGGCCGAGGGGCGCGACAAGTGGTTCCACGACGTCTGCGCCAACCAGGCCGAAACGTGCGAGCCGGAATGGGTGGATGCCGAGCATCCGCTGTTCCTGCTCTACACCTCGGGTTCGACGGGCAAGCCGAAGGGGGTTCAGCATTCGACCGGCGGCTACCTGCTGCACGCGATCATGTCGATGAAATACACCTTCGACATCAAGCCGGACGACATCTTCTGGTGCACCGCCGACATCGGCTGGGTCACCGGCCACACATTCATCACCTATGGCCCGCTCGCCTGCGGTGCGACCGAGATCGTGTTCGAGGGTGTGCCCACCTACCCGGACGCCGGCCGCTTCTGGAAGATGATCCAGGACCAGAAGGTCACCGTGTTCTACACCGCGCCGACCGCGATCCGTTCGCTGATCAAGGCCGCGGAGAACACCCCGACCGTTCATCCGAAGAACTACAACCTGTCGAGCCTGCGCATCCTCGGTTCGGTCGGCGAGCCGATCAACCCGGCTGCGTGGGAGTGGTATTACGAGAACGTCGGCGGCGGGCGCTGCCCGATCGTCGATACCTTCTGGCAGACCGAAACCGGCGCGCACATGATCACGCCGCTGCCGGGCGCGACGCCGCTGGTGCCGGGTTCCTGCACGCTGCCCTTCCCGGGTATTCAGGCCGCGGTCGTCGATGAGACCGGGACTGAAGTGCCGAACGGCCAGGGCGGCATCCTCGTCGTCAAGCGTCCGTGGCCGTCGATGATCCGCACGATCTGGGGCGATCCGGAACGTTTCGTGAAGTCCTACTACCCGGCGGATTTCCAGGGCAAGCTGTACCTGGCAGGCGACGGGGCGATCCGCGACAAGGAAACGGGTTACTTCACGATCACCGGCCGTATCGACGACGTGCTGAACGTTTCGGGCCATCGCATGGGCACGATGGAAATCGAGTCGGCGCTCGTGGCGCACGAGAAAGTTGCCGAGGCTGCCGTCGTGGGCCGTCCCGACGACCTGACCGGTGAGGCGATCGTTGCCTTCGTCGTGCTCAAGGGCGCGCGTCCGACCGGTGAAGACGCAAAGGCGGTTATCAAGGAACTCCAGAATTGGGTCGGCCACGAGATCGGGCCCATCGCCAAGCCCAAGGATATCCGCTTCGGTGAGAACCTGCCGAAGACCCGTTCAGGCAAGATCATGCGCCGGCTGCTGCGTCAGCTGGCGAAGGGTGAGGAGATCACCCAGGATACGTCGACCCTCGAGAATCCGGCGATCCTGGAACAGCTCAAGCAAGCCGCGAGCTGACCCTTCATGACGGGAGACTGGTCCGCGAGAGGCCGGCCCCGCATAAGAATAATTGAGGCAAGCCGGCGCGAGCCGGCAGTGGGAGGAGGAGAAGGCGCGCGCAAGCGCGCTTTTTTTTTCTCGCCCGTGGGGCGTTTCGCGAGGCCCCGCTCGGGCACCGGTATACTCCGGGTAGCCATCGTCATCATGAGGGAGACATGATGCGCAGAGGTCTGGCTGGTCAAAGGCTCGTTGCGACGTTCCTGGGCGGAGCGTTGCTGTTCAATTATCCCGTGCTGTCCCTGCTCGACAGGTCAGAACCGTTTTTTGGCATGCCGATGCTGTGGGTGTGCCTGTTCGGCGTATGGGCGCTGTTGATCGCGGTGGCCGCCTGGATCGCGGAACGCGGTGCAGGTTGAGGAGGCCGGGATGCTGTCGGGCACCGTCGTAGTCGCCGCATCGTTCGCGTACCTGCTGGTACTGTTCGCCGTCGCCTGGTACGGCGACCGGCGGGCGGAGCAGGGGCGCTCGATCATAGCGAATCCTTGGACCTACGCGATGTCGCTCGCGGTGTATTGCACCGCGTGGACCTATTTCGGCAGCGTCGGTCGCGCCGCTTCCGGTGGTGTGTGGTTTCTGCCCATCTACCTCGGGCCGACACTCGCGATGAGTCTGTCATGGGTGGTGCTGCTGAAGATGATCCGCATCTCGCGCACCTACCGCATCACGTCGATCGCCGACTTCATCGCCAGCCGCTACGGCAAGAGCCATTTGCTGGGCGGCCTGGTGACCATCATCGCGGTTGTCGGCATGGTGCCCTACATCGCCCTGCAGCTGAAGGCGATCTCCAGCGGCTATTCGGTGCTCACCGGCAGCGACGACAGCGGAGTGTTCCCCTTTGCCGCGTCCAGCTGGTTCAATGACGGTACGCTTTACGTTGCACTGACACTGGCGATTTTCACCGTGCTGTTCGGAGCCCGTCACCTCGACGCGGCTGAGCGGCACGAGGGCATGGTCGCGGCGATCGCATTCGAATCGCTGGTCAAGTTGCTGGCTTTCCTGGTCATCGGCGGATTCGTCACCTGGGGAGTCTATGAGGGGTTCGACGATATCTTCGGGCGCGCCTTCGCAAACCCGGATCTGGCGCCGCTGCTGAGCCTGGGGACCGCTAGCTCCGCCGGCTACGGCGGCTGGTTCGCGCTCACGCTGCTCGCACTGCTGTCGGTGATCTTGCTGCCGCGCCAGTTTCAGGTCACGGTGGTCGAAAACGTGAATGAGCAGCACCTACGCCGCGCGACCTGGCTTTTTCCGTGTTACCTGTTACTGATCAACATCTTCGTGCTGCCGATAGCGCTCGGCGGCCTGCTGTATTTCGGCCGCGGCACTGTCGATCCCGATACATTCGTGCTTTCGTTGCCACTCGCGCACGGCGAACGGGCCCTTGCCCTGCTGGCGTTCATCGGCGGCCTTTCGGCGGCGACGGGCATGGTCATCGTGGAGACGATCGCCGTATCGACGATGGTCTGCAATGATCTCGTGATGCCGCTGCTGCTCCGGACCGAGCGCTTCAAACGCAGCGACCATCCCGACCTCACCGGCCTTTTGCTCGGCATTCGCCGTGGCGCGATCGTCGTCGTGCTGCTGCTGGGCTACCTGTATTTCCGGCTTGCCGGTGAGGCCTACGCCCTGGTGAGCATCGGGCTGATCAGCTTTGCTGCCGTTGCGCAGTTCGCCCCAGCGATGTTGGGCGGCTTGTACTGGCGCGGCGGCACGCGCGGAGGTGCGCTGGCAGGGCTCGTGGCCGGGTTCGTCGTGTGGGCCTACACCTTGATGCTGCCATCGGTCGCGAAATCAGGCTGGCTGGATCGGGCATTTCTCGATCAGGGGATGTTCGGATTGGACTACCTGCGCCCCGAACAGCTCTTCGGCCTGGCAGGGCTGGACAGCATCAGCCACGCGCTGTTCTGGAGTTTGACCGCGAATATCGCCTGTTATGTGCTCGTGTCGCTCGTGCGTGTACCGACGGGACAGGAAGCGACGCAGGCGACGCTCTTTGTCGACGTCTTCAGTCGCGGACAGGACGCCCCCGCGACCTTCTGGCGCGGTAGCGCGCAAGTTCAGGATCTGCAGCCGCTGGTGGCGCGCTTTCTGGGGGCGGACCGGGCTCGTCGGTTGTTCGAGTCGTACGCGCGCGAGCGTGGTGTCGCGAGCATAGCCCAACTGAAGCCCGACGCGGGATTGGTGCAGTTTGCAGAAACGCAGCTTGCGGGTGCGATCGGGAGTGCATCGGCGCGCGTGATGGTGTCGTCCGTGGTTCAGGAGGAGCCGCTCGGGCTTGACGAGGTGATGGACATCCTCGACGAAGCTTCGCAGGTGCGCGCGTATTCGCACGAACTGGAGGAGAAATCGCAGGCGCTCGAGGCGGCAACGGCCGAACTGCGTGCTGCCAACGAACGTCTGCAGGAGCTCGACCGGCTCAAGGACGATTTCATGTCCTCGGTGACCCATGAGCTGCGCACGCCGCTGACCTCCATCCGTGCGTTTTCAGAGATGCTGCTTGACGACCCGAAGATCGACCTCAAGGATCGCACACGCTTCCTCGGAATCATTGTGTCGGAGACGGAGCGTCTGACGAGGCTGGTGAATCAGGTGCTGGACATGGCGAAAATCGAGTCGGGCCATGCCGAATGGCACAACACCGACATAGACATGCGCGAACTGGTGGCGCATGCAGTGGAAACCACCGAGCAGCTGTTCCGCGACCGCGGAGCCGTGCTCGAGCTGGATCTTCCCAATCAGGCGCCGCACCTGCGGGCTGATCGCGACCGCCTGCTGCAGGTCTTGTTGAACCTGATTTCCAACGCGGCGAAGTTTGTGCCGGCCGACGCCGGAGTGGCGCGTGTGCGACTGACGCATGAAGCGGGGCAAATCCGGGTCGATGTCACGGACAACGGGCCGGGAATCGCGCCGGAGCAGCTGGGAGTGATCTTCGAGAAGTTCCGCCAAGGCGGCGACGAGCGCTCGCGCCCGCAGGGCACCGGGCTTGGATTGCCGATCAGCCGGCAGATTGTCGAGCATTTCGGCGGCAGGCTGTGGGTGCTGTCAAGACCGGGCGAAGGTGCCACCTTCAGCTTCGTCCTGCCGCTGTTGCCCGAGGCCGGCAACGGCCCCGACCGCGCAATGCCTTAGAATATACAAAGGAAAGGGGAGAGCATGGCCAAAAAAATACTGATTGCCGACGACGAACAAAATATTGTCATTTCACTCGAGTTCCTCATGAAGCGTGAGGGCTACGAAGTGAGCATTGCCAGCGACGGCGACGAGGCGGCGCGGCGCATTCGCGCCGAGAAACCTGATCTCGTGCTGCTCGACGTGATGATGCCAAAGAAGAGCGGTTTCGAGGTCTGTCAGGAGGTGAAGTCCAATCCCGAGCTGCAATCGGTGCGGATCCTGATGCTTACCGCCAAGGGGCGCGACACCGAAGTCGCCAAGGGACTGGCCCTCGGGGCCGACGCCTACATGACCAAGCCGTTCTCTACCAAGGAGCTCGTGGAGCGCGTACGCAGCATGCTTGCGGAGCACTGACGGATGACCGCTCGCGCGCGTTTCATCCTCGCGGTGTGCATCCTCGCGTTGCTGATGACGGGTCCCTTCGTGCTGACCGCCGGGCTGGTGTGGCTGGAAGCGGGCGAGGCGGACCGCGCGCGCCTCATCGACGCGGTCGCGCCGCACCTGCCCTTGGGTACCTTGATGACCATTGCCGGTTTTGCGATCGGCATGGCGGTCGTGCGCAACCTGTTCCGGCAATATGTTAAGGGGCTCCTGCGGATGGAGGAGCACCTCAAGTTGATGCTCGGCGCCAATCACGAGTTTCGCGTCAAGCCCGCGGGGCCGCCCGAAGTGCAGGCGCTCGCACACGCCGTGAACGCGCTGGCCCAGCAACGCGACGAACTGCTGCAGGACGTAGAGGCGCAGATCTCGCAGGCAAAGCACTCCGTCGAGGAGGAGAAGAACCGCCTCGCGGCCCTTATGTCGGAACTCACGCAGAGCGTCGTCGTGTGCAACCTCGACGGCCGCATCCTGCTGTATAACCACCGTGCACGGCAGCAGTTCCGCGCCTTGTCGGATGCACCTGCAGTCGCTGGAGGCGGCGAGTTGATCGGGCTCGGACGCTCGATCTACGCCGTCTTCGAGCGCAATCTCGTCAATCACGCATTGGAAAGCATCCAGCACCGGCTGCGGCGCAGCGCGACCCAGCCAGTGGCCAACTTCGTCACGACCACTCGTGCCGGCCAACTGCTGCGGGCGCAGATGGCGCCGGTGCTTTCCGTGACACAGGGGGAGGGTGGCGAGCGGGCCATCACCGGTTTCATCCTCATGCTCGACAACATCACACGCACCTTCGAGACGGAATCGAAGCGCGACCAGATGCTGCATACCCTCACCGAAGGCAACCGTGCCGCGCTCGCCAACGTGCGCGCCGCGGCCGAGATGCTTGAATACCCTGATCTGCAGGAAGATCTGCGCGAGCGTTTCCGCACCGTGATCCGCGATGAGGTGCGGGCTATGAGCACCCGTCTGGACGAGACCGCCAACGAATTCGCCGATTCGCTCAAGGCGCGCTGGCCGCTGGAGGAGATGCTCGGTGCCGACCTGATCGCCGCCGTGCAGCGGCGCATCGAGAATGTCGTCAGATTGCCGACGAAACTGGAGGAGGTCGACGAATCGCTGTGGGTCAAGGTCGACAGCTTCTCGCTGCTGCAGGCCCTGACCTATCTGGCGAACCGCCTCTCGGATGAATTCGAGGTGCGCGAGGTGCGCTTCCGGTTGAGCGCAGCGGGCCGTCTGGCGCACCTCGATCTCATCTGGTCCGGCCAAGCGATGAGTACCGAGACGGTGATGAGTTGGGAACTGGAACCGATGCGTTTCGCCGACGAGAACAGCCCGCTGACGGTGCGCGACGTGATCGAGCGCCACGACGGCGAGATGTGGCTGGAGCGCGAAAAGGTGCGTCACCGCGCGTTTTTCCGCATCCTGCTGCCGGCCGCAGTGCCGCAGGAGCAGCTCGACGAGGCGACGATCCTGAAGGGCGAAAGCCGGCCCGAATACTACGACTTCGACCTCTTCAACTGGTCCGACAAGTCGCGTGCACTGGATGACCGCCTGCTCAGCGAGCTGACTTACACCGTTTTCGACACTGAGACGACCGGGCTGAACCCCTCGCAGGGCGACGAGATCATTCAGATCGGCGCGACCCGCATCGTCAATTGCAAGTTGCTGCGTCAGGAGTCGTTCGAGCAGCTCGTGGATCCGTGTCGTTACCTGTCGCCAGAGTCGGTGCAGATCCACGGAATCACGCAGGAAATGCTCAAGAACCAGCCCACGATCGAGGCGGTCCTGCCGGCATTCCATGCGTTTGCCGAGGACACGGTGCTGATCGCGCACAACGCCGCATTCGACATGCGCTTCCTGCAGCTGAAGGAGGAGGCGACCGGTATCCGCTTCGACCAGCCCGTGCTCGATACGCTGCTGCTGTCCGCCGTCATTCATCCGAACCAGGAATCGCACCGCCTGGAGGCAATCGCCGAGCGGCTCAATCTGCCCATCCTCGGACGCCATACGGCTTTGGGCGATGCGATCGTCACTGCCGAGGTCTTCCTGAAGATGATTCCGCTGCTCGCGACCATGGGCATCCGCACCTTGCGCCAGGCGCGTGAGGCCGCGGAGAAGTCGTACTACGCGAGGGTCAAGTATTGAAGGCCGATTCCTCGCGGCGTGAATCCTCGGGGTCTGCGCCTCGCCGCCAGACCGGACGAGTGCCCGCATGAGCGGCCTGTCGCCCTTCGCGCGCCGCCTGCGCCGGTACTACTTCTGGTATACGATTTCCTTCATCAGTTTCGTCGGGTTTCTCGCCGTCGGCGAGCAGATGGGCATGTCGCCGGGCGTGATCGGTCACGTCTTCCTGTTCGCGACCATCGCCATCTATGCCGGCATCGGGGTGATGAGCCGCACCGCCGATGTCACCGAATACTACGTCGCCGGGCGCCGCGTGCCTGCCATGTTCAACGGCATGGCGACGGCGGCCGACTGGATGAGCGCGGCCTCGTACATCGGCCTTGCGGGCACGCTCTACTTCTCCGGTTTCGAGGGGCTTGCCTTCGTCACCGGGTGGACGGGCGGATTCGTGCTCGTTGCGCTGCTGCTCGCCCCCTACCTGCGCAAGTTCGGCCAATACACGATTCCCGACTTCCTCGGGGCGCGCTACCAGGGCAATGCTGCGCGCGTCGTGGGCCTGGTCGCAGCCGTCATCGCCAGCTTCGTGTATCTGGTTGCGCAGATCTACGGGGTAGGGCTGATCACCAGCCGCTTCGTCAGCGTCGAGTTCGAGATCGGACTCTTCGTCGGCCTGGCAGGCATCCTCGTGTGTTCCTTCCTCGGAGGCATGCGCGCGGTGACCTGGACGCAGGTCGCCCAGTACGTGATCCTGATCGTCGCGTATCTCGTGCCGGTCACGATCCTTTCATACAAGGTGACGGGCGTACCGGTGGCGCCGGCCATGTATGGCACGGTGTTGGGCAATCTCTCGGAGAAGGAAAACGAGCTGTTCACCGACGACGCGGAAGTGGCGGTGCGCAAGCAGTTCAAGCAGCGTGCCGGAGACTACGCCGCCAAGATTGAACATTTGCCCGATTCGCTCGACGCGGAGCGACGCGAGCTCATCGAGCGCCTCAACGCGCTGCGGCTGAACAACGCCCCCGCGCGCGACATCGCACACACCGAGAGAGCATTGCGCGATCTCCCGCGCACGCCCGAGCAGGCTCGCCATGTCTGGGAGCGGGCGCGGGCCGAGGCCATCGAGCGCTCGCGTCCCCCGCCGCGGCACGCCCAGGCCCATCCCGGAGACACGCCAGAGCAACGCGAGGCCGCACGCAACAATTTTCTCGCGTTGGTCTTCGTCTTGATGGTCGGGACAGCCGCGCTGCCCCACGTTCTCATGCGCTATTACACCACCCCCGGCGTGGTCGAGGCGCGCAAATCCGTTTTCTGGGCACTGTTCTTCATTTTCCTGCTGTACGTCACGGCGCCGGCCTACGCGGTGTTCGCGAAGTGGGAGGTGTACAACAACCTCATCGGCACCAGCATCGCGATGCTGCCGAATTGGCTCGTCTCATGGGGCAAGGTCGGCATGGTAAACATCGAGGACATCAACGGCGATGGCATCCTCCAGTTGGCCGAATTGAGCCTCAACACCGACGTGATCCTGCTCGCCACGCCCGAAATCGCCGGGTTGCCGTACGTCATCTCGGGCCTCGTCGCCGCGGGCGGGCTGGCTGCTGCGCTGTCAACCGCCGACGGACTGCTGCTCACCATTTCCAACGCGCTGTCGCACGATCTCTACTACAAGGTCATCAACCCCGGCGCCAGCACCCAGCGCCGGCTGGTCATTGCCAAGTCGCAATTGCTGGTGGTCGCCGTGGTTGCCGCTTGGGTTGCCTCCTTGCGCCCGGACAACATCCTGTTCATGGTCGGGCTGGCCTTTTCCATCGCGGCGGCGGCCTTCTTCCCCGCGCTGGTGCTTGGCATCTTCTGGAAGCGCGCAAACCGGCCCGGCGCCGTCGCCGGCATGCTCGCGGGGCCGGCCGTAACCATCTACTACTTCGTCCGCACGCACGCCTTCTTCGGTGGTTCGATGGACAACGCGTGGTTCGATATCAGCCCGATTTCGAGCGGCGTGTTCGGCGTGCCGCTGGGTTTCCTCACGATTGTCCTCGTCAGCCTGCTCACTCCGCCTCCGCCGGCAGAGGTCGGGGCGCTCGTCGACTACGTGCGCTATCCGCGCCTGCCAGCCGACGATCCGGGCATCTTCACCGAATCGAAATAAGGCCGGGGACTGAGCCTGCTTCGGGCTAGCAAGGTAGATTTGCCGGGAAACGGGAAAGATGGCAAAAGTGGGGTTTCTTATCGCGGACGTTCTGCTACAATGCGCGCCTTCCACGGAGAGATGGATGAGTGGTTTAAGTCGCACGCCTGGAAAGCGTGTTCAGGGTAATACCCTGACGCGGGTTCGAATCCCGCTCTCTCCGCCAGAACACACGATAAGGCCCTGAATTTTCAGGGCTTTTTCTTTTCGTAGAACGGAATTCTACGTCCAATTCTACGATTCCAGACTGCGCAAAAATGCCGGATTTCGCCGGCTTGGCACCTGTGCCCATTTTGGGTGACTTCATATCCTGAGCGGCGACACTTCGGCCTTCTGACGCTGGAACAGGGACCCATAGCGGCGGGCTGTCCATCGCCACGGCGCTCGTCGGTTCCCAACGCGACGCCGGCCTCGATCTCGACGCCATACAGTCGCTGTCGCACTACTGGGAAGGCGTGCGCCGCGCCTAGGCCCCCGTCGAAGCCGACATCCGCTGCGCCACTTCGGACGTGCACAAGCTCGAGATGCCCGGTGGCCGAGCTGCAGTAATGCCAACGGACAATTTTCAGAATGTCGCAGCGAGACAAATGGTGAGGACTCGTTTTTCGTACGATTCGCACGATAGCCATGCAGTAAGTGCCGCCGTTGGTCAAGTGGCAATTGTCCGTGTGGTAATTCAGAGCTCCTTTTCCTAGAACTGGCGCCAGAGCTTCGGCTGGCCCTCTTGTTTCCCGTCATATCGGAAAGTCTTCCATGTCGCACGCCCGCGCCGTCAGCCTCATGCTTCTCGTCACCCTGCTCTGGAGCCTGGCCGGTGTTGTTTCGCGCCACCTCGATTCGGCCCGGAGCTTCGAGGTCACCTTCTGGCGTAGCGCCAGCACAGCGCTGGCGCTGGCCGTGGCGCTAACTGTTCTGCGCGGCCCGACATTCTGGACCCGTCTCGCTCATTCCTCGCGCCCGGTCTGGATCTCCGGCGTCTGCTGGAGCGTGATGTTCACAGCCTTCACGGTCGCCATCACCCTTACCACGGTGGCCAACGTGCTGGTGACGATGGCGCTTGGCCCGTTGATGGCGGCCTTCTTCGCACGCGTGTTCCTTCATCACCGACTCGCCCGCCGGACCTGGGGCGCAATCGCCGTGGCTGGCGTCGGTATCGGCTGGATGTTCGCTCAGGGCGCACACAGCGGCGCCTCGCTCACCGGTACGCTGGTCGCCACGGCGATTCCGTTGGCGGGAGCGATCAACTTCACGGTACTGCAACATGTCGGGCACGGAAAGGACGACGAAAGGAGCATCGACATGCTGCCGGCCGTGCTCATCGGCGCCGTGCTCTCTGCAGCCGTCACGCTGCCGTTGGCGTGGCCGTTCGCTGCGTCACTGCAGGACGTCGGCCTGCTTGCCTTTCTCGGAACCGTGCAGCTCGCGCTGCCCTGCCTGCTGATGGTGCGCCTCACCCGCGAACTGCCGGGACCGGAAATCGCGCTTCTCGGGTTGCTCGAAGTGATTTTCGGGGTGGCGTGGACCTGGTTGGGCGCGGGGGAGGCACCATCGTCGAGCACGCTGATAGGGGGAACGTTGGTGCTGGGCGCGCTGCTCGGCAATGAACTCCTGACGCTGCGCGGACGCCAATTCGCCATTGCATGAAAAATTACGCATGCATGCGCCAGCATGGACGATCGGACTCTCGTTCAGAGCCGCTCGATAGCGCCGAGGGCCATGCGACAGGTTTAGGTGTCGAGTGTCCGCGCGCGAGACGGTATTACTTCGAAGGGAACCGGTGAGGACGAAGCTCAACTGCAGAATCGTAGATGCAAAAAAAAAGGCCGGTTCATGCCGGCCTTTCTCTTGTGTCCCCGGGTGTCGCTCAGGTGTTCGAGTCCGGGAAGGACTCCTTGCGTCGGCGCATGTAAGCCTGCAGTTCCTCATCGACAGCGGGATCCAGTTCGGGTGCCTCGTACTCGGCGAGCATCTTCTTCCAGCGCGCGTTGGCGCGCTGTGCCATGTCGAGGCGGCCCTCGGCGTCCCATTGCTCGAAGCTGTTGTTGTCGGCAATGGACGAGCGGTAGAAGGCATTCTCGAAGTTCGCCTGGGTATGGGCGCAGCCGAGGAAGTGCTTGCCCGGACCGACTTCGCGGATCGCATCCATCGCCTGACCGTTCTCCGAGAGATCGACGCCACCCATCAGGGTCTGCATCATGCCGGCCTGGTCGGCGTCCATGATGAACTTCTCGTAGCCCATCGCGAGGCCGCCTTCGAGCCAGCCCGCAGTGTGCAGCGCGAAGTTCACGCCGGCCAGCGCGGTCGGCAGCAGCGTGTTGGCGCTCTCGGATGCCGCCTGCGCGTCGGGGATCTTCGAGGCGGTCAGCGAGCCTCCGGAACGGAAGGGCACGCCCAGGCGGCGCGCGAGGTTCGCCATCACATACAGCACCAGGGCGGGTTCGGGCGTGCCGAAGGTCGGTGCGCCCGATTGCATCGACATCGAGCTCGCGAAGCTGCCGAACACCACTGGCGCACCGGGATTGACGAGCTGCACGAAGGCCATGCCGGCCATCGCTTCGGCGAGCGTCTGCGCCGCGGTGCCGGCGACGGTCACCGGCGACATCGCGCCGGCGAGGATGAACGGGGTGACCACGCAGGCCTGGTTGTTGCGGGCGTAGACCTTGGCCGCGCCGAGCATCGTATCGTCGAAGGTCATCGGCGAATTGGCGTTGATCAGGTTGATCACGGCGGTGCGCGGCTTGCCAGTCTCCGGGTCGATCCACTGGTCGCCGAACAGGATCCTGGCCATCTCGACCGTGTCCTGCGCGCGCTCGGGGTGGGTGACGGAGCCCATGAAGCACTTGTCCGAGTACTTCATGTGGCTGTAGACCATGTCGAAGTGCCGCTTGTTGACCGGCAGGTCGACCGGCTCGCAGATCGTGCCCCCGGAGTGATGGAGGCTGGGCGACAGGTAGGCGAGCTTGACGAAGTTGCGGAAGTCCTCGATGGTGCCGTAGCGACGCCCGTCGTCGAGATTGTGGATGAAGGGGCAGCCATAGGCGGGCACGAAGACCGTGTTGGCGCCACCGATGCGCACGCTGCGTTCGGGGTTGCGCGCGATCTGCGTGAATTCGCGCGGTGCGTTCTCCTGGATCAGCTTGCGGCACATCCCGCGCGGCATGCGGACCCGCTCGCCCTGCACGTCGGCTCCCGCGTCGCGCCAGATCTGCAACGCTTCCGGGTCGTCGCGGAAGTCGATGCCGATTTCCTCCAGGATGGTGTCGGCGTTGTGCTCGATGATCGCGAGCCCTTCTTCGTTGAGCACTTCATAGAAGGGAACCTTGCGGGTGACGTACGGGACGCTCGTCCCTTGCCCGCGTGACCGGGCCGCCCGGCGAGCCTCGCTTCCGCTGCGACCGGCGCGCCGGCGGGTTTCGGTGGTACTCATTGTCTCGCTCTCCATCATGTTGTTCGGAACACATCACGCTGCCAGTATGCGGAGGGACAGGGTGTGCTGACATGGCACGAAGCGACCCGCGATTAGCGATTTGCGCCAGACCGGGCCGGCAGTCCGGGAGACGGCGACTCAGGGATGGCGACTCAGGGGAGGGCGGCGCGCGCCTGCCGAGAAAGCCCTTCCTGCCACAAGCAGAAGATCCTGCGCAGCGGGTGCGGATCCTTGCCGGCGGTGATTCTCCCCGCGCCGTTCAGACACGTGGCGTACGGAGTCGATGCGGGCGGCGGGCAGTGTCGTGGATCCTGCAGGGCCGCGGTGGGATCCCGGAAGGGCGGCTGGGTGCGGCAGCTTGCCGGAATTGCCGCCGGCCCGGCCGCTACATCCCGAGCTGTGGCGGACGACATCGCGCATATGGCCAGCGCGGCAGTGAAAAGCTTGGCGGGGGCGTGCCTGCCGTCCGGGACGCTCATCGATGTCTCCGCGGTGGTCTCATTGCGAATCGCCTGGTGTCGCGGGTGCCTGGTGCCGCGAATGCCTGATCCGTGACGGGTACGGCCTCCTGCCGCGCCCGTCACGAGGAACGGCCGTCCGCGGGACGGCCGTGTGCACTCAGGCGTAGTGGCACTCGTGCAGTGCCTTGTAGAGGCCGATCAGCATCACCAGCAACACGACGGTGAAGGGCAGGCCGGCGGTGACGGCTCCGGCTTGCAGGGCGTTGAGCGCATCGGTCCCGCCAGCCGACAGCAGGATCGCCGCGATGACGCCGACAAGGCAGGCCCAGAGCACCTTCTGCCGGCGCGGAGCGTCGACCTTTCCGCCGGCCGTGATGCAGTCGATCACCAGTGCCCCGGAATCCGCAGATGTCACGAAAAACACCAGAACAAGCATGACCGCCAGCAGGGAGGTGACCGAGCTCAGGGGCATGTTCGCGAGCATCTGGAAAAGGGGCAGTGACACGTCGCTGATTCCCTTGGCCAGTTCGCCGATTCCCCCGGTGGTCTGCGCCAGCGCGTTACCGCCGAAAGCGGTCATCCAGAGCAAGGTGACCAAGGTCGGGACGATCAGGACCGCGGTCACCATGGCACGGACCGTGCGGCCCTTGGAGATGCGCGCAATGAAGATTCCCACGAAGGGCGACCAGGAGATCCACCAGGCCCAGTAGAAGACCGTCCATCCATGGAGCCACTTGTCGTCCTCACGACCGATCCAGTTCGACAGCTGGAACAGGTGCGAGGCGTAGTCGGAGGCAGTGGCGCCGAGCCAGCCGAAATACGCAACGATGCCACCCGCGAATGCGACGAACACCATCAGGGTGGTCGCCAGGACCATGTTGATGTTGCTGAGGAGCTTCACGCCTCCGTCGATTCCGCGCCACACGGACAGCACGGTGACGCAGCTGACGACGACGATGATCCAGATCTGCAGGTCGATCGAATTTTCGGCTCCGGTCAGGAAATGAAGACCGCTGGCTGCCTGAGTCGCACCGAGTCCGAGCGAGGTGGCGAGTCCGAATATGGTCGCCAGCACCGCGAGAATGTCGATGAGGTGGCCGGGCCAGCCGCGTACCTTGTTGCCGAGCAGCGGGAAGAATGCGGCCCGCAGCGACAGAGGCAATCCCATGTTGAATGTGAAGAAGCCGATCGCGACCGCCACGACGGCATAAATTGCCCACGGGTGCAGGCCCCAGTGGAACATGGTGGCGCCCATCGCTGCGCTTGCGCCTTCCGGCGTTCTCGCCGGCGCGTTGAGGGGGGTGCCGTACCAGTCGGTGTAATAGGCAACGGGTTCAGCGACGCTCCAGAACATCAGGCCGATCCCCATGCCCGCGGCGAACAGCATGGCGAACCACGACATGGTGGAGTACTCGGGCCGTGCCGTGGCTCCCCCGAGCCTCACTTTGCCGACCGGCAGGAGGATCAGCGCGAAGCAGAACAGCACGAACGCGTTGCCGGCAAACATGAACAGCCAGTCGAAATGTTCGATCGCCCACGTCCGTGCGGCGACCATCTGGGCGCTCGCCGTCGCCGGATCGAACAGTGCGTAAAGGATGAAGAGCAGGGTAAAACCGGCGGAAATCGGGAACACGGGATTATGAAAATCCATGCCCCATAACTGCTTGTTGTCGATGCCTGGCTCCAGGGCCAGGCTATGACTGACGCTCATGTAGTTATCTCCTCAGATCTCGCTAGTTGCGGTTCGCCGGTTAATATTTGTTTCCCGGCGAATTACGTACTCCCCCAAATGCAGGCATATTGTTGGTGCTGGGATTCCCCGGCACTTGTCAGTCCACGACCGGATGCAGTCAAAAATGGTCATTGGGGGCGCAGTGAAAAAAGCGCGACAAGATGGGGCAAATATGCACCAATTTGGGGTGCCGAGAAATTGCTGCTGCAATTCACGCGGCAGTCGTTTCAATTCGAGTGGGGATACGCGCGCGGCACCGTTCGGCCCCGGAAGGAGCGATCGCCGATTCGGGCCATCGCGCTCCGGGGCCGAACGAATGTGCGGAAACGGGCGTGAGCGCATTTCCGCGGTGCCGGTGGGTTCTCCGGCCGCTCGAGCGGGTTCAGAAGTAGTAGCCGATACTGGCGTTGAAACGCTTTCCGGAGGTGTTGGAGCTTCCGCCGGCCGCCAGGGCATCGCCGAATACCGGCGAGAGGTAGGGCTGGTTCTTGCCGTAGGCGTAGTCGAGCATGATCCACCAGCCACCGCTGCCGAATTCGACGCCGGTCACGTTCTGCACGCTGCGCGAATAACCCGAGGCGGATTTGCGCAACTGGCTCCAGTCGTTATAGACGCGGAAATTGCTGAAAGGCCCGATGGAACCGGGAATCTTGTAGCTCAGACTGACGACGTCGATATTGCCTTTCGCCGCCATACGGTTGGTGAAGCCGTAGGAGCCGATGATCACGCAGTCGTTGTCGCACGCGGACCACCAATTGCCGTCGACCGAACCATTGCCGGAGAAGCTGTTGCGATAGCGAATCGTCTGGAGTTTGACGCCGAAATTGCCGAATTCGCCCGAGTAATGGATCGCCTGCGCATTGCGCCGGCCGCTGGACAGTTCGGACGCGGTTGCCGCGAGCTGGCCCGTCAACGCGGACACTCCGAATTCCGATTTCCCTCCGCCGAATTCGAAGTCGTAGGCGAGACGGCCGACGAAGGTATTGCGCTCCTCGCGGCCGTAGGTCTTCATCAGGTGGTTGCTGAAGCGCAGCGAATCATAGCCGTCGAGCACCGACATGTTGTCGGCCGCGCCCAGCATGTGGCCCCCGTCGGACGGAAAGAAGCCCAGCATCGTGCTCAGGCCGCCGTCCTTGCGCAGGTACTTCACGCCAAGCGCGAAGGTGTCCTCGAAACCGGCGTAGTACGCCATGGATTCGAAGAAGTTGTGCGACGCATAACGGACGAGGCCGAATGGGACGAGATCCTGGCCGACGCGGATTTCGCTCTTGTCCTGGAAGCGCATTCCCGCCCACAGGTATTCGTTCATCAGCATGCTGGCGCCTTCGTCGGCGCCCGTCTGGCGGGTCGAGTAATGGTAATAACGCTGGCGGCCCGACGAAATGAAGCGGCCGTCGTCATAGGTGTAGCCGAGGCGGATGGTGTCGAATTCGAGCGTCCCCTTCCGATCCGGATTCCAGTCCAGGTGTTCGGCCCTGATCCGCACGGCACCGTCGAATTTCAGCGGGGATTCGGCAACCTGGGCAACCGCCGCCGATGCCGACATGAACAGGCAGGCGCCCGCCACTGCAAGGGGCGCTGACCTCGCACGCTTCAGAAATTTCATTGACCTATCTCCTTCCTTGATGGTGATTTTTTTATGTATTTTTCAATTGATCTCGAGCAAGCACGCGAGGGAATACCTCCCGGTTTTTATCGGCGTCTTTTCCCGGTTTCGCCGATGGCGGGCTCGATCGAATTTCCGTGTCGAATCAGTGCACGCAACCCGGGCGAATCGGGACGCGACAAGACGGGGTGGATTGAATTGCCCGATTGCGTCCGGGTGCGGTCAGATGAAACAGCAGTGCCGGATCGGCTTCAATAGACGCGGCGCAGGAAGAATCGCGAAGGTCGCAAACGGAACATTGCTGCGCCGCGGTGGAATTCCGGGCAGCGCGCTCAGGCTTCCCCGGGGCGCGGGGTGGGAGCGGCAGCGTCCTGCGCGGCGGGCTTCGCGGGGTGTTCGGGTGTGGGCATGATTTCGAGCACCGTGGCCGAGGTCCGCATCATCGGTACGAAGTGGGCATGTTCGAGGATCTCGTCCGGCTGCCGACGGGCGGCAGTCCAGGCGACGAGCGCGAGCAGCGCGTGCACGAGCACCAAATACAGCGGTAGCGCCGACGACCCGATCCAGCCCATTGCCAGGCCGACGGCCATCGGCCCGATGGCCGCGCCGATACCGTGCAGCAGGAGCACGGCGCTCGATCCAGCGACGATGTTGTCGGCGGGGAGGTGGTCGACCAGGTGGGCCACGGCCATCGGGTAGATCGCGAAGCCGAAGCCGCCGAAGAGCGCTATGGCCACGACCGCGACGCCCTGGCCGAGACCGGGCACGAGCAGGGGCAGGGCGGAGACGGTGGCGAGTGCGGCGGCGATCGCCAGGGCCTTGCGGCGGTCGATGCGGTCGGACAGCACGCCGAGCGGCCATTGCAGCAGCGCGCCACCCAGGATGCCTGCGCTCATGAACAGCGGAACCCATTGTTCGCCGGCACCCGCCCGCGCGGCGTAGACCGGGCCCATGCTCCAGAACGCCCCGAGCGCGGTGCCCGTGAAGAAGGCGCCCGCCGCGGCGACGGGGATGTCGCGGACGATGCGCATCAAGGGATACGACGCCGCGCGATGCGGGGTCGGCTGCGTCAGCCGGGTCGAGGTGACCGGCATCACGGCGAGGCACACGAACAGCGCCGAGGCCATGAACAGGGCCAGCCCGTCGGCGGAGTCGAAGCGCAGGAGTTGCTGCGCGGCGGCGAGCGAGAGCTGGTTCACCACCATGTAGATCGCAAAGATGCGCCCGCGCAGCGCCTGGGGTGTCTGGTCGTTGAGCCAGCTCTCGATCAGCATGTACAGCGCGACGATGGCCGCACCTGCGAGCACTCGCAGCGCAACCCATACGAAAGGTGACAGGAACAGGCCGTGCAGCAGCGCGACGCCCGCGATGCCCACTGCGAAGAAGGCGAACGCGCGGATGTGGCCGACGCGCTGGATGAAGGGACGCGCGAGGAGGCTGCCGACGAGGTAGCCGGCGAAGTAACCCGAACCGAGCAGGCCGAGGAAGGCGTCAGTGAATCCCGCGTCGTTGCCGCGAACCGCCACGAGCGTGCCGAGCAGGCCGTTGCCGATCAGCAGCAGGGCTACGCCGCTCATCAGTGTGGCGATCGGGAGTGTGTGTGCAAGCATTTTCTTGGCGCGGCTCCGCGGACGGTATGCCGGGGCGGGGCCTGGAGGGCGGACCGATCCGGCGGGCCGAGAGGTTCTTCGGATGTGAAAGGTGCCATGCGAAGGGAGCGAGGGCAAGGTGAAACGACCCCATCGCGCTCGATTCCGGTGCGCGAGCTCCGTCGGGGTGAGCCTGCCAGTCCTGCATGTCGCACAGGAACAAGCCGGCGACCACTTGTGTTCCCGAAGCGACCTCCGTCGGTACTGTTTGCGATCGACGTATTGCGCCGGCCGCGCGCTGTGCTGTTTTATGACCTCGGGGCATGACCCTGCTGCCGGGAAGGTCGCTCGCGGATGCGGGCAGGGCGGCGGAGACGCCTGCGCACCGAAAAACCGAGGAGACCAAGGAAATGACGATGAGATTCAAGCTGCGGAGCCTGCTGCTCGCTGTGGCGGCAACGACGTGTCTGTTCACCCCGCTCGCGCACGCGGCGACGACGCTGAAGATGGCCACCGATTCGGGCGCCAAGGGTTCTCCCGCCGGCAACGCGCTGAAGAAATGGGCCGACCTGATCGAGCAGAAGTCGAAGGGGGACATCAAGGTCAAGGTGTTCTACCAGAACGAGCTCGGGGGGCAGCAGGAGGTGTTCGACCTGCACGTCGCGGGCGACGTGCAACTGATGCTCAACTGGCCGATGACCTCCTACGACAAGCGCATCGGCGTGATCTACACGCCCTACATGACCACTTCGTGGGACGACGCGCTGAAGGCCTACAGCCCGGGCGGCTGGGTGAATAACCTGCTAGGCGGGATCTACAACGACATCGGCCTGAAGTTCTTCGGCCCCTGGCCGGAAGGCTTCAACGGCGTCGCCACGCGCGGCGGCCACGCGCTGACGATCGGCGATGCCAAGAACATCAAGGTGCGCACGATGACGGTCTTCCCCGCGCCGCAGACGATGCAGGCGCTCGGCTACCAGACCGCCGCGATCGACTGGGGTGAGGTCTATACGGCGATGCAGACCGGTGTCGTCGATGGCGAGGCCGGCAACGTGATCTTCTGGGATTACGAGTACTTCCGCGACATCGTCAAGACCTACGTCCGCACCAAGCACTTCTTCATGACGGGCGTGCTGAGCATGAACCACAAGGCCTGGGACAAGCTTTCGGCCGAGCAGCAGAAGGTGGTCAGCGAGGCCTCGCTGGAGATCATGAACGACCAGTTCAAGGCCGCGAAGGCACAGGACGAGTTCTACGTGAAGAAGGCCGTCGAGGCAGGGATCAAGTACATCGAGCCGTCGCCAGCCGAACTGGCCGTGCTGGGGAAGGCGGCGCGCGAGAAGGTGTGGCCGCTGATGGAGAAGGAAATCGGGGCGGAGATCGTGAAGACGATCCGCAGCAACGCTTCGCCACTCTGATACGTGCCTGCTTGAAACCCGACCAGCCCGCTGATCCGGGCTGGTTTCCGTTGGACGGGATGAAAAAATGACAATGAGAGTGATTGCTGCGCTTGGAAAGAGCGCGGCCTGGTTGCTCGATGCCGCGGCGTTCGTCGCCAGCGTGCTGGTGGTCGGACTGATGCTGCTGCTCGTCGCGGGGCGCTATCTCTTCGGCTGGTCCATCGTCGGTCTGCTGGAAGTAATCATGATGTGCGGCATGTGGCTGTACATGTTGGGGGCACTGATCGCCAGTCGGCGCAAGGAGCACCTGGTCGTCGACTTCTTCGCGCAGAAGTTCGGCGACGGATGGGCGCGCGAGGCACACAGGATCCTGGTCGGCGTGATCACCTTCGCGGCCACGGCGTTCTTCACATTGCTCGCATGGCGCATGCTGCAATGGAGCTTCGAGCATCCGCAGACGACGCCCGGCATGGGTATTCCGCTATGGATCCCGCAGTCGGCGATCCTGGTCGCTGCTGTCGGCAGTGGTCTTTATGCGCTGCGCGACATCGTGCTGGCGGGCTTGGCCCTCTCTTCCGCGCGCGCACGTACCGCAATCCGCTCCGAGGAGGCGCTGTCATGGAAGGCTTGATCGCAGTCGGACTGCTGCTCGTGATGATGGTCCTCGGCGTGCCGGTCGCATGGTCGTTCGCGGGCGTGCTGGCGTATCTCGTGTCCGCCTACGACGTCAATATCGACACGATCATGATGCAGGGCTACCGCTCGCTCGATTCGGTGATCCTGATCGCGCTGCCCCTGTTCGTGCTCACCGGCTACCTGATGCAGGGCGGGGGTATCGCGAGGCGGCTCGTCGAGTTCATCGAAGTCATGGTCGGGAAGCGGCGCGGCGGCATGGGAGCCTCGATGGTGCTGGCGTCCGGCATCTTCGGCGCGATCGCCGGGACGGCGACGGCCGCGGTGGCGTCGATCGGCACGATCATGATCGGTCCGCTGGAGCAACGTGGATATCCGCGTCACTATTCGTCGGCGCTGCTCGGCATCTCGTCCCTGCTCGGCATCCTGATCCCGCCGTCGATCACGATGATACTGTTCGCGGTGGTCACCCGACAGTCGGTGGCGGCCTGTTTCGCGGCGTCCATCGGGCCGGCGATCCTGCTGATCATCGGCCTGATCGTCGCCAACCGCTTCAGCGTCGGGCGGCTGTTCCACGAGAGCTTCGCGGCCGCCGCGGACGGGCAGGAGCGGGTGTCGAAGGGCCGCGCGACGCTGAGCGCGCTGCCGGCCCTTTCGCTGCCGCTGATCATCCTCGGCGGGATCTACGGCGGGATCTTCACGCCGACCGAGGCGGCGGCGGTCGCGGCCTTCTGCGCCATGATCGTAGGCTTCTTCTTCTACCGCGACCTGACGGCGAAGGGCTTCGCGCACAACCTCGTCGCGGCCGCCGAGACGACGGGCACGGTGATCCTGATCCTGCTCTTCAGCTTCATGATCGGGCGCATCCTTGCGTCCGAAGGCATTCCGCAGGACCTCACGGAATGGGTGACCTCGCTGGTGAGCAATCCGCTGCTGATCCTGATCACCGTCAACCTCGTGCTGATCCTCGCCGGCATGATCATCGACGATGTGTCCGTGACCGTCGTCATCGCCCCGCTGTTCCTGCCCTTGATGATGGAAACCGGCATGCATCCGGTGCACTTCGCGTCCATCGTCGCTTGCTCGGTCGTGATCGGGGCGAACAGTCCGCCGGTGGCCCCCATCCTCTACATGGCGTGCCGGATCGGGAAGGCGGAGATCCATCGCACGATCGCGCCCGCGATCGCGCTGATGCTGTTCGTGGCCCTGCCGGTGATGGTCGTTACCACCTTCGTGCCGGAGCTTTCGCTCGCCCTGCCCAGGCTGCTTGGCTTCCTCTAGACACATCCGGAGACCCGCTTACAGGAGAATTCACCAGCGCTTGTCGTGTACGAAACAAAGCGCGTCGTAATGAGGCAAGCCACAAGCCTCCCCGCAGTTGATTAGCCCTTCGCGCAGTGTCACTATTTCCCTGTCGCAAACGACGCCGCAAGCTGTGCGCGGGGTCCCTGGAAAAGTCAGTTTCGTACGACTTTCGGAATATGGCCTCCGGGGCACGCGTAACGGTGGTGCACGAGGGATATTCAAACGACAAGGCCGGCAGAAAGACCGGCCTGCGTGGCACCCAGGGTGCCTGTGGAGGAGGGGTAATGATGTACGAACGCAATCGCGCCGCGGCCGGACGGTCGACGGAGCCGGGTGTCGTCGCCAGGCCGACCCGTATCGGTTTCCTTCTGCTCGACAATTTCACGCTCATCGCGCATTCTTCGGCCATCGAGCCCTTGCGCATGGCCAATCACCTGAGCGGGGAAGAGCATTACCAGTGGTTCACGCTCAGCGAGAACGGTGACCCGGTTCGCGCCAGCGACGGCCAGCGCATCCTCCCTGATGCGCCGATGGACGATGCGCACGACCTGGACATCGTGATCGTCTGCGGCGGGGTCGCACAGCAGCAGGCGATCCGCAAATCGCACCTGAGCTTCCTGCAGGCCCAGGCGCGCCGTGGCGCGCTGATCGGCGGCGTGTGCACGGGGACCTGGGCGCTGGCGCAGGCCGGGCTGCTGGATGGCTACCGCGCAAGCATTCACTGGGAATGCATTTCGGGATTGCAGGAAGCGTTCCCGAAGGTGCTGGTGACGAACCGCCTCTTCACCATCGAGGCGAACCGCCTGACCGCATCGGGAGGTACCGCACCACTCGACATGATGCTGAACCTGATCGGCAAGCAGCACGGGCGCGAACTCATGGGGGCGATCTCCGAGATGTTCATGTGCGAGCGCATCCGCAACGATCAGGAGCAGCAGCGCATTCCCTTGCGCCACGTGCTGGGGACCTCGCAGCCCAAACTGCTCGAGATTGTCGCCTTGATGGAGGCTAACATTGAGGAACCGCTCGAGCTTGAGGATCTGGCGGCGATTGCGGGCATCTCGCGGCGGCAGCTGGAGCGCCTCTTCCTCAGGCACCTGAATTGTTCGCCGTCCCGTTATTACCTGACGATCCGGATCAACCGCGCACGCCAGCTGCTGCGGCAGACCTCGATGATGATCATCGAGGTCGCCACGGCCTGCGGATTCGTCTCGACGCCGCATTTCTCGAAGTGCTACCGCGGCTTTTTCGGTGTTCCGCCGAGCAGCGAGCGGACCATCGAGCCCGTGCCGCGCGGCGCGCGGGGGCGGCGCGAGATCTTTATCGCCGACGAGAGCGCCGACCTGCCGGATGTCGTCCTGCCCGCCTCGACCGCCGAACTGGCGCTGATGGCTGCCCGCGGCGAGGCGACCTACGGAAGCCTCACGCGCGCGCCGCGTCGCGCGGTGTGCTGACAGGACGACGCCTCCGCGCCGGCGTCTGAAGCTTCACGTGTCCAATCCGCCCGGAACCTTCGTGGTTCCGGGCGGATTCTTTTTTGGGCGTCTCGAAGCCGGTTTCATTGCGTGACCGAACCGCTATACACGTGCAGCGCACAGGGCTTGTCGCGGTTCGCACCAAAATGACGCATTTTGACTCGTGCCCGTCGCTTCCCGTGCGATAGGTCTCCCGGCGAGAACGCTATTCTCATCCCCACGAATAGCGCTTGCCGAGGAGCTGCGAATGAATGCGAAGGAAGTTCACGACAGTGCCGTTGTCATCGACGGGCTGATCATTGCGAAGTGGAACAGGCATCTGTTCGAGGACATGCGCCGGGGCGGCCTGACCGCGGCGAATTGCACGGTGTCGGTGTGGGAAGGCTTCCAGGCGACCGTCGACAACATCGTCATGGTCAATCGCCTGATGGCGGAGAGCACCGATCTCGTGATGCCGGTCCGCACCACCGCCGACATCGCCGCGGCGAAGGAAGCCAACAAGACCGGCATCATCCTCGGCTTCCAGAACGCGCACGCGTTCGAGGACAAGCTGGGCTACGTCGAGATCTTCAAGAAGCTCGGCGTGGGCATCGTGCAGATGTGCTACAACACGCAGAACCTCGTGGGCACCGGCTGCTACGAGCGCGACGGCGGGCTGTCGGGCTTCGGCCGCGAGGTCGTCGCCGAGATGAACCGCGTCGGCATCATGTGCGACCTCTCGCACGTCGGCGCGAAGACTTCCGAGGAAGTCATCCTCGAGTCCAAGAAGCCGGTCTGCTATTCCCACTGCCTGCCATCGGGCCTCAAGGAACATCCGCGCAACAAGTCCGACGCCGAGCTGAAGTTCATCGCCGATCACGGCGGCTTCGTCGGCGTGACGATGTTCGCGCCCTTCCTCAAGAAAGGCATCGACTCGACGATCGACGATTACGCCGAAGCCATCGAATATGTAATGAACATCGTCGGCGAGGATGCGATCGGCATCGGTACCGACTTCACGCAGGGCCACGACAAGGACTTCTTCGAGTGGCTCACGCACGACAAGGGCTACGCCCGCCGCCTCACCAACTTCGGAAAGATCGTCAATCCGCTCGGCATCCGTACCGTGGGTGAATTCCCGAACCTGACCGAAACATTGCTCAAGCGCGGCATGTCCGAGCGTGTCGTGCGCAAGGTGATGGGCGAGAACTGGGTGCGCGTGCTGCGCGACGTCTGGGGCGAGTGAGCCCGACGCCATCCCCAGCCCCAAAAACATACTGGAGACAAACCGAACATGAAGACCGCACCGCAACTGCCGATCGAAGTCGATTCCGAAACCGGCGTCTGGACCACCGACGCGCTGCCCATGCTGTACGTGCCGCGCCATTTCTTTATCAACAACCACAAGGGCATCGAAGAGGAGATCGGCGCCGAGCGCTACGCCGAGATCCTCTACAAGGCGGGCTACAAGTCGGCCTGGCACTGGTGCGAGAAGGAAGCCGCGCTGCATGGCCTGTCGGGCGTCGCCGTGTTCGAGCACTACATGAAGCGGCTGTCGCAGCGCGGCTGGGGCCTCTTCTCGATCGAGGCGATCGACCTTGACGCTGGCACCTGCCGCGTGCGCCTCGACCACTCGGCCTTCGTCTACGAATACGGCAAGGTCGGCCGCAAGATCGAATACATGTTCACCGGCTGGTTCGCCGGCGCGATGGACCAGATTCTCGCCGCCGCGGGTAGCCCGCTGCGCACCCTTGCGGAGCAGACGCAGAGCGGCGCCGAGGAAGGCTGCGACTACGGCGTGTTCATCACCCGCCCGCGCTGAAAGGAGTAAAAGGCAATGGCACAGTTCGACGCCCTTTTCCAGCCGATCCAGATCGGCAAGCTGACGATTCGCAACCGTATCGTCAGCACCGCGCACGCCGAGGTCTATGCGACCGACGGCGGCATGACCACCGAGCGCTACGTCAAGTACTACGAGGAAAAGGCCAAGGGCGGCATCGGCCTGTGCATCTGCGGCGGCTCGTCGGTGGTTGCGATCGACAGCCCGCAGGGCTGGTGGAAGTCGGTGAATCTGTCCACGGACAAGATCATTCCGCACTTCCAGAACCTCGCCGACGCGATGCACAAGCACGGCGCGAAGATCATGATCCAGATCACGCACATGGGCCGGCGCTCGCGCTGGGATGGCGAGAACTGGCCGCACCTGGTGTCGCCCTCGGGCATCCGTGAGCCGGTGCACCGCGCGACTTGCAAGACGATCGAGCCCGAGGAGATCCAGCGCATCATCGGCAACTACGCGCAGGCGGCACGTCGCGCGAAGGAAGGCGGGCTGGACGGGGTCGAGCTGTCTGCGGTGCATCAGCACCTGATCGACCAGTTCTGGAGCCCGCGCGTAAACCAGCGCACCGACGAGTGGGGCGGCTCCTTCGAGAACCGCATGCGTTTCGGCATGGAAGTGCTGAAGGCCGTGCGCGCCGAGGTCGGGCGCGACTTCGTGGTCGGCATGCGCATCTGCGGCGATGAGTTCCATCCGGACGGCCTCACGCACCAGGACATGAAGCAGATCGCGAAGTACTACAGCGACACCGGCCTGCTGGACTTCATCGGCGTCGTCGGTTCGGGCTGTGACACGCACAACACGCTGGCGAACGTGATCCCGAACATGAGCTACCCGCCGGAGCCCTTCCTGCATCTGGCGGCCGGGATCAAGGAAGTGGTGTCGGTGCCGGTGATCCATGCGCAGAACATCAAGGATCCCAACCAGGCGCAGCGCATCCTCGAAGGCGGCTATGTCGACCTCGTGGGCATGACGCGCGCGCACATCGCCGATCCGCACTTCGTCAACAAGATCAAGATGGGCCAGGTCGACCAGATCCGCCAGTGCGTCGGCGCGAACTACTGCATCGACCGCCAGTACCAGGGCCTGGACGTGCTGTGCATCCAGAACGCCGCGACCTCGCGCGAGCACCAGGGCCTGCCGCACATCATCGAGAAGTCGACCGGGCCCAAGCGCAAGGTCGTCGTCGTGGGTGGCGGCCCGGCCGGCATGGAGGCGGCGCGCGTCGCCGCCGAGCGCGGCCACGAGGTGACGCTGTTCGAGAAGAAGGACGCGCTGGGCGGTCAGATCTCGATCGCCGCACGGGCACCGCAGCGCGACCAGATGGCGGGCATCACGCGCTGGTACCAGCTGGAACTGGCGCGCCTGAAGATCGACCTGCGCCTGGGCGTGGCGGCCGACGCGGCGACGATCATGGATCTGCGGCCCGACGTCGTCGTGCTGGCGGTCGGCGCCCATCCCTTCCTCGAGCAGAACCCCCACTGGGGCGCCGCCGAAGGGCTGGTCGTGAGCAGCTGGGACATTCTCGAAGGCCGCGTCGCGCCGGGCAAGAACGTGCTGGTGTACGACACGATCTGCGAATTCTCGGGCATGTCGGTCGCGGACTACCTCGCCGACAAGGGCGCCAAGGTCGAGATCGTCACCGACGACATCAAGCCGGGTGTGGCGATCGGCGGCACGACCTTCCCGACCTACTACCGCAGCCTGTACCCCAAGGAAGTGATCATGACCGGGGACCTGATGCTGGAGAAGGTCTATCGCGAAGGCGACAAGCTGGTCGCGGTGCTGGAGAACGAATACACCGGTGCCAAGGAAGAGCGCGTGGTCGACCAGATCGTGGTCGAGAACGGCGTGCGCCCGGACGAGAAGCTGTACTACGAGTTGAAGCCGGGTTCGCGCAACAAGGGCCAGGTGAACATCGAGGAGCTCTTCGCGATCCAGCCGCAGTCCTGCCTCGCGGAAAAGGGTGATGGTTACCTGCTGTTCCGCATCGGCGACTGCGTGTCCCAGCGCAATACGCATGCGGCCATCCTCGACGCCCTGCGCTTGTGCAAGGACTTCTGATGCATCGCCCGGCGGGATGAATGCGCAGCCCCGCGCTGCGCTCCCGCCGGTCTGCAGAAGCAAGGAGAGTTGAATGCTTGACGTTGTACTCCCAGTTCTGGTCCTCGGGGCGCTTGCGCTGGCGCTGCTGGGTGCCTTTCGGCGCATCCGCCTGTGGCGCCAGGGTCGCCCCTCGCCGGTCTCCGTGCTCGGCGGGCTGGCCGCAATGCCGCGGCGCTACCTGGTGGACCTCCATCACGTCGTCGCACGCGACAAGGTGTTCGCGAACACCCACGTCGCGACCGGCGGCGGCTTCGTCGCGGCCGCCGTGCTGCTGATCCTGGTACATGGCTTCCAGCTGCAGAGCCGCCTGCTGAGTTGGGCGCTGCTCGCCGCGACGGTCGTCATGTTCGTGGGTGCGCTGCGCGTCGCGGCGCGGCGCAAGAATCCCCCGGCGCGCCTTTCGCGCGGCCCGTGGATGCGCCTGCCGAAGAGCCTCGTCGCGTTCGCGAGCGGCGTGTTCCTCGTCACGCTGCCGACGGCCGGGATCCTGCCCGCCGGATTCGGCGGCTGGGCGCTCGCCGCCGTGCTGACGCTCGTTATCGCGTGGGGCATCTCCGAGATGTTCCTCGGCATGACCTGGGGCGGGCCGATGAAGCACGCCTTCGCTGGCGCGCTGCACCTCGCCTTCCACCGCCGGCCGGAACGCTTCGGGGGCGGGCGCTCGACCGGCCTCAAGCCGCTTGACCTGAAGGATTCCGCAGCGCCGCTGGGCGTCGGCAAGCCAGCCGATTTCAAGTGGAACCAGCTCCTCGGCTTCGACGCCTGCGTGCAGTGCGGCCGCTGCGAGGCGATGTGCCCGGCCTTCGCCGCCGGACAGCCGCTGAACCCGAAGAAGCTGATCCAGGACATGGTGGTCGGCATGGCGGGCGGCACGGATGCGGCCTACGCCGGCTCGCCCTATCCGGGCAAGCCGGTCGGCGAGCACGGCGGCGACGCGCACAGTCCGATCGTGCTGCGCGAGGGCCGCGCGCTCGTCGATGCGGAAACGCTGTGGTCCTGCACGACCTGCCGCGCCTGTGTCGAGGAATGCCCGATGATGATCGAGCACGTCGACGCGATCGTCGACATGCGGCGCTACCTGACCATGGAACACGGCAACACGCCGAACAAGGGCCGCGAGGTGCTGGAAAATCTCGCAACCACCGACAACCCCGGCGGCTTCGATCCCGCCACGCGCATGAACTGGGCAGCCGACCTGGACCTGCCGCTGATGGCGAAGCGCGGCACGGCCGACGTGCTGCTGTGGATGGGCGACGGTGCCTTCGACATGCGCAACCAGCGCACGCTACGCGCACTCGTGAAGGTGCTGCGCGCGGCACAGGTCGATTTCGCGGTGCTCGGCAACGAGGAACTCGACAGCGGCGACGTCGCGCGCCGCCTGGGCGACGAGGCGGGCTTCCAGGCGCTTGCGGTGCGCAACGCGGCAACGCTGGCGAAGTATCGCTTCCGCGAGATCGTGACCTGCGATCCGCACAGCTTCCATGTGCTGAAGAACGAATACCCATCTTTCGGCGCGAGCTACGCGGTGACGCATCACAGCACCTTCATCTCGAACCTCATCGAGAAGGGCAGGCTCGCGCTCGGTGAATGGACCGGCGGGCGCGTGACCTACCACGATCCGTGCTACCTCGGCCGCTACAACGGCGAATACGAAGCGCCGCGCAATGCGCTCAAGGGCATCGGCATCAAGGTCGTCGAGATGGAACGCTCCGGCTTCCGTTCGCGCTGCTGCGGCGGTGGCGGCGGGGCGCCGATCACCGACATTCCGGGCAAGCGCCGCATCCCCGACATGCGCATGGAAGAGATCAATTCGACGAAGGCCGACATCGTGGCCGTCGGATGCCCGCAATGCACGGCGATGCTCGAAGGCGTCGTCGGACCCCGCCCGGAAGTGCTCGACATTGCCGAGCTCGTCGCGGCGCAGCTGGTGGCGGCACCGGCGCCTGCGCGGGGCGCGGACAAGCGTGTTCAAGTGGAACGCGCGGTGGAGGTGGTGGCATGAGTGAAATCGTCAGACGCGATCCGCGCACCGAGTGGATCGCCCGCAATCGCCTGCATCCGGAGCACGAGGCCGTGCTGGCGCAGCTGAACGGCGGCGCGGCGGTGGCGCAGTGGATGGGGCCGAACGGCATCATCCGGCGCAATCCGCACGCGGTCGGCTTCATCGGCCCGAACGGCATCCGCCGCATCGACCGCAGCGGCGCGCAGACGGCCCATGCGTCGGGCTCCGCGCGGCGCGAAGCCTCGGCGGCGCCCACCCGGCGGGCCGTGCAGGTCGACTCCCCCGCGTTCGTCGTCGCCGTGGTGGCCGACATGCCCGGCGGCCGCCTGTCGGCCCACGACCGCGACGTGCTGGGCCTCGCGCGGCAGCTCGCCGACGAAGGCGGGCAGGGCGCGGTGCTGCTGGTGACATTCGGCGAGTCGCGCGAGGACGCGCTCGGCGAAGCCGGTGTCGATCGCGTGGTGAACTTCGCCGGAGAATCCTTCGAAGGCTACGCGCCGGAACAGCGTCTCACGGCCTTGGGCGGCATCGAGCGCCAGCACGAGCCGCGGCACTGGCTGTTCCCGGATTCGCTGCTGGGCGGGGCTGAGCTGGGCCGGCGTCTCGCGGCACGTCTCGGCGAGCGGCCGGCGACCCAGGTGTGGCAGATCGCGGACGGACAGTGCACCGGTCGCGGCGCCGCGGGCACGACCGACGTCACGCGCAGGCTGCCGCGCATCGTGCTCGCGCTGCCCGAATGCGCGGAGCCGGTCAGCGAGACGATTCACGCCGCGGCTCCCATCGATCCGCCCGCAGCGCTGCCGCAGCCGCTGCTGCGCGTCGATGACCTTGGCGCGGTCGCAGTCGATCCGGCCGGCGTGGCGCTCGCGGAAGCGGAATTCATCCTGTCGGCCGGCAACGGCATCCGCGACTGGGGCGGTTTCCACCAGGCCGCGCGCGTGCTTGGCGCGACGGAAGGCGCCTCCCGCGTCGCGGTGGACAACGGCTTCATGCCGCGTCACCGCCAGGTCGGGGCAACGGGAACTTGGGTCACGGCGCGGGTGTATCTGGCCGTCGGCATCTCGGGTGCGATCCAGCACCTGCAGGGCATCCAGCAATGCGACAAGGTCATCGCGATCAACACCGATCCCGGCTGCGACATGGTCAAGCGGGCGGATCTCTCGGTGATCGCCGATTCGAGCGAGGTGCTGGCCGCGTTGGTGGAGATGGTGGAAGGCGTTCGCAAGGAGCAGCGCAATGCAGCGTGATGGCAATGGAAATGCGGCGACGGAGCCGTCGCTGAAAGTCGCCGCCCTCGTCTCGGTCGGCCGCCACCCGGTGACCGGCCGGGCGCGGCGCGCCGAGTACGACGCGCGGGCGGTCGAGATCGGTCTGTCGCTGGCGAAAGGCGGGGAGCTGTCGCTCGTGCATGCGGGCGCCTCGTCGCCCGAGACGGAAGCGGCGCTGCGCGGCTACCTGGGCATGGGCCTTGGCGCCGTGGACGTGCTGCCGCAACCGGACGGGTCCGACGTCGTGCCGGCGCTGGAAAGCTGGCTGCGTGCCGCGGCTCCGCGCGTCGTGCTATGCGGGGCGCGCGGCGAAACCGGGGAAGGCTCGGGCCTCGTGCCCTTCATCCTCGCCGAACGACTCGGCTGGTCGCTGGTGTCCGGGCTCGCCGAGATCGAGTCGGTGGACCGCGACACGATGACCGTGTTGCAGGCCCTGCCGCGCGGGCAGCGGCGACGCCTGAAGGTGCGCCTGCCCGCCGTCGTGACGGTCGACGCGGCGGCGCAGCCCGCACGGCAAAGCGCCTTCGGACCCGCACAACGCGGCGAGCTGCACCGCGTCGCGTCCGAGGTGGTGGCGGATGCTGCTGCGCGCGAGTGGACGGTGGCGCCCGCGCGCAAGCGCCCGAAGCGCCTCAAAATCGTGAAGGCGGCGTCCGCTCGCGACCGCTTCAAGGCCGCCGCGGCGAAGGCTGAAGGCAGCGGCGGGCAGGTGCTCGCAGGCATTTCCGCGCAACAGGGCGCCGAGGCCATCCTCAAGCTGCTGCGCGAGGAAGGGGTGCTGCGGTGAGCGCGGGAAACCGCGACTTTCGCGGACCGTTGAAAGGCGTAAAGTAATCCTCGTCCTTCAGGAGGGCCACATCATGATGTTTGCCGACCTCGTCGATATCGACGACTTTCGCGAGCGGCTCGGCGCGTTGGGCGTCGCGCTGCCGCAGGGCGAAACGCCCGACGACTGGGCGCGGCGTGTGCGCGCCGCCCAGCCCGTCGACGGCCTCCCCGAATTGATCGCCGCCCTGTGCGCCGAGGGCACGACGCTGCAGCCCGAGGTGCGCAGGGCCATCGACCTGATCCTGGTGCCGTGAGTCCGTCGGTCACCGCTGACGATGGGGGAGACGGCGGCAATCCGAGCCACCGCACGACCCCGTAGGTCGGGAGATGCGTAGCGCGTCCCGACCTACGAAACCTTGCCCTGCCCGATGCCGCAAACAGATCGACTGGAGGTCGCACAGGGGTAAATTGCCCGACCCGCGGACCCCTAGACTGACTCTCGCCGATCTTCTCGTTAAAGGTATTACCGTTCGCCCGGAGCCAGTCGAAGGGCCCAGTCCGAACGGCATTTACTTGCCCGCTTGATAACTCGGTCGGCTGTTCCACCCGCTGGATCGCAGTCCTCGACTCGCAGCACACAGACTCACCACCAACGGGCCAATCCATAGAGCCCGACACATCAGACCGGAGGAGTAGATGTTTTCAAGACTGAGGCAAGTGTTCAAACACGCAATCGGCGCTGCGATGTTCGTTTCCGCGGTGGCCGGTGCGACCGGAGTCCAGGCCGCCGATCAGAAGACGATCAAGATCGGCTGGACGGCGTGGTCCGACGCCGAGGCGGTGACCAACATCGCCAAGCAGCTGCTCGAGCAGCGGCTCGGCTACAAGGTCGAGCTGGTGATGACCGACATCGGGCTGCAGTACCAGGGCGTCGCCAAGAAACAGCTCGACGTGATGCTGATGGCATGGTTGCCGAATACGCACAAGGCCTACTGGGACAAGCTCAACGGAGAACTGGTCGACCTCGGCATCCTGTATGACAACGCCAAACTCGGCTGGGCCGTTCCCGACTATGTTCCCGCGTCCGAGCTGTCGTCGATTTCCGATCTGAACAAGCCGGAAGTGGCGAAGAAGCTGAAGAGCCAGGTCCAGGGGATAGACCCGGGTGCCGGCCTGATGCGCGCCTCCGAACAGGCGCTCAAGGACTACAGCCTTACCGGCTACGACCTGCGCACCGGTTCCGACGCCGCGATGATCGTCGCCCTCGATCGCGCGATGGCGCGCAAGGACTGGATCGTCGTCACGACCTGGAATCCGCACTGGATGTTCTCGAAATACAAGGTGCGCTACCTCGAGGATCCGAAGAAGTCGCTCGGCGGCGCCGAAGCGATCCACGCGATCGGGCGCAAGGGCTTCGACCAGGACTTCCCGAAGGCGGCGGCTTTCATCAAGAACTTCAAGATTCCTCTGTCGGACCTCGAAGGCATCATGGCGAAAGCGAAGGAATCGTCCTACGAGAAAGAGGCCACGGCCTACATTGCGAGCCATCCCGAAATGGTTGCAGCCTGGTTGAAGGACGCCCAGTAAGGCGGCGTATTGCGCGCAGACGCGAAAACCGGTGTTCGCAGCGATGCGGGCACCGGTGTCGATTGATGGGTGGAGCAGTGCGCTGGAGGTAGGCGAGACCATGCAGGCAAAGATCGTAGTAAAGGATCTGTACAAGATCTTCGGCGCCAAACCCGACCTGGCGATGCAGATGCTGCGTTCGGGCAGGGACAAGGATCAGATCGTTCGGGAAACCGGTATGGTGGTCGGTGTCCAGAACGCGAATTTCCACATCAACGCGGGCGAGATCTTCGTCATCATGGGTTTGTCCGGGTCCGGCAAATCCACGCTGATCCGCCTGCTCAACCGCTTGATCGAGCCCAGCTCCGGGCAGGTTCTCGTCGACGGACAGGATGTCGCGTCGATGGACCCGAAGCAGCTCATCAAGCTGCGCCGCAGCGACATGGCGATGGTGTTCCAGTCGTTCGCGCTGCTACCGCACCTCACGGTGCTCGCAAACGCGGCCTTCGGGCTGGAGGTGTCCGGCGTGTCGCGCAAGGAGCGCGAAGCGCGCGCGATGCAGGTACTCGAGCAGGTCGGCCTCGCCGCCTTCGCGAACCGCTACCCGCGCGAGTTGAGCGGCGGCATGCAGCAGCGCGCGGGACTCGCGCGCGCCCTGGTCGTGAATCCGTCACTGATGCTCATGGACGAGGCCTTCTCCGCCCTCGATCCGCTCAAGCGCACCGAGATGCAGGGGCTGTTGCTCGATCTGCAGCGCGAGCATCAGCGCACGATCATCTTCGTCTCGCACGACCTCGACGAGGCCTGCCGCATCGGCAACCGTATCGCCATCATGGAAGGCGGGCGCATCGTGCAGATCGGCACGCCCGACGAGATCATCCGCAACCCGGCCGACGAATACGTGCGGGCCTTCTTCAACGGGGTGGATGTGAACAAGTACTTGTCCGCCAAGGATATCGCCGACGCGGATGCAGTGCCGGTGTTCAAGGCGCACGGCGATTTCGCCGACGGCTTCCACGGTGCGATCGAGCGTCTGCGCGCGGCGCGCCGCAATTACGGTTTTGTCGTGGATGGCGAGCACAAGCTCGTCGGCACCGTCTCGATCGACTCGATGATCCGCTCGCTGGAGTCCGGCTCCACCGAACTCGCCCACGCGCTGCTGACCGACCTTCCGCCGGTCAACGGCAACCTCAACCTGCGCGAGCTGATCTGCCGCATCGTCAAGATGCCCTATCCGCTGCCCGTGATCGAGTCGCAAGGCCATTACATCGGCGCGGTCACCCAGACGATCCTGCTCAAGAAGATGGCGAAGGAAGAGCTCAGCCATGCGTGATTTCCTGCCGATCGGCGAATGGGCCGAAAAAACCATCAATTTCATTCTCGAGAATGATCACGGGGTGCTGGCCGGCCTGGGCGACGTGGTCGGGGACATGACGGCACTGACGGAGCGGCTCCTGCAATGGGTGCCCGACTGGCTCCTCGCTGGCCTGTTCGTCGTGCTCGGATTCTGGCGCCTCGGCTGGAAGTTCGCCGCCACCGCCGCGGTCGCCTTCGTGGTCATCATCGGCACAGGGTTCTGGCCGGCGACGATGGTGACGCTCGCTCTGATCATCGCGTCGACGCTCATCAGCCTCCTCGTCGGCATCCCGCTGGGCATCGCCGCCGCCCTGAATCGCCGCATCAACTACCTGCTGCGGCCGGTGCTGGACTTCATGCAGACCATGCCGGCCTTCGTCTACCTCATCCCGGCGGCGATGGTGTTCGGACTCGGTCGCGTACCGGCGGTCCTGGCGACGGTGATCTTCGCCATGCCGCCCGTGGTTCGCCTGACCGCACTCGGCATCCGCCAGGTCAACAAGGAGCAGGTCGAGGCCGGCATCACCTTCGGCTGCACGCCGCTGCAGGTGCTGCTCAAGATCCAGATTCCCGGCGCGCTGCCCTCGATCATGGCCGGCATCAACCAGACGATCATGATGGCGCTGTCGATGGTCATCATCGCGTCGATGGTCGGTGGTGGCGGCTTGGGCAACAACGTGCTCGCCAGTATCCAGCGCCTCGACATCGGACTGGGCTTCGAGTCCGGACTCGCGGTGGTGTTGCTTGCGATCATTCTCGATCGTCTCACCGAGAGCTTCGGCGTCCGGAAGGAAGAGCGCATCGCACGGCTGAAAGGCGGCCAGGGGCAGGAGTCCTGACAGCCGAGGCGCCCGGCGCGATTCGTTTGCGCTGGGCGCCGTCGTCGTGCGAGGCGAGCATGCCGTTTCTGCGTGATGCAAACAAGGCAACCGCAGCGAAGCCCCGGGGCGATTCAGTTGCTGCGTGATGAACGAAGTAGCCGCCTCAAACGGATATTGTCTGCGACGACCGCGACTAGCGCTACCGTTGAAATAATTTCAAAGCCGCTTTCGCCCGCGAAGTGCCAGAAAACCCAGCCGATTGCGGCCAACGCAATTGCTGAAGCCATCAAGTAGATACCGTCTCTCATGCCACGGCCGCCTGATAACGATACATGTCACGAGCGACCGTCCTCTTTTCGTACAAGTCGGGATATCGTTGCAGTGTCGTCACGAGCCAAGGTCGATCCAGATTGTGCCTGCACGCCGTGAAGATCACGTCGGCTATAGAGGTGCCCCCCGAAAGCGAGCGCCCCGTCGCAACTGCAATGCTGCCAATTACTGCACCGACATAGAAAGCGGCTGAGCATGCACCAATGGTCGCCAATTGCTCTATTTTCTTACCTGCACTTATAAGCTCGGAAATCGTTACAGCCTTTCCAAACTTGTCGACTTGACTCAGGATCACAGTTGCATTCGCGACGGTGGCCTGCAAAGAGCCAAAGAGAGTTTCAGGCGCCGGAAGACCAAGGCCGTCCATGTTTTCTTTGAAGTACCGATAGAAGTCAGGCATTCATATTCTCGTTGCGAGTCGATGGTGACGCCAAATCGTTCTGGAAGACAGAACGAGCCGATAGGAGGAAGGACGGAATCTGCACATCACCCCGGATCTCCCGGAGTTCACTCAGCGCCGGTTACACGAATGGCATCGATGCGAAAGGTATCGAAGCTGCCTATTTATGGCAAACGAATTGACCGTGCTGATTTCTCAGCCGATGGCGAAAAAACGTGGGTGCGAGAAGTACGCAGGTCGATTCGGATGGTTGCACGGAAGGATTACCAGACCGGAGCACGGCGGATCATCGCCTCGGCCGCCTCGGCGTCGAGCGGCTGCCCGAAGTAGTAGCCCTGGCCGTAGTCGACCCCCAGCGCCCGCAGCCGGGTCAGCTGGGCCGCCGTCTCGACCCCTTCGGCGATCACGCTCATGCCGAGCGTGCGGGCCAGGGTGACGATGGTCTGGACGATATCGTCCGCCGCCTGGTCCGTGTCCATGCGGCGCACGAAGGAGGCATCCACCTTCAGGGTGTCGAGCGGGAAGCGGTGCAGGTATGACAGTGACGAGTAGCCGGTGCCGAAGTCGTCCATCAGGAGTTCGATTCCGAGCGCGCGCAGTTTCGTCAGCACTGCGGCCGCCGACTCGGCGTGCTCCATCAGCAGGGTCTCGGTCACTTCCAGCTTGAGGCTGCCCGCGTCGAGGCCGGTTTCGGCCAGCACCGCCCGGATCTGCTCGAGCAGGTCCGGTTGCACGAACTGCCGGCCGGCGAGGTTCACGCTGATCTTCCCGGCCGCGCGCTCCGGAAAGCGCCGCTGCCAGTCCTGCATCTGCCGACAGGCTTCGGCCAGCACCCAGCGGCCGATCGACACGATGAGACCGGTCTCCTCGGTGAGCGGAATGAACTCGCCTGGCGGCACCAGCGTACCGTCGGCCCGCCGCATCCGCACCAGCGCTTCGAAACCCGCCAGTCGGCCGGTGGGCAGGTCGACGATGGGCTGGTAGTAGACGCGGAACTCGTCGCCGCGTGAAACCGCCCGGCGCAACTGCGTCTCCATGTCGAGCAGGGCGACCACGCGTTCGCGCATGTCGGCGGCAAACACCTCCTGGCACGCACCACCGCGCCGCGTGGCGTTGTGCGCGGCCGTCTCCGCATCACGCAGGATGTCGGCCGGGTCTGCGTAGTCGGGCCGACCGAGGGCGATCCCCACGCTCGCCGACGAGAACAGCGCGTGCCCGTCCACGTTGAAGCCGGCTGCAAGCTCGGTCTGGAGGCGCTCCGCGAAGCGTATCGCCTCCGTGACATCGCTGGTTTCGTCGAGCAGGAGGGCGAAATTCTCGCCGCCCAGGCGGGCGGCCGTGTCGCCGGGGCGGAGACCGGAGCCCAGGCTGCGCGCGACCGCGATCAGGAACTCGTCGGCGACGGTTGCGCCCAGGCTGTCACCGATGAGTCGGAAGCGGTCCAGGCTGATGAACAGCAGGGCGAAGCCGTGCGCCTTGCCCAGCCGGTGCCGGTCGAGGGCGTCGCCGAGACGTGTCAGCAGCAATGCGCGGTTCGGCAGGCCGGTGAGCGTGTCGCGCAGGAACTCTTCCTCGACCACCGAGCCGAGCACGAGACGCGCGGAAGCCGCGCCAATGATGCCGGACAGTTGCGCTTCGCAGTAGCGGGCCAGATCGGCGTCCACCTCGCGAGGCCAGTCGAGGCCATGCCGTACCGCATAGGACGCCAAGGATTGACGGGCATTCTCCGGGCCCAGGAAACGTTGCATGAGCGCATAAAGGTCGGGCAGCGACCCGCGTGCTCCCCAGTCGCGTTCGTTGCCGCGATCGTGCCTCGATGCGTCGACGAACAGCGCCGCCTGGGTCTGCTCCACGCTGCCCTGTTCGCTGAGGAGCGACACCGCCACGTAGGCCCCGATATTCGCAAACATGCTCCACAGCACCGCATGGCTGGTCTCGTCGAGCCCCTCCAGGCCGAACAGCGCGAGCGGGCGCAGCAGCCCAACGCCGAAGGGGCCTTGCTCGAGCAGCGTCGGCGACAGCCAGCCCGCCCGCGCGAAGGCCGGCACCACCAGCGTGTAGATCCACACGATGAAACCTGCCCCCAGCCCGGCGAACGCGCCCGCCTTGGTGCCTGTCTTCCAGTACAGCCCGCCCAGCAGCGCGGGCGCGAACTGCGCCACCGCCGCCAGCGAGAGCAGCCCGATCGACGCCAGTGCATAGGCTTCGCCTGCCAGCCGGTAATACGCGTAGCCGAGCAGGAGCCCACCCACGATGGTGATGCGCCGGATTGCGAGCAGCAGGCCCGACAGGTCGGTCCGTTCCGCCAGGCGCAGCGCCTTCACGCGCAGCAGGATCGGCATCACCAGGTCGTTGCAGACCATCGTAGACAGCGCGATGACCTCCACGACCACCATGCCGGTGGCCGCGGCGAACCCGCCGACGAACACGAGCAGCGCCAGCGCCTCGCGCTGCGCGGCCATCGGCAACGCTAGCACGAAGGTCTCCGGGCTCACGGCGCCGTCGGGGCCGAACTGCAGCAGGCCGGCGAAGGCGATCGGCAGCACGAAGAGGTCGAACAGCAGGAAATACAGCGGAAACAGCCAGATCGCCCGATTCACGTGCGTCTCGTCGACGTTCTCGATCACCGCCACCTGGAACTGCCGCGGCAGGAACATCACCGCAAGCATGGTGACCGCGTAGATGGCGAACAGCGAGCCCCAGGGGGACCGGCCGCCGTGCTCGCCGCCGCCGATCGTGAACAGCCCCGCGATCTGCGGAACCTCGGCCGCGCGGCCGAAGAGATCGCCCGGGCCGTCGTACAGCCCCCAGGTGACGAAGATGCCGACGGCGAGAAAGGCGAGCAGCTTGACCAGCGAGTCGAAGGCGATCGCGGCGACCATGCCTTCGTGCCGCTCGGCGAGATCGAGCTTGCGCGTGCCGAACACGACCGTGAACGCGGCCAGCAGCAGGGTCACGTAGAAGGTCGTGTCGTGCCACATGCTGTCGACGAGCGACGTGGCCGCCGGGACGTCCGGATAGCCTCGCAGGAAGTGGAAGCTCATCGCCACCGCCTTGAGCTGCAGCGAGACGTAGGGCGTGACCCCCAGCAGCGCGATCACGGTCACGAGCCCGGCCAGCAGGCCGCTCTTGCCGTAGCGCGAGGAAATGAAGTCGGCCAGCGAGGTGAGGCGGTTGTCCTTGGCGATGCGGATGATCTTGCGCAGCACCATCCACCACAGGCACGCCATCACGCACGGCCCGACGTTCGCCGGCAGGTAGCCGATGCCCGAGCTCGCGGCGACGCCGACGTCGCCGTAGAAGCCCCATGCAGTCAGGAAGACGCACAGCGAGAGCGCGTAGACATAGGGATTTGCGATCAGGCTGCGACCCGCGTCTGCGGCGCGCTCGCCCACGTAAGCGACGGCGAACAGCAGCCCGAGATAGGCTGCCACCACCACCGCGATGAGCCATGTCGGCAAGATGGCGTCTCCCGGCCGCCGCGCAGCCGCGCTAGGTCCGCTCGATCAACAGGATCAGGAGCGCGATAAGCAGTACCCAGGCCGCAAAGGTGTACACATACAGAACGGGAATCCCGACCACCAGCGTCGGATGATTGAACAGGGCCATCAGCGGGTAGTTGAACAGCAGAATGCCCAGAACGAACACCGCCGCGAGCCGATACACCTTGATGTTGGGCCTGTTCATGGTTTCCTCTCCCGGATCGTTCGTCGACAACCGGCCTCTGCGCATCCCCGCGCTACAAGGATAGGAAACGGCTCCGCGCATTGCACGGAGCCTGGAGCAACCCGGCCTCAGGTGGCCGGCAGACGCGTCATGCAGCCAGATGGTGGACGACGGGCTTGCTCACGCCTGCCACGGTTCCCTGCGGCCGCCGCTCGCTGCTGGGCGGCTTGCCGAACAGCGCGCGGTAGCACTTGCTGAAATGACAGGACGACTGGAAGCCGCATGCGACCGTGATGTTGGTGATGGACATCTGCGTCTGCAGCAAGAGCTCGCGCGCGCGACGCAGCCGCAATTCCAGGTAGTAGTGGCTGGGAGTGACTTGCAAGGCTTCGCGGAACAGGCGCTGCAGGTGGCGCTGGGAGAGGCCGGCGAGTTGCGACAACTCCTCCAGCGACAGCGGCTCCTCGATGTTGGCCTCCATCAGGGCTGCGACTTCCACCAGGGCCTTGCGGTTGCAACCCGCTCGCGCAGCCAGCGGGATGTGCTGGCGATCCTTGCTGTCGCGAACCCGTTCGAGGATGAACTGCTCGGAGATTTCCGCAACGAGGGTCTTGCCGCAGCGCTCGCGCACTACGGTGAGCATCATGTCGATGGGGGCGATACCGCCGGTGCAGGTGATCCGGTCGCGGTCGATGACGAAGAGCTCTTCGACGAACTTGATTCTGTCGTGGGCCTCACGCAAGGCACTGAGATTTTCCCAGTGAATCGTGGCCCGGTAGCCGTTCAGCAGGCCGGCCTTCACCAGGGCGTAAGTCCCTGTGCACAATCCGCCGAGAATCACCTTGTCATGAGCGATGCGGCGCAGCAAGGCGAGCACCTTGTCATCGACGAAACGGGTGACGTTGGTGCCGCCGCACACGAATACCATGTCGAACGGCCCCGCCTCCTCGTAGGTTCCGATCTGCGCGGGGGCGAGGCCGTTGCTGGAGGCCACCTGCTGACCGTTCGCGGAGATCACGGACCAGCTGTACAAGGGCTTACCACTGATGTGGTTGGCCATGCGCAGGACTTCGATCGCGCTGGAGAACGCGATCATCGTGAATTCGTTCAGCAGGAGAAAACCGACGCGGGTCACGGACGAGAGTGTGGCGGACACCATGCGCTCCGATCTCAAAGTTGGGCGAATGCAAACATCGATTGGTGCGGCGGACCGGTTTGCAGCGGTGCAGTCGCTATGCCGTCTTCAGCAGGAACCATGCCTCTGTGCGACGAGGCGTGCAGCGAGGCAAAAAAAACGCGCGTCAGCCCGCCGCATCGCCCCCGCAAGAGCAGCGCGGGCACAGGGACGGACAGGATCGAGTCGGGGGAGAGGCGGGCGCGGAACGCCCTGGGGCGGCAGGCCCGGGGAAATGGAACATCGGTGTCTCCTGTTGGTCGTCCTCGCGTTTCACGCCTCGGAATGAGGCGTCACGCGGGCGCCTTGTTCTTTTTGGTGCGCCATGCGGATCGAGCTATATATCTATAAACATAGCGGCTTCTCCCGACCTTCGCCAGCCTTCACGGTCCGGCTGCATCAAACTGTCGCAATCTCGCGGAAACCTGTCGCAAGCAGACTGACCACGACACGCCGGGGCGCGAATAATGATGCAATGAGGCTGATGGGAAGGATCGACAGGTGGATTCGATGAGCGCCGGGCAGGACCAGGACGACGACGGTCGCGCCGAGGGCGAGTACGAGTCCATTCGCCTCGCCGCGCGCAGCTTTTGCCTGGATACCCTGCAGGACCTGGAGACAGGCATGGGTGACGAAAGCTACGGCGATATCCTCTACCACGCCAGCTACAAGTCGGCGGGCCACTGGTGCGAAAAGGAAGCGTTCGCTCACGGCCTCGCCGGCGTCGAGCTCTTCGAACACTACCTGGAGCGCCTGTCGGCACGCGGCTGGGGGCGCTTCAGCCTCGCCGAGGCCGACTTCCGCACCGGTACGGCCGACGTCCGCCTCGACCATTCCACGCTCGTCCTCTCGCAGGCGGAAGCCTGTGCCGCCAGGACCTGCTACATGTTCGCGGGCTGGTTCGCGGGCATGATGGACTGGATCGGCGAAAACGCCGGCAAGCCGCTCAGCACGGTCTGCTGCGAAACCCAATGCGGTGCCGACGGCTTCGATCACTGCATCTTCGCCATCCGCCCGCGCCTGCTCAACTGAGCGCTGCGGGATCCGCCCGCCCGCAGGGCGGATGAGCCGAAGGCGTGATCCGCCGCATGGCGCCCCTCCGCCCCGTACAAGGGGCCCCGTGGTCCGCGCGTACCTCTCGTCATGTTTCCCCCAGCATCGTCGCAGGACGGATGAGCCGCGGGCGTAATCCGCCGTTCAAAGGTCTTCTCCTCGTCCCTCCCATGCCGTGGCCGCTACAACGCATCCTGTCGCACGCCGCGCACTTTCCCCTCCATGTCGGAATTGAATTGGATTGCGTCCACAAAGCACAAGTGAGGCCGCGCAGCCTGCGGGAATATCACTCCAACGTTTCTGCACCGAGGAGGAAAAAACATGAAAGTGAGCAACGAGGTGAGGGAACTCCTCGCCGCCCGACGTCCCGGGCACAGCCTGGATGCGCAGTTCTACGCCAGCCAGGAGATCTTCGACCTGGACATGGAAGCCATCTTCGGACGGCACTGGATCTACGTCGGGGTCGAACCGGACATCCCCGAGCCAGGCGACTACTTCACCGTCAAGCTCGGCCGCGCGTCGGTCGTGGTGCTGCGCAACGACGACATGGAGCTGCGCGCCTTCCACAACGTCTGCCGCCACCGCGGCGCCCAGCTGTGCAACGCCCACAAGGGCAGCGTCGGCAACCTGGTCTGTCCCTATCACCAATGGACCTACGACCTGTCCGGCAAGCTGATCTACGCCGAGCACATGGGCGATGACTTCGATCCCTCCGGCCGCGGCCTCAAGCGCGTCCATGTCGAGAGCGTCGCGGGCCTCATCTTCGTCTGCCTCGCCGAAAATCCGCCGGAAGACTTCAGCGGGATGCGCGAAACGATGGCCCGCTACATCGGGCCGCACCAGCTCGCGGACTGCAAGATCGCCGTGCAGGACGAGATCGTCGAGGCCGGCAACTGGAAGCTGGTCATGGAGAACAACCGCGAGTGCTACCACTGCGTGAGCAATCACCCGGAACTGACGATCTCCCTCTACGAGTACGGCTTCGGCTACCAACCCTCGCCCTCGAACATCGAGCAGGTCCAGGCCTTCCGTGACCTCACGGAGCGCGAGCATGCCCGCTGGGAGGCCGCCGGCCTCAAGTCCGCGGAAATCGATGAGCTGGACAGCTGCGTCACCGGATTCCGCGCCAAGCGCCTGCCGCTTGACAAGGCGGGCGAGTCGCAGACGATGGATGCCAAGGTCGCCTGCCAGAAGCTCCTTGGCAATTTCGCCGAGCGCAACCTCGGCGGCCTGTCGTTCTGGACCCAGCCCAATTCCTGGCACCACTTCATGAGCGACCACATCGTGACCTTCACGGTGCTGCCGATCGGCCCCGAACAGACGCTGGTGCGCACGAAGTGGCTGGTGCACAAGGACGCAGTGGAAGGGCGCGACTACGATCCCGCCAAGCTCACCGCAGTGTGGCGCGCGACCAACCAGCAGGACCGCGAGCTGGTCGAGATGTCCCAGCGCGGCGTCGCCGATCCGGCCTACGAGCCGGGCCCCTATTCGCCCTACACCGAGGAGCTGGTCGAGAAGTTCGCCAACTGGTACGTGGGGCGCCTGAAGGCCGCCGTGGAGTAAACGACGCGAGGCGGGAGCCGGGGTATCCGTGCCTTCCGCCATGCACCGCAAATCCCCCCGCTTGCCGCGTTCCTGACGGCAGCGGGGGCTGGAATTCCGAGGATGTATTCAGCATGAACGCACCTGTTACTCGTGATGTATGGCAGTCCGTGCCGTCCCTGTGGAATGCGGAGGAGGACGACGTCCTGATCTGTTGCCAGGTCCGCCACGAGACGCACGACGTCAAGAGCTTCATCTTTCGCCCCCGCACGCCGGGGTTGATCCGCTTCCTGCCGGGGCAGTTCCTCACGCTCGAACTGGAAATCGACGGCGAGACGGTCAATCGCTGCTACACGATCTCGTCCTCGCCGACGCGCCCGGACACCCTGTCGATCACGGTCAAGCGCGTGCCCGGCGGCCTCGTCTCCAACTGGCTGCACGACCACCTCACCGCGGGCATGAGCGTGCGCGCCCTGGGGCCGAGCGGGGAATTTGCCTGCGCCCTGCATCCCGCGGGCAAGTACCTGTTCCTGTCAGGCGGCTCCGGGATCACGCCGCTGATGTCCATGTCGCGCAGCTTCCACGACCTGGGCGAGGATAGGGACGTTGTCTTCGTGCATAGCGCACGCACGCCCGCGGACATCATCTTCCGGCGGGATTTGAGCCTGCTGGCCACCAATCAGCCGGGCTTCCGCACCGCCTTCGTGTGCGAAGGGCGGGGCAGCGAGGCCGACTGGTCGTCGCCGACCGGCTATCTCGACCTTTCGCTGCTCAAGCGAATCGCTCCCGACTTCAGTGAGCGCGAGATCTTCTGCTGCGGACCGGAGCCGTACATGGCAGCCGTCCGGGCCTTGCTCGCCGGCGGCGGCTTCGACATGAAGCACTATCACGAGGAAAGCTTCAGCTTCGCCGACACCTCAGGCGATCAGGAAGGCGAGGAGGCCGATCGCGCAGACGAAACAGGCGCTGCCGACGCAGTCGGTTTCACCGTTGAGTTCGCGAAAAGCGGTCGTACGGTGGTCTGTGCGCCCGGACAGAAACTGCTCGACGCGGCGCGCGCGGCGGGCCTGCGACTGCCATCGTCGTGCGCCAAGGGCGTGTGCGGCACCTGCAAGTCGCGCCTCGTGTCCGGCGAGGTGGACATGGTCCATGGCGGGGGCATCCGCCAACGGGAGATCGATCAGGGCTTGATCCTTCCCTGCTGCAGCACGCCGCGGAGCGATCTCGTCATCGAGCGATGAGGTCGGCTCGGAAAGTTGGCACGGGTGCGGATCAGCCGCGACGGCGCTTCGCGCGCCGCGAACGGGAAATTCCCGCAGCCGCCGCGGTAAAGATCGAATACTGATTCATCCTCCGCTCGTCCCTGACTGGCCGTTGCGAAAGCGGCGGCATTTTTTCGCCATTCGCAGGGGTTGTGTCGGGGAAGAAGTTGAATCCCGAGCCCACGCAAAGAAATCGCCCCGGAACCCTTTCGGGCCCGGGGCGCATTCGATGCTGGAACCGGCGCGGGAAACGCGCCGGACCGGGTCAGAAGTAGTAGCCGATGTTGGCGTAGAACGCCTTCTTCCACTTGTCCTCGCCGCCGGCCGCGGCACCGCTCACGTAGTCGCCGGTATAGGGGTCGTTCCGGCCCCAGCGCATCTCGGTGTAGATGAACAAGGGGCCGGCGCTGAAGTGGGCGCCTGCGATGATGCGCTGCGAGTCCTTGTAGCCCGACTTGTCCTTGGTGACGACGCTGTAGTTCAGGTAGGGGGTGATGCCGCTGACCGGGCCGTAGGTGCCGGGCAGGGCGTAGTTCACCTCGGCCGAATAGAACTTCGTCTTCGATGCGACGTTGAACGAGCCGTCATAGGCGCCGAAAGTCACGGTATCGTTGCCTGTGGCGGCCGGGTTGCGCGGCGACATGTTCTGGCGGCCGACTTCGGCGAGCACGCCCAGCGCGCCGAACTTGCCGCCGTAGTGCAGCGCATAGGCCTTGCGGCTGCCGTCGTCGTCGGTGTCCTCGTTGCGCAGCGTGGAACGCAGCGCGGAGACGCCCAGCTCCGAGCTCGCCTCCTTGCCGTGCTCGAACTTGTAGGCCACCCGACCGACGAACAGGTCGCGTTCCTTGTTGTCACTGCCGCCGGTCACGTAGCTGTCGGCTTTTACGACGTTGACCGAGTAGCGGTTGCCGTCACGCGAGGTGCCGGTCCAGTCGCCGCCGTCCTTGGGGTAGTAACCGACCTGGACGTCTAGCGGGCCGAACTTGTGTTGCACCTTGGCGCCGAGGTTATGCACGTCCTCGAGGCCGACGACGTTCACGAGGCTCTGATAGAAGGTGCTGCTGACGTAGGGCAGCAGACCGAAGGGCACCTGGTTGATACCGGCCACGGCCTTGGTGTCCTGGCCGAATTTGTAGCCGAGCCAGGCCCAGGACGGGAAGTTGATGCGGCCGACCTGGTCGGTGTAGTCATAGGGGTAGGCGCCGCCATAGAAGCGGTATTGGGCCGAGCCGAAGAGGGTCGACGAGTCGTAATTGACGTCGATCCGGAAGGTGTCGAAGCTCATCTTGCTAACGTTGGGGTCGTCGTCGAACTTGTAGTCGTAGCGGGCGCGGATCGCGCCGCCGATCTTGAGTTCGCCGTCGCCTTCGGCGGCGTGGGCGGGAAGGCCGCCCAACGCGACCATGATCCCGGCAAGGACGGCGGGCAGGGCCGAAAGGCGGGCGGGTGAGCGCTTCATCGTTATCTCCTCGTTCATTGTGGTCTCCCTCGGGAGTGGTCCGGGCGGTCGCGCAAAGATCTGTTCGCGCTCGATCCGCTCTTCAGTCGGATTGCCCAGATCGCATGTTATGGAAGGGACACAGGGAGGACTGTTCTGCGCTGGACGGGTAATCGTCCATCCAGGACATGTGCGAGGTGATGGCTGACGTTGCCTTGCAGTTATTGAACGATGCTGTAAAAAGCATGCATTTTGACGGTGTTCAACTGCGCCGCGAGCCGCCCATGCGTGACGGCGGGACGCTGAAGAATTCGCGGTAGCAGCGGCTGAAATGGGACGCATTGCTGAAGCCGCACGCGATGGCGATGCTCGTGATCGACTCGCTTGTTTGCTGCAGCAGGCGCCGGGCGCGCGTCAGGCGCGTTTCGAGGTAATAGCGTGATGGCGTCGCATTCATGTGGCGCTTGAACAGGCGGTCCATCTGTCGGCGCGAGATGCTGGCGTGCTGTGCAAGGTCATCGATCTCCAGCGGTTCCTCGACGTTGTTCTGCATCAGCTGAAGAACGGTCCGGAGTGCCTCGGGGAGGGTGGGGTCTTCGCCTACGCCCCGCATCCGGCAATCCGCCGCGTCCTCGACCGGGCGGTCGCAGGCGAGGATGTCCTCCACGCCGCGCACGACCTCGTCGCCGTGATGTTGGCGGAGCACGGCCAGCATCATGCTGAGGGCGCTGTTCGCTCCCGCGGACGAGATGCGGTCACGGTCGATTACGAACGGATGCGGCTGCAGTCTGACTCGCGGGTAGCTCTCCTCGAGCCCCGCCCGGCTGTCGGGATGCACCGTGCACGCGTAGCCGTCGAGGAGGCCGGCGTGTGCGAGCAGATAGCTGCCGTTCCACAGGCTGCCGAGCGCTGCCCGGTTGGTCGCAACTTCGCGAAGCTTGTCGACGACATCGCGACGGGGCTCCAGCGCGGCTCGGTAGCCCCCGCATACGACCAGAAGGTCTATGCCCTTCGCGTTCAGCGCGGAGAGCCGGCCGTCGACGGAAATCCCTATGCCAAGATCGCTGTGGACCGTGGATTCCTCGAGACTGCAGGTCTCGAATCGGTACAGGGGTTCGCGTGCAACCAGATTGGCGGTAACGATCGCATCCACGGCGCTGGTGAAGGCCATGACCGAAAAGCGTTCGAGCAGCACGAACACGACTCGTCGCGTGATCGGCGTCGAATCGAGCCCGGGCGTGCGTCTTCCGACGTAGGCCAGATTGCCGTGACGCAGGCGGCTCTCGAAGCAGCGCTGGCTTTGATGAATGACTCCGTCCATTTTTGTCCCCATTTTTCAGCTTCATGACGCGGCGGACGTCATGGCGAAAGTCCCGGGAATTCTGTTTTTGCGTTTCTATCCGGGACATCGGCGAGATTAAGGGCGGCCGGATAAATGCGGCAATGGAGGATTTTCAGGCCTTGTACAAAAGGCCGGCCTTATGCGGCGAGGGAGTACAGAAGGGGGAAAGGCGATGGATTCCCGCTTCGGACGTTCAGGGGCGCGGCAAGCGTCCTTGTTCCGTTTGCGCGAGATCGGCAAGGATGAAATCGATGAATTCCTGAACCCCCGGTTTGTCGCGCGACGACTTATTCACCTTGAGGTAGTTGCCGCGGTCGACGCGAAGCGGGGCGTCGAAGAGGGTACGAAGTTTTCCGCTGGCAACCAGGGGCCGCACGAGATGGTGCCAGCCGAGGACGACGCCCTGACCCTCGACGGCCGCGTCGAGAAGGAGCGGGTAATTGTTGCTGACGACGCACGGTTGCCGATCCGGCGCCTCGATGCCGCGCGATGAAAACCAGTCGTTCCAGGTAATCGGGAACCATCCGATCGCTTCCGACGACCAGTGCTTCGGATGCAGGGTGAGCAATTCGGCGTTGGCGAGGCTGGCAGGATCCGTAAACGGCCCGTGGAGGCGCAAATACTCGGGGCTGCAAACCGGCTCGACGATTTCGGGAAAAACGTAATGCAGGGTCTCGCCCACGTCGCAGCGTTCATTTCCGCAAATCAGCGAAATGTCGACCTCGTCGAAATTGCGGAGCGTGTCGTCTTCGTCCGACGCCAGAAGGACGAAGCGGGCTTCGGGGTGAAGCTGTCGGAAGCGGTCGACGTAGGGCTTGAACCAGTAGGTGATGGCCCCGTTGGTGCCGGAACAGGTGATGATGGGCCTTTCTTCCGGCTGGTGGAGACTCTCGATCGCCTCGCACAACCGGTCGAGCCCGCTGCTCACCGCGGCGAGGATGGTCTGGCCGGAGGCCGTCAGCTCGAGGCTGTTGTGCTTGCGCACGAACAGCACTGTCCCGAGCGCTTTTTCCAGGCCGCGGATCTGCTGGCTGATCGCCGCCTGCGTGACGTTCAGCTCATTGCCGGCAAGCGTGAAGCTCAGATGCTTGGCCGCAACCTCGAAGGTCGCGAAAGCCCCGAGCGAGGGGAGGTAGCGCCGTTTGTAGACCATGGGCCGATTTAACCAGCGCCCCCTTTCCAGCACAATAGGCACCGTCTGCACCGGCATTTCGACTGTTCCTATTCCTTCCGCGCGAGCCATTCCTTGCACCGGATCACGGCATTCGCGCCGATCGCGGCGATGGGCTCGAGCGGCAGGCGCGGGGGCTCGGGTTCCCTGGCGAAGAAGGCCGTGACTGGCGAGGACACGCCGCTCGCGAGCTCCGCCGCGCAGATCCCCGTGAGCGTGCCGCGCATGCTGCCCAGGCCGTTCTGGACGCAGGCCGCGAAGACGCCGTCGTCGATCTCGCCGGTCACCGAGACGCTGTTCTTCGACAGGCACAGGTGGCCGGACCACACGTAGGCCATCTTCACGTCGGAGAGGTTCGGGAAGCGCGCATCGAACTTGCCGCGCATGACCTCGGTCGCGCGGCGCATGCCGTGCTCCGTGGATTCCATGTCGGGACGGAATTCGGCGCAGGTGCGCGTGACGATGCGGTTGCCGCCCTGGCCGGCGTCGATCCGGCGCATCGTGGTGCCCATGGGGTCGGAGGGCGTGACGCCCCAGCGGCTGCGGCCGCCGAGCCTGGCGAGGACTTCCGGACCGAGTTCTTCGGTCATGCACGCGAAGAGCATGATGTGCATCAGGCGGCCGCGCTTGATGCCGAAGCTTTCGATGTGTCCGTTGTTCGAGAGGATGAGCTTGCCGGCAGTGACCGTGCCGCGCGGCGTGGCAACGCGCCACGTCGCGCCTTCACGCCGGAAGCCCGTCACCGGCGTGTTCTCGTAGATGTCCACGACCGGTGCGAGGCCGCGCGCGAGACCGCGCACGTAGCCCGCGGGCTGCAGCATCACGGTGCCGGGGGTGAAGAGGCCCGAACGGTAGTAGCGGCTGCCCGTGAGCTCGAACATTCCCTTCTCGTCGAGCAGTTCGTAGCGTTCGCCCAGGCTTTCGAGGTGCTTCGCGTAGCTCAGGTTCTGCGCGTGGCTGGCGTCGCTCGCCGCGCCGTTGACCTTGCCGGCGGGGTCGAAATAGTTCGGGTCGATCCCGTACTCCACGACCGCCTGGCGCGCGTAGTCGATGCCCCAGCGATTGAGCGCGATGAGGCTGCTGTCCGAGCCCTCGTCGGCCCCGGCGTAGTTCGAAGACGTCAGCTCGTGGGGCAGATCGATCATGAAGCCCGAATTGCGCCCCGTGCCGCCCTTGCCGATGCAGCCCGCGTCGAGCAGGACGATGCGCGCGCCCGGATTGAGCTGCGCGAGGCGGCGTGCCGCGTAAAGGCCGGCAAAACCGGCGCCGATGATCGCGAAATCGCAGCTGCGGTCCCCGTCGAGCGCGGGATTCGGTGTGCGCGGGCCGAGGATCTCGTCCCATGCCGCCGGTCCTGCGTGTTTCGGCAGGCGTTTTGCAGAATACTCTTTGGTCATTTCCGTGTTCGTCCGAGGATGGAGGCAGTCGGGCATTCCGGCGGCGGTTTGCGCCGCCGCCCTTGTCCGTTTGCCGTCGGTTCCGCTATGCGATCAGTCCTTCCCGCGTCTAGGCGACGTTCAGGTCGAGCCAGATCGTCTTCAGCTGCGTGTACTGGTCGTGGGCGTGGATCGAGTTGTCGCGGCCGCCGAATCCGGACTGCTTGTATCCGCCGAACGGCGTGGCGATGTCGCCTTCGCCGAAGCTGTTGACGGTCACGGTGCCGGCGCGGATGGCACGCGCCCCGCGGATCGCGCGCTTCGCGTTGGCCGTGAACAGCGACGCCGCCAGACCGTACTCGGTATCGTTCGCGACGGTGATCGCCTCGTCGAAACTCGACACGGTGATGACGGACAGCACGGGCCCGAAGATCTCCTCGCGCGCGAGCATGGTGTCGTTGCTGCCGACGTCCACGATCGTCGGTTCGACGAAGGTGCCGCCGATCGACCGCCCGCCCATGACGATCTCCCCCTGCTTCGCCACGGCGATGTAGCCGCACACCTTGTCGAAGTGGGTCTTCGACACGAGTGCGCCGACGCGCACCGTTGGGTCGAGCGGATCGCCGACCTTCCATTCGGCGGCAAGCGCCTTGACCTTGTCCAGCAGCGCGTCCTTGATGTCCTTGTGCACGATCAGACGCGACGCCGCCGAGCAGTTCTCGCCCATGTTCCAGAAGGCGCCGTTCACCACATGCGCGGCGACCACGTCGAGATCCTCAGCATCGTCCATCACGACGCAGGGGTTCTTGCCGCCCATCTCCAGCACGACCTCCTTGAGGTTGGAGTCGGCCGAGTAGTGCAGGAAGCGCCGGCCGGTGACCGTGGAGCCGGTGAAGGAGACCATGTCCACGTCCGGATGCCGGCCGAGCGGCTCGCCCACTGCGCTGCCGCTGCCGGGCACGACGTTGAGCACGCCGGCGGGCACGCCCGCCTCGTGCGCGAGCTGCGCGACGCGCAGGGCCGTGAGCGTGGTTTCCGCGGCGGGCTTGAGCACCACCGAGCAGCCGGCCGCCAGCGCCGGGCCGATCTTCCACGCCAGCATCAGCAGCGGGAAGTTCCACGGCAGCACGAGGCCGACGACGCCGACGGGCTCGCGCACCACCATCGCGATGTGATTATCCGACGCGGGCGCCACCTGATCGTAGATCTTGTCGATCAGTTCGGCATGCCAGCGCAGGCAATGGATGGTCTCGGGCACGTCGATCGTCGTGCAGTCGAAGATGGTTTTGCCGCTGTCCAGGCTTTCCATCACGGCGAGTTCAGCAGCGTCGCGCGCCATCAGTTCGCACAGCCGCAGCAGGACCTCTTTGCGCTCGCCCGGGCGGCGCCTGGACCAGCGTCCGTCATCGAAGGCGGTGCGCGCGCTGGCGACGGCCAGATCGACGTCTTCCGCGGCGCAGGCGGCAATTTCGGTCAGCACGGCGCCGGTGGCCGGGTTCGTCGTGCGGAATGTCTTGCCCGAGATGGCCGGACGGAAGGCGCCGTCGATGAAGGCCTCGTTCGGCAGCGCGAGGTTGCGGGCGATGTTCTCGTATTCTTCGCGGGTCAGCAGGGTGCTCATCGTTCAGCCCTCCGCCTTGATCGCTGCGATGGCCGGCTTGAGCGTGGCGAGGACGGCCTCGAGCGCGGCCTTCTCCTCGTCGTTCAGCCCCTGCAGCGGTGGCCGCACGGGGCCTGCGCGCAGGCCCGCGACCTCGGTGGCGTGCTTGACGCACTGGATGAACTTGCCGCCCTGCTCGAGCACGCGCATCAGCGGCATCATTGCCGCCATGATGCGGCGGCCCTTGGCGAAGTCGCCCTTGAGCACGCAGGTCTCGTAGAGGAACACGTGCTCCTCGGGCAGGAAGTTCGAACCCGCGCAGATCCAGCTGCGCGCGCCCCACGCGAAGAACTCCAGCGCCTGGTCGTCCATACCGCAGGACATCTGGATCTGCGGGTAATCGAGCGCGAGCAGGTGCAGGCGGTTGATGTCGCCCGAGCTTTCCTTGATGCCGACGACGTTGCCCGAGGCGCACACCTGGTCGAGGAAGGTCGTGCCCATCTCGACGCCCATGCGCGCCGGGTAGTTGTAGAGGATGACCGGCAGGCCCGCGGCGCGGTCGATCGCCAGCGCGTTGATCGCGTTCTCCGCTTCGGTCGGCACCGAATAGGGCGGCGTGCCGAGCAGGATCGCGTCCGCGCCCATATCGCGGGCGCCGCTCGCCAGCGCGATGCTGTCGGGCGTGCGCATCGCGCCGGTGCCGACGATCAGCGGCAGGCGGCCCTTGAGGCGCTCCTTGATGAAGCGCGCGAGTTCGAGGCGCTCCTCGACAGTCTCGGCGTAGTTCTCGGCAGTCGAGCCGCCCGAGATGATGCCATGCACGCCTTTCTCGACGAGATGCTCGACCAGATTGGCCAGGGCGTCGAGATCGAACGAGCCGTCCGCCTGCATGGGCGTGACGACCGGCGTGTAGATCCCTTCGAGCTTGAAGCTGGAATTCATGTCAGTTCCATCCTGATTAGGACGCACGGGGGCCTCCATGGGCCCGCGGCGTCATGGTTGTGGAAGTTGGTGGGGGGGGGCTACAGGCGACTACTGGACGAAGCCGAACATTCGCGGCAGGTAGAGCGCGAGCGGTGACCAGTAGGTGGTGACCAGCATCACCGGAAATGCGCCGAAGGCCATCAAGTAGAGGGCGGGGCGCGTGACACCGGCCATCCCCACCTTGCCGACGCGGCACGACATGAAGAGGATGGGCGCCATCGGCGGGCTGTTCGCGCCGATCACCACGCTCGTGCCGATGATCGCGGCGAAGTGCACCGGGTCGACCCCGATCTCGGCCATCACCGGCACCATCAGCGGACTTACGATCGCGATCACGCTGACGTCATCCATGATCATGCCGATCAGGATCAGGAAGATGTTGACCATCAACAGGATGATGACGGGATCGGAGAAGTTCTCCAGCAACAGGTCGGTCAGCTGCTGGGGCACGCCTTCGAGGGTGAAGATGCGGCTCGCGACGAAGGAGAAGACCAGGATGATCATGATCACGCCGGTGGTCTTGGCGGCCTCGACCACGGCCATTGCGACCTTGCGCAAGTCGAGCTCGCGATACACGAACAGACCCACGGGGATCGCATAGACCACGGCGATGGCGGCGGCTTCGGTCGGCGTAAACACCCCGCCGTAAATACCGCCGAGGATGATCACCGGCAGCATCAGCGCGGGGATCGCCCTCCAGCCGGCGCTGGCAGTCTCGGAGAGGCGCTGCCGCCACGGCGTCTTGACGTCGTTGCCGCCGAGATGCCGCTTCACATGGATGGCATTGAGGATCGACAGCAGAATCATCAGCAGGATGCCGGGACCGACGGTCGCGAGGAAGCAGGCGGCGACCGACTGGCGGGTGACGACCGCGTACAGGATCATCGTGATCGACGGCGGAATCAGCAGTCCGAGCAGCGACGAAAGCGCGAGGAGGGCGCTGGCGTAACCGCGGGAATAACGATGGCGCTCCATGGGGTCGATCATGATCGAGCCGATGGAGGCGACGGCCGCCGAGGCCGTGCCCGAGATCGCGCCGAAGATGCCGCAGGCGACGACCATCGAGGTGCCCATGCCGGTGCGCGACCGACCGACCATGGCTTCGACGAAATCGACAAGGCGCTTGGCGATGCCGCCTGTCTGCATGAGATAGCCGGTCATCACGAACAGCGGCAGTGCCACCAGGATGACGGAGTTGATCGACCAGAATCCGGTCGTCATCAGGGATGAGATGTCGACGTCGTACAGCAGCGACAGAGTCAGCGTCATCCCCGCGAAGGAGAAGACGACGGGCACGCCGATCATCATCATCACGACGACGGCAACAATGGCAATGAGAGCTTCCATGTCAGATCACTCCATCGGGGACGACGGATCGCCCGGCGAAATGTTGGCGCCCGACAACTCGAGGATCAGGTCGCGAATCAGGTAAATCACGAATGCGATGGATGCAACAAAGAGACTGACTTGCGCGGTCCACCAGGGGATGCCGAACACGGCCGTGGTCTGTCCGCGCTCGAGACCAAAGGCGAACAGATTCCACGCCCAGGTTGCGAACATGACGGCTACTCCGAGCGAGATCACCGTCGAGACCAGCGACGCGGCGCGGTGAATCCTGGGATTGGTGGTCAGCACCTGAACGAAATCGGCGGACAGGTGCGAGCGCTCACGCGAGGCCAGTGCGGCGCCGAGCATGTAGAACCACATCGCCGCGAGGAGCATGAGTTCTTCCAGGCCGAAAACCGGCTTGCCGAGAACAGCGCGGCTGAAAATGCCCATGGCCAGCAGCAGGGCCACGGCGAGCCCGATAAGGACGAGGATCGGGTTGACGATGCGCACAACGAGCGCATCGAGGCATTTAAGGATATTCATGACGCATTCCTTCCCCGAAGGGACGTGAGGCACGGCAGGCGGGGCTGCGGAGGGTGCAGCCCGACGTCAGGAGGGATGCCTTATTTAGGCGTCGAGGCGTTGGTGCGGACCTGGGTCATGATCTCGGAGCCCAGTTCCTTCTCGATCTGCGGCCACACGGTCTTGCGCACGCGCTCGACCCAGGCGCCCTTTTCCTGCGGTGTCGGCACGATGTACTTGATGCCGGCCTTCTGCGCCGCCGCGACCCACTTGTCGTCTTCGGCCTTGGCGTTCTTGAACTGCTGTTCGATCACCGCCTGCGCCGCCGATTCGATGATGCCGCGGTCTTCGGCGTCCATCTTGTCCCAGGTCGCGCCGTTCATCAGCAGCGAGTAGGACGCGAAGTTGTGCGAGGACTGCACGAAGTAGTTGAGCTGGTCGCGAAAATACTCGTAATCCCAATAGATCACGTTGGACGAATCGCCGTCCACGACGCCGGTCTGGATCGACGTGTACACTTCGGCCCAGTCGATCGGCACTGCCTCGAATCCCATGGCTTGCACGGTCTGCGGCAGCGGGAAGATCGGCTGCGAACGGACCTTGATGCCCTTCGCCTTCTCGACGCTGGTCGCGTAACGGCCCTTGGTGCCGATCCCGCCGAAGCCTTCGGGGAAGGGGCCGAAATACTTCAGGCCGATGTCCTTGTAGACCGGGTCCATGATCTTGCGCAGCCAGCCGTCCTGGCTGTAGGACTTGATGGCGTCATCCCAGTCCAGCACCAGGTAAGGGATGTAGTTGACGACGATGCGCTTGTCGTAGGAGGTCTGCGGCCAGGTCAGCATCATGTGGATGTTGCCCTTGACCAGCTGATCGAACATTTCCTGTTGGCCGCCGAGTTCGCCCTGGTAGAAGACGTTGACCTTCATGCGGCCCTTCGACTTCTCCTTGATCATCGAGGCCCAACTCGCCACGGCCTTGCCGTTCACGGAGTTGCGGTCGCCCGATTCGGCGGCCAGCACCAGCTTGTAGCTCTTGTCGCTTGCCTGCGCCGAGATGGGAAGCAACATTGCGATTGCGGTCGCGACGGCAGCGATGCCTTTCAGCTTGAACATGAGTCTCCTCCTGGATGGATCGTATCGAGAGGGCGGTAGCCGCTCTTCTTTAGTGATGCTGTGGGCGGAGATTACGTTTTGCTGATCCGACGCGGCAAGCGAGGTCTTTCAGGAGTTTGGGATAAGGTAAACCTTATGGCTTCATGCACGGAATTAGTGAAAGGAGGATGGCCGGCGCACAGGAATGCGCTCATGCATTTCCATAGATCCGGAACTGGACATGGCCTTCGCGCACAGCGCGCGCCGCGGGACCTCATCTACCGCGCCGAACTCGGTTACATGTCGACGCGCATCGAAAACTTCAGGCTGCATCTCATTTGCGAGCGCACCGAGATCGGTCACGCGTGGAGCGGATATCGCGGTTACCTGCCCCGCCAGATGCTGGACCTCATCGCCCCCGATTTCCTCCAGCGCGAGGTCTTCTGTTGCGGCCCGACGCCCTACATGCGCGCGGTGCGCAAGCTGCTGGAGGAGGCCGGCTACGACTTCGCGCACTATCACAAGGAATCCTTCGGCGCGACGCCCGAGGCGGACATCGCCGTGGCCGAGGAGCATGCGGTCGAGGCGCACGAGCGCGAGGGTGCAGCAGAGGACACGTACTGCGTGCCCTTCAAGGAGTCGGGAAAATCGACGCGGGTTGCCGGCGGCGTCATCCTGCACGCGGCCGCCGCCAGTGCCGGCCTCACCATCCCGAAGGCGTGCGGCATGGGCATCTGCGGCACCTGCCGGGTGAAAGTCCTGGAAGGCAAGACGGAGATGGCCCACAACGGCGGCATCACCGACGAGGAGATCGCCGAAGGCTACGTGCTGAGCTGCTGCACCAAGGTCACCGCCGACGTCAGCGTGGACTACTAGCCGCTGCGGGTGGCAAGACTTGCACCGCGGCGGCCGCAAGGGGGCTCAGGTCATGCGCCGCGCCGCTCGCGACGTGATCGCGGATCGCAGCGCGCATGTGCGGCGTCCAGAAATTCGTGAGATGGCGGGTGATCTCCTGGCGGGCCTGTTCCTGATCGGGGTAGATCGCGAAATAGGCACCGATCTGGTTTGCCGCCTTGACGAGCTGTTGGATGTCCATGTTTTCAGAGTGATCGGGTCGTGTAAGTGGTGAATCGGTCTTCGCGCACGAAGCCGACCAGGGTGATGTTGGATTCCTGCGCGACGCGGACGGCGGCGGCGGTCGGTGCCGAAACGGCCGCTAGCAGGCCGCCGCCGAAGGCGCCGAGTTTCTGCACCATCTCGTAGCTGGCACGACTCGTCACGACGGCAAAGCCGCTCGCCGGCGCGATGCCTTCCCGCAGTAATCCTCCGATCAGCTTGTCCAGCGCGTTGTGCCGGCCGACGTCCTCGCGCAGCATCAGGATGCGACCGTCGCGGTCGGCCCACGCCGCAGCGTGCCCGGCACCGGTGAGGCGGTGAAGTGTCTGGTGCCCCGGCAGATCGCGAATGGCGCGCAGGACGGCCGCGGGGCCGACCTCGAGAACATCCTGCACCGGGGCCACCGGCCGTAGTGCCGCCGCGAGGCTGTCGACGCCGCACAGTCCGCAACCGGTGCGCCCGGCGAGGCTGCGGCGGCGGGCTTTCATACTCATGAAGCGCTCGGCGGCGAGCTCGATGCGGGTTTCGATGCCGAGCGCTCCGTGAGCGACTTCGATCCCGTAGATCTCCCCGGGGGAGGTGATGATCCCCTCGCACAGCGAGAAACCGACGGCGAAGTCCTCAAGGTCGGACGGACTCGCCAGCATCACCGCGTGCGAGATGCCGTTGTAGACGAGCGCGACCGGCGACTCCTCGATCAGCCTTTCCAGGCAGGCCATGCGGGTGCCGTCGCCGGTCCGCCATGCCGATGCGGCGACGTAGGCCGGAACGGGCTCTGCGTCGGGCAACGCGCCGAGCGCTAGGTCTGCCGGATGTTCGTTGCGGAGCGTCGCGCCCGTTGTCCTCGCCCTCATGCCGGAGCGTCCTGCAGGGCCCCGTCGGGCTTGAGCAGGTCGGCCTGGCGCCGGCTCTGCCGGCGGTGGCGCTCCTGCCAGGCCGACGGCACCGTCACGGGCATGACCTCGACGGCCGTCACCTTGTATTCGGGGCAGTTGGTGGCCCAGTCCGAGTTGTCGGTGGTGATCACGTTGGCGCCCGACTCGGGGAAGTGGAAGGTCGTGTAGACCACGCCCGGCTGCATCCGCTCGGTGACGGTCGCCCGCAGCACGGTTTCGCCTGCGCGGCTGGCAATGCCCACCCAGGCGCCGTTCTCGATGCCGCGGTCCTCGGCGTCCACCGGATGGATTTCCAGTCGGTCCTCGGCGTGCCACGCGACGTTGGCGGTGCGCCGGGTCTGGGCGCCGACGTTGTACTGCGAGAGGATGCGCCCGGTGGTGAGGATGAGGGGGAAGCGCCGGGTCACCTTCTCCTCGGTCGCCACGTATTGCGTCGGCATGAAGCGGCCCTTGCCGCGCACGAAGCCGTCGACGTGCATGATCGGAGTGCCTTCCGGAGCATCGTCGTTGCACGGCCACTGGATGCTGCCCAGGCGTTCGAGCTTGTCGTAGCTCACGCCGTGGAAGCTCGGGGTGAGGCGGGCGATCTCGTCCATGATCTCGGACGGCTGCGCATAGCTCATCGGGTAGCCGAGCGCCTCGGCGAGCGCCACAGTGACTTCCCAGTCCTCCTTGCCGGCGAGCGGGGGCATGACCTTGCGCACACGCGAGATGCGGCGCTCGGCGTTGGTGAAGGTGCCGTTCTTCTCCAGGAAGCTCGCGCCGGGCAGGAAGACGTGGGCGAACTTGGCGGTCTCGTTGAGGAAGATGTCCTGCACCACCACGCACTCCATCGCCGCGAGCGCGGCTTCGACGTGCTGCGTGTTGGGGTCGGACTGGGCAATATCCTCGCCCTCGCAGTAAAGGCCCTTGAAGGATCCGTCCAGCGCCGCCTCGAACATGTTGGGGATGCGCAGGCCCGGCTCGGGGTCCAGCGTGACGCCCCAGGCGCGCTCGAAGAGGCCGCGGGTGGTGGCATCCGACACGTGCCGATAGCCCGGCAGTTCGTGCGGGAAGGAACCCATGTCGCAGGAGCCTTGCACGTTATTCTGGCCGCGCAGCGGATTCACGCCGACGCCCAGGCGGCCGACATTGCCGGTGGCCATCGCGAGGTTGGCGATCGCCATCACCATGGTCGAGCCCTGGCTGTGCTCGGTCACCCCCAGGCCGTAGTAGATCGCGGCGTTGCCGCCGGTGGCGTAGAGGCGGGCGGCCGCGCGCACGGCGTCAGCGGGCACGGCGGTGATCGCGGCGCTCGCCTCGGGCGAATGCTCCGGGCGCGCCACGAATTCGCGCCACATGGCGAAGGAGGCGGCCTCGCAGCGCTCGGCAACGAAGGCTTCGTCGACCAGTCCCTCGGTGACGATGACGTGGGCGAGCGCGTTGGCGAGCGCGACGTTGGTCCCGGGGCGCAGCTTCAGGTGATGGGCGGCGCGGTAATGCGGGCCCTTGATCAGGTCGATCGCCCGCGGGTCGGCGACGATGAGCTTCGCCCCCTGGCGTAGCCGGCGCTTCAGTTGCGAGCCGAACACCGGGTGGCCGTCCGTCGGGTTCGCGCCGATCACCATGATGACGTCGGCCTGCATCACCGAGTCGAAGGTCTGGGTGCCGGCGGACTCGCCCAGCGTCTGCTTGAGGCCGTAGCCGGTGGGGGAGTGGCACACGCGCGCGCAGGTGTCCACGTTGTTGTTGCCGAAGGCGGCGCGCACCAGCTTCTGCACGAGATAGGTCTCCTCGTTCGTGCAGCGCGAGGAGGTGATGCCGCCGATCGACTCGCGGCCGTGCTGGGCCTGGATGCGGCGGAATTCGGATGCGGCGTACTGGATCGCCTCGTCCCAGCTCACCTTCTGCCACGGCTGGTCGATGCGCTTGCGGATCATCGGCGTGGTGATGCGATCGGGGTGGGTGGCGTAGCCCCACGCGAAGCGCCCCTTGACGCAGGCATGGCCGTGGTTGGCGTGGCCGTCCTTGTTGGGGACCATGCGCACCACTTCGGTCCCCTTCATTTCTGCCTTGAACGAGCAGCCCACGCCGCAGTAGGCGCAAGTGGTCACGACGCTGCGCTCGGCCTGGCCCTTGTCGATGACCGACTTCTCCATCAGCGTGGCGGTCGGGCAGGCCTGGACGCAGGCGCCGCAGGACACGCATTCGGAGGCCATGAAGCTCTGGTCCTGGCCCGGCGAGACCCGCGAATCGAAACCACGCCCGGAAATCGTCAGCGCGAAGGTGCCCTGGGTTTCCTCGCAGGCGCGCACGCAGCGGTTGCACACGATGCACTTGGAGGCGTCGTAGGCGAAGTAGGGGTTGGAGGTGTCGATGGGGGCGCGGCTTGCGGCATCGAAGTGGTTGGCGTTGCCTTGCGCTCGACTGGCCTCGCCGTAGCGCACCTCGCGCAGGCCGACGACGCCGGCCATGTCCTGCAGCTCGCAGTTTCCGTTGGCCGAACAGGTCAGGCAGTCGAGCGGGTGGTCGGAGATGTAGAGTTCCATCACGCCGCGGCGCAGTTCCGCGAGCTTCGTCGTCTGGGTGCGCACCACCATGCCAGGTTCGACCGGCGTCGTGCACGAGGCGGGGTAGCCACGCCGGCCCTCGATCTCCACCATGCACAGCCGGCACGAGCCCCAGGGCTCCAGGCTGTCGGTGGCGCACAGCTTGGGGATCGCGGTTCCGCTCTCCTGCGCGGCGCGCATCACCGAGGTGCCGGCCGGCACGGTGACCTCGATGCCGTCGATGCTCAGGGTGACCGTTTGTCCGGATTCGCGCGCGGGCGTGCCGAAATCGATTTCGCGGGGAAGCGACATCTTCTCTCTCCTCCTGGTGCCTGGGTTTCAGGCGCCCTTGTTGTCTTCGTCGGGAACGAGCCCGAAGTCTTCCGGGAAATGCTTGAGCGCGGACTGCACAGGGTAGGGCGTCATCCCGCCCAGCGCGCACAGCGAGCCGTTCAGCATCGTGTCGCACAGCGAATTCAGCAGCGCCACGTTGCGGCCGCGCTGCTCGCCCGCGACGATGCGGTCGATCACCTCGACGCCCCGGGTGGAGCCGATGCGGCAGGGTGTGCATTTGCCGCAGGATTCGACCGCGCAGAACTCCATCGCGTAGCGCGCCATGCGGGCCATGTCCGCGCGATCGTCGAAGGCCACCAGTCCGCCGTGGCCGACCATCGCGCCGATCGCCACGTAGGCCTCGTAGTCGAGGGGTACGTCGAACTGCGACTCCGGCACGTAGGCGCCCAGCGGGCCGCCGACCTGCACCGCGCGGATCGGCCGGCCGCTCGCCGAGCCGCCGCCGTAGTCGTAGAGGAGTTCGCGCAGCGTCACGCCGAAGGCCTTTTCCACCAGCCCGGTGCGCCGGAGGTTGCCGGCGAGTTGGAAGGGCAGTGTGCCGCGCGAGCGGCCCATGCCGTAGTCGCGATAGAAGGCCGCGCCACGGGCGAGGATGGTCGGCACCGAAGCGAGGCTCATCACGTTGTTGATCACGGTGGGCTTGCCGAACAGGCCGGCGATCGCCGGCAGCGGCGGCTTGGCCCGTACCGTGCCGCGCTTGCCCTCGAGACTCTCCAGCATGGAAGTCTCCTCGCCGCAGATGTAGGCGCCTGCGCCCATGCGCACTTCGAGTTCGAAGACCCTGCCCGAGCCCATCACGTCCTGGCCGAGGCAGCCGGCGGTGCGGGCGCGCGCGATCGCCGCTCGCAGCGTCTCGAACGCGTGCGGATACTCGGAACGAAGGTAGATATAGCCTTGCGTGGCACCGACCGCGAGGCCGGCAATCGCCATGCCCTCGATCAGGCAGTAAGGGTCGCCTTCCATCAGCATGCGGTCGGAGAAGGTGCCCGAGTCGCCCTCGTCGGCGTTGCACACCACGTATTTCCGGTCCGCCGCCGCGGCGAGCACGGTATTCCACTTGATGCCCGTGGGGAAGGCGGCACCACCCCGGCCCCGCAGGCCGGAGTCGGTGACTTCCTGCACCACCTCGGCACAGGACATGCCGATCGCCCGTGCGAGGCCCGCGAAGCCCCCGTGGGCGCGGTAGTCGTCAAGCGACAGGGGATCGGTGACGCCGACGCGGGCGAAGGTGAGCCGCTCCTGGCTCGCGAGATACGGGATCGCCTCGACCCTGCCGAGCGCCAGGGGGTGGTCCGCGCCGGAGAGGAAACCGGCGTCGAAGAGGCCCGCCACGTCCGCGGGCGTCACCGGGCCGTAGCCGACGCGCCCGGCAACGGTTTCGACCTCGATCAGTGGCTCCAGCCAGAACATGCCGCGTGAGCCGTTGCGCACGATGCCGAGATCGATGCCGCGGCGTGCGGCTTCCTCGGCGATGGCGCGGGCGACGCGTTCGGCGCCGAGCGATAGAGCCGTCGAGTCGATGGGGATATAGAGACGGATACTCATGCCGAAGCCTCCCCGCTGCGGAGTTCGGCGATCACTTCGTCGAAGCGCGCGGCATCGACGCGGCCGACGATCTCGTCGTCGACGCGGATCGCCGGCGAACAGGCGCAGTTGCCGAGGCAGTACACCGCCTCCAGCGTGACCGCGCAGTCGGGCGTGGTCGAGTGATAGTCCACGCCGAGGCGCGCCTTGGCGTGCGCCTCCAGCGCTTCGCCGCCCATCGCCTGACAGGACTCGGCGCGGCACACCTGCACTACGTGACGGCCGGGCGGCGTGCGGCGGAAATGATGGTAGAAGCTGATCACCCCGTGAACTTCGGCGCGCGAAAGATCGAGTTCCCCCGCGATGATCGGGACGCAATCGTCGGGAATGAATCCGAGTTCGTTCTGTACGGCGTGGAGCAGCGGCAAGAGGGCGCCGGGGGTGGGGCGATAGGCGCTCGCGATGCTCCGCACCCGGGCAAGGCGGTCGGTGGCTGAATCAGGATCGGGTCTGGACATGGTCTCCTCCGGATTGTTCATATATGTACTAAAATGCATATATGAACTGATCTCTTTGTTCTGTAACGAGTGCGAGAAAATTAGCACGCTACATCGGAATTAACGATATGAAGTTTTATGCCTAAAGAGATCATTACGATCGAACCGAGCTGGCGCTTCCGCAACGCCGCGGGGCAGGAGCTCGATCCCCTGCTGTTCCGCCTGCTGCGGGCGATCAACGAGAGCGGCAAGCTCACGGCGGCGGCCGAGCAGGTCGGCTATTCGTATCGCCACTGCTGGAACCTCATCCACCACTGGTCCGCGTTCTTCGGCGTTCCCCTGGTCACCCTGAGCAAGGGACGGGGCGCGCGGCTCACGCCGCTGGGGGAAAAGCTCGCGTGGGCGGCCCAGCTGGTGGAGGCGCGCTTGAATCCGCAGCTGCAAAACCTGGCCGTCGAGATCCACCGCGAAATCGGTCGTGCGTTGAGCGACAGCCTGCCGACCCTGCGCCTGCACGCGAGTCAGGGCTTTGCCGTGGAACTGTTGCCTGAGCTGTTCGCCGAGATCAGCAAGGCGCGGCTGGAGCTGGTCTATCTCGGCTCGGTGGAGGCGATGGCTTCCATGGCACGGGGCAACTGCGAGCTGTGCGGCTTTCATCTGCCCAAAAGCTTGCCGGCGGAGGACTTGCTGGACCGCTACGGCAAGTTTCTAAAACCCCGCACCCACCGCTTGATTCGACTGGTCACCCGGACGCAGGGACTGTTTCTCGCCGCTGGCAACCCGCTGGGCATCCGCAGCATCGCGGATCTGACGGGGCCGGAGGTTCGCTTCGTGAACCGTCAGCCGAATTCCGGGACGCGCATCCTGTTCGATCTGTTGCTGAGCGAGGCGGGAGTCAAAGCCGAAGCCGTCGTCACCTACGAGCAGATCGAATACACCCATTCCGCCGTCGCGGCTTTCGTTGCGAGTGGCATGGCCGACGCGGGTTTCGGCGTGGAGACCGCGGCGAGCCGCTTCAAGCTGGATTTCTTGCCCCTGGCCCAGGAAACCTATTTCCTCGCGTGCCGACACGAGTTGCTGGCACAGCCGGCGGTGCAGGATCTGCTGACCGTGTTGCGCAGCCCCGTCTTTGCGCAGCGGATCGTCGGGCTGCCAGGCTACGACGCTCAGGGGGCCGGGGACGTGCTGCGAGTCGATAGCGTATTCGAGAGATCGTCCGGCCGCCCGTCGGCGCCCGGTTGAGTGTCCTGGCGTGTCGCGGGTGTCGAGAATTGCCCCCCCGAGCGGCGCGCGCGTGCGCCATATGCCTCGCCTCTCACGCATTGCCGTAATAGTCGACGCTCGGCGTCTTGGATTGCGGGCGCGGCATGGACAGGAGCGGGACGGGCGTGAACGTCCGATTCCTGCATTTCTGGCTGCGCTCGCCGCTCGGCGGGTAGCCGAAGAGGTCGCGATAGCACTTCGCGAAATGCGGCGGCGTGCGGAAGCCGCAGGCGATGGCGATCTCGAGGATGGACATCGAAGTCTGCAGCAACAGCGCCCGCGCCCGGTGCAGGCGCAGGTCGAGGTAATACTTGGTGGGCACGCAGTTGAGGTAGCGCTTGAACAGGCGTTCGATCTGCCGGCGCGACACGCCGATCTCGTCGGACAGTTCGTCGAGCGACAGCGGCTCCTCGATGTTCGCTTCCATCAGCGCCGCGACCTTGAGCAGGTTTTCCTGGCAGATGCCGACCTGGTTCTGCAGCGGGATGCGCTGACGGTCGTTGTCGTCGCGGACGCGCTCGACGATGAACTGCTCGGAGATCGCCAACGCGATCTCGGGTCCGAGCTGGTCCTTGATCAGGTGAAGCATCAGATCCAGCGGCGCGATACCGCCCGAGCAGGTATAGCGGTCGTCACCGATCGAGAAGAGCTTCTCGGTGACGTGGATGCCGGGAAACTCTTCGAGCAGGCCTGCCATGTTCTCCCAGTGGATTGCCACCGGGTGCTTTTCGAGTACGCCGGCCATCGCGAGCGCGTAACTCCCGGTGCATAGTGCGCCGATCGGCACGTGACGCTGCGCCAGGCGGCGCAACGCGGCCAGCAGCGGAGGCGTGATCGCTTCCTTGACCTTGATGCCCCCGCACACGAAGGCGATGTTCACCGGCCCCGTCTCGTCGAGGGCAACCGTCGGCAACATGTACGCTCCGTTGCTTGCGGTGGCAGGCTGACCGTCGAGCGTGACGATGGACCACTGGTACACCTCGCGCCCGCTCAGGTAGTTGGCCATGCGGAGCGGCTCGATCGCGCTCGAGAGCGCGATCATCGAATAGTTGTCGAGCGTGATGAATGCGAAGCGATAGGTCGGCGCTGCCGTTGCTGCTGCCATGGTGTGGTCTCCTTCCGGTGCTCTTGTCGTTGGCCGGAATGCTTGTGTCCGGCTCCTGCTGCGTGAATACCGTCTGTCGCCGATGGTGTGACGAACGGTTCAGCAGATCTTCCTCTTTTTTAATTGAACGGGCAATCAAAAAAAGAAGAGTGATTTAGGCTCGCTGCTGCCCAAGGGGCGGCCGTGTTCGGGGGGCGTTCAGCGAACCTTGAGGCGTCCTGAAGACGTCGGCGGTTGCGCCGCCAACGGGAAGCGTTCTGGAGACCGCCGGAAGGGAGAAGACCGTTGCGGTGAGGCCGTTCGGCCCGTTCCGCCTAAGAGCGAGGATCGACTCGCGTCTAGTGGACCACGTGGGGCGAAAAGAGGTTGATGACGATCACGCCGGCGACGATGAGCGTCATGCCGGCGATGACCGGGACGCTGAGGCGCTGGGCGAAGAGCAGGGCGCCTGCAGTGGAAACCAGAACGACGCCCACTGCGGACCAGATCGCATACGCGACGCCCAACGGGATGCGTTGAATGGCGAGCGACAGGAAATAGAAGGAGATGCCGTAGCCGGTCACCACGACGAGCGAAGGCAGCAGGCGTGTGAAGCTGCCGGAGGCTTTCAGGGCGGTGGTGGCGGTCACCTCGGCGAGGATCGAGATCGAAAGGTAGAGCCACTCCATGCGGAGCTCCGTGCGGTGCGCATGAAAAAAATGGCGCGCGACTCGGGATGGCGCGCGCCGAGGGAGGAAGCGGGGTGACGATCGGGACGGCGGAGGCCGGAATTCCGCCGTCCCCGATTCTCAACGTTGCAGGTAGGCCTTCACCGAGGCGAGGCCGTCGCCGCCGTCGGCGGCATTGACGCCGGCGAGCCAGCTGTCGAGCTGCTTCGGGTTCTCCTTGAGCCAGGTCCTGATCACGGCCGCGGGATTCTTCTTCTCGACGATAGGCATCATCAGCCGGTTCTCGAGGTCGGTATTGAAGGTGAGGTTGGTCACCAGGCGGCCGACGTTCGGGCAGCGGTTGAGGTAGTCGGGCGGCACCACCGTGTAGACCTTCGCTTCACCGAAGTTCGGCCCGAAAACCTCGTCGCCCCCCTCCAGGTAGGTCACGTCGAACTTGACGTTCATCGGGTGGGGTTCCCAACCGAGAAACACGATCCACTTCTTCTGCCGGATCGCCCGGTCCACCGACAGCAGCATCCCGGCCTCGCTCGACTCGACCATCTCGAAGCCCTTCAGGCCGAAAGCGTTCTCCTTGAGCATCTTCTCGATCAGCGCGTTGCCGTCGTTGCCCGGTTCGATCCCGTAGATCTTGCGGTCGAGCTTGTCGGCGAAGCGGACGATGTCGGCGAAGCTCTTGAGGCCGGCATCGGCGACATACTTCGGCACCGCCAGCGTGTATTTGGCGCCGGTGAGATTGGGCGTTTCGAGGACCTTCACGTCGCCCGTCTTCACGAAGGGCTCGATCATCGGCGTCATCGACGGCGACCAGTAGCCGAGAAAGACGTCGATCTGTTTCTTCTTGATGCCTGCGAAAGTGATCGGCACCGAGGCGATCGTCGTTTTAGGCCGGTAGCCGAGGCCTTCGAGCAGGGTGGAGGCGAGCGCCGTCGTCGCGGTGATGTCGGTCCAGCCCACGTCGGCAAAGCGGACGTCGCGGCAGGCAGCCGGCTCGACGCTGGCGGCGGCGTGGGTGGCGAACACCGCGAGAGCCAGGCTGGCGGCAGCGGCGACGTTGACCATTTTCTTCATGACGGATCCTTTTCGGTGCGGTGGAATTCATTCCTGGCGGCACGCCCGGCAGCGGACTTGTGCGCCAGCCCGGGTGCCGCTCTCTTTGGCTGCCGGTTCCAGACCGACAGGTGCTGCCGAGGATAGCCAGCGGCTTCGCCTTCGGATTCCCTCTGCGCGACCCGATCTGTCGCGACGGCGCCCCTTGGTGGGCGTGTGACTGGCGTTCCCCTGTCCCGGTCGCAAACGTGGGTTTCGTGGTCGCAATCTCGTCTGCGCAGCCGTTCCTGGCGACGAATAATCGGCCCGCCTCCCCGGAGGATGACCTCGAGCGAACAGGCTGCGACCCGACCTGGACGGCGAGCGGGGGTGCGAATGAAGTCCTTCCATGTTCTGTGCCAGGAGCAAAAAAAAATGAAATTCCACACCACCGCCTCCGTCCTCGGCCTGTGCGCAACAGCGCTGTGGGGCACGGCCCCGCCCGCGCTCGCGCAATCGACGGATCCGGATCCCGTGCAGATCGCAGCGGGACCGCAGGCCGGCGTGTCGGTCGCGCCGGAAGAGCCCGCCGCGTCGGCCCTTTCGGCGAATGTCACGCTGACCTCGCAGTACGTCTCGCGCGGTTGGCGGCAGACCTGGGGCAAGCCCGCGCTGCAGGGCGGTTTCGACTACGCCCACCCGAGCGGTTTCTTCGCCGGCACCTGGATGTCGAGCGTGAGCGATCGCTTCATCGAGAATGGGACCGTCGAGTGGGACCTTTACGCGGGCTTCGGCGGGACCGCCGGTGATCTGGGATACGGCGTCACCGCCTACTATTACCTCTATCCGGGCGCAAAGATGGCCTTCGCCGACGTGCGCTACGACTACGGCGAGATCGTTCCCAGTATCAGCTACAAGTTCCTCACGGTGAAGTACTGGCTCACCTACACGCGGGACTATTTCGGCTTCAACGACGAGACGCTCGGCACCACGGCGCGCACCGGCGACCGGCACAGCCGCGGCTCGGGCTACCTCGACATCAACGCCAACTTCGACCTCGGCGCCGGCTACGGCCTGCTGCTCCACTACGGCCATCAGCGTGTGCGCGGCTTCAGCTTCGCCAACTGGCGCGACGCCAAGGTGGCCGTGAGCAAGAGCTTCGATGGCGGGTGGTCCGTTTCGCTGGGGTATACGAAGGCATGGGACAAGGACGACCTGTTCGAGAACTACACGACGGGCGCCGTCGACTCCTCGGGCAGGATGCACGTCTCGAACCCCTTGAAGGGAACGGTCCTGTTCTCGGTCACGAGGACGTTCTGAGGACATCGTCCGGGGCGACGCGAACGGCGCCCCGGGGCTCCGCGGCGCGCTGGGGGGTACTCGATGCGCGCGCTGATTCCGGTCCTCCTGACGCAGTCCCGATTCTGGTGGTCGCAATCGGGGTCTTGCCGATTTCCCGTCCCCCTACACTTTTCCTGCCCGCCTGCCGCGATGAAGCGCCTGGGGTGAAGCAGCGACGACGGTAACCAATAACCCAACGGAGACACGATCATGAAAATGGAAAAGGGGATAAGGCGATGAGACAGAAGATCGTCGCCAAGGGCCTGCACAAGATCTTCGGCCGAAGCCCCGACATTGCGATGGAGATGCTGCGCAAGCGCCGGCACAAGGATGAAATCTTCAAAGAGACGGGCATGGTCGTCGGCGTGCAGGACGCGACCTTCGCGGTCAATGAGGGCGAGATCTTCGTCATCATGGGCCTGTCGGGGTCGGGCAAGTCCACGCTGATCCGCCTCTTGAACCGCCTCATCGAGCCGACCGCGGGACAGATCCTGGTCGATGGGCAGGACGTGGCGACCATGAGCAAGGCCCAGCTCGTCGCCTTGCGCCGGCGCGACATGGCGATGGTGTTCCAGTCCTTCGCGCTGCTGCCGCACCTGACCGTGCTCGACAATGCCGCGTTCGGGCTCGAAGTCGCCGGCATGGGGCGCAAGGAGCGTGAGCGGCGCGCGTTGGAGGTGCTCGACGAGGTCGGCCTGAAGGCCTTCGCCGGCAAGCGCCCGGCGGAACTCTCCGGCGGCATGCAACAGCGTGTGGGCCTCGCGCGCGCGCTGGCGGTGGATCCGTCGCTGATGCTGATGGACGAGGCCTTCTCGGCGCTCGATCCGCTCAAGCGCACCGAGATGCAGGAACTCCTGTTGACGCTGCAGAAGGAGCACAAGCGCACGATCATCTTCGTCTCGCACGACCTCGACGAAGCCTTCCGCATCGGCAACCGCATCGCGATCATGGAAGGCGGGCGCGTCGTGCAGATCGGCTCGCCCGACGAAATCCTGCGCAATCCGGCCGACGATTACGTGCGCGCGTTCTTCAAGGGAGTGGACGTCAAGCGCTACCTCACCGCCAAGGATGTCGCCCTCCCGGACGAGGTCCTCGTGATGGAGGCGCCGGCCGACCTCAATGCGGGTTTCGAATCGGCGATCGGGCGGCTCCGGCAGATGCGCCGCAACTACGGCTTCGTCGTCGACAAGGAGCGGCGGGTGCTGGGCACGGTGTCGATCGATTCGATGCTGCGTTGCCTGGCGGAGGGCAGGACCACGCTCGAGCAGGCGCTGCTCGACGACATCCCGCCCGTTCCCGGCGACACCCGCATGACCGAGCTCATTTCCAACATCGTCAGGAATCCCTATCCGCTCCCGATCATCGACGGCGAGCGGCGCTATCTCGGCGCCGTCACCCAGACGATCCTGCTGCGGAACATGGCACAGGAGACGGCCAATGTCTGAGTTTCTACCGATCGGCGAGTGGGCCGACCAAGCCGTGAATTTCCTGCTGGAGAACGACAGCGGCACCTTCGGGGCGCTCGGCACCTTCGTCGGCAGCCTGACCGAACTCGTCGAACAGGCCCTCATGCTCATCCCGAGCTGGGTGTTGGCCGTCGTGCTGACGGTCCTGGCGTTCCGCCGCGTGGGCTGGCGCTTCGCGCTGTTCTGCGCAGCCGCGGTCGTCGTGATCATCGGCACCGGATTCTGGAACGCAACGATGGCCACGCTCGCGCTGGTGATCTCGGCGACCCTGATCAGCCTGATGGCGGGCGTGCCGCTGGGCATCTGGACGGCGAAGAGCAAGCTTGCGGCCTGCATCGTGCGCCCCGGCCTGGACTTCATGCAGACAATGCCTGCCTTCGTGTACCTGATTCCGGCGGCGATGCTGTTCGGTCTGGGCAAGGTGCCCGGCGTGCTGGCGACGGTGATCTTCGCGATGCCGCCGGTGGTGCGCCTGACCTGCCTCGGCATCCGCCAGGTCAATAGCGAGCAGGTCGAGGCGGGTGTCACCTTCGGCTGCACGCCCTGGCAGCTGCTGTTCAAGGTGCAGATTCCGGGCGCGCTGCCTTCCATCATGGCCGGCATCAACCAGACCATCATGATGGCGCTGTCGATGGTGATCATCGCGTCGATGGTGGGTGCGGGCGGTCTCGGCAATGACGTGCTGACCAGCATCTCGCGGCTGGACATCGGCCTTGGCTTCGAGTCCGGGCTCGCCGTCGTGCTGCTCGCGATCATTGTCGACCGGATGACCGAAAGCTTCGGCGTGGCGCGGCCGACGAAAGCCTGAGGTCCTGCGTTCGACGTGCAGCCCACGCCCCCATGGGGCTGGGCTGTATTTATATTGATTGCCTGTTCAAGGTAAACCCTTCAGACTTTCGCCCTCCTGTTTTGAGTCAGAGGAATTCATGCCCAAGGTCGGAATGCAGCCGATCCGCCGGTCGCAGCTGATCGAGGCCACGCTCAAGGCGGTCGACGAGGTCGGCCTCGGTGACGCCAGCATCGCCTACATCGCACGCCTCGCCGGGGTGTCGAACGGCATCATCAGCCACTACTTCCGCGACAAGAACGGGCTGATCGAGGCGACCATGCGCCACCTGATGCAGGCGCTGGGCGAGGGCGTGCGCACGCGGCGCGCAGCGCTCTCCGACTCGCAGCCGCGTGCCCATCTGCGCGCAATCATCGAAGGAAACTTCGACACCAGCCAGGTGAGCGGGGCGGCGATGAAGACCTGGCTCGCCTTCTGGGCCAGCAGCATGCACCACCCCTTGCTGCAGCGCCTGCAGCGCATCAACGACCGGCGCCTGTACTCGAACCTGTGCGGCGAGTTCCGCCGCGCGCTGCCCCCGGAGCTCGCGCGCTCCGCTGCGCGCGGCCTCGCTGCGCTGATCGACGGCCTGTGGCTGCGCGGGGCGCTGTCGGGCAAGGCCTTCGACACCGAACAGGCGTTGCAGATCGCCTACGAGTACGTCGATCTGCAGCTCGCGAAGGCCTGAGCAAGCCCCTCGATAGACCACCGCCTGCCGAGCGGGCAGGCCGCGGGACGTCCTCTTCAGGTGCCGTCCATCGCCGCGCTTTCGCCTGCCGCCGCCACGTGGTCGCGCGCAGAACCGCCCCGGTCGTTTTTTTGGCTGAGCGTTCAATCCCCAGCACGTAGCCTTGGCTCCGAGATCCCGCACCGTGCGAAACGCGGCGCGGATACCCGGTCAGAGGAGTCGTCATGCCCCGTTTCAATGAACAACAGCTGTATATCGACGGCCGCTACGTCGCGGCAACCAGCGGTGCCAGCTTCGAAACCGTCAATCCGGCCAATGGCGAGGTGTTGGCCCGCGTGCAGCATGCCAGCCAGTCCGACGTGGACGCAGCGGTGCGAAGCGCGGCGGCCGGCCAGGCGACATGGGCCGCCATGACGGCGATGCAGCGTTCGCGCATCCTTCGCCGCGCGGTGGAGATCCTGCGCGAGCGCAACGATACCCTCGCCGAGCTCGAGACGCTGGACACCGGCAAGCCGCTCGCCGAGACGCGCGCCGTCGACATCACGACCGGTGCAGACGTGCTGGAATACTACGCCGGCCTGGCACCGGCGATCGAAGGCGCGCAGATCCCGCTGCGGGAGACGAGCTTCGTCTATACGCGCCGTGAGCCGCTCGGCGTCGTCGCCGGCATCGGCGCATGGAACTACCCGATCCAGATCGCGCTGTGGAAGTCCGCGCCCGCACTTGCCGCGGGCAATGCGATGATCTTCAAGCCCAGCGAGGTCACGCCGCTCACCGCGCTGAAGCTCGCCGAGATCTACACCGAGGCGGGACTCCCGGATGGCGTCTTCAACGTGCTCACCGGCAGTGGCCGCAAGGTCGGGCAGTGGCTCACCGAGCACCCGGGCATCGCCAAGATCTCCTTCACGGGCGGCACCGCGACGGGGAAGAAGGTCATGGCCAGCGCGTCGGGCTCGACGCTCAAGGAGGTGACGATGGAGCTTGGCGGAAAGTCGCCGCTCGTCGTGTGCGCCGACGCCGACCTCGATCGCGCCGCGGACATCGCGGTGATGGCGAATTTTTTCAGCTCCGGCCAGGTATGCACCAACGGCACGCGCGTGTTCGTGCCGCGCGCCCTGCAGGGCGAATTCGAGGCGCGCGTGTTGGCGCGTGTGGCGCGCATCCGCGTCGGCAACCCGATGCACGAGCGCACCAACTTCGGTCCGCTGGTGAGCTTCAGCCACATGGATAGCGTCCTCGGCTACATCGAAAAGGGCCGGGCAGAAGGTGCGCGCCTGCTGTGCGGCGGCGCGCGGATCGTCTCCGGCGACTGCGAGCGCGGCGCCTACGTCGCCCCCACGGTGTTCACGGACTGCACGGACGAGATGAGCATCGTGCGCGAGGAAGTCTTCGGCCCGGTGATGAGCATCCTCGTCTATGACGATGAGGAGGAGGCCGTGCGTCGCGCCAACGCCACCGACTACGGGCTCGCCGCCGGCGTCGTGACGTGCGATCTCGCCCGCGCGCACCGCATCATCCATCGCTTGGAAGCGGGCATCTGCTGGATCAACACCTGGGGCGAATCGCCGGCCGAGATGCCGGTGGGCGGCTACAAGCAGTCCGGCATCGGACGCGAGAACGGCCTCACGACGCTGGAGCACTACACGCGGCTGAAGTCAGTGCAGGTCGAACTGGGCGAGTTCCACTCGGTGTTCTGAGCCCTCCCGAGGACGAAAACGTGAAGAAAGAATACGACTACATCATCATCGGGGCCGGTTCCGCCGGCAACGTGCTCGCCGCACGCCTGACCGAGGATGCCGACGTCAGCGTGTTGCTGCTGGAGGCGGGCGGCCCGGACTACCGCCAGGACTTCCGCACCCAGATGCCGGCCGCGCTGGCCTACCCGCTGCAGGGCCGCCGCTACAACTGGGCCTACGAGACGGACCCCGAGCCGCACATGAACAACCGGCGCATGGAGTGCGGGCGCGGCAAGGGGCTGGGCGGCTCGTCGCTGATCAACGGCATGTGCTACATCCGCGGCAACGCGCTGGATTTCGACAACTGGGCCACGGCGCGAGGGCTGGAGGACTGGAGCTATCTCGACTGCCTGCCGTACTTCCGCAAGGCCGAATCGCGCGACATCGGCGCCGACGCCTACCACGGGGCCGACGGTCCGCTGAGCGTCGCGACGCCGAAGCCAGGCAACAACCCGCTGTTCGAAGCGATGGTGGAGGCGGGCGTGCAGGCGGGTTTCCTGCGCACCGGCGACCTCAACGGCTACCGGCAGGAAGGTTTCGGGCCGATGGACCGCACCGTGACGCCGCAAGGGCGCCGCTCCAGCACCGCGCGCGGCTACCTCGATCAGGCGCGCGAGCGGGCCAACCTTGCCATCGTCACCCACGCGCTCACCGACCGCATCCTCTTCAGCGGCAAGCGCGCGACCGGTGTCGCCTACCTGCAGGGCGACAGCAGCGAGCCGCTCACCGTGCACGCCCGCCGCGAGGTCCTGCTGTGCGCAGGCGCGATCGCCTCGCCGCAGATCCTGCAGCGCTCGGGCGTCGGCCCCGCGCCGCTGCTGCGCAGCCTCGACATCGCGCTCGTGCACGACTTGCCGGGGGTCGGCGCGAACCTGCAGGACCACCTCGAGATGTACCTGCAATACGCGTGCAAGGAGCCGGTGTCGCTGTATCCGGCGCTCAAGCTGTGGAACCAGCCCGCGATCGGCGCGCAGTGGCTGTTCAGCGGCACGGGCATCGGCGCCAGCAACCAGTTCGAGGCCGGCGGGTTCATCCGCACGCGCTCGGCGTTCGCGTGGCCGAACATCCAGTTCCACTTCCTGCCGGTCGCGATCAACTACAACGGCAGCAATGCCGTGAGCGAGCACGGCTTCCAGGCGCACGTCGGCTCGATGCGCTCGCCCAGCCGCGGGCGCGTCCATGTGAAGTCCAAGGACCCGCGCGAGCACCCGAGCATTCTCTTCAACTACATGAGCACCGAGCAGGACTGGCAGGAGTTCCGCGACGCGATCCGCATCACCCGCGAAATCATGCACCAGCCGGCGCTCGACCCTTACCGCGGCCGCGAGCTCAGCCCCGGCCTCGATCTCAGGAGCGACAGCGAGCTCGACGCCTTCGTCCGCGCGCGTGCGGAAACCGCCTTCCACCCCTCGTGCTCGTGCAAGATGGGCGAGGACGATTTGGCCGTCGTGGATGGGGAGGGCCGCGTGCATGGCCTGCAGGGGCTGCGTGTCGTCGATGCGTCGATCATGCCGCTGATCATCACCGGGAACCTCAACGCCACCACCGTCATGATCGGCGAGAAGATCGCCGACCGCATCCGTGGGCGTGAGCCGCTGCCGCGGAGCGACGCGCCTTACTACGTCGCGGGGGAAGCGCCGGTGCGCGGGCGTCCACAGCGCAGCGCGATCGAAGCGCGGCAACGCGGCCATGAAGTGGCGCAATAGCTAATTCAGAGGCTCCCAGGCACCCATGACGAGCATGGGTGTCTGGTAATCGAGCGGGGATACTCTAAGGCGCCTGCCGCACCGGAATCAGTTGGCCCGGAGTGGGCCATACGCCGCGCTCGACCAGCCGCGCATTCTCGAACACGAGCCAGCTCTGCGCGCCGTAGTGAGGCAGGGGGCGCAGCAGTGCACGGAGTGCATCCGCGTCCCGCGCCGAAACCACTGCCAGTGGTGCGCCGGATCGGTGCGGAATGGTCCATGCTTGGGCGCTGCCGCGATTGCTCAGATGCTCGGGCCGCGGCGGCAGGCCGGCCTTCTTCAGCACCGCATCCACGTCCGCGTGCACACCGGCCAGCAGCACCGGCCCGTTCGCCTTGCCGATGTCGCCCACCTCGATAGCCTGCGGCTCGACCTCGAACAGGCGTCGGGACAGCGCGACGGCCGCTTCACGTACCTCGGGTGCAGCGGAGGCCTGCGCCAGATGCGGCGCGCGGGTGATGATCCACTGCCGCAGGATGGGCGGCAACTGCTCCGGCCCGAGCATTCGCCAGACCTGCAGCTCGGGATCCAGGCGCACGCCCGTGGGGGGCGCGTCCATCTCCAGCATGACCGCCTCGCTCTCCCCCGCGACGTCGATCCAGCGCGTCTCCTCACGGTCGGGGAAGACAAGCTGCACCGGCAGGTGCAGGGCATAGGCGGGGCCGTTCTGTGCCACGCTGAGCGTCAGTCGCGCGCCCCCTTCCGCGCGGCGGGCATCGGCGGCGGTGATCGTGACCGCCGGGCCGCCGGCGCGGCCGACCCACTGCTGGAAGAAGGCATCGAGAGGCCGGCCCGAGGCGCGCTCGAAGGCCGCCTGAAGGTCTTTCCAGGAGGCGGTGCGGAACTGCTGCGTTTGCCACAACGCACGGATGCCGCCGCGGAAGGCGTCCTCGCCGATGAGGTCGCGGAGCATCACGAAGAGCATCGCGGCCTTGCCGTAGCCCACGGCCGCCGCCGCACCATGAGTGCGAGAGCGGAAGTCGGCCAGTGCCTGCTGGTCGGCGGCGGGCACGGCGGCGAAATCGCGCAGCCATCCCAATCGCATCGCGCGTGCCGCTTCGGCAGACTCCGATTCCTTGTAGGCGTAGTCCGCCATGAAGGTGGTCAGTCCTTCCGCCCAGTTGCCGCGGGCGTAATCGACGTAGACGCCGTTGCCCCACCAGTTGTGCAGCACCTCGTGTCCGAGCGAAGTGGCGCGGATGAAGGGAAGTTTCAGCACTTCGGCGCCGAGGTAGGTCAGCGTCGGCAAGCCGAAGCCGGTAGGGAGCGGGCTCGCGACCACCGAGAACTCGGTGAACGGATAGGGGCCGATCTCGGCCTCATAGCGTTCGAGGTAGCGGCGGGTGTCGTCCAGGTAGCCGTCGGTGAGGCCGGGGATGGCATCCAGATCGCGGAAGAAGTAGGTGCGCAGGCGCACGGGTTCTGCGGATGCCCGCGGCATCATCCTCTCGCGGACGACCCAGGGGCCCGCCATGAGGTCGATGCCGTCGGCCGGCTGGGCGAATTCGAAGCGCGCGCGGTAATGTCCCGGCCCGTGGCCCGAACCGGCGGGCGCGATTTCCTCGGACCGCAGCCGTCCAGGCACCAGCGCCCGCTGGTCTCCCGGCACCGTCAGGGTCACGCGGTATGCGAACAGCGCGGCGGGCCGTGGATACCAGGCGCCTCCGGATGGCAGGAAGCTGCCTCCGGGCGAAGCCGCGGGCGACAGGCCTTGCAGCACGTCGCGGTGATCGAGCGTGGGGTCCAGGGCCGGCAAGGTGCCGGTGTATTCGAGATGCAGCGTGTCCGCGGCCGGAGGCAGCGTCACCTGCCACGTGCGGATGAATCCATGGCGCCCGCCCGGGCGGACTGCGACCGGTTTGCCCCGGGCTGTGGCAGCGGTCACTTCCAGGGCTTCGTGCAGCTCGAAATGGAAATCACGCGAGGCCGGGCTTACCTCGGCTCGCACCGTGAGGCGGCGCGTGCCGGGATCCAGTTCGACCGCGAGCTCCAGACTCGGCGAGGCCGCCCGCGCCGCGGACGCGAAGAGGAGCAGCGCAGGGATCAGGACAGCCACGAGGGCCGAGGTGATTCGCGGGCGGAAACGCGCCTTCATGGCGCCGGAGGGAATTTGACGACCAGATCGAGCGTCTCGTCGCCCCGCTTCACGCGGACCGGCAGCCATGTGCCCGGCGGTTGCCCGCGAACCGATGCGGACACCGAGCGCGACTGTTTCACCGGACGCCCCGCGACTTCCACCAGACGGTCGCCGTTCTTCAGACCCGTCCGTTCGGCGAGGCTGCCGGCGGTGACCTCGACGATGCGCACGCCGCCGTCCTCATCTTCCAGGCGCACGCCCAGCCGGGGCGGCTCCGGCTGGGCGCCGGCCTGCACGGGTAGCGCGAACACGGCGTCCGCGAGGCCTGCGCGAACCGTATCGCAATCGAAGTCGGCCGGCAGGGGCAGCAGGGCGCCGATGCGGGTGACGCCGAGGTCGCGCAGCTGGTGCGGCACCCCATCGCCGAAACGGATATGGCCGCTGCCCATGATGCCGACGACAAGGGGCTTGTCCCCAGCCGGGCCCGGCTTCAGGGATCGGGCCAGGACCTCGGCCATCGCCCGGTCCCAGGTGGTCTGGGACTCGACGAAATAGCCGAACGCCGCGTCGCTCTGCGCCGCCTTCCCGTCCTTCCTGTCATTGCGTGGCGGATGTTCGCGATACGCCCGAAACAGATGGTCCCGATAGAGCTCCGTCGGTGTCGCCGGACGCCCCACGCCTTCCCGCTCTCCCGGCGGGACCGCGTCCCAACCCTTGTCGGCGATGGCGCGGGTGAGTGCCTGATCGACGTTCAGTGCCACCATGCGGATACGGTTGATGCGGGCGAACTCGAAGAGCGGCAGGTACAGCTCCGCCGGCGCGTTCCATACCTTGCCCCATTCGGACTGCTGCAGAAACTCCTTGACCGTGAGTTTGCCGGCCACCCAGCGGTCCAGCGCCGGCTGCACACGGCGCGGGAACATCTCGAAACCGATGACCATGTTCGGGCGCTGAACATGGAGCGCGGCCAGTACCTGCGCTTGCCAGCGGTGGTGGTCGGCCACATCGTGGAGCTCCCCCAGCAGCACGACGTCGCGCTGCGCGATCTCGCCCAGCAGCGGCAGGGCGCCCGCGACGTGCGGCCGCTCGCCGTCGAGGGTGTGCCAGGCGGCGGGCGTGAGGCAGGTGGAAGCGGCGGTCGTGGAATGCGCCTCGCGGGCGACGGCCACGCCATCGAGACCCAAGGCCGCAAGGGTGATGGCGACCATGAACAGGCGAGAGAGGTTCGAGTTCATCGCGTTCCGGGAGAGGGAGGCATGAGTCGGATTGCATTGTGCATGCCGAGTTCCCCGCGCAGCGGACATGGCAAGTGCCACTTGCCGCAATGCGAAGACGTCGTACGTGCGAGCCCCGCCGCTCGGTGCCGTGGCCCTTGCGCGCGAGCGGGTCATGCGGCCAATACGGCCCTCGCAGCCCCCGCAGCGTATACGGAACCGGTGACGCACAGCAGCGCATCGGGCGGCAGATCGAGGAGCGTCTCCCTCACGGCCTGTTGCGGGTCTTCGATGATCCGCACAGGCAGATCGGGATAGCGCTGCCGGAGCCAGCCGACGATCACGATGGGGTCGAGCGAACGCTGCCGGTCGGCGCGCGTGGCGACGAGCGAATCGGCTTTGGACGCGAGTATCGGGAGCAGCGTCGCGAGGTCCTTGCCGGACGAGATGGACACGACCAAATGGCGTTCGCGACAGCTCAGCGTGTCGAGCGCGCGCATCAGGGCGCGTGCGGAGGTTTCGGTGTGGGCACCGTCGGCGACTACCCAGGGGGCGCGTCGGAGAATTTCGGTGCGCCCCGGCAGTGCGACCTGCGCGAGGCCGTGTCGTGCGGCCTCCGCGAGTTGCGGCAGCGGAAGCAGGTCGGCGTGGCGGATGCAGGCGATCGCCATTGCGGCGTTGCCGGCGAGATGGGGACCCAGCACGGGCAGCGCGAGATCGAGCGCCAACGGACCGCAGTCGACGCGCAGCGCGAGGCCGTTCGTGTCGGCCCGCATCACCTCCGTGGCGAACTCGGTGCCGAGGCGGTGCAGCGCTGCGGCGCAGCGCGTCGCCTGCGCCTCGACGACGGCGAAGGCCTCGCGGGGCAGCTCGCCGATCACCACCGGGGTCCAGGGCTTGATGATGCCGGCCTTCTCGCCGGCGATCGCCGCCAGCGTCGTGCCCAGTCGGTCCGTGTGTTCGAGTTCGATGCTGGTGATGCAGGACACGAGCGGGGAGACGATGTTGGTGGGATCGCGCCGTCCGCCGAGCCCGACCTCGATCAGCGCGACGTCGACGCGCTCGCTCGCGAACAGCGCGAAGGCGATCGCGGTCGCGAAATCGAAGAAACCCGGCGGATACGCATCGTGGAGCAGCTCGGCGAGATGGGGTCGGACGCGCTCGGCCGCGGCGACGAACCCGGCTTCGTCGATCTCCCGCCCGCCGACGCGATATCGCTCGCTATACCGCTGTAGGTGCGGCGAGGTGTAGCTGCCGACGCGCAGACCGGCGGCGCCGAGGATTGCCTCGCACAGCAACACCGTGCTGCCCTTGCCTTTGGAGCCGGCGACGTGGATGGACCGTAGCGCCCGCTGCGGGTTGCCGATGCGGGCAAGCAGCCTGCTCACCGGCTGCAGCGCTAGCTCTGCCGGCGGGCAGGGGCGGCCCACTTCGGCCGCGACGAGCGCGTCGATCAGCCGGGCCAGGTCGTCGCCATCGCGCAGCGGCCGGGCGGCCGCTTCCGCAATACCGGCCGGGAAACTCATCCCCACGCGGCCTCCATCAGCCCCTGCGGCACCGGGAGGCCGTGCTGGCGGCATGCCGCTTCCAGCGTGTTGAGCAGCAGGCAGGCGATGGTCATCGGTCCGACGCCGCCCGGAACCGGCGTGATGGCACCGGCGACTTCGGCAGCGCTTTCGAAGTCCACGTCACCGACCAGTCGGCCCTTGCCGTCCGGTGTGTCGATACGGTTGATGCCGACGTCGATCACCGTCGCGCCCGGCTTGATCCAGTCGCCGTGGACCATGCGCGGACGGCCGACGGCGGCGATGAGGATGTCGGCGCGGCGGCATTCGTCGGCCAGGTCGCGAGTTTTCGAATGGGCGACCGTGACCGTGCAGCTTTCGCGCAGCAGCAGCGCGGCCATCGGCTTGCCGACGATGTTCGAGCGCCCCAGCACGACCGCGCGCAGGCCGGACAGGTCGCCTAGCCGGTGCTTGAGCAGCATGAGGCAACCCAGCGGGGTGCAGGGGACCATGCCGTCGCCACCGGTTGCGAGGGCGCCCGCATTGAGCGGGTGGAAGCCGTCGATGTCCTTCTCCGGGCGGATCGCGTTGATGATCCGGTCGGCGTCGACCTGCGGCGGCAGGGGCAACTGGACGAGGATGCCGTGAACGGCCGGATCCTCGTTGAGCCGGGCTATCAGTTCCAGCACTTTTTCCTGCGGCACGCTGTAGGGCAGGCGGTACTCGAACGAGGCCATCGAGGCTTCGCGCGCCTGACGCGCCTTGTTGCGGACGTAGACCTGGCTCGCCGGATCCTCGCCGACGAGGATGACGGCGAGGCCGGGGGTGAGGAGGTGTTGTTCCCGCAGGCGCACGACCTGGCGTCCGATCTCGGTGCGCAGGCGTTCGGCGGCTTGCTTTCCGTCGATGATCTCGGCTTTCATCCAGCTCTCCCTGCTCAGCGGAACACGATGGTCTTGTTCCCCGTGAGGAACACGCGGTGCTCGATGTGGTACTTGACGGCGCGGGCGAGGGCGAGGCATTCGGTATCGCGGCCGACGGCGACGAGGTGCTCCGGCTGGTAGGTGTGATCGACGCGCTCGACGGCCTGCTCGATGATCGGACCTTCGTCGAGGTCCGAGGTCACGTAGTGGGCGGTCGCGCCGATCAGCTTGACCCCGCGGTCATGCGCCTGGTGATAGGGTTTGGCGCCCTTGAAGCCGGGCAGGAAGGAGTGGTGGATGTTGATCGCGCGGCCCGAGAGCTTGTGGCACAGGTCCTCGGACAGCACCTGCATGTAGCGTGCGAGCACGACCAGGTCGGAGCCGGTCTCGGCGACGATCTCGAGCAGGCGCGCTTCCTGCGCCGCCTTCGTGTCGGGCGTCACCGGCAGGTGATGGAAGGGGATGCCGTGCCAGTCGGCGAGACGCTTGAGATCCGGATGGTTCGACACGATGGCGGGTACCTGCATCTTCAATTCGCCGGTGCGCATGCGGTAGAGCAGATCGTCGAGGCAGTGATCGAACTTCGACACCATCAGCAGCACCTTCGGGCGCACCAGCGTGTCGTGCATCTCCCAGGTGAAGTCCTCCTCGGCGCGGGGCAACTCATCGCCGAAGGCGCGCTTGAGCTCGTCGAAGGAGGGCGTGCGGCCGGATGTCGTCGAGAACACCGTGCGCACAAAGAAGCGTCCGGTGAGGATCTCGTCGAACTGCTGCATCTCCATGATGTAGCAATGGCGCTCGGCCAGGAACGACGAGATGCGGGCGACCGTTCCGATCACGCCCTTGCAGCTCGCCTTGAGTACGTAAATGTTCTTGCCTTCGGTCATGACCGACATCGCGCGTCTCCTGAATGTAGCGTTGTGTCCACCCCGGTCGTGCGAGGCGGCTCCTGTGTCCCTGTGTGGCCGGCAACTGTTGGCCGTCGCCCAATTTAGTCTTCCGGTCAGCACTCGCCTGTCTGGTTGCGACGGGTTCTGATCGCCCTACGACAGCCGCGTCAGTGCTGACGATGGCGGCGATCGCGGGCAGATCGGGGTGTCGCGTTTGGACATGAGCGGGTCGTTGAGACGCCTGCCAGTTGCGGGGGGGCGGCCTAACCTGTGCCGCATCGGGTCCGCTGCGGTCGGCACCCGCAACGACCTGAAGGAGAAGACGAGATGACGGAGCAGTTCGACGACGACGAGGATTTCGACCTGGCATCGCTGCCCGATGACGAGCTCATCGAGCAGGTGCACGACGATCTCTACAACGGCCTGCGCGAGGAGATCGTGGAGGCGACCAACATCCTCCTGTCGCGGGGCTGGAGCGCGAGCCGGGTGCTCGACGAGGCGCTGGTCGAAGGCATGCGCATCGTGGGGGTGGATTTCCGCGACGGCATCCTGTTCGTGCCCGAAGTGCTGATGGCGGCCAATGCGATGAAAGGCGGCATGGAGATCATCCGTCCGCTCTTGGCCGACACCGGCGCGGAGACGGTGGGCAAGATCGTGATCGGCACGGTGAAGGGCGACATCCACGACATCGGCAAGAACCTGGTGGCGATGATGATGGAAGGGGCGGGCTTCGAGGTGATCGACATCGGCATCAACATCCCGGTGGAGACCTACATCGAGGAGTTGGAGAAGCACAAGCCGGACATCCTGGGGATGTCGGCGCTGCTGACGACGACGATGCCGTACATGAAGGTCGTGATCGACACGCTGAAGGAGAAGGGCCTGCGCGACGACTACATCGTGCTGGTGGGCGGGGCGCCGCTGAACGAGGCCTTCGGCAAGGCCGTCGGAGCCGACGCCTACTGCCGCGATGCGGGCGTGACGGTGGAGACCGCCAAGGCGCTCATCCAGCAGCGACGCGCCGCCTGATTCGGGACAAGGAGGCCCTGGCATGGAGCCCGTCCTGATCATCGCCTGCGGTGCGCTTGCACGCGAGCTGAAGGCCGTGATTGCCGCGAACGGCTGGCAGCACGTGCAACTGCACTGCCTGCCGGCGGATCTCCATAACCGCCCCGACCGCATCCCCGAGGCCGTGCGTGAGCAAATCCGGGCGAGCCGAATACGCTTCGCGCGCATCCTCGTTGGCTATGCCGACTGCGGCACCGGTGGGCTGCTCGACCAAGTGCTCGAAGAGGAGGGCGTCGAGCGCCTGCCCGGCGCGCATTGCTACGAGTTCTACGCGGGCACCCCGGCCTTCACGGTGCTCGCCGACGCCGAACCGGGCAGTTTCTACCTGACGGATTTCCTCGTGCGCCACTTCGAGCGGCTCGTGATCCGGGAACTCGGCATCGAGCGGCACCCGGAACTCGCGTCGGAATATTTCGGCAACTACCGCCGCCTGGTCTACCTCGCGCAGTCGGAGGACGCGCAGTTGCTGGAACAGGCGCGGGACGCCGCGAAGCGGCTCGGCCTCGAATTCCATTATCGGTTCACGGGCTACGGCGACCTCGAAGGGGCCGTCGTCCGCTTCCATCGACAGCCAGGACGCAACGCCCGCAGGGAGCAGGATTCATGGCAAAGCTGATTGTTGTGCAGTGGCGTGACATCCCTGCGCAGGTGATCGTCAAGAACGGGCGGGAGAGCGCGAAGGTGCAGCTTTCCGAGCGCTTCCAGGTGGCGATAGATCGCGCCGCGATGCGCGCCGGCAAGGGTAGCTCCGAGGCCTATCTCGAAGACTGGCAGCGACTGCCGCCGCGCGAGTGTGGAAGCGAGCTGCAGGCCGAAGCGGCCGCCGAGGCTGCGCGCATCGAGGCGCGTTATAGCGACGGGGACCTCGAAACCCTGGTACGGGCGAAGGGCGTAGCGGTCGCGCAAGACGCCGCGAACTAGAAAACGACATCAACAAACAGCCACGCTGCCGCGCCAACGACGGCGGTGGACGAAGGAGACATTCATGTACGCAGTACGCCGGTGGGTGGTCCGACACTCACGGGGTTTCGAGATGATCTACAACGCATTCGAGCCGGTCATCGCGCGGCTCGATCCGCTGTGGCGCAGCGTCGGATACGCGCGCGCGGAGAGGCCGGTGGCGAAGGTCGAGCGGGCCATCAAGGGCTTCCTGTTCGATTGCAAGATGTGCGGCCAGTGCGCGCTCAGTTCGACGGGGATGTCCTGTCCGATGAACTGCCCCAAGACGCTGCGCAACGGCCCCTGCGGCGGCGTGCGCGCGAACGGGCATTGCGAGGTCAAGCCGGAGATGAAATGCGTGTGGGCCGAGGCCTGGGCCGGTAGCCAGCAAATGAAGTCCGGCAAGAAGATCCACGTCGTGCAGAAACCGGTGGACAACCGGCTGCGCGACACATCGTCCTGGTTGCGCGTCGTGCGCAAGATCGCTGAACAGCGGGCCGGGCAGGGAGAGCAGAAATGATCTTCGACGACGAACCGACCCCCGGCGAAGGACTCCCGATCCTTCCGGGCCATGTCTCGCCGGGCCGCCTGGAGCGCGTGTTGCGCGCGGGCAAGTTCGCGGTCACGACCGAGATCGATCCGCCCGATTCGGCGGATCCCGACGAAGTGTTCAAGCGCGCGGCGATCTTCGACGGCTACGTCGACGCGATCAACGCGACCGACGGCTCCGGTGCGAACTGCCACATGTCGAGCGTCGGCGTGTGTTCGCTGCTGACGCGCCGCGGCTACGCGATGGTGATGCAGATCTCGTGCCGTGACCGTAACCGCATCGCGATCCAGGGCGAGATCCTCGGCGGCGCGGCGATGGGCGTCGCGAACATCATGTGCCTGACCGGCGACGGCGTGCAGGCGGGCGACCATCCGCAGGCGAAACCGGTTTTCGACCTCGATTGCATGTCCTTGCTGGAGATCGCCCGTGGCATGCGCGACGATGCCCGTTTCGAGAGCGGGCGCAAGCTCGCGTTGCCGCCGCGCGTGTTCCTCGGCGCCGCGGAAAATCCCTTCGCGCCGCCCTTCGACTGGCGCCCGCACCGCCTCGCGAAGAAGGTCGCGGCCGGCGCGCAGTTCATCCAGACGCAGTATTGCTACGACATCCCGCGGCTCAAGGCCTTCATGTCGCAGGTGCGCGATCTGGGCCTGCTCGAAGGGCCGAACCGCGTGTACATCATGGTCGGCGTCGGTCCGCTCGCGTCGGCCAAGAGCGCGACATGGATCCGCGAGCACGTGCCGGGCGTCCACATTCCGGATAGCGTCATCAAGCGCCTGGCCGGCGCCGAGAAGCAGAAGGCCGAAGGCCGGCAGCTGTGCATCGACCTGATCCAGGAGATCCGCGAGGTCGAAGGTGTCAGCGGCGTCCACGTGATGGCTTACCGCCAGGAGGAGGCGGTGGCGGAAATCATCCAGAGCTCGGGCGTGCTGGAGGGACGCGTGCCGTGGTATCCGGGGCGTGACTCTCGCTCCGGGAAGCAGAAACGCGAGACCTGCCCAGCGCACTAGGGTCGGTGGCGGACGGGCATGGCTCGTCCGCCCGGTCCCGCCGCAACACCCTTTCTGGCGCCGCCGCTGTCCTCGTCGCGGCGCAGACGGGCTCCCGACCGCCCGTCAAACGCCCGAAGCGCCCCACGGTGATCCTGCGTGACCGGCTGTTGGCGGAATCGCGCGGCGACCGGGTCGAGTGAGGCAGGTTGGCGACGGATTCACCGGAGCAGGAGCCGGAATCCAGCGTGCCCCCCGCCCCATGGGTCCGAGCTGATCAGGCTGGCTCGGCTTGTGCGACCCGATCAGTGCGCCGGCACGGGGGGCCATACGCGATCGCGGTGAGCCGCATCTCGAAGAACACGTCGCCGTCGATCTCGTTGTTGACGCTGTTCTCGTCCTGTTCGAAGTCGATCTGCACCGAGGCCGCCCCCGCTTCCCGCGCCTGGGTCGCGGCTTCGTCGGCGGCGAGCGTGCGGGCGTATTCGACGGCTTCGCCGAGCTGCGGGAAGTCCTTCGGCCCATCGGGCGCGAAAACCCGGAAAGTCCCCCGCGTCGGCTGCGTGATCGTCAGATGCACCCGCTGCGAGACTTCGCCCAGCACGGCGCCGACGGCATTCGCCACTTCCGCAAAACGGGGCATGTAGAGGCCGGTGCGCAGTCCGCGCGCGACCTCAGGGTAGTAGCTCGCGGCGGGACCGCCGACGGCGACAACCGGAGCGTCCCCCGCGAACTGGACGGAGAACAACGAGGGCTTGGACGGATCCCGCCGCTGTTCCATGACCATCTCGGTGAGCAGCCGTGCGAGCTTGTCCGCCTGGGCCGCGGCGAGGCGGTTCTGTTCGTGCAGCCCCGCCTCGATGAGCTTCTGGCTGATGCCGTCGACGACGAGATCGAAGACCTCGCGCGACGGGCCTTCGGCGTCGCCGTCGGGCCACGTTCCGCAACCGTACAGGCGGCGCATCTGGCGCGCCCAGATCCGCGCGCCCAGCTCCGCGGCGCGGGTGGACCAGTGGCTCGAGACGCCGAGTACGTGGGCCGCGTCGGTGGGCGTGAAACCGCTGTAGATCACCAGCCCCTTGCGTTCGAGGCGGGCGAGCGCGCGCGCGAGCCGACGGTCCTCCGCGGTGGCGTATTCCATGTCCACGGGTTTGACCGAGACGCGCTCCCAGGCCTGCCGTTCGTCGTCGGGCAGGCGCGCCAGCAGCGCCTCGTCGTGCTGCAGGCGCAGCGCGAAGCGCAGTTGGCTGCCGTGGGGAGCCGATTTCGCCTGACGCTCGAGGACGGGCAGCACTTCAGGATGTTCGGCGGCGAGCAGGCTGAGCGGCACGACCCGGCGCGGGCCGATCGAGATCCCTTCGCCGCCGCTGAAACGCACTTCGCTGTCGCCGCCGAGACCGATGGAGTACACACGCACCGCCTCGACCATGGGCTGCCATCCGCCGATTAACGCACCATCGAAACTCAGTTCCGGTCGCCCGTTGCGAACGACGGCGATGTCGGTCGTCGTGCCGCCCATGTCGGCGACGATCGCGTCGCGCAATCCGCTCAGCGCACAGGCGCCGAGGACGCTGGCGGCCGGGCCCGAGAGCACGGTGCCCACGGGGCGCTGCAGCGCCGATTGCGCATTGATCAGCGAGCCGTCGCCCTTGACGATCATCAGCGGGGCGTCGATGCCGCGCGCGGACAGGATGGCCTCGACCGACTCGATGAGGCGCTGGACGTGGGTGATCATGCGCGCATTGAGCGCGACCGTCGCGGCGCGACGGGGCGCGCCGAGCGAAGACGCGAGCTCGTGCCCGCAGGTCGCCGGCTTGCGCGAGAGCTCCTGCACGAGTTCGCGCACCCGCACCTCGTGGCGCGGGTTGCGCACGCTGAAGGTGGCCGAGATCGCGAAGGCCGAGACCTTGTCGCGCCAGTTCAGGATCGCCCTGCGCACGGCCTCTTCATCGAGCGGCGCGGCTTCGGCGCCGCCCGCATCGTGGCCGCCCGCGACGGTGACGATGGCCTCGGGGCCGAGCAGCTCCGCGAGCCCGCTGTTCTGCACCTGGCGCTCGTCGTAGCCGATCAGCAGCGCGCAGACGGGCGAACCTTTGCCCTCGACGACCGAGTTCGTCGTCAGCGTTGTCGACAGGGAGACGAGGGATACGTTGGAGAGGGATTCGGGCGGCAGACTGTCGATCGCGCGCGCGATGCCGACGGTCAGGTCGTAGCGCGTCGTCAGCTGTTTGGCGGCTGCGATCACTTCGCGGTGCTCGTCGACGAGCACCGCGTCGGTGAAAGTGCCGCCCGTATCGATACCCAGCATCAAGCCCATTCTTGTCCCTCCGTCAGGTTCCGTTTTCCGCGCACTTGGCCGTCGTGCGGCTGGTCTTGCGACCGCGTGCATACAAGGCCCTCACAAGGCCGATGACACTCAGGCCGAGCCACAACACCTGGGTGATGACGGCAGCGAGGTTGAAGTCGTGCATCAGCGAGATCAGCAGGCAGGCGGGGCTGAGGATGTTCAGCCCGAGATAGCGAAGGCCGTCGTGCCGGAGGCGGCCGACCTGCAGGCCGGCATACGCGACCAGGCAGGCGATCACACCGACGAGTCCAATAAAATCCGAGGGGGTCATGAAAGTCTGGGGAAAGTTGAGGGGCTGGTGCTCCGAAGGCGGCATGGGCCATGGAGCTGATTGTGTTTGATGTCAGCCCACGGGGCCTGACCTCCACCGCGGTGTCTCCGTACAGCATCGGCAGATTGATCCATGCGCAATTTAGTCTTCCTTCCGACATTCGCTTGTCTGGTAGCGACAATTTTGGGTCGTGAGGCGACAGTCCCGTCATTGCTGACGCGTGAGCTCGCTCGCGGCCAGTCGGGCTGCATAAGGGGCGGCATAAGGGGCTGCATAAAGCTGTCGTGTTTGGACATGGGGGGGTCGTTGAGACGCCTGCCAGTTGCGGGGCGCCGTCCTAACCTGTGCCGCATCGGGTCCGCTGCGGTCGGCACCCGCAACGACCTGAAGGAGAAGACGAGATGACGGAGCAGTTTGACGACGACGAGGATTTCGACCTGGCATCGCTGCCCGATGACGAGCTCATCGAGCAGGTGCACGACGACCTTTACAACGGCCTGCGCGAGGAGATCGTGGAGGCGACCAACATCCTGCTGTCACGCGGCTGGAGCGCGAGCCGCGTGCTCGACGAGGCGCTGGTCGAAGGCATGCGCATCGTGGGCGTGGATTTCCGCGACGGCATCCTGTTCGTGCCCGAAGTGCTGATGGCGGCCAATGCGATGAAAGGCGGCATGGAGATCATCCGTCCGCTGCTGGCGGACACCGGCGCGGAGACGGTGGGCAAGATCGTGATCGGCACGGTGAAGGGCGACATCCATGACATCGGCAAGAACCTGGTGGCGATGATGATGGAAGGGGCGGGCTTCGAGGTGATCGACATCGGCATCAACATCCCGGTGGAGACCTACATCGAGGAGTTGGAGAAGCACAAGCCGGACATCCTGGGCATGTCGGCGCTGCTGACGACGACGATGCCCTACATGAAGGTCGTGATCGACACGCTGAAGGAAAAGGGCCTGCGCGACGACTACATCGTGCTGGTGGGTGGGGCGCCGCTGAACGAGGCCTTCGGCAAGGCGGTCGGTGCCGACGCCTACTGCCGCGACGCCGGCGTGGCCGTCGAGACCGCCAAGGCGCTCATCCAGCAGCGACGCGTCGCCTGACGCTGCTTCCACAAGACAAGAACCACATACGCGCGGTGCCGCTATCCGGCGCCCGCAATCCACAAAGGATGGAAAAATGACCGACACCGTAATCAGTTCGCACAAGAGGGAAGTCGTCATCGGCTTCGAGCGCCCCTTCGTCGTGATCGGCGAGCGCATCAACCCGACCGGGCGCAAGCTGCTGGCTGCCGAGATGGCGGCCGGCGATTTCTCCCGCGTGATTTCCGACGTCCAGGCACAGCTCGAGGCCGGTGCTCACATGCTCGACGTCAATGCCGGCATTCCGCTTGCGGACGAGCCCGCCATCCTCGCCGAGACCGTCAAGCTCGTGCAGTCGCTGACCGACGTGCCGCTGTCGATCGACTCGTCCATCGTCGCCGCGCTCGAAGCGGGCCTTTCGGTGTACAAGGGCAAGGCGCTGGTGAACTCCGTGACCGGCGAGGAAGACCGCCTTGAGACGGTGCTGCCGCTGGTGAAGAAGTACGGCGCGGCGGTGGTGGCGATCAGCAACGACGAAACCGGCATCTCGCAGGACCCCAACGTGCGCTTCGAGATCGCCCGCAAGATCGTCAATCGCGCGGCCGACTACGGCATCCCGGCCTGCGACGTCGTCGTCGATCCGCTGGTGATGCCGATCGGCGCCGTGTCGACCTCCGGCCGTCAGGTGTTCGAGCTGTGCCACCGTCTGCAGAAGGAGCTGAAGGTGAACACCACCTGCGGCGCCTCGAACGTCAGCTTCGGCCTGCCCAACCGCAATGGCGTCAATGCCGCTTTCATGAGCATGGCGATCGCGTCGGGGATGACCTCGGCGATCACCAACCCGCTGCACACCGAGATCATGACTGCGATCATGGGCGCGGACGTGCTGATGGGGCATGACCAGGACTGCATGCGCTGGATCCGCAAGTTCCGCGAAGTGCCGGCGCCCGGTGCCGACGGCGCGGAGGCGCGCGGCCGCCGCGAAACCCGCCGTCGTCGCGTCGAAGCCTGAGGCAGGCCGGGCCGCGCGGGCAAGTCCCGACGACAGGGGCAGCACCGCGCACAGGTCCGGCAGGCAGAAAACCCCAAGACCCCAGGAGACCTTCGTGACCCAGGACGCCCTCGTCGTTTTTACCCCCTCCGGACGGCGCGGCCGATTCCCCATCGGCACGCCCGTGCTGCAGGCCGCGCGCGCCCTCGGCGTCGATATCGATTCGGTGTGCGGCGGCCGGGGAATCTGCGGTCGCTGCCAGGTCGTGTTGAGCGAAGGCGAGTTCGCCAAGCACGGCGTGAATTCCTGTGCGAGCAACCTCAGCGAGCGCAGCGACAACGAGCAGGCTTGGGAAAAGACCCACGGCGCGATGAACCCCGGCCGGCGCCTGAGCTGTTCGACGACCGTGCTCGGCGACGTCGTGATCGACGTGCCCGCCGACAGCCAGGTGCACCGCCAGATCGTGCGCAAGCGCGCCGAGGTGCGCGACATCGAGCTCGATCCGGCGGTCCGGCTCTACTACGTCGAAGTGCAGCAGCCGGACATGCACGTGCCCTCGTCCGACCTGCGTCGCCTTAAGGAAGCGCTGGACTTCGACTGGCGGCTGACGAACCTGCAGGCCGATATTCGCGTCGTTCAGGAACTGCAGTCCGCATTGCGCCAAGGTGAATGGAAGGTCACTGTCGCCGTGGTCGACGCGGAACGCATCATCGCGGTGTGGCCGGGTTTGCGCGAGAAGGTCTATGGCATGGCGGTGGACGTCGGCTCGACGACGATCGCCGCGCACCTGTGCGACCTGCAGACGGGCGAGGTCGTCGCGTCCGCCGGCAAGATGAACCCGCAGATCCGCTTCGGCGAGGACCTGATGAGCCGGGTCTCGTACGTGATGATGAAGCCGGGCGGCGACGGCGAGATGACGCGCGAAGTGCGCGCGGCGCTCAACGGGCTGGCCACGGAGCTCGCCGCCGAGGCGGGAATCCGGGTCGTCGACATCCTCGAAGCGACCTTTGTCGGCAACCCGATCATGCACCACCTGTTGTTCGGGATTAACCCGGTCGAACTCGGCGGCGCCCCGTTCGCACTGGCCACCGACGAGGCGGTGACCGGCTTGTGGGCGACCGAGATCGACCTCCACATCCACCCGAACGCCCGCATCTACGCGCTGCCCTGCATCGCCGGCCATGTCGGTGCGGACACGGCGGGCGCGATCCTGTCGGAGACGCCCTATCTCACCGATGCAATGACGCTGATCGTCGATATAGGCACCAACGCCGAGATTGTCCTCGGCAACCGCAGCCGCCTGCTCGCGGCATCCAGCCCTACAGGGCCGGCATTCGAAGGCGCGCAGATCAGCTGCGGCCAGCGCGCGGCGCCGGGTGCGATCGAGCGCGTGCGCATCGATCCGGTGACGCTCGAGCCGCGCTTCCAGGTGATCGGCAGCGAGCTGTGGTCGGACGAAGCGGGCTTCGCCGCAGCGACGGCCGCGACCGGCATCACCGGGATCTGCGGCTCGGGCATCGTCGAGGTCATCGCCGAGATGTACCTCGCGGGCATCATCGACCAGGATGGCGTGATCGACGGCACGCTCGCGGCGCGCAATCCGCGTATCCAGCCGAACGGACGCACCTTCGCGTACACGCTGTTCGAGACCGACGAGCGCATGCTGCAGATCACGCAGAACGACGTGCGCGCGATCCAGCTCGCGAAGGCCGCGCTATATGCCGGCGTGCGCCTGCTGATGGACAAGATGGGTGTCGAGCGTGTCGAGCGGATCAGCCTCGCCGGGGCCTTCGGCAGCCATATCGACGTGAAGTACGCGATGATCCTCGGCCTGATCCCCGACTGCCCCCTCGATCACGTTGCGGCCGTCGGCAACTCGGCGGGAACGGGCGCGCGCATCGCGCTCCTGAACCGCGGCCGGCGCGAGGAGATCGAGACCGTCGTACGCCGTGTCGACAAGATCGAGACCGCGGTCGAACCGAGCTTCCAGCAATACTTCGTCGATGCGATGGCGATTCCGCACAAGTCCGATCCTTTCCCGAACTTGCGCGCGGTCGTGCAGCTGCCGGAGAACAAGGTGCGCGAGCGGGAAGGTGCAGCGGGACGGCCGCGGCGCGGACGGCGGGAGCGCACGCTCCCCGAAGAGGCCCGGACATGAGCGAAAGACTTGAAGACGTGCAGAACGCCGAGGACGAGCGCCGCATCGCGATCGACAAGGTCGGCATCAAGGGGATCCGCCACCCGGTGCGCGTGCGCGACAAGAGCGAGGGCGTGCAGCACACGGTCGCGGAATTCAGCATGTTCGTCGGCCTGCCGCAGCATTTCAAGGGCACGCACATGTCGCGCTTCATCGAGATCCTGAACGGCAACGAGCGGGAGATCTCGGTCGAGTCGATCGGGCCGATGCTGCGCGAGATGGTCGCGCGCCTGGAAGCGGAGACGGGCGTGATCGAGCTGCGCTTTCCGTACTTCATCAACAAGGCCGCACCGGTGTCCGGCGTGCAGAGCCTGATGGACTATGATGTCCGCTTCATCGCGGAACTGCGTGAAGGCGGGGAATACGTCTTCACGATGAAGGTCGTGGTGCCGGTGACGAGCCTGTGCCCGTGCTCGAAGAAGATTGCGCAATACGGCGCGCACAACCAGCGCTCGCACGTGACCGTCACCGCGCAGACGCGCGGCTTCGTCTGGATCGAGGAGATCGTCCAGCTTGTCGAAAGCCAGGCATCGTGCGAACTTTACGGCCTGCTCAAGCGTACGGATGAGAAGTTCGTGACCGAACGCGCTTACGAGAATCCCAAATTCGTCGAAGACATGGTGCGCGACGTCGCGGGCCTGCTCAATGCCGATAAGCGCATCGAGCGCTACGTCGTGGAGTCGGAGAACTTCGAGTCCATTCACAATCATTCGGCCTACGCGCTGATCGAGCGCGACAAGCGGATCGCCCAATAAACGTATGGATAGTTCACGGTTTGAAATCTTGATCGGCGAGGCACTTTCGGCCCACGGGCTCATCGTGCGCGGCGGCTTCAATTTCGGACCCGAAGAGAACGCGCCGCAGGGTCCCTCCGGGATTCCGGCGCGAGCGGTCGTGGTGGTCGGACAGGCCGGCGCGTCCGCGTGGCCGCATTTTTTGGCATGGCGAGAGCGCCAGCCGAAGGAGCTGCGCGACCCGCTCGACACCTGGGCGCGCGAGGTGATCGGCGCCGTGGCCGCTCAGCTCGGCGCACGGGCGGTTTCGCCGTCGGACCGGCCTTTCGTGCCGTTTCAGCAATGGGCGATGCGCGCCGAGGGATTGCGCGCCTCTCCGCTCGGCCTCCTCATGCATCCACGCTACGGCTTGTGGCATGGCTACCGCGGCGCGCTGCTGTTCGATAGGGAAATCGAGGTCGCGGCAGGGGAGGAGGCGGTGCATTTGTGCGACGCCTGTGTCGAAAAGCCGTGCCTGAAGTCCTGTCCGGTCGGCGCCTATTCCCTGGCCGGGTTCGACTATGCGGGGTGCCTCGGTCACGTGCGCTCGCCGACCGGTCGCCCGTGCATGACGACGGGTTGTTTCGATCGTAACGCCTGCCCCAACGGCGCAGCCTACCGCTATCCGAAGGACATGCAGGTGTTCCACATGGCCGCCTTTGCCGCGTAAGAAGGGCAACCGCTACAGCCGGTCCGGCTAGATTCCTTTCGGGCTGAGCCTGTCGAAGCCCCGCCAACGCCCTTCGACAGGCTCGGGGCGAGCGCTTGTATCTGCTTGCGGCGTCGATGGTGACAAACGCCGACGACCTTGGCTTGGGCTTGGGCGTTGCGTTGAGCCCTGGTCTTTCGCCTTTCGCTCCCCCATCTGACGCCGTCGCGGTGTTTCCACCGGCGGAGACCATTTTTTGCCGGTATCCGTCGCTGTCGCGCAAAACGGTCCGAATTGAGCACGTGTGTGACGGATACAGGCAAAGGCGTCCCGGACAGAATTCCTAACATCTCCTCCCATGAAGCCGCCATCTGTTGCGGCACAAGGCTTTTACGACAGCCACTCATCCGAGGAGACAGGAACCCATGTTTGCACTGACCGACCGCATTGCCGATTTCGACGACGAGCTGCAGGCGGCGATGGAGGGCGAGTTCGAGCGCCAGGAATCGCACATCGAGCTGATCGCCTCCGAGAACTACACCAGCCCGCGCGTGCTGGAAGCGCAGGGCAGCGTGCTCACCAACAAGTACGCCGAGGGCTATCCGGCCAAGCGCTACTACGGCGGCTGCGAGCACGTCGATGTGGTCGAGCAGCTGGCGATCGACCGCGCCAAGCTCCTCTTCGGTGCGGACTACGCCAATGTGCAGCCGCACTCGGGCTCGCAGGCCAACGCCGCGGTGTACATGGCGCTCCTGGAGCCGCACGACACCGTGCTCGGCATGAGCCTCGCGCACGGCGGGCACCTCACGCACGGCGCCAAGGTGAACTTCTCCGGCAAGCTCTACAACGCCATCCAGTATGGCCTCGATGAGGCAACCGGCGAGATCGACTACGCCCAGGTCGAGGCGCTGGCGAAGGAGCACAAGCCGAAGATGATCGTCGCAGGCTTCTCCGCGTACTCGCGCGTGGTCGACTGGCAGCGCTTCCGCGAGATCGCCGACCAGGTCGGTGCGTACCTCTTCGTCGACATGGCCCACGTCGCGGGCCTCGTCGCCGCCGGCCTGTATCCCAACCCCATCCCCTTCGCCGACGTCGTCACCACCACCACCCACAAGACCCTGCGCGGCCCGCGCGGCGGCCTGATCCTCGCGCGGTCCAACCCGGATCTCGAGAAGAAGCTCAACGCGGTCGTCTTCCCCGGCATCCAGGGCGGCCCGCTGATGCACGTCATCGCGGGGAAGGCGGTCGCGCTCAAGGAAGCGCTGCAGCCCGAGTTTCGCGCCTACCAGCAGCAGGTGCTGAAGAACGCGCGGACGATGGCGGGCGTCTTCATGGAGCGCGGCTACAAGATCGTCTCGGGCGGCACCGACGACCACCTCTTCCTCGTCGATCTCGTCGACAAGGGCCTCACCGGCAAGCAGGCCGACGCGGCCCTCGGTGCGGCGCACATCACCGTGAACAAGAACGCCGTGCCCAACGACCCGCAATCGCCCTTCGTCACCAGCGGCATCCGCATCGGCACGCCGGCGATCACCACGCGCGGCCTGCAGGAAGCCGAGGCCAAGGAACTCACGCACTGGATCTGCGACGTGCTCGACCACATTGACGACCAGTCCGTGATCGCCGCCGTGCGCGAGAAGGCGAAGGCCTTGTGTGCGCGCTTCCCGGTCTATCCGGCCACCCGCTGATCGGCCCCCGGAGCGACACGCCATGGCGATCAGCGTATTCGAGATGTTCAAGGTCGGGATCGGCCCGTCCAGTTCCCACACCGTGGGGCCCATGCGTGCCGCTCTGACCTTTGCGTCCGGCCTCAAGGACGAGGGGCTGCTGCCGCGCGTGCGCCGCATCCGCGCCGAGCTCTACGGCTCGCTGGGGGCGACCGGCAAGGGCCACGGCAGCGACAAGGCGGTGCTGCTGGGCCTGGAAGGGGAGGCGCCCGACCTCGTCGACCCCGACACCATCGATGCCCGGCTCGCGCGCATCCGCGAGGGCAAGCGCCTGACGGTGCTGGGCCTCCACCCGGTGGACTACTGCGAGAAGACCGATCTCGTCTTCCTGCGCCGCCAGACGCTCCCCTACCACCCCAACGGCCTGCGCCTGATGGCCTTCGGCGAGGGCGAGGCGGAGCTCGCGAGCAAGGTGTACTACTCGGTGGGTGGCGGCTTCGTCGTCAACGAGGAGGCCGCGGGTGCGGACCGCATCGTCGAGGACGCGACCGAGCTGCCGTACCCCTTTCACAGCGCCGACCAGCTCCTGACCCAGTGCGCGGTCAATGAGCTCTCCATCAGCCAGCTGATGCTGGAGAACGAGAAGGCGTGGAGGAGCGAAGCCGAGACGAGGAACGGCCTGCTGCACATCTGGAAGGTGATGCAGGCCTGCGTGCGCCGCGGCTGCGAGGTCGAAGGGACGCTCCCCGGTGGCATGAAGGTCAAGCGCCGTGCGGCGGAGATGCACCGCAAGCTCTCCGGCACGCCCGAGGCGAGCCTGCGCGATCCGCTCACGACGATGGACTGGGTGAACCTCTACGCGCTCGCCGTCAATGAAGAGAACGCCGCGGGCGGGCGCATCGTCACCGCGCCCACCAACGGCGCGGCCGGCATCATCCCGGCGGTGCTGCACTACTACTACCGCTTCATCCCCGGCGCGACCGAGGACGGCGTCGTGCGCTTTCTTGCGACCGCCGCCGCGATCGGCATCCTCTTCAAGGAGAACGCCTCCATCTCCGGCGCCGAGGTCGGCTGCCAGGGCGAGGTCGGGGTGGCGTGCTCGATGGCGGCGGGCGCCTTGGCCGAAGTGATGGGCGGCACCCCCGAGCAGGTCGAGAACGCCGCCGAGATCGGCATGGAGCACAACCTCGGGCTCACCTGCGACCCGGTCGGGGGACTGGTGCAGGTGCCGTGCATCGAGCGCAACGCGATGGGCTCGATCAAGGCGATCAACGCTGCGCGCATGGCGCTGCGCGGTGACGGCAAGCACTTCGTGTCGCTCGACAAGGTGATCAAGACCATGCGCGAGACCGGGCGCGACATGAAGGACAAATACAAGGAGACGTCGCGCGGGGGACTCGCCGTGAACGTCATCGAATGCTGAAGACGAGGAGATAACATCATGCAGCATTACTCAGGATTCGGGCTCGTCAAGCACGCGCTCAGCTACCACGAGAACTGGCAGCGCGCCTGGCGCAATCCGACGCCGAAGAAAAAGTACGACGTGATCGTCGTCGGCGGCGGCGGCCATGGGCTCGCGACCGCCTACTACCTCGCCAAGGAACACGGCATCACCAACGTCGCGGTGGTGGAGAAGGGCTGGCTCGGCGGCGGCAACACCGCGCGCAACACCACCATCGTGCGCTCGAACTACCTGTGGGACGAAGCGGCGTGGCTGTACGAGCACGCGATGAAGCTGTGGGAAGGCCTGTCGCAGGATCTCAACTACAACGTCATGTACTCCCAGCGCGGCGTGATGAACCTCGGCCACACGCTGCAGGACATGCGCGACATCCACCGGCGCGTGAACGCCAACCGCCTCAACGGCATCGACGGTGAGGTGCTGGACGTCAAGCAGATCCAGGAGATCGTGCCGATCATGGACTGCTCGAAGAACACGCGTTACCCGATCATGGGCGCCTCGTGGCAGCCGCGCGGCGGCGTCGCCCGCCATGACGCGGTGGCCTGGGGCTTTGCGCGCGGCGCCGATGCGCTGGGCGTGGATCTCCTGCAGCAGACCGAAGTCACCGGCATCCGCAAGAACGGCAACAAGGTGCTGGGCGTCGAGACGACCCGCGGCTTCATCGCCGCCGACACGGTGGGGGTCGTGACTGCCGGCAACTCCGGCGTGCTCGCCAAGATGGCGGGTTTCCAGCTGCCGATCGAATCGCACCCGCTGCAGGCGCTGGTGTCCGAGCCGATGAAGCCCATCCTCGACACCGTCGTGATGTCGAACAAGGTGCACGGCTACGTCAGCCAGTCGGACAAGGGCGACCTCGTCATCGGCGCCGGCATCGACGGCTACAACGGCTACGGCCAGCGCGGCAGCTACGCGACCATCGAGCACACGCTGCAGGCCATCGTCGAGATGTTCCCGATGTTCTCGCGCGTGCGCATGAACCGCCAGTGGGGCGGCATCGTCGATACCTGCCCGGACGCCTGCCCGATCATCTCGGCCACGCCCGTCGGCGGCCTGTTCTTCAACTGCGGCTGGGGCACGGGCGGCTTCAAGGCCACCCCCGGTTCCGGGAACGTCTTTGCGGCGACGCTCGCCGCGGGCAAGGCGCATCCGCTCGCCGCGCCGTTCTCCATCGACCGCTTCATCAGCGGCAAACTCATCGACGAACACGGCGCCGCGGGCGTCGCGCACTGAGGAGGAGCAGGACACCATGCTGCACATCTACTGCCCGCACTGCGCGGAAACCCGCGAGGAAGAAGAATTCCGCCCCAAGGGCGAGGCCCACATCGCGCGCCCGGTGGAACCGGAAGCGACGAGCGACGAGGACTGGGGCAACTACCTCTTCTTCCGCAAGAACCCGCGCGGCCTGCACCACGAGCTGTGGTACCACGCCGCCGGTTGCCGCAAGTTCTTCAACGTCACGCGCGACACCGTGAGCTACCAGATCCTCGAAACCTACAAGGTCGGCCAGAAGCCCTCGGTCACCGCTGACAAAGGAGCGGCCAAATGAGCCAGCAGAATCGTCTCGGCACCGGCGGGCGCATCGACCGCAGCCGCCCGCTGCGCTTCACCTTCAACGGCGTCGACTACCAGGGCTTCGCCGGCGACACGCTCGCCTCGGCCCTGCTCGCCAACGGCGTCGATGTCGTGGGCCGCAGTTTCAGGTACTCCCGCCCGCGCGGCATCATGGCCGCCGGCGCCGAGGAGCCGAATGCGATCATGCAACTGGGCGCGACCGAAGCCGGCCAGGTGCCCAACGTGCGCGCCACGCAACAGGCGCTCTACGGCGGGCTGGTCGCCGCGAGCACCAACGGCTGGCCGAACGTCGAGCGCGATCTCATGGGCGTGATCGGCAGCGTGGGCGGCAAGTTCATGCCGCCGGGCTTCTACTACAAGACCTTCATGGCGCCCGCCTCGATGTGGCCGAAGTACGAGAAGTACATCCGCAAGGCCGCGGGCCTCGGGCGCGTGCCCAGGGAGAAGGATCCGGACATCTACGACCACATCAACCGTCACTGCGACGTGCTGGTGATCGGCGCCGGCCCCGCGGGTCTGGCGGCCGCGCTGGCAGCCGGCCGTTCCGGCGCGCGCGTGATCCTGTGCGACGAGCAGGAAGAGATGGGCGGCTCGCTCCTCGATTCGCGCGAGCTCATCGACGGCCGTCCGGCTTCCGCCTGGGTCGCCTCCGTGCTCGCGGAACTGGCGACCCTGCCCGACGTGCTGATCCTGCCGCGCACCACCGCCAACGGCTACCACGATCACAACTTCGTGACCCTGCACGAGCGCCGCACCGAACACCTCGCCGACCTCGCGCCGAGCGTGAACGGCCGCCGCCAGGTGCGTGCGCGCATGCACCGCGTGCGCGCCGGTGAAGTGATCCTCGCCACCGGGACCCACGAGCGTCCGCTCGTCTTCGCCAACAACGACGTGCCGGGCTGCATGGTGGCGGGCGCCGTGTCGACCTACATCCGCCGCTACGCCGTCGCCCCGGGCCGCCGCCTGGTGCTGTCGACCGCGAACGACCACGCCTACCGCGCCGCGCTCGACTGGATTGATGCCGGCCGTGAAGTGGTCGCGATCGTCGATGCGCGCGAGCACCCGGACGGCGACCTCGTCACTGAGGCGCGGTCGCGCAACATCCGCATCATCCCCGGCAGCGCGGTGATCGAGGCGCAGGGCAAGAAGCGCGTCTCCGGCGCGCTCGTCGCCCGCATCGACATCGGTTCATTCCGCGTCACGGGCCGCGTCGAGACGCTGTCGTGCGACACCCTCGCCAGTTCCGGCGGCTACAGCCCGGTCGTGCATCTGGCGGCGCACACCGGCGCCCGCCCCGAGTGGCGCGACGATCTCCTCGGCTTCGTGCCCGGCAAGGTGCCTGGCATGACCCCGGTGGGCGGCGTGCACGGCAAGGGCGCGCTCGGCGACGCGCTCGCCGACGGCGCCGCGGCCGGCACGGCTGCCGCCCAGCGCACCGGCTTCCAGATCGAAACCCCCGCACTGCCCAAGGTCGCCAAGGTGCGCGAAGGCAAGGCCGCGGCGCTCTACCAGGTGCCGCACGTGAAACCCGCGATGCGCGCCCCGAAGCAGTTCGTCGATCCGCAGAACGACGTCACCGCGGCCGGCATCGAACTCGCCACGCGCGAAGGCTTCGAGTCGATCGAGCACGTCAAGCGCTACACCGGCATGGGCTTCGGCACCGACCAGGGCAAGCTCGGCAACATCAACGGCATGGCCATCGCGGCGCGCTGCCTCAAGCAGACCATCCCGCAGACCGGCACCACGGTGTTCCGCCCGAACTACACGCCGATCACCTTCGGCGCGATCGCCGGCCGCCACTGCCGCGAGTTCTTCGACCCGCGCCGGTTCACCGCGCTGCACGCCTGGCACGTCGAGCATGGTGCGAAGTTCGAGGAAGTGGGCCAGTGGATGCGCCCGTGGTACTTCCCGCAGGGCAACGAGACGATGCACCAGGCGGTGCAGCGCGAGTGCCGCGCCGTGCGCGAAGGCGTCGGCATCCTCGACGCCTCGACGCTGGGCAAGATCGAGATCCAGGGCAAGGACGCGCGCGAGTTCCTCAACCGCATCTACACTAACGCGTGGACCAAGCTCGACGTCGGCAAGTGCCGCTACGGCCTCATGTGCAAGGACGACGGCATGGTGATGGACGACGGCGTCACCGCCTGCATCGCCGAGAACCACTTCCACATGACCACCACCACCGGCGGCGCCGCCGCGGTGCTCGACTGGATGGAGCTGTGGCACCAGACCGAGTGGCCGGAGCTGGAGGTGTACTTCAACTCGGTGACCGACCACTGGGCGGCGATGGCGATCAACGGCCCCAACGCGCGCAAGCTGCTGGCCGAGCTCACCGACGACATCGACCTCTCCAAGGACAACTTCAAGTTCATGGACTGGCGTGCCGGCACGGTGGCAGGGGTGCCGGCGCGCGTCTTCCGCATCTCCTTCACCGGCGAGCTGTCGTTCGAGATCAACGTGCAGGCCAACCACGCGATGCACGTGTGGAAGGCGCTCTTCGACAAGGGCGCGAAATACGGTCTCACCCCCTACGGCACCGAGACCATGCACGTGCTGCGCGCGGAGAAGGGCTTCATCATCGTCGGCCAGGAAACCGACGGCTCGATGACGCCGGAGGACCTCGGGATGCAGTGGTGCGTGGGCTACAAGAAGCCCTTCTCATGGATCGGGCGGCGCGCGCTCACGCGCCCGGACACGAAACGCGAGGATCGCAAGCAGCTCGTCGGCCTCAAGCCCCTCGACCCGCAGCTCGTGCTGGATGAAGGCGCGCAGATCGTGCTGGAGAAGGAGATCAGGATCCCGATGCCGATGGTCGGGCACGTCACCTCCAGCTACTTCAGTCCCACGCTGGGCCACTCGTTCGCGCTCGCGGTCGTCAAGGGCGGCAGCCAGCGCCTGGGTCAAACCGTTTATCTGCCGATGGCCGACGGCCGGGTGCATGCGGCCGAGGTCGTGAGCCCGGTCTTCTATGACGCAGAAGGAGCACGTCATCATGTCTGATTACGCACAAATGGAACTCAATCCGCGCGGCGCGGTGAAGTCGGAGTCGCCGCTGGCGAGGGTGCGTCCCGCGGTGGTGCAGGCGGCCTCGCCGCAGGACGCCCGCGTGGTCGTGTCGGAGAAGGCCTTCCTCGGCCACCTCGTGCTGCGCGGCAATGCCGGCGACGAGGCGTTCCGCAGCGGTGTCGAGCGTGCGCTGGGGCTCGCGCTGCCGCTCGAGCTGGGGCCGATCTCGCTCGACGAGGCGCGCGGCGTGAGCATCCAGTGGATGTCGCCCGACGAGTGGCTGGTGATCGTGCCGGCCGGTCTGGAGTTCGAGGCGGAAGCTGCGCTGCGCCGCGAGCTCACCGGCCACTACGCGGTGATGAACACGAGCGGCGGGCAGACAGTGCTGGAACTGGCCGGTCCCGGCGTGCGCGAGCTCTTGATGAAGTGCACGCCCTACGACGTGCATCCGCGCGCCTTCCCGGTGGGGAAGGGGGTCACCAGCGTCTTGGCGAAGGCTTCGGCGGTGATCCGTCGCGTCGGCGAGGAGCGCTGGGAATTGGTGATCCGGCGCAGCTTCGCGGATTACCTGTACGCCTGGATCCTCGATGCGGCCGAGGAGTTCGGGGTCTGCGTCGCGCCGGGCGGTTCATCCCGCCAGGCGGTGCGCGGCGCCGAGCGTGAGCTGGTCGAGACGAGGTAAGCGTGATGAAACTCGACCGTATCGAAGCTCCCGCACCGGCGCGGTCGGGCCTCGCCTTCCCGGTCGCGCCCGCCGCGGAGCCGTGCGAGGACGCGATTTTCCTGCGTGGCATCCGCGTCGAGGCGCTGATCGGTGTGTATGAACACGAACGCCACGCCCCCCAGCCGCTCGTGATCGATCTCGAACTCGGGCTGAGTCACGCGCGCTGCTGCACCAGCGACGACCTGCGCGACGCGGTCGACTACGGCCAGGTCCTCGCGGCCGTCCGCCGTCTCGCGCAGGTGAATCGCGCGGTGTTGCTGGAAGCCTTCGCGCAGAACGTCGCCGACGCACTGCTCGCTGGCTTCGAGCTCTCGTCGGTTGCCATCGGGGTGAGCAAGCCGGCGATCTTCGACGCCGCCGACAGCGTCGGCGTCTCGATCCGCCGGCGAAGGGGGGCTCCTGCAGGGGGAGATTGACCCGGAAAGGAAATACCGTTCTCGCTGAGCCTGTCGAAGCCCTGCCAATGCCATTCGACAGGCTCAGGGCGAACGGTTCGAATAATTGCCGCCTTCATGAGCGCCCGCCCTTGAAGGCTCGCTCCCTGGGAAAGTGCCCACCGGCGTCTCGCGCGTGTCCGGTTCACGATCGCTAATGTCAGGACGTGCTCGTACAAGTCGTCTTAGACTCACGCTTCGGAATACGGAACGCCGCTCCCATGGAAAAAGCCCTCGCCGCTGAGACCCCGCTCCCCGCAGCACCTGCGGCCGACGCCCTGAGTGTCACCACCTACCCGGTGATTGCCGCGATCAGCTTCTCGCATCTGCTCAACGACATGATGCAGTCGGTGCTGCTCGCCATCTATCCGATGCTGAAACTCGGTCTCGATCTGTCGTTTGCGCAGGTCGGCCTGATCACATTGGCCTATCAGCTCACCGCCTCGCTGCTTCAACCGCTGATCGGCCTGTACACAGACCGCCGGCCAATGCCTTATTCGCTGCCGGTCGGCATGGGCTTCACACTGTTCGGTCTGCTCTCCTTGTCGCAGGCGGGCAGCTTTGGCGCAGTCCTGACTTCAGCGATGCTCATCGGCATGGGCTCGTCGATCTTCCACCCCGAGTCCTCGCGTGTCGCCCGCATGGCTGCCGGCAGTCAGCCCGGCCTGGCGCAGTCTTTGTTCCAGATCGGCGGAAACCTCGGTTCGGCCATCGGTCCGTTGCTCGCCGCCGTGATCATCGTGCCGCAGGGGCAGGGCAGCGCCGCCTGGTTCTCGCTGTTCGCGCTGGTCGGTGTCGTCGTCCTGAGCTTTGTGGGCCGCTGGTCCCATCACCACGTCACCAGTTTCCGCAAGCGGATGAGCGCGCATGCCGGCAACGGCCTCTCCCGCCGCCAAGTCGCCGGCTCGCTCGCCATTCTCGGTCTGCTCATGTTCTCGAAATTTTTCTACATGACCAGCCTGAGCAGCTATTACACCTTCTACCTGATGGACAAGTTCGGCCTCGCGCTGGGTACCGCACAGATCTATCTGTTCGCCTTCCTCTTCGCCGTGGCATGCGGCACCGTGCTCGGTGGGCCGATCGGGGACCGCATCGGCCGCAAGCGGGTGATCTGGATCTCCATCCTTGGCGTCGCCCCGTTCACTCTGCTGCTGCCGCACGTCGGCCTGTTCTGGACCGCCGTCCTTTCGGTCGTCATCGGCCTGATCCTCGCCTCGGCCTTTTCGGCCATCCTGGTCTACGCTCAGGAACTCGTCCCCGGCAAAGTCGGCACCATTTCCGGCCTGTTCTTCGGTCTGGCTTTCGGCATGGGCGGCATTGGCGCCGCACTGCTCGGCCAGTTGGCCGACGCGACGAGCATCGGAACCGTGTACCAGTTCTGCGCGTATCTGCCGCTGATCGGGCTGCTGACAGCATTCTTGCCGGCGATCAGGAAAGGGTAGCTTGGGCGGAAGGGGCGACAGACGCGAAGGTTGGCCGGCCAATCAGTTATCCCCCCTTGCGGGGAAAGTCCCCCGCTCGTGGCAGAATCGTCCTTCCGCGAACAATAGGGCGCCGCGAGGACCGTTGCTGCACCGGTCCCGCAAGCACCCAAACACGCCGCCCCCTTCCGGCCGGCAAGGACCCCAGCATGCCCGACCTTGATACCCTGACCGCATCGCAAGCACACGCACATCTGCGCCGGCAGACCTGGAGCGGTTTCGCAGCGGCGGGCATGGTGGTCATTTTCTGGTCCGGGTTCAACATCGTCTCGCGCCTCGGTGGGCGCAGCGCGCTCACGCCCTTCGACCTTGCGGCGCTGCGTTTCGGCATTTCCGCGCTCTTGCTGTTGCCGGTCTTCCTGCGCCGGCCCAATGCCATCGCCTGGCCGCGCCTGCTGACGCTCGCCGCCTTCGGCGGACTCGGCTACGCCCTGCTGGTCTATGGCGGCTTCTCCCTTGCGCCCGCTTCTCACGCCGGGATTCTCGTCAATGGCGGCATCCCCTTCGCCACGGCGCTGGTGGCATGGCCGCTGCTGGGTTTCCGGCCCACGCGGCGCGTCGCAGCGGCATTCGCCCTGACCGCCCTCGGCATCGCGCTGATCGCCTACCAGAGCCTCGCCGGCGAGGTCGGCGCAGCCCCGCGGCAATGGCTCGGCGACCTGTTCTTCCTGTGCGGCGCCTTGTGCTGGGGCGTCCTCGGGGTGCTGCTCAGAAAATGGAATCTGCGGCCGTTCGATGCGATGGCCGGAATCGCGATCGTCTCGGCGCTCGTGTTCCTGCCCGTCTACGTCGTCGCACTGCCCAAAGCGCTGAGCCTCGTGCCGACCGAACAGCTATTGCTGCAGGCCATCTACCAGGGCGTCATCGCCGCGGTACTGGCGGGCCTGCTGTATGCCCACGCGAGCCAGACCATCGGCCCGATCAAGGCGGCGCTGATGCTCGCCCTGGTGCCAGGCATTTCCGCCGTGGCGGCGGTCCCCATTCTCAACGAGCCCCTCGGTGGCGTGACGGTCGCCGGCCTGCTGTGCGTGAGCGGCGCCGCCATCCTGGGCGCAATCGGGGCCACACCGCCGAGCGTTCGGCGCGGGTAGAGCGCCGTCGTTCGATACTTGGGGATCGAAGGCGATGATGCGCCTGCGATCCCCGAGCAGTGCGAGGCTTGGCGTGGCGATGTACGGCCGCCTGCAGACTTGCTTTACCGCATCTCGAAGGCTTCGCGACGAGATCTCAGGCGCCGGCCCCATAGCGCGGCAAGCCGCGTCTCCAACTGGCGCGCCTTGCGATCATGGCGCTCGAGGAGGAAGCGTCCATACGGCCCCTCCACGGTGACCGGCTGGCCGACGGTGGCGGCCGCTTACCGGTGACGGTGGGGCTATCGTGAAGGCGACTAATTGAATGTTCTTGCAGCGCGAACGGTGGGCGGAAAAAGCGATGTGGCCTGAGCGCACCCAACCGGCGCCGGACCTTCTTGATAGGCATCAACGAAAACTATCTCCCTCTCCATCACTCTTATTCCGGTCCGCGGAGTCGGGACAATTTCAGGAGCGAGATATGGTGAAAAGGCTTGAAGGCAAGGTGGCAGTCATCACTGGCGCCAGTAGCGGGATCGGGAGATCGATCGTCGAGAAATATGTCGAAGAAGGCGCCCAGGTCGTGGCGTTTGCTCGCAATCTTGACGCCTTGAAGGAATTGGAGACGACCTGCCCGGGGCAGATCAAGGCCGTTGCAGGCGATGTCACGCAAAGCGAAGACCTGAAGCGCCTTGTCGATGAAGCCGTCCAGGCCCACGGCGGAGTGGATGTCGTCGTTCCCAACGCAGGTATTGCGCGAGTCGTATCATTCGAGAACAGCACTCGCGAAGCCTTCGAGACCCAGTTCTCGGTCAATCTCTTCGGCGCTGCGGAAACAGCGCGTCTCTTCATTCCCCACATCAGAAAGGGGGGATCGATTCAGTTCATCACCACCTTCCTGACCCAGGTAGGCTTCCCCGGTCTAGCCGTTTACAGTGCCAGCAAGGCGGCTCTGAAGTCCCTGTCACAAACCCTGGCGGCAGAACTCGCCCCCCAGGGCATCCGGGTGAACTCCATCGCGCCCGGCCCGATAGCGACTCCGCTTTGGGGAACGGTGGGGCTGCCGCCTGAAATACTGGGGGGCGTTGCGGAAAAGATAACCGCTCGGCTGATGCCCGGTACATTCGGCCAGCCGGAGGATATCGCCGACCTCTCGGTGTTCCTGGCCTCGGACAGTGCCAAGAACATCTATGGCCAGGAAATCGTCGTGGATGGCGGCTACACGGTCGGATAAGCTTTCTTGTGACTTCCCAACTTTGACCCGCCGGGGCAGGCGGGAGATGGCTGTTGCGGCATTCATCGAGCGAACAGCTTCCCGGATTCCGTCGGACGGGTAACGCTGACCTGCTTTCCGCTTTGTAGTAGCCTTGCGCATTTTTCCGCCCTTCGGGCGTCGGGTTTCGGATGGCGCAAGGCGTGTCGCGTACGCATATCAACGGTTCCGGGCTGGTTCGCGCGCTTGGCGGGCTGACGGCCGCTGACGTGCCCGCGTCGAAGCAGTCCTTTGCCGACCGGCTCGGCCAATGGCTGGGCTTCGCGGATGCGCTCACGCTTTATTCCGCGCTCAATGCCGGGACGCCCGGCGATGCCGTCCCTTCCTCCGGCGCCCCGTCGCAGGACGGCGAGGCGCTTCGGCAGGCCATGGTCCACCTGCGCGATGCCCTGACAGAATCGATCGCAAACGACGGGGTGTTCCGGCCGGGACCGGCCCGGATCGAACTGCCGACGCCCGATCCCCTGGTGCCGGTGGAGAGTGCGGCGGATTTCGCGCCCTACCATCGCTACTATCTCGCCCACCAACGCGACATGGCGGTGCGCGTCGGCCCCTTGCGGGCAATGGTTCGCGCGGCCCTGCAGGGGCGGTCGGGCGCCCTGGGTCGGCTGGCCGCGCTCGATGCGGTGATGGACCAGGCGCTGGCCGCGCGCGAGCGCGAGCTGCTGGCGACCGTGCCGGCACTCCTGGGCAGGCGTTTCGAGCAATGCTACAACGCCCACCGCGCGACGCTCGCGGAAACGCCGACGGCCGATGATGCGGCCCGGTGGATGCAGCCGGGCGGGTGGCTGGCGGAATTCTGCCGTGAGATGCAGTCCGTGCTGCTTGCGGAGGTCGATCTACGGCTGCAACCGGTCGCAGGGCTGATCGCGGCCCTCGACGAAGCGGTGGCGAATGAGGTGACAAGTAAGCAATGAATAGAATCATCTGTGTGGCAGCCTTCCTCGTGGGCCTGGTCGCCGTGTCGTGGGTCGGCGCCGGATACGTGGGTACCAGCGCGCTGGCGCTGACGATGACGGCAATCATCGGCGCGGTGTATGTGACGGGCGCGGCGGAACTGCGGCGCTTCCACTGCACCACGGGCGCTCTGGCGCGGGCGCTCGACGGGATTCCGGCGGATCTGTCGCATCCGGACGAATGGCTGCGCCAGCTGCCGCCGTCCGTGCAGAATCCGGTGCGCCTGCGCATCGAAGGCGAGCGCGCGGGTCTGCCCGGCCCTGCGATGACCCCCTATCTCGTGGGCCTGCTGGTGTTGCTGGGCATGCTCGGCACCTTCCTCGGCATGGTCGTGACGCTCAACGGCGCGGTCATCGCGCTGGAGAGCACCACCAATCTGGAGGCGATCCGTTCTTCGCTCGCGGCGCCGGTGCGTGGCCTGGGGGTCGCGTTCGGCACCTCCGTGGCGGGCGTCGCGGCCTCGGCGATGCTGGGGCTGATCTCGGCCGTGTGCCGGCGCGAGCGCATGCGGGTCGCGCAGCTCCTCGAGACCCGCATCGGAACCTCGCTGCGCGGCTTCTCGCTCGCGCATCAGCGGCAGGAAACCTTCAAGGCCCTGCAACTGCAGGCGCGCGTGCTGCCGGAGCTGGTCGACAAGCTGCAGGCGATGATGGAGCAGATGGACCGGCAGGGCAGGGAGCTGAACGAGCGCCTCGTGGCCGGGCAGGAGCGCTTCCATCGCGATGCGCGCGAGGTGTATTCCGAACTGGCCTCGTCGGTGGACAAGTCGCTCAGGACCAGCCTGGGCGAAAGCGCCCGCCTCGCCGGCGAGACCATCCGCCCCGCCGTGGCCGAGACGATGGACGGCATCGCGCGCGAGACCAGCGCGCTGCGGGCGCGGCTTGCCGAGGCGGTGCAGGCGCAGCTGGAAGGGATCTCGACGCGCTTCGACGGCAGCGTCACTCGGGTTGCCGAGACCTGGAACGCCGCGCTGGCGACGCACGAGCGCACCAGCGAAGAACTGAGCCGCGGGATGCAGGGGGTGCTGGGCGCCTTCGGCGAGACTTTCGAGCGGCGCTCGGCCGCGCTGCTGGACTCGGTGGAAACGGCCCACGCGAGCCTGCGGTCCGATCTGGCCGCCACCACTTCGACGTTGGCGCAGGACACGGCCGCGCTCCAGACGCGTCTTGCCGATACCGTCGAACGACAGCTCGACGGCGTGTCGACGCGCTTCGGCGACACGGCGGCGACCGTCGCCGCAAACTGGGCGTCAGCTCTCGCCAGCCACGAGCGCACCAGCGAACATCTCGCTAAGGACCTGCGCAAATCGCTCGAGACCTTCGCCGAGAATTTCGCGCAACGTTCGGCCGCGCTGGTGGCGGCGATCGGTGAATCCACCGCCGCGCAGCAGGCGCGGCAGGCCGCGGCCGACGAGGCACGCCTCGTGGCGCAAACGCAGGCGCTGGAGTCGATGGCGGCTTCGCTGCAGCAGGAGTGGCACGCGGCCGGCGCACAGACGCTCGCGCGGCAGGAACAGATCTGCACGACGCTGGGCGAGACGGCGCACGAGATCGCCGCCGCGGCACGGGCCCAGGCCAGCGGCACCATCGAGGAGGTCGCCCGGCTCATGCACACGGCCGCGGAAGCGCCGCGTGCCGCGGCCGAGGTCATCGGCCAGCTGCGCCAGGAGCTCTCGGCGAGCATCGCGCGCGATAACGGGCTGCTCGAGGAACGCAGCCGCATCATGGAGACACTCGCGACGCTGCTGTCGGCGATCAACCACGCGTCGACCGAGCAGCGATCGGCGATCGACGCCCTGGTGGCCTCCGCGACCGGCCTGCTCGAGTGCGCCGGCAGCCGTTTCGCGGCGAACATCGAGGCGGAATCGGCGCGGATCGCGGACGTGGCGGGCGAGATCAGCGGAGGCGCCGCCGAGGTGGCGAGCCTGGGTGAGGCCTTCGGCGCAGCCGTGCAGCGCTTCGCCGAGTCCGGCGACCGGATGATGGTGACGCTGGCGCGCATCGAAGGTGCGCTCGACAAGTCGCTCGCGCGCAGCGATGAGCAACTCGCCTACTACGTCGCACAGGCGCGCGAGATCATCGACTTGTCGATCATGTCGCAGCGGCAGATCGTCGAGGATCTGCAGCAGCTCTCCGGCAAGCAGGCGTCGCTTGTCGGCGAGGGGTGAGCATGGACGAGTTCGACGGCGGCCTCGAGAATTCGACGACTGTCTGGGCGGTATTCGGCGACCTGATGTCGGGCCTGCTGGGAGCCTTTGTGCTGATCCTCGTCGGCGTGCTTGGCGTGCAGCTGGATCTGGTGAGTAGCCTGGAAGCGGAGGTGCAGAAGCGCCGCATCGAGGAGCAGCGCCGCGAGGCACTGGAAAAGGCGCTTGCGGTGCCGCTCGCCGCCGGGCGCGTGACGCTCGACGACGGTCGCATAGGCATCAGCGGCAGCGTGCTGTTCGAGCTCAACTCGGACAAACTGCAGCCCGAAGGCCGCCAGTTGCTGAAGAGCCTCGCGCCGCCGCTGGGCGCGTACCTGTCGGTCAACGATGAAATGCTCATGGTGAGCGGCTTCACCGATGACCGCCCGGTGCGCGACAGCAACCGCCAGTTCGCCGACAACCTCGAACTGTCCGCGCAGCGCGCCCTGACCGTGACGCGGGCGCTGATCGACGAGGGTATCCCGGCTAGCTCGGTATTTGCAGCGGCGTTTGGCCAGGAGCAGCCGGTCGCGTCCAATGCCGACGAGGAAGGGCGTTCGCGGAACCGGCGCGTCGAAATGGCACCGGTTCCCAAGTCAGGCAAAGCCGACGCAGCGGTCAATGGCTGAAGACGCTTTCCCGTCCGCAGACGTGCTGGTCGACGCCCTGCGCGCACGCAATGCCGAGCGTGTCGATCCGGTCGCCCTGCGCTTCGTCGAGGCCCTCGCACGCCGTGCCACGGACGGCTGCGAGGCGGCGCGCGCGGCCGTCCGGCGCCGGCTGGCGCAGGCCGTGTCCAATTGCCACGAGCGGCTCGACGCCGCCGGCCGGGCGGCGGACGATGTGTTCGCACGCGGGGCCGCGCGTTTCCCCGATTCCGTGGGAGCGCTGCAGCAATACCGCGAGGCCGGTGATGTGGCCGGCCTGCATTGCCTGTTGGCGCGGCTGGAGGGACAGGGCGCCGCCTCGCCCCTGGGCGGGCTGCTCGACCACATCGGTCGCGACGTGCCCGAGTCCGCGGGTGGTTCCTCTTCCAGCAAGATAGGGGCGCCGCCTCCCGTAACCCGCGAGCTCAAGTCGCTGAGCTACTTCCGCAGCACCTGGTCGCGGCTCAGTCTCGAGCGGCAGCTGTCCGAAGCCTTCGCCCAGGCGCCCGAAAACGCCGGGCCGCTCAACTCGCATCACCTCGTGCTGCAGGCGCTGGGGCAGATGCGTGACATCTCGCCCGAATATCTGCGCGAGTTCATGTCCTACGTCGACGCCCTGCAGTGGCTGGAGCAGGCCGACAACAGCCGCATTCCCGCCCGCAACAGCACGGTGCGCAAAAGCGCCGCTCGGGGCGAGCGCGAGAAGAAGCGCAGGTAGTTCGTCGAAGGCCGTCAATCCCCACGCCAAATCGTGTTGTCTTCCCTGTCACTGGCGGTCGGATTGCTAGTAATCTATTCAAATGTTTAGCACCGCACACGGCGACCACCTGCCCAGTCTTGTCGATCTGCTGCTCGACGCGGTGTTTCTCGTCGACTCCGACGGACGTATCGCCTACGTGAGCGCCGCCTGCGAGCGCATGCTCGGTTACACGCCGCAGGAGATGATCGGGCGGGAGCTGTTGGAGTTCCTCGTCCCCGAAGACCGGGAGCGGACCGTCGCAGAGGCCGGTGAAGTCGTCGCGGGGCGCTCGCGGATCGGTTTCGAGAACCGCTACATCCACAAGGACGGCCGTCACGTCCACCTCATGTGGTCCGCGCGCTGGTCCGAACGGGAGCGGTTGCGCATAGGCGTGGCACGCGACGTCTCCGAACTGAAGCACGCCGAGGCCATCCAGCGGGCCACCTACGCGATCTCCGAAGCCGCTCACGAAGCCGAGGATCTCGACGTCCTGCTGCGCGAGATCCATCGCATCATCGCCACGCTGGTGCCGCTGGCGGGTCTCGCCCTGGCGACTTGCGACAGGCGGACGGGGCAGCTTGCCTTCTCCTACCAGCGGGACTGTCACGGCAATCCGCTGCCCCTGCACGAACCGGTCGCATGCGACTTCTGCTCCAAGGTGATCTGTGGCGGCAGGCCGGTCTACCTGCGTGATGGGGCGCTGGGCGCGCTCTCGGGCGACGACGAAGCCTGGTTCGCGATCCCGCTGATCGCGCAACATGAGACGATCGGTGCCCTGGTGCTGCAAGGCGATTCCGGCAAGGACTACACGGAAAAGGACAGGGAGCTGCTGCATTACGTCGCCGAACAGGTAGCGATCGCAATCGATCGTGCCCAGCTCAAGGCCGAATTGCTGCGGGCGGCCCGCTACGATGAATTGACCGGCCTGCCGAACCGGCGCTTCTTCAACGACCGCATCAAGGCGGTCGTCGCCCGAAGCATGCGCAATCAGGCGCGCATGGCGCTGCTGTACATCGATCTCGACGATTTCAAACAGGTTAACGACTCGCTCGGGCACGCGAGCGGTGATCAGCTGCTGCAGGAGGTTGCGCGGCGGATTCAGCGCTGCGTGCGCGGGACCGACACGGTCGCCCGCCTTGGCGGTGATGAATTCGTCGTCCTGCTCGACGACTTGCACACGCCGGATGACGCCCGCGGCGTCGCCGACAAAATCCGCGAAGCGGTGAGCCACCCGGTCGACCTCGGTTCATGCGTCCTGCGTACACAGGCCAGTATCGGCATTGCCGTGTATCCGGATCACGGCCAGGAAATCGACCGGATCCTGCAGTACGCCGACATGGCGATGTACGAGGACAAGCGGAACAAGACCTTGCAGGCGATGTAGCCGGGCTGACGACGGCGCCGGGAGGCGGCGTCGCGCCCTGGTCGGGCAGCGCATGCGGGTGGCCTCAACGGCTGCCCCGCGAATGAATCGTGTGCAGCCCGGTGTTCCGCTGTCCGGTCCTCGCGCGCATCGGTTGGGGCCGGGATGTCAATCGAGGCAGCATGCGGCTTCTGCGGGTTCCTCGCAGCCGCAGTGGACCTGTCCGGCAATGTGGCGGTGAATCGACCTGAAGCGTTCCTGCACCGTGTCGCCGAAGATCGGGTCCGAAGCGAAATGGATCGCCGAATCGACGAGAAACCAATCGTCGTCGCTCAGCGAAGCGTCCAGTCGCGGGAAAATCTCGCGCTCTTCGGTGTCCATGTGATCCTTCAGAAACACCACGTAGTCGTGGACGTCCGCCTGCAAGGTCGCGCGTGGCATCATCGTTCCCGCGGCAGCGGCGGCCAGGTCCGTGGCCAACCTTGCGCTGCTCTCGGCAATTGAACGGTGCTCGCCCGTGAGATGTTCGATCAAGGGTCTGGCCTGGGGGTCGTGGGCGAGCAGGCGGCCGAACGCTTCATCCTCGCGTGGATGGTGGTAGTGGTCCGGGTACTGCGTCATGTAATACACGATGTCCGCCATCAAATCGTAATCGAGCTCGTCGCCGTCGACGAAGTTGGCGATCAGCGCCTCGAGCAGATCGAGCAGCTTGCGGTAATTGGCGTGCTCGGCGCGCCATTTCTGAACATGTGCGGTCATGACGATCTCCTGCAGTCGTTGGGGTAACACTGGCGCTCCGGCTGGCTCTATCCGGCGCCGGTGTGCGCGGTGTAGTTAATGCTATGGAGGCGGGCTGGTGGGGGGAATGACTTTTGTCATTCAGCGTGGCCAGGTCCGGGGCTTACATTGCTCCCACACCCCAACCGAACAGCCTGTGAGAGCAAAGCCATGACCTACGTTGTCACCGAAGCCTGCATCAAGTGCAAGCACACCGATTGTGTCGATGTTTGCCCGGTCGACGCTTTTCGCGAAGGCCCGAATTTTCTCGTGATCGACCCGCAGGAATGCATTGACTGCACGCTGTGCGTCGCCGAGTGCCCGGTCGATGCGATCTATGCCGAGGACGATGTGCCGACCGATCAGCGGCACTTCATCGCGCTCAACGAGGAACTGGCAAAGGTCTGGATCCCGATCGTCGAGGTCAAGCCCGCACCTCCGGATGCGGGCGTGTGGGCAAAGGTGAAGGACAAGCTCGGTCTGCTCGAACGTTGAGCAGCCGTCGAGGGCGTCGCGGCGCTCAGGACTCGACGATCCGCTCCAGCATGTCGGGGCGCATGATCTCGATCCGACCGGGTCGCGACGCGATCCAGCCGGCCTTCTGCCACCGGCTCAAAATGCGGATCACGGTTTCGACCCGCGCGCTCACGAGTTGGCTGAGTTCGTCGCGGGCGAGATGCACGTCGATGATGACACTGCCCGTGGCCGTCGTTCGACCGAACCGCTCGATCAGGTAATGCATCAGCGCCGCCAGGCGGCGCGGCACCGAGCCGGCGCTGACGATGTCGATCTTCGCGCGCAGCGCGACGGTGTGCCGCAGCAGTGCGCGGTTGATCGCGCGCCCGACAGCGATGGAATTGTCGAGGGCGTCCCGCAGGGTATCGGCACGAATCGACAGCAACTCGACCGGTTCGCCGAGTGCGATGGCGTCTGCGGGAAAGATGCCATCTTCGAGCGCCGCCGCAAGGCCGACTGCCTCGCCGCGCCGGAACAGGCCCATCAGGATGCCCTCGCCGCTTGGCGTCATCTGGCGGATCTGGATTACCCCGGATTCGATGACCGAAAACCAGCTCGCACGCTCCCCGGCGTACCACAGCGATTCACCGGCTTCCAGGCGGCGCGGGCGCGTGCCTTGCGCAAGATGCCGGAGATCGTCCAGCCCCACATGCGCGAACAGTTCGAGCGTGCCGAGTCGCTGTGCCAGCGCGTCGGCGAATACACCGCCGCGCCCTTCCGATGTGGCGGGCGGGGGATGCAGGAGTGAGAAGGGCGGGGCGTGTCCCATGGCGTTCTCGAAATGCCGTTCGGCAGGGCGCCGCTACGAGGACTCGCGCACCAGCGCCTGGCGGATGCGCTCGATCGCGTGCGACGGGCTCAGTCCCTTGGGACAGACTTCGGTGCAGTTCATGATCGTGCGACAGCGGTACAGACGATACACGTCGTCAAGGTAGGCGAGCCGCTCGGCGGTGGCAGTGTCGCGCGAATCGGAGATGAAGCGGTAAGCCTGCAGCAGCCCGGCCGGGCCGATGAATTTGTCCGGATTCCACCAAAACGATGGACAGAAGGAACTGCAGCACGCACACAGGATGCACTCGTAAAGTCCGTTCAGCTTTTCGCGCTCGGCCGGCGATTGCAGGCGCTCGCGCTCGGGCGGCGGGGTATCGTTGATCAGGTAGGGCTTGATCGAGTGGTAGTGCGCGAAAAACTGCGTCATGTCGACGATAAGGTCGCGAATCACCGGGAAGCCCGGCAAGGGCCGCAGCACGACCGGCTCCTTCAGTCCCGCCAGCGGCGTGAGGCACGCCAGCCCGTTGCGGCCGTTGATGTTCATCGCATCCGACCCGCACACGCCTTCGCGGCAGGAGCGGCGGAACGACAGGCTGTCGTCGATCGTCCTGAGCCGCATCAGCGCGTCGAGGAGCTTCTTGTCGCCTGCCTCCAGCGCGAGCTCGTAATCCTGCATGTGCGGCTGCACATCGGTTTCGGGATTGAAGCGATAGATGCTCAACCGCATGATTGCTCCTTGACGCGGCCGCCCTTACGCGCCGCCGGTGAAATGCACCGCCATCGTCAGCAGGACACGGATCACGATCGCGAACAGGATTACCCCGACCAGTGCGAGCAGGGCAAGGCGCAGTGCCGGCGAGTGGATGTAGTCGAGGGCGATGTCGCGAACGCCGATCCATCCGTGCAGGGCCAGGGCAGCGAAGAACACGACGATCAGCACGGACCCGTGCGTGCTGGTCGCCAGGGTGTCCCAGCGCTCGTAGTCGAGCGGGGGGCCGCCCAGCAGCGTCGCCGCGCCCAACGCAAGCAGGAACAGCAGCACCAACGCTGTCACGCGCTGCAGCACCCAGGCTCGTTGACCGAGGAACAGCCTCATGAGAGCCACCTCGCAGCGGCGAAGAGGGCGATGACTGCCGCCGCGACGATCGCAGCCCGCGCACTCGCGCGCGCCTGCGGCAGAGCGCTGCCGATGCCCGCATCCATCAGCAGGTGCCGTATCCCGGCGAGCAGATGATGCGTCGCAGCCCAGACGAAAAGGACCACGAGCGCCGCCCGCCACCGCGCGGATACGAGATCACGCAATGCCAGGAAGTCGGCCTCGCTGCGCAGCGAGCGATCGAGCGCGAGCGCCAGCAGCGGCAGGCTGAGCACCAGCAACACGCCGGAAATCCTGTGCCCGATCGACGCTATTGCTCCAATGGGGAAGCGGATCTGCAAGAGATTCAGGAATTTTGGCGCAGCTCCCACGCGTGCTCGCATGTCCGTCTCCGGTCCGATTCGCCGCTGGACGTGCACCGTGCCGCGGCCGACTTCGGCCGCACTGCGCTCACCGACCGTTCGCCTGCACTGTCATGCAGGTGCGGAACGAGCCTATCGCGCAACGGCCGTCTACTGGACTATAGTGGGGCTTGCAAAAGAGTCAACAAAAATACATCTTTAACGCGCGTCCAAAAATTCGCACGCGCCCGTTGCCGTTATCCGATCCCATATGCCCGATTAGGACTACGATGAAACCAGCGATCTCCTTCGCGGTGCCCCCATGTCGATGAATGATAGTCGTCCAGAGCCCCGGCATCTCCGCCCTGCACAGGTCATGGCTGCCATCGCGTGCGGCGTGCGCGTTTTTGCAGACACCGCACCCCTTTCGCTCGTGTACGCAGGCGGTTTCGCCGTGTTCGGCGTGGTGCTCGTTTCCCTGCTTGCCACCGTCGGGCTGGCGCCGATGGCGTTGCCACTGGTGGGTGGCTTCCTGATCGTGGCCCCGGTCCTGCTGGCGGGTTTCTTCGCCATGTCGGCGGCTCGGCGCAATGGCCGCAAGCCGACATGGCGGGATGTCGGCAGCGGTTTCGTGCGCTCGCCCCCCGCGCTCTGGGGGCTCACGCTCGTCTGCGTATTCCTTTTCGTCATCTGGATGACCGACGCGGGCATCCTCTACAGTTTCATGCTGGGGCGCAGTTACGTCGGATGGAAGATGCTGTTTCCGATATCGACGGAACTCCTGCGCTTCCACCTCGGCGCGGTTGTCGCGGGAGGCCTGTTCGCGGTGATCGCATTCTGCATCACGGCATATGCCGTTCCCCTACTCATCGAGGGCCGCGCCAATCTGGTCGTTGCCGTGAGTGCGAGCGTTCGCGCGATCTTTCGCAGCCTCCCGGCCAATCTGACATGGAGTGTCGTGCTCGGGGGCACGATCATCGTGTCGATCATCGTGCCGCTGCTGCTGACTGTGACCTTGCCCGTCACCGCGTTTGCGACTGAATGCCTTTACCGGACGGTGTTCCCGCACGAGCCCGACTGAGCCCGACTGAGCCCGACTGAGCCCGCAGAGCGTGCAGACATGCGCCGGCGACTTCGCTCCGGGAATTCCACTTCGTCATCCACATTCGAGCTGCCGGACAGCGGCAGCATGGGAGGCAGCCTTGAGCAACGACATCACCGATATCACCCGCCAGCTTGTGGAACAGACCGCGGATTCGATCATCTTCGCGGACGGGGAAGGGCGGATTCGCATCTGGAACGCCGCCGCGGAAGCGCTGTTCGGCTTTTCACGCGAGGAGGCAATCGGGCAGAGCCTCGATCTGATCATTCCCGAGCGCCTGCGGGCGGCACATTGGGAAGGATTTCACCGCGCCGTGGCCAACGGCCGAACCCGCCTCGGCGGCCGTGCCGTGATCACACGATCGTTGAATGCTGCTGGCGCCACGATCTATGTGGAAATGAGCTTCGCGCTGGTTTCGGACGAGCGTGGCGAGGTACTGGGATCGGTGGCGATGGCGCGCGATGCGACACAGAGGCGCGAAGATGAAAGGCAGCTTCAGCAGCGCATCCGCGCGCTCGAAGAGGAATCCGCCATGCGCGCAGCGCAGCCGGGGCAGCAATCCACGTGAAACCGTCCGTGACGGGCGGTTTGCGCCCAGGCCATGCCTTCAGCCGACTTCGACCGTGAGCCCCGGGTCGAACGAGGCGTTCTCCGCAATGCCGTCGCGCACATAGCCGCGGGGGTTCGCCAGGACGCGCGTGCCGCCGACGCGGTAGTCGAAGCTGTCGTGCGTATGGCCGTGTATCCACAATGCAGCCTCGCTGTCCGAGACCAGGGTCTCGAGGTCGGAGACAAAGCACGCGTTCAGCGGCGAGCCCCCGAAACGCGCAGCAATGCTGCGGGGCGACGGCGCGAAATGCGTCACGACGACGGTAGTGCCGTCGAAGCGTTCCGCGAGCCGGGTCCTGAGCCAGTTTGCATGATCCTCGAACAGGGCCGCGCAGTGCTGCGGCGTGAAGATCACCTTCTGCGCATCATCGATGGCGATGCGGCTGAAATCGCGGCTGAAGCGGGTGGCTTCGTCCATGGCCTGTTCGCGCAACGCACCGTCGCCGGCAATGCGGAAGTCGGACCACAGCGTCGCACCGAGTATGCGCACGTCGCCGATGCGCATTTCCTCGCAATCGAGCACCGTCACGCCGCTGTCGTGGCTGAGTTCGTGCAGCATCCGATTCGTCTCCGGGATGCTCGAGCCGTAATATTCGTGGTTGCCCGGAACGTAGATTGCGGGCCGATTCAGGGCCGCAGCCCAGCCGAGCGCCTCCCGCGGACGGTGGATGTCGCCGGCCAGGATCAGCAGGTCGGCCCCGGTGTCGGGGACCTCGCACGGCGCCAGGCCGAGATGGATGTCCGATACGATTTGCAGCTTCATGAACGAGTCGCTCCTGTACTTGTCGATTGGATGAACCAGGCGGGAAAAGGTAACAATTGCTGCCTGGCCTGGCTGAATGATCCGTCCGGATCCGTCGCGCGGGATCCGGAGATTGGACATGTGATCGCGCACAAAGTGGCGGGACGAAATGGATCAATGGTTCACCGCAAATCTCGGTGATGCGATGCTGGCCGGCGAGGATCTGGAGCGCGTGTGTGCGCTCTTCGAGCGGCGGCACGGGCGAAACGCCACGACGGCGGTGCTGATGCGACACGAGAACCAGGGCCGCCTGCATTGCGAACTCGTGCTCTATTTTCCCCCGGAGCTGGCGGACCTTGCAGCGGCCGTCGGGGCGCACGTATGCGGCCAGCCGGGGCTTCCCGGATTGGGGGTGGCAATCGGATCACCGCAGCGCCTGTCCGAACTCACGGATGCGTGACCTTCGTTCTGCGGTCGTCGAAGCATGCGCGGAGCCCTAGACGGCCTCGTCGGATTCGGCAAAGCGCACTGTGTTGCGGCCGGCGGCCTTGGCGCGGTACATCGCGGTATCCGCGCGTTGCAGGAGGGCTTCGACCGTGGTTTCGTGGCCCCGGAACAGCGTTACGCCGATGCTCGCGCTGCAGTGGTGTTCGATGGTGATGTCGTTGCCCACGTCGTTGCGCTTGCGCAGGTGATAAGGCTGGGACAGGGATTCCAGCATGTCCTGTGCGATCGCCGCCGCATGGGCGAGTGAGACTGCGCGATCGGTCGCCAGAGCGCCTATCAGCACGACGAATTCGTCCCCGCCAAAGCGCGCCACCGTGTCGGCTTCCCGCACGCAACGCTTCAACCGCTCGGCGACCTCCAAAAGCAGCAGATCACCGACCGCATGCCCATGCTCATCGTTGAGCGGTTTGAAACGGTCGAGGTCCATGAACAGCAAGGCACCGTAGCAAGCGCTGCGGCCGGTCAGTGCCAGCGCCTGGTTCAGGCGGTCGGTGAAGAGGCGACGGTTGGGCAGTTGGGTGAGGGTGTCCAGGAATGCCAGCTGGCGGATCTGTTCCTCGAGTTTGCGCCGCGCGGTGATGTCGCGATCGACGCCGCGGTAACCGAGCAGCTTGCCTTCATCGTCGAGGATCGGCGTGCCGCTGGTCAGCGTTACCATCGGCGTGCCGTTCTTGTGCAGGACGATGTTTTCGAGATCCCGGAACGGCGCCCTTGCGGCGACGGTCTCCGCTAACGCAGCACTCACACGGGCCGCCTCGTCCGGGGGCATCAGCTCGAACGGTGTCTTGCCCAGCAGTTCCTCGGGACTGTAATCGAGAAGTGAGCGGACACTCGCGGATGCAAAGGTGTAGCGCCCTTCGGCGTCCACCTCCCAGATCCAGTCGGCCGAAATGTGGGCGATGTCGCGGAATCGTTGTTCGCTCCGGGCCAGCTCCCGCGTGCGCAGCTCGATACGTCGTTCCACTTCGGCCCGCTCCCGTCGCAGGCTCTCGATCGAATGGTGGAGGCCGGCGGCAAGGATGCAGATCGACAGTCCGAGGGCGGATTTCATCACCAGATTGAGTGGGTCGCCCCAACCGTCCACGGGGGACACGCTCAGCATCCACGTGCCATTCGGAATCGGAACCGCCACGCTTACCGGGTCGATCAAGGGATCGCCGGATGTCGCAATCGTATGGTGCACCCGGAAATCGCCATCCGGGTCATTTCGCCACAGGTGGTACGCGTAGCCTTCGGCTTTCAGATGATCGAGGTCTGCCGATTGCAGCACGTCGGGAAAACGGATCAGAACCGAAATCAGACCCCAGAATTTCCTGTCGGGGCCGGAGCCGAGATGGACGGGCAATCGTCCGATTGCCGCAACGCCGCCCTGCACCAGCTGGACCGGCGGCGTCAGCGTGAGGGTGGCCGTATCACGCGCGCGGATCGCTTCCTTGTCGCGGGTGGGGCCGTGCAGCAGATCGGTTCCGATCACAGGTGCATTCTCCGCTTCCGGCACGATGATACGAACGATCCCGTCGGGTGCTAGGGCAAGAGCGGACGCTCCGGCGTAGAACGGGAGGAGCTCGCCTGCAAGCTGTTCGACGTTGGCCGGGGTGCCGTTGGCCTGGCGTACCAGCGCTGCAAGAGGATAGGTCGCCGACAGGGCTCGCTCGATGTTGCGCCGAATCGCCGCTCCATGCGTCACCGCCATCCGTTCGGCAACCTGCCGCTCGTCTGCTATCGATTCCGCCTCGGAACGCCAGATCACCGTCACGGCGATCGCTGCCGTGAGCAGGAACGAGGGCATTGCCTTTCGCCATGGCAGCTTCACATTGTTCTCCGGCGAGCCTGCGGACATTGATGCGGCAAATCGGCGGTCCTCGGCAGATGGTCGTGCGCGATCATCGCATCGTTCCGGTTAAGTACTAATACGTACTTATAATATGGTATCAACCAATAATTGGGAAGGCGCGGATTGCACAGCTGCCTGCAACTTGCGGGCGCTAAACACTGGCGGTCTGTCGACCGATCGCTCCGTCATGAGTTCTTAACCTGCGCGGATTACCGTGCGTGCTCGCAAGCGGCATCGCGTAATCCCACAGAGGAACTCTCAATGAACAATCTGCAATCCCTGCGCCCCGACAGCGACGATGAATCCACCAACACGTCTGCCAATCCGGGCTTCGACAGCATCCTGCAGGCCCGCCTGTCGCGGCGCCAGCTCCTTGGCGGCGGCGCGGGCGCTGCCGCGCTGGCGATGCTCGGTGGCGTGTCGCCGGCTCTCGCGACCGCATCCGCACAGGGGGCTGCCGCCCCCGGCCGCAAGCTGCCGAAGCTCGCCTTCAACCCGGTGGCGAAGAGTCTTGCCGATGCCGTATCGGTGCCGGAAGGTTACCGCTACACCGTCCTCTATCGCCTCGGCGACCCGCTAGACGGCAGCGTGGGCGAGTATCACAACGACGGCACCGACCCGGCGGAGAGCTTCGCGCTGCGCGCCGGCGACCATCACGACGGCATGCACTACTTCGGTCTCGGGCCGAACGGCAAGCACCACAAGAACGCGTCCGACCGCGGCTTGCTGTGCCTCAACCACGAAGCGATCACGCCGGCCTACCTGCATCCGAACGGCCCCACGGAGGTCGGCGGCGTGCGCACGGTCGCGGACGAGGTGCTACGCGAGTTCTACGCACATGGCGTGAGTGTGGTCGAGACCGCGCGTGAAGGTGGCGAATGGCGTTACCTGCGCGACTCGCACTTCAACCGCCGCGTTCATACCCTGACCGAGATCGATCTGTCCGGTCCGGCCGGCAAGACCCCGTACATGGTCACGAAGTACTCGCCGGACGGCAGCCGCACGCGCGGCACCATCAACAACTGCGCGAGCGGGCACACGCCGTGGGGTACCTATCTCACCTGCGAGGAAAACTGGGCCGGGTACTTCCGCCGCATCACCGCCACCGACAACCCCAAGCGCAGCGCCCGTGAACTGGCGGCGCTCGCCCGCTATGGCGTCGCCGGCAACGGCCGCGAACTGTGGGCGACCGTCACGCCCGATACGCCGGACGACCTCTACGGCCGCTGGAATGCGATGAAACTCGGCAGCTCGACGGACGGCAGCGACGACTACCGCAACGCGCCCAACACCTACGGCTGGGTCGTGGAGATCGACCCGTTCAGCCCGCAGGCAACGCCGAAGAAGCGCACCGCGCTGGGCCGCTTCGCCCACGAAGGCGCATGGCTCGGCCCGGTCCGCGTCGGCCACCCGCTGGTGTGGTACATGGGCTGTGACTCGCGCAACGAATATATCTACAAATACGTCTCGAACGCCGTGTGGCACCCGGACGACGCCAACGGTGGCATGGCCGCCGGCGACAAGTACCTCGATGACGGCAGGCTCTACGTCGCCCGCTTCGATGCCGACGGCACCGGCCAGTGGGTCGAGCTGAGCTTCGGTGTCGGCAACGTGTTGCCCGCGAACCCCGCCTACGCCTTTGCTGACCAGGCCGACGTCATCGTGCATGCGCGCCTCGCGGCCGACGCGGCCGGTGCAACGAAGATGGATCGTCCCGAATGGGGTGCCGTGAACCCGCGCAATGGCGAGGTCTACATGGCCCTCACCAACACCAATGCTACGAGCCGTCCACTTTCCCGTCTCGACGCTGCCAACCCGCGCTTCTACAGCGACCGCAAGACGACCGGTCAGGATCAGCGCGGCAACCCCAACGGCCACATCATCCGCTTCGCCGAAGCCGGAGGCGACGTCGCCGCGTCCTCGTTCAAGTGGGACGTGTTCCTGTTCGGCGCGCGCGCGACGGCTGACGCGGCGAACGTGAACATCTCCGGCCTGACCGATGCCAACGACTTCTCCAGCCCCGACGGTCTGTGGTTCAGCCAGGCGACCGGCGTGCTGTGGATGGAGACCGACGACGGCGCCTACACCGACGTCACGAACTGCATGCTGCTCGCGGCGGTGCCGGGGGAGGTCGGCGACGGTGGTCCGCGGACCATCGTCAGCAGCGACGGCACGACCACGCGCGCGGTTGATACCTACGTCGGCAAGCCGCCGGGCGAGGAAAGCCTGCGGCGCTTCCTCGTCGGGCCGAAGGAGTGTGAGATCACCGGGGTTGCGGAAACGCCGGACGGCAAGGCGCTGTTCGTGAATATCCAGCATCCGGGCGAAGACACCCGTCCCGATTTCGCCACTGCCGCCTTCGGCAGTCACTGGCCGGATGGCGGACAGTCGCGTCCGCGTTCGGCCACCATCGTCATCACACGCAAGGACGGCGGCCGCATCGGCGTCTGAGGCTGGAGTTCTGACGGGCGCCTGAGGCGCCCGTGTCACAAATGAAAAACGCGGCGCCAAGCCGCGTTCGTCCTTGAGGTGTCCGGCACGTGCCGGACGATCCCTTCTGCTAAACGTTGGCCGCGCGTCCGTACATCCGCAGGATGTTCTGGAAACTGCGATTGCGCTCGTTCGGATCGTACTTGCTGAAGATCTTCTCTTGGCGCACGCGGTTGAACGGCGGTAGTGCATCCAGAATGGCGCGGCGCTCGTTCAGGATGTGCTCGCGCATACGGTCATTAACGAAGACGAAACGGACGGGATCGTAGAGGCCGTCTTCGCGCTCGCGGTGGAAGCCGGGTTCTGCCGGCAGGAAGTTCTCGGTGGTGTGGCTTTTCATGATCGTCGGTGGATTAATGCTGTTCGGTTTTGTTCTTTTCCGGGATTTTACCCAAGAAACGTTACGAACATATTTCCCGCGACATTTCCATTGGCATATTTGTGCAGGCGACCGTGGCATCCATGCAACTTGGCGACGACCATGCGACCGGGTCTCGCCCGCTCAGGCGGAGGGTTCGACTGTCCGTGCCGCGGGGACGACGCGATAACACGGGTTGTAGGCAGTGCCGGGCAGCTTCATGCGCCCCTGTGCGACGAAGGAGGCGAGCAGGGCGTCCATCGGCCCCATGATCTCGGCGTCGCCCTGGATCTCGAACGGCCCGTGCTTCTCGATCTCGCGGATGCCCTCATTCTTGACGTTGCCCGCGACCACGCCCGAGAACGCGCGCCGCAGGTCGGCTGCGAGCAGGTGCTTGGGCTGGCTGCGATGCAGCCTGAGGCGCTGCATGTTCGAATGCGTCGGACGGAACGGTTGCTGGAACTCGTGTTCAATGCGCAGCAGCCAGTTGAAGTAGTAGGCGTCGCGGTTCTCCTTGCGGAAGTTGCGCACACGGCCGATGCCGCCATGGATCTCGCGCGCGACTGCGGCGGGGTCGTCGATGATGATGCGGTAACGGCTGCGCGCCTCGTCGCCGAGCGTCTCGCCGATGAAGCTGTCGATGCGACGGAAATATTCCTCGGCGCTCTTCGGTCCGGTGAACACCAGCGGGAAGGGCTGTGCAGCATTGGCGGGATGCAGCAGGATGCCTAGCACGTAGAGGATCTCCTCCGCGGTGCCCACACCGCCGGGGAACACGACGAAACCATGGCCTGCGCGGACGAAGGCTTCGAGGCGTTTCTCGACGTCGGGCAGGATCACCAGGTCATTGACGATGGGGTTGGGCGATTCGGCGGCGATGATTCCGGGCTCGGTGAAGCCCAGATAGCGCGGCTTGCCTATGCGCTGCTTCGCATGGCCGATCGTCGCGCCCTTCATCGGCCCTTTCATCGCGCCCGGCCCGCAGCCGGTGCAGATGTCCAGCCCGCGCAGGCCCATCTCGTAGCCGACGCGCTTCGTATAGTCGTACTCCTCGCGGCTGATCGAGTGTCCACCCCAGCACACCGCGACGCTGGGCTGGATCACCGGCTGCACGATCCCGGCATTGCGCAGAATGTGGAACACCGCATCGGTGATGCCCTCCGAGCTGCCGAGGTCGAACCGCGCGGGGGCTGCACTGCCGGTCGCGCCGGTGTCGCCGTTGGCATAGAGCACATCGCGGAGCACGGCGAACAGGTGCTCCTGGATGCCAAGGATCATCTGTCCGTCGACGAAGGCGCTCGCCGGTGCATTGCGGATATCGAGCTTGATGCCGCGTGATCGCTGGATGATCTCGATGTCGAAGTCGGGGTAACGGGCGAGCAGTTCCTTGCCGTCGTCGAGCGGATTGCCGCAATTGAGCACGGCGAGGGCGCAGTTGCGGAAGGCTTCGCGCAAGCCACCCTGGCCCTGGCTGGAGAGGCGGGCGGCTTCGCTGCGCGACAGCACCTCCATGCGCCCGGTGGGCGACACCTGAGCGTTGACGACGGGAAATCTTGCAGAATGCATGCTCATGGGGATGAATCTCGTGTCTGGTTGGTGCGGCCGCGACAATCGGGCCGAGGAGCGGGCGGCGTGCAGGCTACCGTTCCGTTGTTACATTTTTGCGTCCGGACGGCACGGAGCGTGTCGGGACGCGGGTAGCAGCAAGAATTCCAGCGGGATGTGAAAAATTTAATGGCCAGGCATGACCATTTATGGTTGATGCATTCCGCCGTATCCCGGTAATATTCATTTACAAGTTCCATCGCCGATGCGACAGCCTGCTGCCGCAAGCGGCATACCGCGAAATTTCAGATGTCCACAAATCCGTCCTGGAAGCAGTTTACCGTCGAGCGCCTGGCGCGCGAAATCGGCGTATTGGGCGAAATCATCGTCGATGATGTTCTTTTCGATCTGGGCTTCGAGGATGGCGAGCTGCCCCCGCGTCAGCTGATGACCTTCCTCGCCCGACTGCAGCGCGAGCTTCCCGAGACGGTCGATCGCGACGCTATCATCAAGGAACTCGTCGCCGGACTCCTCTCAACTCCAAACTCCTGACCGTCATGACCATCCGAAACAAGCTGATCCTCGGTTTTTCCGTGCTGCTCGCGTTCATCTTCGTTCAGGGCGCAGCGACCGTCTTCTACGGTTCGCGCACGCAGGACCTGGTGGATACGGCGGTGAACAGGAACTTCATCGCCGCGACCGAGATCACCGACCTCCTCGCGTCGGCACAACAGCTGCGGCGGCAGGAAAAGGAATACCTGATCTACGCAGGCAACGTCGACGGGCGCAATGCCGTGCTCGAAGACTGGAACGCCACGCACGCGCGCATCCTCGGCCAGCTCGAAGCGATGGTCGCCAACAGCAAGGGCATCTACCTTCCCGCCGACAGTACCGCATTCGCACAGTGGAAGGGCGCACTCGACGGTTACCAGAAGGAGTTTGCCCGCATCGTCGAAGGCTTCAGCTACGACGTCTCGATGCTCGACGAAGGGGAAACCGCTGGCGGTTCGCGGACATACAACAAGGCGGTGCGCGCCAACGAGGAGCTGCGCCCGGTGGTCGATCGCTTCAATAGCGTCCTGATCGAGGGGGCCACGAAGCTGGCGCGCACCCGTGCCGAAGAGTCGGCCCTGGCCTACCAGGGCATCCGCGGCAACTTCGATGTCGTCGATTACGTCAACATCGGCTTCGCGGTGGCCGGCCTGCTGCTTGCGGGCGGCCTCCTCGCGACGATCCCGGGCTCGATCACCCGCCCGCTCGAGTCGCTCATCGAATCGGCCGACAAGATGAGTCTGGGTGACCTGGGCAAGAAATTCGAGGCTGGCGGCGTCAGGGACTTCGAGCGGCTTGCCGCTTCGCTGGAGCGCATGCGCGTGACGATGGAGGCGATGATCGTCCGGCTCAAGGCGCGCTCCCGCTGACTGCCAGCACCTGCAGCACACTACCGCATCATCCGGCAATTCTTGAGACAAGGAACCTTCATGCGTAACGCTCTCCGTCCGCTGCTCCTCGCCCTGGCCCTCGGAACCGCCCTGGCGCTGCCTGCTCACGCGCAGCAGCAGTCGGCGTCCGGTGCCGTCGCAACCAAGGTGGTCGCGCGCACCGTCGCCGCCAAGCCCGTTACGGGCGACCTTGCCGCCGGGGATTACGTGATCGACGTCGCCCACTCGCACGTCTATTTTTTCATCTCGCACCTTGGCGTCAGCCGTTTCATGGGCCGTTTCGACGACATCAAGGGCACGTTCGTGATCGGGCAAAAGCCGGCTGAAAGTGCCGTCAGCGCCACGGTGCCGGTGGTCAGCGTCAATACCAAGCACCAGAAACTGGAAGACCACCTGAAGAGCGCCGACTTCTTCGACGTGGCGCAATTCCCGACCATGACCTTCGAGTCGACGCGGGTGAACTGGAACAACCGCGGCGAGGGGGTCCTGTCGGGAAACCTGACGATTCATGGCGTCACGAAGCCGGTCGATTTCAACCTGAAGCTGACCGGTGCCGGGAAGGGGCCGCGCGGCGACACCCGTGCCGGATTCGAGGGTACGACCACGATCAAGCGCAGCGATTTCGGCATGACCTACGGCCTGCCGCGCGTCGTGGGGGATACGGTCGAGATCGCGCTGTCGGTCGAAGGCATCCGCCAGTAAGCGTCGGCTGCGCGTGCGGCCCTGGAGGCCGCATGGATTGCATTCGGTATCACGTTCGGCCCTGCCATCGAGCAGGGCCGAATTTTTTGCGGGCCACGGTCGTGGTCCCGCGGAATCAGTGCTCAGTACCGGCTATTCAACTCTTCGGCAACGAGTTGTTTGAGCTGCTCGTAGCCGAAGCTGGGCATCGGGCGGCCGTTGACGAAGAACTCCGGCGTCTTCGTCACGTTGAGCGTGCGCGCGTCGGCCAGATCCTGCCGGACGATCGCGTCGATCGCGGGAGACGCCATGTCGACCTTGAGCTTTTCGATGTCGAGGCCGACGCCGTTGATGAAGTTCCACACCATGTCGGGCTGCGGGTTGTGGTGCGAGGCCCAGTTGGGCTGAGCGGCAAACAGCGCCTCGAGCGTCTCCCAGAACTTGCCCTGGAGCTTCGCCGCTGCCAGCAGCTTCACGATCTGCTCAGAACCGTCGTGGAAAGGGGCGTAGCGCACGCTCACGCGGATGCGTCCGGGCGCCGCGGCCATCAGCTGCTTCACGTAGGGGTAGAAGTCGCGGCAGGTCTCGCAGGCCGGATCGAGGAATTCCACGATGTGCACGCGCGCTTCGGCCTCACCCAGCGTCGGCGAGTGCTCGCGCACGAGGATCGCGCGGTTCTGTTCGGCGACCTCGTCGCGGCGGTTGCCCTTCTCGGAATCATGGACGAGCGTCGCGGTGGCGAAGATCGCGACCATCAGCGCGGCGGCGATTGCGAAAATGTACTTCTGGTTCATCGGGACATCCTGTGTTGGGCAAAAAGGAGCAAACCGGCGATTAGGGTGAAGGCGATCAGCGACAGCGTCGGGATGGTCAGGAAACCGAACCATTCGATCTGGATCTCCTTGCACGAGACGCCGCGCGAGCACGGCTGGATGCGCTCGGGGATCACGCCCGCGACGAGCAGCACGTGGAACAGGGCAACCAGCCACCCGGCGAGCGTCAGCGGCAGCGCGTAGCGGATCACGCTGCGATCGAGGGGGAACATCCCGGCGGGCAGGATGAGCACGAGCGGGAACATGGCGATCCGCTGCCACCAGCACAGCACGCAGGGCGGCAGCTCCATGACCTCGCCGAGGAACAGGGCGCCGAGCATGGAAGAGGCGGCCACCAACCACGCCCCGAAGAGCGGCGTCCAGCCCGCCGGGGACGGTGCGATGGAATCAGCCTTCATACGCGATCAGGACGACGTCGGCGGCCTGTTCACGCAGCGGAATCAGTGCCTGATAGACGGGCGAGTTGAACCAGCCGTTGAGCGAATCGATGTCCGGGAAACGCAGCACCACGGTATCGGTGTGCGCATGCTCGCCGCCCAGCACCGTCACACGCTTGCCGCGCAGCACCAGCTCTCCGCCCCAACCGTCCAGCGTTCCGGGTACGCGGGAGCGATATTGGTCCCATTTGGCGGGATCCTTGATCGTGATGTGGCCGATGACGTAGGCCGGGGCTTTCTGTTTCATCAGGAGTCCTGGTGGCGGAAGAACGAGGCGCCGCCGCGCGGCAATGCTGCGCCGGACGGAAGATCGCGGCTGAAAGGCGCGGATTATATCCGAGTCATAGGGGCGGTTTGGGTTCCGTGTCCGTGGCCCGCATGGCGCCTCATTCGGTGCGCGCAAGCGTTTCCGGTGCGTACGCTCACGCAGGGACGGCATATCGCTATCAGGCCCTGCAACGGGAGTTGTATAGGTGATGAGGTTATATGGAAATAAGGTTTTATGCGTTGTCATACATCCTGGCTTGGGCTATCGTCGGGGCCTTCTCCTCATATCGCCCGCTATCGGATTCAGCATGAAGAAACTGACCAGCCTGTTGCTCGCAGCCGGATTCGCCTTCGCCACCGGCGCGTCTGCCCAGTCCAATCTGCTCAACGTCTCCTACGACGTGGCGCGTGACGTTTACAAGGATTACAACCCGCTGTTCCAGAAGCACTGGAAGGAGAAGAGCGGCGAAACCGTCGAACTGCGCCAGTCGCACGGCGGCTCGTCGAAGCAGGCGCGCGCGGTGGCCGACGGCCTCGAGGCCGACGTGGTGACGATGAACCAGGCCACCGACGTCGATTTCCTCGCGGAGAAGGGGCTGGTCGCCAAGGACTATCCGAAGAAGTTCCCCGACAATGCCTCGCCCTACACGTCGACGATGGTGTTCATCGTGCGCAAGGGCAACCCGAAGGCGATCAAGGATTGGAACGACATCGCCAAGCCCGGCATCCAGCTGATCATCCCGCACCCCAAGAACACCGGCAACGGCCGATATTCCTATCTCGCCGCCTGGGGCTACGCGCTCAAGCAGCCGGGCGGCAACGACAAGACGGCGGCCGAGTTTGTCGGCGCGGTGCTCAAGAATGCGCCGCTGTTCGCATCGGGCGGCCGCGACGCGACGACCACCTTCATGCAGCGCAAGATCGGCGACGTGCTGGTCACCTTCGAGTCGGAGGCGGAGTTGATCGCGAAGGAATTCGGTCGCGGCGAGTTCGAGGTCGTCTATCCGAGCCTCTCCATCCTCGCCGAATTCCCGGTTGCGATCGTCGAGAAGGTTGTCGACAAGAAGGGTACGCGCAAGCTGGCGCAGGCCTACCTCGAGTACCTGTGGTCGAAGGAGGGTCAGGAGAACGCCGCGGCGAATTACCTGCGTCCGCGTGACGCCGACGTGCTGAAGAAGCATGCGGCGCAGTTCCCCGCGATCAAGACCTTCACCGTGGATGAGGTGTTCGGCGGCTGGAGCAAGGCGGCACCCGCGCACTTCAAGGACGGCGGCAGCTTCGACCAGATCTACGTTCAGAAGTAAAATCCCGGGCCTTTCATGCGCAGCGGCCCCATCGCGGGCCGCTGCGCTTTTCGATTCCCACGACTGACGGTTCGATTCTCGACATGTTTCCCGCTCCCGCCAAACGGGATGGCGTCCTGCCCGGCTTCCGCCTGGGGCTGGGCTACACGCTGACCTACCTCACCCTGCTGGTGCTGATACCGCTCGGCGGCATGATCCTCATGACCGGCAAACTGAGCTGGAGCAACTTCTGGGAGATCGCCACCGCGGAGCGTGCGCTGGCGTCCTATCGGGTCACCTTCGGCGCATCCCTGTTCGCAGCGACGGTGAATGCCGTGTTCGGTCTGATTGTCGCCTGGGCGCTGGTGCGCTATCCGTTTCCGGGCAAGCGCTTCGTCGATGCGCTGGTCGATCTGCCCTTCGCACTGCCGACGGCGGTGGCAGGCATCACGCTCGCGACCCTGTACGCGGAGAACGGCTGGGTCGGGCAGTTCCTCGCCAAGCTCGGCATCAAGGTCGCCTTCACGCCGCTGGGCATCGTCGTCGCGCTGATCTTCGTGACGCTGCCTTTCGTCGTCCGCACGCTGCAGCCGGTGATTGAGGACATCGAGGCCGAGGTCGAGGAGGCCGCTGCGTCGCTGGGCGCGACGCGCTTGCAGACCTTCGCCCGGGTGCTGTTGCCGGGCATCTTCCCGGCCTGGCTGACGGGCTTCACGCTCGCATTCTCGCGTGCGATTGGCGAGTTCGGCTCGGTGATCTTCATCGCCGGCAACATGCCGCTGATCTCGGAAATCACCCCCTTGCTGATCATCTCCAAGCTCGAGCAGTACGACCTGGTCGGCGCAACCGCGCTCGCGGTCGTGATGCTGGTGATCTCCTTCGTGATGTTGCTCGTGATCAACCTGCTGCAGTGGTGGGCGGCCAACCGCCACGCGAAGGGCAGTGACGCCGAACCCGCCGAAGCGCTCGCGCCCGGCGCACTGGTGGAGGCCCGGCCATGACAGTACGCCGTGCCACCGCGGAGCCGCGCTGGGTCCGCCTGCTGCTGACGGGCGTCGCTCTCGGCTTCCTGTTCCTGTTCCTCGTGCTGCCGCTGATCGCGGTGTTCTGGGAAGCTTTCGCGCAGGGAGCGCAAGCCTACTGGGAGGCGCTGAAGGACTCCGAGGCGCGTTCGGCGATGCTGCTGACGCTGACGATCGCCGCGGTCGTGCTGCCCTTCAACATCGCCTTCGGCGTCGCCGCGGCATGGGCAATCGCGAAGTTCGAATTCCGCGGCAAGAGCCTGCTCACGACGCTGATCGACCTGCCGTTCGCGGTGTCGCCGGTCGTCGCCGGCCTGATCTTCATCATCCTGTTCGGCGCGCAAGGCTTCTTCGGCTCCTGGCTCGCCGCGAACGACATCAAGATCATCTTCGCGCTGCCGGGCATGGTGCTCGCGACGCTGTTCGTGACCTTTCCCTTCGTCGCGCGCGAACTGATCCCGCTGATGCAGGCGCAGGGGCGCGACGAGGAGGAGGCCGCGATCTCGCTCGGTGCTTCGGGCTGGCAGATGTTCTGGCGCGTGACGGTGCCGAATATCAAATGGGGTTTGATGTACGGCGTGATCCTCGCCAACGCGCGCGCGATGGGCGAGTTCGGCGCGGTGAGCGTCGTCTCCGGCCACATCCGCGGCGAGACCAACACGCTGCCGCTGCACGTCGAGATCCTCTACAACGAATACAACCAGATCGGCGCCTTCGCTGCTGCCACCGTCCTCGCCTTCCTCGGCCTCGTGACGCTGGTCGCGAAGACGGTCGTCGAGTGGCGCATGCGCAGGGAGACCGAAATGCTAACCGCCGATCTGCCCCCGGAAAAAACCGAACAGCCCCTGACCGTGGCCACGGAACGCCCATGAGCATCGAAATCCGCAACATCAGCAAGTGCTTCGGCAACTTCGTCGCGCTCGACGACCTCTCCCTCGACATCCCGACCGGCGAGCTGGTTGCGCTGCTGGGGCCGTCGGGCTGCGGCAAGACGACCCTCCTGCGCATCATCGCCGGCATGGAGACGCCGGATGCCGGCTCGGTGCTGTTCGGCGGCCAGGAGGCGACGCACGTCCACGCGCGCGAGCGCCAGGTCGGCTTCGTGTTCCAGCATTACGCGCTGTTCCGTCACATGTCCGTGTTCGAGAACGTCGCCTTCGGACTGCGCGTGCGCCCGCGCAAGGAGCGCCCGAGCGAGGCCGAGATCCGCGAGCGCGTGATGGGCCTGTTGAAGCTTGTCCAGCTCGACTGGCTCGCGCAACGCTATCCTTCGCAGCTCTCCGGCGGCCAGCGCCAGCGGATCGCGCTCGCCCGCGCGCTGGCGGTCGAGCCCAAGGTGCTGCTGTTGGACGAGCCCTTCGGCGCGCTCGACACCAAGGTGCGCAAGGAGCTGCGCCGCTGGCTGCGCCGCCTGCATGACGAGATGCACATCTCCTCGGTGTTCGTCACGCACGATCAGGAAGAGGCGCTGGAGGTCGCCGACCGCGTCGTCGTGATGAACCGTGGCCACATCGAGCAGATCGGCTCACCCGACGAGGTCTATTCGAGTCCCGCGTCGCCCTTCGTCTATCAGTTCCTCGGCAACGTGAACGTCTTTCACAGCCGCCTGCACGGAGCCTGGGCGGAGGTCGAGCGGGAAGGGGAGGCGCCGGCCGCGGGGTCGATCGCCTTCGTGCGTCCGCACGACATCGAACTCGATGTGGCGCCGCTGGCTGGCGGGATGACCGCGGGCGTGCGACACGTCCATCGCATCGGTCCGCTGGTGCGCGTCGAACTCGAGCACGATGGCGAGACGATCGAGGTCGAGCTGACGCGCGAGCGCGCGGCGAGCCTGGATCTGCCGGTCGGCAGGACGGTGTGGATCAAGCCGCGGCAGGCCAAGGTGTTTGCCACCGAGGCGACGGCGCCAGCGGGAAAGCAGCCCTTCCTGTTCTGATCCGCGGCCGGGGCTGCTAGTTCGTCATTCCCTGTGCGATGGCAACGATGTAGACCGTATAAAGCGCGAGCAGTATGACGCCCCTGCGGCGGTTGATGAAGCCGTCGCGGGGCGGCCAGGTGACGGCAAGCGCGATCAGGCCACAGACGAGGGCGACGGCGACTTCGCGCCAGTCGGCTTCGATTGGGTGGATGATCGCCGCGACCGCGACGATGAGCAGTCCGTTGAAGATGTTGCTGCCGAGTATCGTGCCCAGGCTCACCTCGTCGTGGCCGCGCAGCTTTGCGATGACGGTGGTGGCGAGTTCCGGGGTGGACGTGCCGATGGCGACGAGGGTTGCGCCGATGATGAACTCGTCGATGCCGTAGGTCGTCGCGATCCCCTTCGCGGAAATGACGATGATGTTCCCTGCGAGGACCAGGAACCCCAGCCCGACGACGGCGGACGCGATTGCCGCACCGGCGCGCGGGGTGCCGATCACGGCCTCGGCCGCGCTGCGCTGACGGCGAGCCTCGATCACGGCGGCACTTAGCCAGGCAAGGAAGAGGGCCAGCAGCAGCAGGCCGTCGACGCGCGACAGCACGCCGTCGAGGAACAGCACGCCGGTGATCACGGGTACGAGCAGTGCGACGGGAAAGTCGCGCCTGACGCTGTCGCGCGGACTCTGGATGCCGGCGATCACCAGCGCCAGCGCAAGGATCAGCGCGACATTCACGACGTTGCTGCCCAGCGCGTCGCCGAGCGCGATCTCCGGGGTCCCGTCGAGCGCGGAATTCACCGACACTGACAGTTCCGGGCTGGAGGTGGCAAAGGCGGCGACGGTGGCGCCGATGATGCCGGGCGAGATGCGCGCCCAGTGTGCGAGGCCCACCGCGCCGCGGACGAACAATTCCCCGCCGATGCCCGCGGCCACGATGCCCGCGACCAGGCCCAGGTAATCGTTCATCGGGAAGGCTCTCCGGTTTTGACCACCTGGGCTCGGCAGTTAGTCCGCGAGTTCGAGGTGCGGATTCCAGACCACTTCCCACAGGTGGCCGTCCGGGTCCGAGAAATAGCCGGCATAGCCGCCCCAGAAGGTGTCTCCCGCCGGTTTCACCGTGCATGCGCCGGCCAGCCGGGCCTGCTCCATTACCATATCGACTTCCTCCCTTGTCGCAACGTTGTGCCCGAGCGAACACCGCGTCGCGGAGGAGCCTCCGACCGCCAGTCCCGTATCGTGCGCGAGGCTGCTCCTTGGCCAGAGCGCCAGCTTTACGCCGTGCTGCAGGTCGAAGAACGCGACGGCGCCATGTTCGAACTCGGTGCCGATGACACCTTCCGTCGGAAAGCCCAGGCCGTCGCGGTAGAAGCGCAGGGCGCGCTCGAGGTCGTCCACGGCGAGGGTCAGTACTGTGAGTCTGGGTTTCATGCTTTCCTCCTGGTGCTTGGGGCGCGTTACCCGGACACAAGGCTTAGCGTGTGGCGCCCTTGTCGCGGATCAGTTGGGCAACGCGTGTCCCTTCCGGCGTGTCGAGCCGGTTTGCCAGCGCTAGCGCGGTTTCGCCCTTGCGCGTGGTCGCGAAGATGTCCGCCCCGCGTTCGGCCAGCAACTCGGCGATGTCGAGCACCCCGCCCGACAGGGACAGGAGGAAGGGCGTATTGCCCAGCGGATCGCGCACGTTCACCTGGGCTCCGCGGAGGATGAGCGCTTCGGCGATGGTCCGGTAGCCCTGGGTCGGTTTGCCGCAGGCGACGAGGAGCGGTGTGAGCCCGAGGTGGTCACGGGCGTTCACGTCCGCGCCTGCGTTCACCAGGATGCTGGCGATCACCGTGTAGCCTCTCTTCAGTGCGAAGAGCAGCGGCGGCGTGCCGTCCACGTCGATGCCGTGGAAGGGGAATCGGGCGCGCACGAAAAGGTCGATGAGTTCGCGATCGCCGGCGCGCAAGGCGACAAGGAACGCCTCCTGGTCGACCGTGACACCGCGCTCGGCAAGTTCCCGGACCGCATGTTCGCGGCGCTCGGCCTGGCGGAAGGTCTCCAGTTCGCGGAATTCGCGCAGCGTGATGATGTCGGCGAGCACCAAGGGCGGGAAGCCCTGCCGTCCGCCGCGCTTGTCGATCAGCAGATCGCTAAAGTAATCGTGGATCTCGGGCGTGTCCCAGAGGAACTCGATGCGCGTGAGGATGCGGTCGAATTTTTCTTCGAGATGGGCCGGATATCTGTCGCCAAGGCACTCGAAGAGGGGGTGTTTCATGGGGGAGCGTCCCGTCGCCGGTTGTTCGCGATTTGCGGACGACGTGCGAGCTCGGGGAGACTGTGCATCGCCGACGTCGTGCTGCGAGGTTGCGAGAATGGTTTGGATTCTCGCACACCTGCGGAGGAGCGGCATGCAGACGATGCCAGCGTACGAACCTTCTTGGGCGGGAGGGGCGCACCGCGCCCCGCCGATCCGGTCGCGCCGAATTCAGTTGAGCGCCGCGTGGCGGGATACGCATTCGGCCGCTCCCGCCCTGGGAATCCATGTCGCGCGGGTTGCTCTACCTGACGGGACCGCCTCCGGTGTCCGAATGCTTGCGCAACGCCGCCGACCGCGCGGTTAGCGTCCCTTGAGTTTCATGACTCCGAGCGCATCCATGACGATCTTCTCGTAGATCGGTTCGGATTTGCCCTTGCGCACCTTGTACATGAAGTACTTTTCGAACGCGACCTTGGCCAGATGCACCCACTTCCCTTCGGAGACCCAGTTGACGTTGCGCGGGGGGATCTGCGGCAGGGCGATGAATGCCGCGCCCGAACTTCCGAAATCCGCGAGGCATACGGCATTCCATGTCGCCTTTTCGCCCGGTTCGTGGCCGTCGAGGGCGGCGCGGATGTTCTTCGCGGTCGCGGTGACCATCGATTCGATCATGAAGCCGGTCTTCGGCGTTCCGATCGGTACCGGGGTCGTTTCGACTGGCGGGATCGCGACGCACACGCCGATCGCGTAGACGTTCGGATAGGCCGGGTTGCGCTGGTAGGCGTCGATGGGCACGAAACCGCGCGGGTTGCTCAGGCCCTCAACGCCGAAGACGGCGTCGACGCCCTTGAAGGCGGGCAGCATCATCGAGTAACGGAACGGCAACTCGTGTTCCTTCTTCGGCTTGCCTTCGTCGTCGTGCTCGGTCACGAACATCTTGCCGTCTTCGACACGCGTCACCTTGGCGTTGCAGATCCACTTGATGTGCCGCTCGCGGAACATCGATTCGAGCATGCCCTTGGAGTCGCCGACGCCGCCTAGCCCCAGGTGGCCGATGTAGGGCTCGGAGGTCACGAAGGTCATCGGCACCCGGTCGCGCAGCTTGCGCTTGCGCAGGTCGGTTTCCATGATGAACGCAAATTCGTAGGCCGGCCCGAAGCAGGAGGCGCCCTGGACGGCGCCGACGACGATGGGGCCGGGGTCGGCGATGAAGTCCGACCAGACGCCCGCCGCCGTCGTGGCGTGGTCGACGTGGCAGATCGACTGCGTATGCCCGTCGGGCCCGAGGCCGGGAATCTCCTCGAAGGCGAGGCGTGGTCCGGTCGCGATCACGAGATAGTCGTAGTCGACGAAACTGCCATCGGCGAGCTCGACCTGATTTCGTCCGGGATGCACGCGGGCCGCAGCCTGCTGGATGAAGCGAATCTTGCGCGCGGCGAGCAAGGGAGCGATTTCGAGTTCGATTTCGCCACGCTTGCGCCAGTTGACGGCGACCCAGGGGTTGGATGGCACGAAGTGGAAGGTCGCCGTGTTCGCGATCACCGTCACCTCGTCCCCCGGGCGCGCGAGCTGTTTCATTTCGTAGGCCATCGGCATGCCGCCGATGCCAGCCCCGATGATTACGATGTGAGCCATTGTCTCCTCCGTTTGTCGATTGCGGGCGCCCGGTGACCGGGTCTGTCGGCGGCGGAGGGAGGCAGCGATTGCGCTTTCCCTCCGACTGCATCGGCGCGCCCGAAGGGCCCGACGTGCACGAACCGATAGTAACATTAGAATAGTCTAATGTTTTAATCGGTGATGTGGGTTACAAAGCGAAGAGGGGGCAGGCGACGATGCGGCTTTCGGCTCGGCCTTGAGCGCGGCGGGCGTGTGTCAGCGTCGAAATCGCGGTTCCCCGCCCGGGGCTGTGCGGCCGCGCGAGTGCAAGGCCGGGGCGCGATACCGTGCGGATCAGGCCCTCACGGCGTCCAGCAGCTCCCGGACGCCCTGCACGCGCTGCTTGAGGTTCGGCAGGCTCGCCTTGCGGATCAGGCGGTCGGGGCCGGACATCTTCGTGCTGCGATCCTTCTGGATCAGCATGATGACCTTGACCGGGTCGATCGGCGGGTTGGGGCCGAACTGCACGCTGATCTGCGCGTCGCTGGCGTCGAGCTTCGCGACACCGAAAGGCTTCACCAGCAGGCGCAGTCGGTGCGATTCGATCAGGGCCTGCGTCTGTGGCGGGAGCTCGCCAAAGCGGTCGATCAGCTCTTCCTGCAGGCTGCGCAGTTCGTCTTCCGCTTCGCAGTTCGCGAGTCGCTTGTAGAGCGTCAGGCGCTCCTGCACGTCGGGGCAGTAGTCATTGGGCAGCAGCGCGGGCGTGTGGAGGTTGATCTCGGAGACGACTTCCAATGGCTGGCTGAGGTCCGGTTCCTTGCCGGCCTGCAGGTCGCGCACGGCACGCTTGAGCATCTCGGTGTACAGGCTGAAACCCACCTGCTGGATCTCGCCGGACTGGTTTTCACCTAGCACCTCGCCCGCGCCGCGGATCTCCAGATCGTGCATTGCGAGGTAGAAACCGGAACCCAGCTCCTCCATCATCGTGATCGCCTCGAGGCGCTTCTGCGCCTGCGTTGTCGGCTTCGCATGTGCGTCGGTCAACAGGTACGCGTAGGCCTGGTGGTGGCTGCGCCCGACGCGGCCACGCAGCTGGTGCAGCTGCGCGAGGCCGAAGCGGTCGGCGCGGTTGATGATGATGGTGTTGGCGGTCGGGATGTTGATGCCGGTTTCGATGATGGTCGTGCAAAGCAGCAGGTTGGCGCGCTGCGAGGTGAAGTCGCGCATCACACGCTCGAGCTCGCGCTCGGGTAGCTGGCCATGGCCGACGACGATGCGCGCTTCGGGCAAGAGCTCCGCCAGGTCGTTGCGCACGTTCTCGATGGTCTCGACCTCGTTGTGCAGGAAGTACACCTGTCCGCCACGCTTGAACTCGCGCAGCACCGCCTCGCGGACGATGCCCTTGCTCCAGCGCTGCACGAAGGTCTTGATCGCGAGCCGCTTCTGCGGCGCGGTCGCGATAACCGAGAACTCGCGCAGCCCTTCGAGCGCGAGGCCCAGCGTGCGCGGGATCGGCGTCGCGGTGAGCGTCAGGATGTCGATCTCGCTCCGGAGTGCCTTCAGCGCCTCCTTCTGGCGCACGCCGAAGCGGTGCTCCTCGTCGATGATGACGAGGCCCAGGCGCTTGAACTGCACGTCCTTCTGCAGCAGGCGATGGGTGCCGATGATGATGTCCACCTTGCCTTCGCCGAGCTGCTTGAGGGCTTCGGTCTGTTCCTTGGCGCTCTTGAAGCGCGACAGCTCGGCGATGCGGATGGGGAAATCGGCGAAGCGATCGGAGAAGGTCTGGTAGTGCTGCTCGGCCAGCAGCGTGGTCGGCGTCAGCACGACGACCTGCTTGCCGTCGGCCACGGCGATGAAGGCCGCGCGCAGGGCGACTTCGGTCTTGCCGAAGCCGACGTCGCCGCACACGAGGCGGTCCATCGGGCGGCCGGACTTCATGTCGGCGATGACGGCGTCGATCGCGCCCTGTTGGTCGGGCGTGGTCTCGAAGCCGAAGCCTTCGGCGAATGCGTCGAGGTCGTGCTGCTTGAAGTCGAAGCGATGGCCGGCGCGGGCCGCGCGTTGTGCGTACAGGGCCAGCAACTCGGCCGCGGTGTCGCGCACCTGCATGGCGGCCTTGCGCTTGGCCTTGTCCCACTGGCCGGAGCCGAGGCGGTGCAGTTCGACCGCCTCCGGGTCGGCGCCGGCGTAGCGCGAGATCACGTGCAGCTGCGCGACCGGCACATAGAGCTTGTCGCCGTTGGCGTACTCCAGGTCGAGGAATTCGGTCTGCCCCTCGCCGAGGTCCATGTGGATCAGGCCGAGGTAGCGGCCGATGCCGTGCGATTCATGCACGACGGGGTCGCCCGGTCTGAGCTCGGAGAGGTCGCGCAGCCAGCCCTCCATCGTCGCGGCCTTGCGCGCGTCGCGGCGGGCGCGCGTGCGTGTGGTCGCGGCGTACAGCTCGGATTCGGTGACGATCGCGATCTTCGCGTCGGGCAGCAGGAAGCCGGTCGCGAGCGGGCCGACTCCCAGCGCGAGCGACTCGGCCGACGCGAGAAAGCCCGCGAAGTCCGCGCTTGCGGCAGGCTTCAGGCCGTACTCGGCGAAGAACTCCGAGATCGTCTCGCGCCGGCCCGGCGCGTCGGCCAGCACCAGCACCCGACCGCCGCTCCCGGCCCAGTCGCCTTCGAGGAAAGCCTTGAGGCGGTGCAGCGGATCGGTCGCCTTGCGCTCCACGGACAAGTCGGGAAGCGCCGCCGCCGCGGCGGCTTCGGCGCCGGCATCGGGCGCGGCGATTTGGACGCGCGGGCGATCCTTGAGCGCGGCGTAGAAGGATTCCTGCCCGAGGAACAGCGCTTCGGGCGGCAGCACCGGGCGAGTGCGGTCGCCCTTGAGGAAGTCGTAGCGCGAGCGCGTGTCGCGCCAGAACTCGTCGATCGCGGTGGGAACGTCGCGGTGCAGGACCACCGCGGCATCGGCCGGCAGGTAGTCGAACAGCGTCGCCGTGTCGTCGAAGAACAGCGGCAGGAAGTACTCGATGCCCGCCGGCGCGATGCCGTTCGACACGTCCTTGTACAGCGACACGCGCGAAGGGTCGCCCTCGAAGGTCTCGCGGAAGCGGCTGCGGAAGTGCGTGCGTCCCTTCTCGTCCATCGGGAATTCGCGTGCGGGCAGCATGCGGATCTCGGGCACCGGGTAGACGGTGCGCTGAGTGTCCGGATCGAAGGTCTTGATGCTCTCGACCTCGTCGTCGAAGAGGTCGATGCGGAAGGGCAGGGCCGCGCCCATCGGGTAGAGGTCGACGAGCCCGCCGCGCACGGAGAACTCACCGGGGCTGACGACCTGCGTGACGTGGGTGTAGCCGGCGACCGCCATCTGGTTGCGCAGTTGGTCGACGTCGAGCTTCGCACCCTGCTTCAGGAAGAAGGTGTAGGCCGCGAGGAAGGCAGGCGGCGCCATGCGGTACAGCGCCGTGGAGGCGGGCACGAGGACGATGTCGGCCTCGCCGCGGCTCACCGCGTAGAGGGTCGACAGCCGCTCGGAGATCAGGTCCTGGTGCGGCGAGAAGCTCTCGTACGGGAGGGTTTCCCAGTCGGGCAAGAGGTGGGTGCGCAGGCCCGGCGCGATCCAGGCGATCTCGTCCTGCAGCCGCTGGGCGTCGAGCGGGTTGGCCGTGACCAGCAGCAGGCAGCGCCCGCGGGAGGCGAGCTGCGCGATGGCGACCGCATCGGCGGAGCCGGCGAGTGCTGGGAGGTCAAGGCGTGCGCCAGGTTTCGGAAAGGCGAATGAGGCGAGCTGCGGAATCAGGGCGTCGAGCGGTCGGGACATCGGGCTGTTGCGGCCGGGCCGCAGACGGACGTATGGGAAGGGGGAAACGAGGGGCGAATTATAGGGGATGCGACGACGCGGATTGGTCTGCCGTTCCGCACGATGCCGTTCCAGCGGCGGTGCCGTCGTGAATGCGTTGCTCGACCGGGCCGGGCGCGGGTAGTTTCTCCCGCAGCCAGTCGGCCGCGAGTTCGCCGAAGCGTTCGATGGCTTCCGGTTCGCGGAATCCGTCCGACACCCCCGCGATCACGTGCCAGTCGTGCGCGCAGCGCAGGTGTTCGACGGCCTGACGGATCATGTCGGCCTGCGGGTCGTCGCTGCCCACCACCATGCGCAGCGGCACGGTGAGTGTGTTGAGCGGCGTCAGGCCGGCGAGATCGGGCCGCCCGGCGCGGCACACGATCGCCGCGAGTCGGTCGGCAGCCTTCCATCCAGCACGAATCGCTGCCCCGCTTGCGGTGTCCGAGGCGACCAGTCCCACCCCCAGTCCGGCGAGCGGCGGCTGATGGTCGATCCATTCGAGCACGGCCACCACCCGGTTCGCCATCTGCGGCACGTTGAAGCGGGCGTCCGGGTCGCGCGTTTCCTCGTAGGCGGTGAGCAGGTTGATGAGCAGGGTCGCAAAACCGGCTCGCTGCAGCTCGCGCGCCACGCGCAGGTCGCGCGACTGCGCGAACGGGCTGCCGGCCGGTCGCAGCACGACCGCGAGGCCGGCCACGTCGGGCGCATGGACCAGTTCGCCGCTGAGCCAGATGTGCTCGAAGGGGATGCTGATGTCAGTGGTTCGCAGTTTCACGGTCGGGCGAGTCCGGATCAGGTTCTGGCGGGGGTGGCGGGCTGGCGATGGATGGCGACCGGAATGCGGCGCGAACCGAAGGGCGTTGAATAGTGACCGAAGCGGCCCGCGAGTGCCGTGCCGCACTTGCGGCAGGCGCCCTTGTCGTCGAGGGCGTAATCGAGGATCTCGTACCAGTCGCGCTCGATGACCGCCGCGCCGCAGTGCGTGCAGTGCGTGACGCCGCCTTCGCGGTCATGCACGTTGCCGGTGTAGACGTGCTTCAGCCCCTCCGCGAGCGCGATGCGGCGGGCGCGTGTCAGCGTCGCAGGCGGGGTGGGCGGAATGTCGGTGAGCTTGTAGTCGGGATGGAAGGCGGAAAAATGCAGCGGTACTTCACTGCCCAGCTCCTTCGCGACCCACTGCGACAGCGCGCGAATCTCGTCTTCCGAGTCGTTGAGCCCCGGAATCAGCAGCGTCGTGATCTCCACCCAGACATCGCTGTCGTGCACCAGCCACTTGAGCGTGTCGAGCACCGGCTGCAGATGTGCGCCGCACTCCTTGACGTAGAAATCGTCCGTGAAGGCCTTGAGGTCGACGTTGGCGGCGTCCATGTGGGCGTAGAAATCGGGCCGCGCGAGTTCGGTGATGTAGCCTGCGGTGACGGCGACGGTCTTTAGCCCGAGTTCGTGGCACGCCTTGGCGGTGTCGATCGCGTATTCGGCAAAGATCACCGGGTCGTTGTAGGTGAAGGCAACGCTGGCGCAGCCCCAGTCAGCGGCCGTGCGGGCAATTTCCTCGGGCGAGGCCGCGTCCATCAACTGGTCCATATCGCGCGACTTGGAGATGTCCCAGTTCTGGCAGAACTTGCACGCGAGGTTGCAGCCGGCCGTCCCGAACGAGAAGACGCTCGTGCCGGGGTAGAAGTGGTTGAGCGGTTTCTTCTCGATTGGATCGATGCAGAAGCCGGAACTCCTGCCGTAGGTCGTGAGGACGATCGCGTCGCCCTCGCGCATGCGGACGAAGCAGGCGCCGCGCTGGTCGGCATGCAGCCGGCAGTAACGCGGACACAGGTCGCACTGGATGCGGCCGTCGTCAAGCAGATGCCAGTAGCGTCCAGGGTAGTTCATCTCACCGCTCCTTCCACTTGCGCACCGTGTAGGTCGCCGCCATCAGGTTCGGCGCGGGGCGATCCGGTGCAAGGCCGGCCTTCTGCTTGAGTGCCGCGAGGAACATCTGTGGTTCCGGGAGCTGCTCCCATACCTGCGGCAGGAAGGTCGCGCTGCGACAGCCGGAAAACAGCAAAACCCCATCGACGCCGGGACGCAGCTTGCCCATCAGGTCGCTCTCGTCGGCGAACTCGACGAACTCGGGCGACGACAGGAGCGAAACCTCGATGTCGACCTTGTCGAGCTCGTCGCGCGACATCGGCGGGAATCGCGGATCCCGCGTCGCGGCGCCTACCGCATTGATTACGACATCTTCGCCCAGCGATCGTTGCGCGCGCACGCTGCCGATGCAGCCGCGCAAATCGCCTCCGCGCTTGATCGTCACGAAGGTTGCCCCTCTTTCCCCCAGCCGCGGGTCGCCGTTGGGGGGGCACCTTTCGGCACCAAGTTCGTGCGCGATCGCGTGACGCGCACGCGCGAGCAGGATCTGGCCGAGTTCAGTGTCGGGCGGAAGCGGCATGGCTGGATGATTCGCAAAAGGCGATGCTGGTGTAACCGACCACGCGCGATCGATCACCCGCCGTGTCGCCGGAGTTGCGCAGGTCGAGGAGGTGCGGTTCCACACCGTGACGAGCCGCGACACGCAGCAGGCCGTTGATCGGTGTCGCGCCGCACGCCTGTTCGTGGTCGAGGCCCGTGCGCAGCTTGAGGATCTGGTCGACCGAACTGCGATCGGTGCAGCAGGCTTGCGCATAGGGCTGATAGTGCGACAGGTCCGAGCTGATGACGATCAGCGTTTCCGGCCCGCCCCACAGCGCGTCAAGGATCTCCGCCACCTGTTCGCCGCTGGCGCCGCCCACCAGCAGGGGAACGATCTCGAAGGCGTCGAGGATGGTTTGCAGGAAGGGGAGCTGGACTTCCAGACAGTGCTCCAGCGCATGCGGGCGGTCGTCGACGACGACATCGGCGCGCTGCTGCAGGGCGAGCCAGTCGGTGCGGCTGACCGGCACCGAGCCGAGCGGCGTGGAAAACACCTGCGCGGCCGGCAGTGCGAAGGATGCGACCGGCACGCGGTGGGCCGGCCCCAGCATCACCACGCGACGCACCACGTCGCGCAGTCCCGCCGCCACCGAGTAGGCGCTGGCTGCAACGGGACCGGAATAGACGTATCCGGCATGGGGCACGATGAGTGCCTTCGGTGTGGACACCGCTTCCAGCGGGACGGCGGTGGATAGCATTTCGCCGATCTGGGCCTGCAGCACGTGTGGATCGTCGGGATAGAAGTAACCGGCGACCGCAGCGGGGCGAATGGAGGCAGTGGCCATGTAATTCCTTTCGGGTAAGGTGGCAGGACCGGACTCGTGGTTCAGCGTTTGCTGATAAATTATAGGCTGCCCGGAAACATTGCGAGCCAGGCGATTCCGCCGCCCAGGCCGGCCGCGACCGCGCCCATGCCGCCGAGAATCTTCATCCCCAGCGGCCGCCCGCCCACCACGACGGCAATGCCGGTCTTGAACACGAGGTTGGCGATCATCGCCAGGCCGATGGCGATCACCGTGACGTCGAGCGCAAGTTTGCCGAGGTTGAAGAGGCGCATGCTCGATAGCGCGATGGCATCCAAGTCGGTGAGACCCGACACCAGCGCGAGGGCGTACATCCCCTGCTTGCCCGTGATCTCCGAGAGCCAGGCGGAGATGAACAGGACGACGGCGTACACCGCGCCGAAGCCGAGCGCGGCGCGCAGTTCGGTCGGGTTGCGCGTCTCCGGCATGAAGGCCTGGCCGCTCGTCTGTTCGCGCCAATACCAGAACAGGCTGAGTGCGCCGAGGAGCAGGGCAGGGGTGATCGCCAGCGCCAGCGACTTCATCACACCCGGAGCCACCACCGCGGCGATCATCACGACGCGGGCCATCATCACCAGATTCGCGAGCACGATGACGAGCGCCGCCATCGGTGCGGAGGGCGGGGTTTCACGCGCATTGCGCGCATAGATCAGCGTCGTGGCGGTGCTCGATGCGAGACCGCCGGCGATGCCGACGAAGGCCGCGCCGTAGCGCGCACCCACCAGGCGCAGCGTCGCGTAGCCGGCGAGGCTCAGGCCCGAGATCAGCACCACCATCCACCACACCTGGCGGGGGTTCACGGCGTTGTACGGGTCGAAAGTCTCGTCCGGGAGGAAGGGTAGGATGACCAGCGACAGGACGGCGAACTGGAAGATCGAGATCCATTCCTTTGCCTCGAGCCGCGTCGCCACGCCTCGCAGTTCGGTCTTGAAGTAAAGCAGGATGGTCGTCGCCACCGACAGGATCACCGCCACCATCGCATGCCCGAGCCAGACGGCGACACCCAGGCAGTAGCACACCAGCAGCGCGGCCACTGAGGTCGTTCCCGGATCGACCGGGTCGGGGTGGCGTAGGTAGGCGGCGATGATCATCGCGCCGATGATCGCCATGCCGACGACGACCGGCGCGATGGAGGCGAGGTGGTCGCCGAGCATGCCGGCCAGCGCGCCCAGCAGTCCGACGAGACCGAAGGTGCGTACGCCGGCCCGCGCAGATGCGACGCGTTCGCGTTCGAAGCCGATCAGCAGACCGATGCCGATCGCGATCAGAAAGGCCTCGATCTGCGCGAGATCGACCGGTTTGGCAAAAGGCACCTGGGCTCTCCTTTCGCACATTCCGTGCGGGTTCAGGGGGCGGCCGCGTCTTTCGTTACATATTGCCACTGTATTCCAATCGCAGCCGGCACGCACGCGGCGGGCGGAGTTTCGCCGGGTGCGGCGCGGCGCGGTTAGAATCCGCGCCATGCAGAAATTTCATCCACGCCATTTCGCGATCGTCCCGGCTGCCGGCAGCGGCAGCCGCATGGGCGCATCGCAGCCAAAGCAGTACCTCGAGCTGCTCGGCAAGCCGCTTATTCGCCATTCGCTCGAAGTGCTGTGCGCGACGCCTCAGATCGACAAGGTCTTCGTCGTGCTGTCGGTGGGCGACGCGGAATGGAAGCGCCACGACTGGTCCGACCTCGACCCAAAGCTGGTGCCGTTGTTCTGCGGCGGCGCCACGCGCGCAGACAGCGTCCTCGGCGGTTTGCGCGCAATCGTGCGCGAGGCGGAGCAGTCGGACTGGGTGCTCGTGCACGATGCCGCGCGCCCCTGTCTCGCCCGCTGGCACATCGAAAAGCTCATCCGCGAACTGGCGCACGACGAGGTCGGCGGCATCCTTGCGGTTCCCGTCGCCGACACGCTAAAACGTGCGGATGCCCACCGCCACGTACTCGAGACCGTGCCGCGCGACAGCCTGTGGCAGGCCCAGACTCCACAGATGTTCCGCTACGTGATGCTGCGACGGGCGTTGGAGGCCGCGAGCAACGTCACCGACGAGGCGAGCGCGATCGAGGCCGCTGGCCTGCGCCCGCGGCTGATCGAGGGCGACGCCACCAATCTCAAGGTCACCTATCCGCTCGACCTGCACCTGGCCGAGTGGATCCTCACGAACAGGGATTCACGCTGACATGAAAGTACCTTTCCGCATCGGCCAGGGCTTCGACGTGCATGCCCTGGTGCCGGGACGCCCGCTCATCGTGGGCGGCGTCACGATTCCCTACGAGCGCGGATTGCTTGGCCATTCCGACGCCGACGTGCTGCTGCATGCGCTGACCGATGCGTTGCTCGGTGCGGCCGGCCTGGGCGACATCGGGCGCCTGTTCCCCGATACCGACCCGCAGCACGCCGGCGCGGATAGCCGCGTGCTGCTGCGCGAGGCTTTTGCCGTCGTGCGCAAGGCCGGTTACGCGGTCGTCAACGTCGATGCCACGGTGATCTGCCGCGCGCCGCGGATCCTGCCCCATGCCCCGGCGATGGTCGCGAACATTGCCGCTGATCTGGGAATCGAGGATGCAGCGGTGAACATCAAGGGCAAGACCACCGAGAAGCTCGGCTTTACCGGACGCGGCGAGGGCATCGCCGCCCAGGTCGTGGCGCTGCTCGTGCGGGATGACGCGGCCGGCTGAGCCCGCATCCGGCGCGCCGCAACGCGCACGGGTGTTTTTCGCCCTCTGGCCCGCCGCGGTGATGTCACGCCGGCTGCACAGGGAGGGCGAGCGTGCGCACGCAACTTCCGGCGGCCGGCGCATGCGCCGCGACACCCTGCACCTGACGCTCGCCTTCATCGGCGACATTGCGCGCGAGCGCCTCGACGCGTTGCGCGCGGCGGCCGACAAGGTCGTGTTCGCGCCATTCACGCTCCGGCTCGATCGCATCGTCGGTTGGCGCCACAATCACATCGTGTGGGCAGGAGCGACCGAGGTGCCTGCGGAGCTGGAATCGCTGGTAAGCCAGCTCAACGCGGCGCTCGCCGCGGGTGGTTTTCCGGTCGAACGGCGCAAGTTCGCCGCGCACGTCACGCTGCTGCGCAACGCACGCGGTGAGTTTCCTGCGGACGAACTCGATCCTCCGATCGACTGGCCGGTGCGCGAATTCGTGCTGGTCGAGTCAGATCTGCGCGTCGAGGGGGCGCAATACACCGTTGTCGCAAGCTGGCCCGGCGTGGGCGGAATGCGGGACCGAGCCCGAGGCGAGGAGGGGCCGGCAGGCTCGTCGCCGGCAGCCTAGAATATATCGTCGGCGAATGCGCAAGGGGCGCCGCAGGGAGGGTTTCGTATCCCCACATTGCCAAGGGCGACGCACAAGAATTGCCCGCACCTGATGACCAGGAGAGACTGCCATGGCAATCCCGTCGAAAGTCCACGAGTTCATGATGGAGCACGGTCTGCGCTACGACGTGCTGAACCATCCCCATTCACACAGCAGCATGGATACCGCGCATCAGGCGCGCATTCCCGCGAACAGTCTCGCGAAATCCGTCGTCCTCGAAGACGACCACGGCTACCTGATGGCCGTGCTGCCCTCGACCGAGCACGTGCAGCTCGGCATCCTGAGCCGGGCGATGCATCGCGAATTGCGGCTGGCGAGCGAATCGGAGCTCGCGTCGCTGTTCGAGGACTGCGAAGCTGGCGCGGTGCCGCCCTTGGGTTCCGTCTACGGCATGCGCATGATCGTTGATGAAAGCATCGCCGATCAGGAGGAGATCTACTTCGAGGCCGGCGACCACGAGAAAATCATCCAGATGAGCCGCAGCGACTTCATGACCATGATGGAAATGGAGAATGCCGAGCGCATGCATTTCAGCGGGCGCCAGTGGCGGCATTGAGATGAACGCGCGCGAACCGAGCAGGTGAAAAAAAGCGGGGCGCCAAGCGCCCCGCTGCTCTTCGGGACCGCTCTTCACGGTCCCATCGTCTCCTGAAGAGAGACGGTCGAAGAATCGGCTGGAATCAGACGAACAGGCAGGACGCGAGGCGTTCGCGCAGCACCGGTTCGGGTTCCTTGGTGTAGTCCTTTTCGAAGCGATCCGTGATCAGTTGTGCGGTCGGGCTGTCGAGCACCGAATTGAGCATTCCCATGAATGCCGGCGGTGCGAAGACGATGGCTCGGCCGAATGCGTTCGTGGCTCGTCCCTTGTATAGCTCCTGTGCAATCTCCTGCGCAAAGACCTTGGCCTCGTGGACCTTCGGCGCGGTCTGCGCCTGCTTCGAACCCGATGCGTTGCCTGCTGAGGGCGATGCCCCCGCGCGATCGGTAACGAGTTCGGAATTCTTCTGTCGACTTTCGGGGTGGATCAGCTCCTTAACCAGCGTCAGGCCCTTGTTGGGACCAAGGTTCGCGTACAGTTTGGCCAGGCTGGCATTGGCAACCAGAATCCAGGTAATCGCCATGAATCGTCCTCCGGGATTTGAGTCGAGTCGAACGGACAGCACGCTGCGGCTGCAGATGCAGCGATTCCAGCTTAGACCGGCTGTCACGGGATCGCAATCGAATTTCGTCTGTGAAGTTTGCGGCGATTGGCGAAACGCTTGCAGTACGCGGATGCAAAGGAGTTTCAGCACATCTGACATACGCCGGAAAACCGGAATGGAATATCCGGTCTTCCCTCATGGCGATTCGACGCCCGCGTCCTGCGGCGGTTCGCCATACACGCGCCGCTCGCCGGCCGCGGGGTCCGCGCCGTAGAACTGCCGCAACTGCTGGTAGATTGCCGGGAAGTCCTCCTGCAACAGGCATGGGGCCTCGAAGAAGGCTTCCGACGCCACCGCGAAGAACTCGCCCGGACTCTCGGAGCCGTAGGGGTCGAGCGCGGTCTCCTCATGCGCGTCGACCTGCCGGCAAAAATGTTCGTAGCCCGCCGAGAACGCCTCCGCCCAAGCCTTGCGCGACATCCCCGCGGGCAGCAGGGGCAGGCCGTCGACCTCGCCGTTCTCCATGTCCAGCTTGTGGGCGAACTCGTGGATCACCACGTTCACGCGTTCCGGCACTTCGGCCTCGTCGTGCCATGACACCACCACCGGCCCGCCTTCCCAGGCTTCGCCCAGCACCTCGTCGTCGTATTCATGCACGACGCCGGTCTCGTCCATGATCTTGCGCGGGATGACGAAATCCCCGGGGTAGATGATCACGCCGACCCAGCCACGGTAGGGGCGCAGCCCGATGCGCAGCACCGGCAGGCAGGCCTGCAGGGCGATCGTGACGATGACCTCGTCGGTCAGCGCGAAGCCGTGGGCGCCGTAGAACTGCTTCTCGGCGATGAAGGCGCGCGCCAGCTCGCGCAGCCGCGGGCGGTGTTCCGCCTCGAGGTAATCGAGGAAGGGCAGGCGCGCCTCGGCGCGCGCCCACATCTCGTCGGAAACCGCCACCGCATCCAGGCGGCGCGCCCTGCGCCAGCGGCGGAACCGCTCCAGGATGCCGATCATCGCCTCAGCGTCCCGGGCCGCGGGTGGCGAGCAGGATGCCGGAAAACACCAGGGCGATCCCCGCGAAGTGGTACCACAGCGGCCGCTCGCCGAGAAAGACCGCTGCCAGCAGGGTGGTGAACACCGGCATCAGATGGATGAACTGCGCGCCGCGGTTCGGGCCGACGGCCGCCACGGCGGCGTTGTAGAACACATAGCCGAGGAAGCCCGGGAAGATGCCCGTGTAGAGGATGCCGGCAATCGACGCGGTGCTGACAGCGATCGTCTTTCCCGAGGCGATTTCCCACAGAAAGGCGGGGATCAGCGGCAGGAGGCCGACCAGTGTGAAGGCGGCGAGCAGCAGCATCGGATCCACTCCCGCGGGGCGTCGCTGCAGCCCGACGGTGTAGATGCCCCAGGTCAGGACCGCGAGCAGCATCCACAGATCGCCGAGGTTGAGGCTCAGCCCGAGCAGGATTTCGATGCTGCCGCGGCTCACGATCGTCATGACGCCCGCAAACGACAGCACGATCGCCAGCACGTCCAGCCGGCCGAGGCGCTTGCCGAGGAGCAGGAAGGCCAGCACGATCGTCGCGATGGGCGTGAAGGAGTTGAGCAGCGTCGCGTTCGTTGCGGTCGTGTACTGGAGCGCGATGTAGGCGAAGGTGTTGTAGCCGCCGACGCCGACGAGGCCCAGGAACACGACCGTCGGCCAGCGCGCCCGCAGCTGCGGCCACTGGCTGCGCAGATGCGGCAGTGCGAAAGGGAGCATCAGGGCGAGCGCGATTGTCCAGCGCCAGAAGGCCAGCGCCAGCGGCGGGACCGCGCCGTGCAGGCCGCGGCCGACGATCATGTTGCCGGACCAGAACAGTACGGTTAGGGTGAGCAGGAGGTAGGGGTTGGCGAAGGCTTTTTTCATTATGCGTGCGCGCCCGGGGCGAGTGGAGGCTCGGCCGTGGGGTGCATCCGTCGGGCCGCAGATGATCTCACAACACGCGGGTGTGGCGTGCTCCGCGCCGTGTTGGGGGCACCGTATGGGATAATCCGTCCATGGTTTCCGTCACGCATGCAATCTCCCAGTCCGAGTCCGCAGCCCCCATCGACCTGCTCGCCGAAGGGCTGAGCACGGAGGAGCGCGCGGCCATTGTCGACGCCGTTGCCCTGGCCGAGGGCGTCTATGAAGGACATTTCCTCGGTACCGGCGAATCCGTCTGGACCCACGCGATCGGCATGGCCCTGATCGTGGCCTCGCTGCGTCTCGACGTGGAGACGCGGGTCGCCGCGATACTGTTCGCCGTCGGGGACTACATCGAGGACGCCACCGACAGGATCGCGGAAAAGTTCGGCGAGCCCGCCGCCCTCCTTGTCGATGGACTGCGTCGCCTGAACGGCCTGCGCCTGCTCACGCGCATGACCGCCACGGCGACCGCTCCGGAGATCCGGGCCCAGACCGAAGTCCTGCGCAAGATGCTGCTCGCGATGGTCGAGGACATCCGCGTTGTGCTGCTGCGGCTCGCGTCGCGTACGCAGACGCTGCGCTATTTCACCGAGCACAAGGTCGACGTCCGGGCGGACGTCGCGCGCGAAAGCCTCGACATCTACGCGCCGTTGGCGAACCGCCTCGGCGTGTGGCAGCTCAAGTGGGAGCTCGAGGACCTTTCCTTCCGCTTCCTCGAGCCGGAAACCTACAAGCGCATCGCCAAGATGCTCGACGAGCGCCGGGTCGAGCGCGAGGAGTTCATCCAGTCGTCGATCGAGCGCCTGCAGAAGGAGATCGCAGCGGTGGGCATCAAGGCCGAGGTCTATGGCCGGCCCAAGCACATCTACAGCATCTACAACAAGATGCGTGCCAAGCGGCTCGACTTCTCGCAGGTGTACGACATTCGCGCGCTGCGTGTGCTGGTCGACAGCGTGCGCGACTGCTATACCGTGCTCGGCATCGTGAACCAGCTGTGGCAGCCCATCGGCCAGGAGTTCGACGACTACATCACGAACCCCAAGGGCAACAACTACCAGTCCCTGCACACCGCGGTCCTGGCAGGCGACGGGCGGGCGCTCGAAGTGCAGATCCGCACTTACGAGATGCATCGCCACGCCGAGCTCGGCGTCGCCGCGCACTGGCGCTACAAGGAAGGCAGCAAGAATCACGGCAGCGATTACGACGAGAAGATCGCGCTGCTGCGCAGCCTGCTGTCGTGGCGCGATGAGGTTACCGACTCGGCCGACTGGGTGGAGAAGTTCAAGCGTGCCTCGCTCGACGATGCGATCTACGTGCTCACACCGCAGGGCAAGGTCGTGGACTTGCCGCGCGGCGCCACGCCGATCGACTTCGCCTACCGCCTGCACACCGACCTCGGCCACCGCTGCCGCGGCGCCAAGGTGGATGGCCACCTCGTCACGCTCAACACGCAGCTCGAGAACGGTCAGACCGTCGAGATCACCGCCGCCAAGGAAGGCGGCCCCTCGCGCGACTGGTTGAACCCGACGCAGCATTACGTCGCCACCAGCCGCGCGCGCAACAAGATCCGCCAGTTCTTCAGCCAGCAGGAAGAGGAAGAACTGCTCGCGCGCGGGCGCAGCTTCGTCGCGCGCGAACTGCAGCGCGAGCGTCAGTCGCGTGCCAACATCGACGAGCTTGCGGGCAGGCTGGGGTTCAAGAACGCGGAGTCCATGTATCTGGCCGCGGGGCGCGGGGAAGTGGGCGCGCGCTCGGTGCAGATGGCGCTACGCGAGGGCGAGGCGCCCGAAGCACCGACGCCGGAACCCGAGATCGTCATCGGCCGGCGCCACACCGACGAGTCCAACGACAAGGTGCTGGTCGTCGGCGTGGGCAAGCTCATGACCTCGCTCGGCCGCTGCTGCAAGCCCGCGCCGCCGGATGCCATCGAAGGATTCGTCACGCGCGGCCGTGGTGTTTCCATCCACCGCATCGATTGTCCCGATTTCCTGCGCCTGATGCGCGATCATCCGGAGCGTGTCATCAAGGCGGACTGGGGCGAACAGGCCTTCAACAGCCGCGAATCGGTGTTCCCGGTCGATGTGGTCGTACAGGCAGCAGACCGGCAGGGCCTGCTCCGGGATATCTCCGAGGTCTTGTCGCGCGAGAAGCTCAATGTCATTGCGGTGAATACGATCACGAAGAAGGGGACGGCGTTCATGCGCTTCACCATGGAGGTCCATAGCGTCGCGCAGGTGCAGCGCGCGATGGCGCTCATCCGCGAAGTGCGCGACGTGATCGACGTACAGCGCAAGTGATGCGCGGTTCCGCGGAAGGTGCAGGGAGCGTGGTGTGGTCCTGATGCAGAGCGCCTGATCATGAACTCAGTGGACTGGTGCCGCCCGGACAGGCTGCATGCGAGCGTGGCGAAGTTGCTCGCCCGGTTCTTGCTCTTCCTTGCGGCCGCGTTCACCGTGCTCCACCCGGGCCTCCCGCGCGCGCAGAAGGCGCCTGCGGGAGGCTCTGCGGACGATGCCGTGGAGTTCGCGGTCCTGTCCTTCAGCCCGCTGCAGGAAACCCATGCGCGCTGGCAACCGCTCGTCGATTACCTGAATGGCACCGTCCAGGGTGCGCGCTTCGTTCTGCGCGTGCATCACCTCGACGAACTTGTCGCGACGCTGGCGGAGGGGCGGATTGACTTCGTCCTCGTCAATCCGGCGCTCTACGTGCAACTCACGTACGAGCACCACCTGTCCTCGCCGCTCGTCACGTTGGTGAACAAGGAGGACGGCGTGCCTGTCAGCGCCTTCGGCGGTGTCATCTTCACCCGTGCCGACCGCTCCGATATCGACTCCTTCGATGATGTCGGCCGCGCGCGCGTCGCGACGGCGGGGCGCGCCGCCTTCGGCGCCTACCAGATGCAGGTGGCGGAGTTGCTGCGCGCGGGCGTGCGGCCGCCGCAGGAGCAGCTCCTCGTCGAGACGGGACAACCGCAGAATAGGGCCATCGATGCAGTGCTGGACGGGAGCGCCGATGTCGGCTTCGTCCGCTCCGGTCTCATCGAATCGCTCGCCCTCCAGGGACGGCTCGACCCGGCGCGGCTCAAACTCATCGGCACGCGTCACTATCCCGGGTACCCGTTTCCGGTGAGCACGCGCCTGTATCCGGAATGGCCCGTCGTCGCAATGCCACAGGTGCCCCATGATCTCGCGCGGCGCGTCACCGCCGCGCTGCTGTCCATGCCCCACGACCGCGAAGTCGCGGACGCGCTGCGGATTTCCGGTTTCACGATCCCGGGCGATTACCGGCCCGTAGACGATCTGCTGCGCGAATTGCGCCTGCCGCCCTTCGACCGGGCGCCCGAATTCACCCTCGTCGACGTCTGGCGGCGGTGGAAGCCGTATGCCGTAGCAGCGCTGTTGGCGGGCTTCGCGCTCGCCGCGTTCGCGACCTTCCGCCTTGTCCGGACAAACCGCCACCTTGCCCGTGCCCAGCAGGAGAGCCAGCGCCTCGCAGCAAATCTCTCGCAGGCGCAGTCGGTTGCACGGATAGGCAGCTGGAATTTCGACGTGCGGAGCGATTCGCTTCTGTGGTCGGACGAGACCTACCGGCTCTTCGGCGTCCGCCCCGGGACGCCCGTCCGATACGAGGATTTCCTGCAGTGCATACATCCCGACGACCGGGATGCGATCGACCGGGCCTGGCAGGCCGCGCTGAAGGGGGCCCCCTACGACGTGGAACACCGCATCTTGCGCAACGGCGGAATCGTGTGGCTGCAGGAGCGCGCAGATCTGCGCCTCGACGCGGACGGCAAGCTTCTGGGCGCCATCGGCACGGTCCAGGACGTCACTGCGCGCAAGCTCGCCGACGAAGAACTGCGCAAGTTGTCCCTCGCCGTCGAGCAGAGCCCGGAATGCATCTTCATCACCGACCCGGCCGGAACCATCAAGTACGTTAACGACGCACTGGTCCGCATCACGGGTTTTTCCCGTGAGGAGGTGTTGGGACGCAATCCGCGCATCTTCAAGTCGGGCAAGACCTCGAACGCGACTTTCCGCGAGATGTGGCAGACGCTTCAGCGCGGCGAAATCTGGCAGGGCGAGATCGTGAACCTGCGCCGCGACGGCAGCGAGATCATCGAGTACTCGATCATCGCGCCTGTGCGCGAGACCGGCGGCATGGTCAACCATTACCTCGCAATCCAGCAAGACATTACCGAGCGCAAGCAGGCGGCCGAGCGCATCCATCATCTCGCCTTCTACGACGAGCTGACCGGCCTGCCCAACCGCAGCCTGCTGATCGACCGCCTCACGCAGGTTCTCGCTTCGCGTCAGCACCAAGGTTATCGGGAGGCCCTGCTGCTGTTCAACATCGACCGCTTCCAGGTCGTCAATGACGCACGTGGCAGCGTACTCGGCGATGCGCTGCTGAAGGCCGTTGCCGCGAGGCTGCGCGAGGTCGTGCGCGAAGGCGACACCGTGGCGCGCATGGCCGGCGACGAGTTTGCCCTGATGCTGCCCGTGGTCGACCGCACGGCCGAGGCCGCGAGCCGGCATGCGCTGCAGGTCGCCCGCAAGATCCAGTCGGCGCTCGAGACCCCGTTCGAGCTTGGCGGCGAGACCGTGCGCATCACCGGCAGCATAGGCATCACGCTGTTCCCCGAGGAGGATAGCGACACGGCGAGCGAAATCCTCCGTCGCGCCACGACGGCCCTGCATCGCGCCAAGCAGGGCGGCGGCGGTCACCCCGCCTTCTTCGAGGCCAGCATGGGAAAGTCCGCCGCCGAGAGCTTCCGCATAGAGCGCGAGTTGCGTGCCGGCATTCCGCGCGGCGAGCTTCGACTATTCCTCCAGCCGCAGTTCAGTGCGGCGGGCGACGTGGTGGGGGCGGAGGCGCTGGTGCGCTGGCAGCATCCGGAACGCGGTCTGGTTCCGCCGGGTGCCTTCGTGCCGGTCGCCGAGGAGTCCGATCTCATCGTCGAACTGGGTGTCTGGGTAATGAACGAGGCCTGCCGGCTGGTGGCGGTCGCGGAAGCGGCCGGTCAGCCCCTCGCGCTATCCGTGAATATCAGTCCGCGGCATTTCCGCAAACCCGAGTTCAGCTCCTGGGTGCGAAGCGTGCTCGACCGTACCGGTGCGCCTCCCGCGCGGCTCACGCTCGAGATTACCGAGGGTTTGATCATCGACAACGTAAGCGACGTGGTCGCGAAGATGCACGAATTGTCCGCCCTGGGTATCCGCTTCTCAATTGACGATTTCGGCACCGGCTACTCCTCGCTCGCCTACCTGAAGCGCTTGCCCATCGACGAACTCAAGATCGACAAGACCTTCGTGCAGGATGCGCCGCACGACCCCAGCGATGCCGCGTTGGTGGAAACCATCCTCGCGGTTGCATGCCAGCTGCAGCTGAAAGTGGTCGCGGAAGGGGTGGAAACGGCCGAGCAGGCCGAGTTCCTCAACAGCCGCGGCCAGGTCGTTCATCAGGGTTATCTTTTCGGCCGCCCGGCGCCCGCCGACGAGTGGCTCGCGCGCTGGGGCGCGGCAGCGGGCGCAGACGCCTGAAGCAGGCATGTCGGCCGGCGGGGGTGCCGGCCTTCAGTCGCCCTTTGCGAGCTCCGCCAGCAGAATGATCTGTGCCGCGCGATGCACGCCGCGTGGCGTCTTGTGCCGGTAGCGGCCATCTTCCAGCATTTCCCACGCCTGGCAGTTGTCGCCGAGGTAGGCGCGCAGGCCCTCCTTGATCACGCGCCGCTTGAGGCGTGGGTCGAGCACCGGGAAGGCGATCTCGATGCGGCCGAAGAAGTTGCGGTCCATCCAGTCCGCGCTGGATAGATAGACTTTATCCTCGCCACCCGAGCGGAAATAGAAAATGCGGTGGTGTTCGAGGAAGCGACCGACAATGGAGCGCACGCGGATGTTGTCCGAAAGGCCCGCAACACCTGGTCGTAGCGCGCACGGACCGCGCACGATGAGATCGATCTCGACGCCGGCCTGCGACGCCGCGTAGAGCGCCTCGATCGTTTCCGGTTCGAGCAGCGCGTTCATCTTCGCCATGATCTGTGCGCGTCCGCCCTGGCGCGCGATCTCAGCTTCGGCCTTGATCGCCTCGACCACGTTGCGTTGCAGGGAGAAAGGCGCCTGCCAGAGATGCTTCAGGGTGGATGCCTGCCCCAGGCCGGTCAGTTGCTTGAAGACCTCGGCGACGTCCTGGCCGATCTCCTCGTTGCAGGTGAGGAGCCCGAAATCGGTGTAGAAGCGCGTCGTGCGCGGGTGGTAGTTACCGGTGCCCAGGTGCACGTAGCGGCGCAGCGCACCTTCCTCGCGCCGCACCAGCATCAGCAGCTTCGCATGGGTCTTGTAGCCGAACACGCCGTACACGACGTGAGCACCCACCTCCTCGAGCTTGTTCGCCCAGGAGATGTTGGCCTCCTCGTCGAAGCGGGCACGCAGTTCCAGCACGACGGTCACTTCCTTGCCTTTCTGTGCCGCGCGGACGAGATGGTCCATCAGCACCGAGTCGGTGCCCGTGCGGTACACCGTCATCTTGATCGCGAGCACCTGCGGATCGTCCGCCGCCGCCCGCAGCAGCTCGATCACGGGGCTGAAACTCTGGAACGGATGGTGCAGCAGGATGTCCTGGCGCCGGATCGCGTCGAAGATCTCGACGCGCTGTTCCAGCGCCTTGGGCAGGCGCGGCTGGAAGGGCGGGTAGTTCAGGTCCGGACGGTTCACCCAGTCCGGCACCTGCATCAGGCGCACCAGGTTCACGATCCCCGGCGTGCGATACAGCTCCTTCGGCGTGAGGCGGAAATGCTGCAGCAGGAAGGCGGCCATCTCCTCCGAGCAGTTGTCCGCCACTTCCAGGCGCACCGCATCGCCGAAATGGCGCTGCTGCAGTTCGCCCTTCAGCGAGGCGCGCAGATCCTTCACCTCTTCCTCGTCGACGAAGAGGTCCGAGTTGCGCGTCACTCGGAACTGGTAGCAGCCGTTGACGTGCATGCCCGAGAAAAGCTCGCCGACGTGGCGGTGCAGAACGGAGGACAGGAACACGAAGCTGTACTCGTGCTCGCAGATCTCCGAGGGCAGGCGGATCACGCGCGGCAGCGCACGCGGCGCCTGTACGATCGCCGCGCCCGAGTCGCGGCCGAAGGCGTCCAGGCCTTCCAGCTCGACGGCGAAATTCAGGCTCTTGTTCAATACGCGCGGGAACGGATGCGCCTGGTCCAGCCCGATGGGGGTGAGCACGGGCATCACTTCGCGCATGAAGTAGTCGCGCACCCATGCCCCCTGCGCGTCGCTCCACAGGCTGCGGCGCAGGAACACGATGCCCTGCGCTTCCAGCGCCGGCAGGATGTCGTCGTTCAGCAGGGAATATTGCTCGGCGATCAGCGCGTGGACTTCCTGGCTCACGCGGTCGAGCAACTCGTTTGGCAGCAGGCCGTCGGTGCCAGGGGCACGGCTGCCTAGCCGGATTTGCTCCTTGATTCCCGACACGCGAATCTCGAAGAACTCGTCGAGGTTGCTCGACACGATGCACAGGAAGCGCAGCCGCTCGAGCAGCGGCACCGTCTTGTCAGCCGCCTGCGCCAGCACCCTGCGCTGGAATTGAAGGAGCGACAATTCGCGGTTGATGAAGTGGTCGGTGGGGAATTGTTGCTGACGGGCTGGCCTGTGCATTGCCGTGGATTTTTCGCGCGAAATTGGTCCGACAATTATGTGACATTTGTGTTGCGGAATCATGACGCAGTGCAATCGGCATGAACGGCGCTCTGTCGGTCGAGCTTGCCGCAAACCCCAGTGCGGGGCGACTTCCGTGTGGGGTGATAGAATGCCCTCTTGCCCCGTAGCCGTCGCCTTCGCCACTATCCATGATGCACGAGCTGATCGCCGCGATCGATCTCGGATCCAACAGTTTCCGGCTACAGGTCGGGAGGATCGTCAACGACCAGATCTATCCGCTCGACGGGCTCAAGGAAGCGGTGCGCCTCGCGGCCGGCTTGTCGCCCAACAAGCTTCTCGATGCTGCGGCCCGGGAGCGCGGTCTGGCCGCACTGCAGCGCTTCAACGAACGCCTGCGCGGTTTCGACGGTGAATCCGTGCGTGCGGTGGCGACGAATACCCTGCGTGTGGCGAAGAATGCGCCGGCCTTCCTGGTGCAGGCGGAGGCCGCGCTGGGCGTGCCGATCGAAGTCATCGCCGGCCGCGAGGAAGCCCGGCTCATCTACGTCGGCGTCGCCCACACGCTGCCCGACCCGCACCGCCAGCAGCTCGTCGTCGACATCGGCGGCGGCTCCACCGAATTCATCATTGGCAAGAGCTTCGAGCCCCTCCTGCTCGAATCGCTGTACATGGGCTGCGTCAGCTACAGCCTGCAGTACTTCCCGGATGGAAAAATCGACAAGCGCGGGCTGAAGGACGCCGAGATGGCCGCCAGCCGCGAGCTGCAGGCAATCGCCCACGCGTACCGCGAGGTGGGCTGGGAAGTGGCCGTGGGGTCGAGCGGTTCGGCCAAGGCGCTGGTCGAGATCCTCGAACAGAACGGCCTGTCCGAAGGCGGCATCACGCGCGACGGGATGGAGCGCCTGAAAGCCATCCTGCTGCGCGCGGGCAGCCTCGACCGCCTGCAGCTTGCCGGGCTCAAGGGTGACCGCCTGCCGGTCCTGCTCGGCGGCTTCGCGATCATGTCGGCGGTCTTCAAGGAATTCGGCGTCGAGCGCATGGTGTTCTCGGAAGGTGCGCTGCGTCTGGGTGTGCTGTACGATCTTCTCGGGCGCTATCACCACCACGACCTGCGCGACGCCACGGTGTCGGCATTCGTCGCGCGTTACGGGGTGGATCGCCGCCACGCCGACGAGGTCGCGAACACCGCAGCCCACCTCTTCGCGGGGCTCGTTCCCGAAAGCGTGCATGGTGAGGGTGCGCATCCCGACCTGCGTTACCTGCGCTGGGCGGCCCTGCTACACGAGATCGGCATATCGGTCGCGCATTCGAGCTATCACAAGCACAGCGCCTACATCCTTGCGAACGCGGACATGCCCGGCTTCTCGCGCATGGACCAGGGGCGGCTCGCGCGCCTCGTGCTTGCGCATCGCGGCAAGCTCGAGCGCGTGGCGGCGCTCGATCCCGACAGCCCCGACTGGCTGCTGATCGTCTGCCTGCGCTTGGCGGCCGTCATCCACCGCGCGCGCGACGGCCGCGGCGTACCTCCGATCCAGCTGCGGCGCGACGGCCGAGGTTTCATCGTGACGGCGAAGGAGGGCTGGCTCAAGCAGTTGCCGCTTACCGCGGCCGCGATCGACGAGGAGCAGCGGCAATGGTTTTCCGTCGGGCGCAGCCTCGTCCTGCATACGCACACAGGCCGCACGCTCGCCGCCTGAGGACGAATGCGCAGCCCCGAGATCGCCACCGATGCGGCGACTGCGCCCGGCGCACGCAGCCTGGTGCGCCTGCAGGGCGACTGGACGCTGCGCGCACTGGCCCAGCGGTTGAGCACCTTCCGCGAACAGCTGGCGGGCAGGCGCGACGACGTGGCGTGGTCGCTGAACGGCATTTCGCGCCTCGACAGCTTCGGCGCCGCGCTGATCTGGCACGCGTGGGACAAGCGCTGGCCCGAACGCATCGAAATCTCTGAAAATCTGCGCGCGATCATCGAGCGTGTGGCAGCCAGCGCGGAGTCGCCGCTGCCGCGGGTGCCGCGCTTCAACCTCGTGGACGCTGTCATCGTTCTCGGGAGCACGCTGCTTTCGTTCCGCAATCACGCGCTCGACTTCACCCGCCTGCTCGGCCAGTTGTGCCTGGATCTCGCTTACCTCATGCGCCATTCGGCCGAGTGGCCCCTGCGCGAGATCTCTGCCAACGTATACAAGGCCGGCTTCAAGGCGATGCCGGTGGCGGCACTCGTGGGCTTCCTCATCGGCGTCGTCATGTCCTATCTTTCGGCGTTGCAGCTGCGCGCCTTCGGTGCGGACATCTTCATCGTCAACATCCTGGGGCTCGGCATCATCCGCGAGCTCGGGCCGGTGCTGGTGTCGGTGCTGGTAGCCGGCCGTTCCGGTTCAGCGATGACCGCCCAGCTTGGCGTGATGCGCGTCACCGAGGAAATCGACGCCCTCTCGGCGATGGGGATCTCGCGCACCATCCGCCTCGTCCTGCCCAAGGTCATCGCGCTGACACTGGCGATGCCTTTGCTGGTCTTGTGGACCTCATCGGTCGCACTGCTCGGAGGTATGCTGTCGGCGTGGCTGCAGCTCGATCTCGGCATGGCCTTCTTCGTGGAACGCCTGCCGCAGGTCGTGCCGCTCGCGAACCTCGTCATCGGTTTCGCCAAGGGGGCGGTGTTCGGGCTGATGATCGCCCTGGTGGCCTGTCATTTCGGCCTGCGCGTCAGCCCCAACACCGAAAGCCTGTCGGCCAACACGACGGCCTCGGTCGTTTCGTCGATCACCGTCGTGATCCTGATCGACGCGCTGTTCGCGATCGCCACACGCTCGATCGGGGTGCCGCGATGAACGCGAAGCCGGTGATCGAGCTGCACGGCATCGTCACGCGCTTCGGCGCCACGCGGGTGCACGATGGCGTTGACCTGACCGTGCATCGTGGCGAAGTGGTCGCGCTGGTCGGTGGGTCCGGCAGCGGCAAGACGACCCTGCTGCGCCACATCATCGGCCTCACGCGGCCGGCCGCGGGCGAGGTGTCGGTGTTCGGTGCGCCGCTGTTTTCCGGTAGCGTCCGCGAACAGCGCATGCGACGGCGCCGTTTCGGCGTGCTGTTCCAGCACGGCGCATTGTTCTCCGCGATGAATGTTGCCGATAACATCGGTTTCCCGCTGCGGGAACTGCGCGTCGCGACGGAAGCCGAGATTGCCAACCTCGTCGCCCTCAAGCTCGCGATGGTCGAACTCGACCGCTCGACGGCACTACTGATGCCCGCGGAGCTCTCGGGCGGAATGGTCAAGCGTGTGGCCCTCGCGCGTGCCCTTGCGCTCGAGCCCGAACTGCTGCTGCTCGACGAACCGACGGCGGGCCTGGACCCGGACCGCAGCATGGCCTTCGTCGAACTCGTGCGCAGCCTGCAGCGTCAGCTCGGGCTGACCGTGGTGCTCGTGACCCACGACGTCGACACGCTCGCAGCGCTGGCGACCAAAATCGCGATACTCTCGGATCGACGCATCGTGAGCTGCGTCTCGCTCGAGGAAACGATGGAACTGGACCACCCCTTTGTCGACGGCTTCTTCCGCAAACCCTTCGGCCTGCGCGCAGGCGTCCGGAGCGGAGGGGTGCGCTGATGGAAAACCGTGCCCATGCCCTTGCGGCGGGACTCTTCGCCATCGTTCTCGGCGCCGCGCTGCTCGCATCGCTGTGGTGGTTCGCCGACGACGGTGACTCGCAGCGCACCTACATCCTCGAGTCGGCCGGCACCGTCACGGGCCTCAACCTCGAGGCACGGGTGCGCTATCGCGGCATGGCCGCCGGGAAGGTCTCCGACATCGCCATCGACCCCGAGGATCCGCGCAAGATCCTCGTCCATATCCGCCTGCGCAACGACATTCCGCTGACGAAAGGCACACGCGCCAGTCTCGCCTATCAAGGGGTCACCGGGCTCGCCTACGTCCAGCTCAACGACCGTGGCGAAAATCCGGAGCCACTGGTGGGGGAGGGCGATGAACCACCGCGGCTGAAGATGGAACCTGGGACGATGGAGCAACTCTCCGACACGGCCCTCGACGCCGCGCGCAGACTCAGACTCGTTGCAGACAAGCTCGGCGATCTCGTCACGGACGAGAACATCCGCCGGGTTGGAAATACCCTCCAGAAACTGGAGTCGGCGGCGGCGGGGGCGGACCGGACGCTGGCCGACGCGCCGAAGACCCTGGCATCGATCCGTGCGGTTCTGAACCAGGAGAATCTGACCCGGCTGTCGAGTACCTTGCAGAATCTGGAGCGTGCGAGTGTCGACGCCGGGCCGGCCATCGGCGAACTCAAGATGCTGATGACCCGGCTGTACGGGCTCGCCGAGCGTCTCGATGCAGCGACTGCTGTTACGGGCGAGCAGGTGACCAACGAAACCCTGCCGCAGCTCAACGCGCTGCTCGATGAACTGAAAGGAACCTCGCAACGTATCGGGCATCTCGTCGAGGAAGTCGACGCTTCTCCGCAGATGCTGTTGCTCGGACGCGATCCCGTCCCTGCCGGCCCCGGCGAAACCGGATTCAACGCCAACGCGTCCCCGACCCGATGAATTTTCACGGAACTCTCATGACATTTCGTAACTGGAAGCGGGGAGTGAGGATCCTCGCCGCGCTCTGCGCGGGTCTTGCGCTGGGTGCCTGCGGCGGTCTGCCGCAACGCTCGGCCGTGCCCGCCATCTACGATCTCGGCGTGGCCGAGGCCGCTTCCCCGGCGCCTGCCATCCTGCCGTCGAAAATCGAAGTCCGGGCGCCGTCCTGGCTCGCAACATCGGCAATGCAGTATCGGCTTGAGTACCGTCAGCCCGCGCAACGCCAGATGTTTTCCGAAAGCCGGTGGGCCGCCCCGCCGGCCGAAATGCTGCAGCGGCGGCTGCTTCAGGCCCTGTCGGCACCGTCTTCGACCGGCGGCGGCTGCCGCCTGCGCCTTGAAATCGACGAATTCACCCAGGCGTTCGACGCCCCCGAAGCCAGTGCTGCGGTCATCAACGCCCGCGCCGAACTGTTGCCGCCGAGAGGTGAGAATGCGGTCGCGCGGCGGACGTTCGCGATGCGCGAGCCTGCGCCCAGTGCGGACGCGCGGGGTGGGGTTACCGCATTCCGCAGGGCGGGCGAACGGCTCGCGAACGAAATCGGGCACTGGGGGGACGGGATCGGTGCGGGGGTGTGCGGCCGCTAGTGCAGCGTTGTGCCCTATGTGGCACTCCAGTTTGCAGGGCGGACCTCACGACCCTTCAAGGGTCGGACTGGGGTGGGGAAGGGGGCGCTCCAAAATGCTCGCTGCAATTCCATCCCGGGAGCTGATCACGGCCCGGCACCTCCTCCGCTTCGTGGTCCGATAGGGCAAAATAAGAACTTCATTACACAGACAAACATCACGGGAGAGATAACGATGAGCGCACTGCCTCAGCAATCCGACAACGCACCGATTCTTCTGCGCCGCGACGAGGGGGGCGTTGCATACCTGACGCTGAACCGGCCCGGCCAGTTCAACTCCCTCTCGCGTGCGATGCTCGAAGCCCTGATCGACGAGATCGACGCGATCGCGAAGGATACGAGCGTGCGCGTGGTCGTGCTGGCGGGCGAGGGCAAGGCCTTCTGCGCCGGGCACGACCTGAAGGAGATGCGCGGCAACCATACGCTGCAATTCCAGCAGGATCTCTTCCGCCTGTGCGGCAAGTTCATGGTGAAGCTCACCGAGCTGCCGCAGCCCGTCATCGCCCGTGTCCACGGCATCGCGACCGCGGCCGGCTGCCAGCTCGTGTCGATGTGCGACCTCGCCGTTGCCGTCGACGTCGCACGCTTTGCCGTATCGGGCATCAACGTCGGCCTCTTCTGCGCGACCCCCAGCGTGGGGCTGTCGCGCAACATGGGGCGCAAGGAAGCGTTCGAGATGCTGGTGACCGGCGACTTCATCGACGCCGCCGAAGCGCAACGCCGCGGCCTCGTGAACCGCGTCGTGCCGCTGGAGGCGCTCGACACCGAGATCGCCAAGCTCGCCTCCGCGATTTGCGCCAAATCGCCTCTCGCGATCCGCATGGGCAAGCAGATGTTCTACCGCCAGCTCGAGATGGGCATGGAGGCCGCCTACCAGATGGCAGCGGAGACCATGGCCTGCAACATGATGAGCGAGGACGCGGCCGAAGGCATCGATGCCTTCATCGCCAAGCGCAGACCGGAGTGGCGCGGGCGCTGACCGCAACGGGGCAGGGGGTGCCCGCAACCCCGGCGCCGCTCCAATGCTCGTCGATACGCACATCCACCTCGATGCCGTCGAGTTCGACGCGGACCGCGCGGCGGTAATCGCGGCCGCGCGCGCGGCGGGCATTGCACGCTTCGTCGTGCCCGCGGTCGAGGTCGCGAATTTCGACAGGGTTGCGGCGCTCTCGGCCACCAATGCCGACATCGTCCACGCCTTCGGCATCCATCCCATGTATGTCGGTGGCGCGCGCGGGGAGGATCTCGACATCCTGCAGGAGCGTCTCGCGCATGGGCGGGCCGTCGCGGTCGGGGAGATCGGCCTCGATTTCTACGGGGAGGATTTCGACCGAGCGACGCAAGAGCAGTATTTTGTCGAACAGCTCAAGCTCGCCCGCCGTTTCGGGCTTCCCGTCATCCTCCATGTCCGGCGCGCAGTCGATGACATTCTCAAGCAGCTGCGCCGGATCGAGGTGCCTGGCGGCATCGCTCACGCCTTCAATGGCAGTCGCCAGCAGGCAGATGCCTTCATCGCGTTGGGGTTCAGGCTCGGGTTCGGCGGGGCGATGACTTTCGACGGCTCGCGCCGAATCCGCAACCTCGCGGCGACGCTGCCATTGGACTCGATCGTGCTCGAAACGGACGCGCCGGACATCCCCCCCGCCTGGGCCCAGGGAAGGCGCAACGAGCCGGCCGATCTGCGTCGCTTTGCCGAGGTGCTGGCCGGACTGCGCGGCCTCTCCGTCGCCGAAGTCACAGAGGCCACGGGACGGAACGCCTGCGCCGTCCTCCCTGCGCTGGCTTGCGGCTGATTCGGGAGTGTCCAGGCAAAATGACTGGTCCGCGAGCAGCGGCGTCGGGGGGCCTCAGCCGCTGGTCGCGGCAGCCTTGCGCTTCATGCTCGCCGACTGCGCGATGAGCTCTGCGATATCGCGTTTCAGGCGTGTCACGTCGCTGTCGAACTTGTCGTAGATCATCAGCGAGATGCCGAACACGTAGGCATATAGCAGCATGCAGCGGCTCGACGCTTCCTCCATCGGCACCCCGCACGCGAGGAACAGATCGCGCGCGCAGCGCAGGCGGATGTCGTCGACTTCGGCGACGATCGCCGCCGCGTCGGCGTCGCGACGCGCCCAGTCGCGCACTGCGAGTTCGATTGCGGCACCGCGCCGGCTGCGGCTCGTGCTATAAACATCGATTACGTGATAAATCTGCTCCAGCTCCCGGCCGGGCTGGGCGCGCGTCTGCTTGACGATGTCGCGGATCCGCCCGTCCTTCCACACATGAAGGACGGCCAGCAGCAGATCCCGACGATCCTGGAAGTGCCAGTAGAAGCTGCCTTTCGTGACCTTCAGGCGCTTTGCGAGCACTTCCACGCGAAGTCCGGCGATGCCCTCTTCGGCGAGGACCTCGGTGGCGGCGCTTACCCATGCGTTGCGGTCGAGCTGGACGCGCGGTTTTAGAGGCTTGTTTTCCATACCACCCAGTATTGACTAAAGGATTACCATACGGTACCGTATGCACTCCATACCCATGCGTATGGAACGATTTTTTCGGTCGGCGGTCAAGTGTTCATCGCAACGGCGTATTTTTGGTCTGGTGGCGGTAACATGATTCCCTTTCCACAATTTCGACCGACCTAACACGCAAAGGAGCGCGGCATTGAAGATCCTGGTACCCGTCAAACGCGTAGTCGATTACAACGTCAAGGTGCGAGTCAAGGCTGACGGCACGGGCGTCGATATCGCGAATGTGAAGATGTCCATGAACCCCTTCGACGAAATCGCCGTCGAGGAAGCAGTGCGGTTGAAGGAAGCCGGCATCGCCACCGAGGTCGTGGCGGTGAGCTGCGGCGTTGCGGCCTGCCAGGAGACGATCCGTGCCGCGATGGCGATCGGTGCCGACCGCGGCATCCTGGTCGAGAGCGACGCTGACCTGCAGCCGCTGGCCGTGGCGAAGCTGCTCAAGGCGCTGTGCGACAAGGAGCAGCCGACGGTCGTGATCTGCGGCAAGCAGGCGATCGACGACGACTCGAACCAGACCGGCCAGATGCTGGCCGCGCTGATGGGCTGGCCGCAGGCCACCTTCGCCTCCAAGGTTGCGCTCAGCGACGGCGTCGCCAACGTGACGCGCGAGATCGACGGCGGTCTTGAAACCCTCGAGATGAAGCTGCCGGCGGTCGTCACCACCGACCTGCGCCTCAACGAGCCGCGCTACGCGACGCTGCCGAACATCATGAAGGCGAAGAAGAAGCCGCTGGAGACCGTGAAGCCCGCGGACCTCGGCGTCGATGTCGCGCCGCGCCTGGCGACGCTGAAAGTGGCCGAGCCGCCCAAGCGCAGCGCCGGCGTGCGCGTTGCGGACGTCGCGCAACTCGTCGACAAGCTCAAGAACGAAGCGAAGGTGATCTGAACATGGCGATCCTGGTTATTGCAGAACACGACAACGCGAGCCTGAAGGCCGCCACCCTCAACACCATCTCGGCCGCGGCGAAGCTCGGTGGCGAGGTTCACGTGCTGGTCGCCGGCGCCAACTGCGGCGGTGCCGCCGAGGCTGCTGCGAAGATTGCAGGCGTGGCGAAGGTGCGCGTCGCCGACGCCGCCCACTACGAGTCCCAGACGGCAGAAAACGTCGCCGCGCTCATCGTCGCCAATGCTGCGGGCTACACCCACATCCTCGCGCCCAGCACCGCCAACGGCAAGAACGTGGCCCCGCGCGTCGCCGCGCTGCTCGACGTCGCGCAGATTTCCGACATCGTCGCGGTGGAATCGGCCGATACCTTCGTGCGCCCGATCTACGCCGGCAACGCGATGGCGACTGTGAAGTCGTCCGACGCCGTGAAGGTGATGACCGTGCGCACGACCGCCTTCGAAGCAGCAGGACAGGGTGGCTCGGCCGCCGTGGAAGCCGTCGCGGCTGCTGCGGATTTGGGGCTGACCAGCGTCAAGGGTCGCGAGCTCACCAAGAGCGCGCGCCCCGAACTCGGCGCCGCCAAGATCATTGTCTCCGGCGGCCGCGGTCTGGGCAACAGCGAGAACTACCACAAGCTGCTCGAGCCGCTCGCCGACGCCCTGGGCGCGGCGCTGGGTGCCTCGCGTGCCGCGGTCGACGCGGGCTACGTGCCGAACGACTACCAGGTCGGCCAGACCGGCAAGATTGTCGCGCCGCAGCTCTATATCGCGGTCGGCATCTCGGGCGCGATCCAGCACCTCGCCGGCATGAAGGACTCCAAGGTGATCGTCGCGATCAACAAGGATCCGGAGGCGCCGATCTTCCAGGTGGCGGATTACGGCCTCGTCGGCGATCTGTTCGAAGTCGTGCCGGAGCTGGCCAAAGCCGTCGGCTGAATGCTTTAGAAATATAAAAAAGTTGGACAAGGACTGCGCCCGAATGGGCGCAGTTTCACAATAAGCAGGTCTCGGGAGAAGAACACATGAGTCAATACACTGCGCCGATCCGCGACATGCAGTTCGTCATGCGTGAGCTGGCCGGCCTCGACGAAGTCGCGAAATTGCCCGGCTGCGAGGAAGTGTCCGCGGATCTGGTGGACGCGATCCTCGATGAGGCGAACAAGTTCGCCAGTGGCGTCCTCGCGCCCCTGAACCGGACTGGCGACCAGGAAGGTGCCAGATGGGACAAGGGCGAGGTCCGCACCGCGCCGGGCTGGAAGGAAGCCTACAAGCAGTTTGCCGAAGCCGGCTGGACCGCTCTTGCGTGCGAACCCGAATTCGGCGGCCAGGGGCTTCCCAAGCTTGTCGCGACCGCAGTGATGGAAATGTGGAAGGCCTCGAACATGGCCTTTTCCCTGTGCCCGATGCTGACCAGCGGCGCGATCGAAGCGGTCACGCTCAGTGGCACCGACGAACAGAAGGCAGCGTATCTGCCGAAGATGGTGAGCGGCGAATGGACCGGCACCATGAACCTGACCGAACCGCAGGCCGGTTCCGACCTCGCGGCGGTGCGCACGCGCGCCGAACCGCAGCCTGACGGCACCTACAGGATTTTCGGCCAGAAGATCTTCATCACTTACGGCGAACACGACATGACGGACAACATCGTCCACCTCGTGCTCGCCCGCCTGCCGGACGCCCCGGAAGGCGTGAAGGGCATCTCGCTCTTCGTCGTGCCGAAGTTCCTGCTCAACGCAGACGGCACGCCCGGTGCACGTAACGACGTCCACTGCGTGTCGATCGAACACAAGCTGGGCATTCATGCCAGCCCGACCTGCGTGCTCGCATTCGGCGACCACGGTGGCGCGATCGGTACCCTTGTCGGCGAGGAGAACCGCGGCCTCGAGTACATGTTCATCATGATGAACGAAGCGCGCTTCGCCGTCGGCATGGAAGGCGTGGCCCTGTCCGAGCGTGCCTACCAGCATGCGCTGGCCTATGCCAAGGATCGCGTGCAGGGCACAGAGATGGGCGTGCGCGGCGGCCCGAAGGTGTCGATCATCCATCACCCCGATGTGCGCCGCATGCTGATGTCCATGAAGTCGCAGACCGAGGCCATGCGCGCGCTGGCCTACGTCGTGGCAGCGGCGAACGACGCAGCGCATCGCGATCCGGACGCCGCGGTGCGCGCGGAAAACCAGGCTTTCGTCGACCTCATGATCCCAGTCGTGAAGGGCTGGTCGACCGAGAACTCGATCGACATCGCGTCGACCGGCGTGCAGGTGCACGGCGGCATGGGCTTCATCGAGGAGACCGGTGCGGCGCAGCACCTGCGCGATTCGCGCATCACGACGATCTACGAGGGCACGACCGCGATCCAGGCGAACGACCTCATCGGCCGCAAGACGGCGCGCGAAGGCGGGGTGACCATCAAGGCCCTGATCGCGGAGATGCGCGGCGTGCTCCCCCTGCTCGCCGAAAGGGGTAGCGACGAGTCGTTCGTGGCGATCGGCAAGTCCCTCGAGTCGGGCATCGCCGCACTGGAAGCCGCGGTCGAGTATGTGCTCGCCACCTACGGCAAGGACATCAAGGCCGCTTCCGTGGGCTCGGTGCCTTTCCTCAAGCTTCTCGGCATCGTTGCGGGCGGCTGGCTCATGGCGCGTGCCGCGCTGGTGTCGTCGCAGCGCATCGCCGAAGGCTCCTCGGACGAGTTCTACAAGACCAAGATCGTCACCTCGCGCTTTTACGCCGACCACGTCCTGCCGCAGGCGCAGGCGCTGTCCTACACGGTCGTGAATGGCGCCGCGGGTGCGCTGGCGCTCGACGAAGCGCAGTTCTGACGACGCAGCGGAGGAGGGTGACAGCCCTCCTTCGCGTGTTTCGGGATGAAGTGATGCAAAAAAGGGCCGCCCCGATCACTCGGGGCGGCCCTTTGCGTTTCAGCTCGGGATGCTTACTGGACTTTCGCCTTGGCGCGCAGATCCATGATGTGCTTCTCGATCTTCTGCTGTTGCAGGCGCTGCTCCAGCTGCGGCTTCACTTCCTCGAAGTCGGGTGCCTTCAGGTCGCGCACGTCGTCGAGCTGGATCACGTGATAGCCGAAGTCGCTCTTGACCGGCGTCTCGCTGTACTTGCCCTTCTCGAGCTTGACCATGGCATCGGAGAACGGTTTCACGAACATGCCCGGATTGCTCCAGCCGAGGTCCCCGCCGTTGTCCTTGGAGCCGGGGTCCTTGGACTGCTTGGCCAGCGCGTCGAACTTCTCTCCGGCCTTCAGCTTCGCGATGATCGCCTTGGCTTCGTCCTCGGTCTCGACCAGGACGTGGCGGGGCTTGTATTCCTTGGAGCCCATCTTGCTCTTGACGCTGTCGTATTCCTTCTTCAGGTCGGCGTCAGTGATCGGGTTGGCCTTCACGTAGTCCTGAATATAGGCGCGCAGCAGCACGGCCTGGCGGGCGAGGTCCATCTGGGCCTGCACTTCGCTCTTCTTGTCGATACCCTTCTTTGCGGCCTCCTGGGCCAGAACTTCGCGGCGGATCAGTTCCTCGCGCACTGCGTCGCGGAGCTGCTGGTTGTCCGGAGCGCCCTGGGCACGCTGCTCGTTGAACATCACGTCCGCGCGCGCCGCGGGGATTGCCGTGCCGTTCACCGTGGCGGCCGGGCCGGCCGCATGGGCTGCCTGGCCGATCAGGCCGGCCATGAGACAAAGAGCGAGACGGCTGGGAAAGCGAATCATCAAAGTTCCTTTCTGGTGGGTTGAGTGTTGGCCTCTTCGGCCGTCAGGGCGCGAATGGCGAGGGCATGGATGCGGGTGCGCATCAGCTCGCCCAGCGCGCCGTATATGAGTCGGTGGCGTGCCACCGTATTCTTGCCGATAAATGCGTCCGACACCATCGTCATGCGGTAGTGTCCTCCGCCGCCTTTCGCGCCGGCATGTCCGGCGTGCAGGGCACTTTCGTCCTCGATCTCGATCGAGAGTGGATTCAGCGGCGCGAGCCGGTTCCTGATCTCGTCAATCACGCTCACGGCAGGACCTTCTTGTACGGGCGGACGCTGGTGCGGGCGAACACGCCATTCGCGACGTAGGGGTCTGCTGCGAGCCAGGCTTCGGCTTCGGCCTGCGAGGGGAATTCGGCGATCACGAGGCTGCCGAAGAAGCCGGCCGGGCCGGGGTCTGGCGAGTCGATCGCGGGCATCGGCCCGGCGACAACGAGTCGTCCCTCGTCACGGAGCTTCTCGAGGCGTGCGAGGTGTGCGGGGCGCACGGCCATGCGGACGTCGAGTTGGCCCGGGGCGTCTTCGCCCGTCAGCACGTAAAGCATCAGCTGGTTTCCTCCTGGATGTGTTTGGAGAGGTAGAGGCCCTGTGCCAGGACAAACAGTAGCATCAGGCCCATTCCGCCGAAGAGCTTGAAGTTGACCCAGGCCTCTTCGGAAAAGTTGTAGGCGACGTAAAGGTTGAGGACGCCCATGCTGATGAAGAACGCCGTCCAGGCATGGCTGAGGCGCCCCCATACCGGCTCGGGCAGGCGTACCTGCGCTTCGAGCATCTTGCGGATCAGGTTGCGCCGGAACAGCAGTTCCGAGCCCGCCAGCGTAATGCCGAACAGCCAGTACAGCGCGGTCGGTTTCCACTTGATGAAGGTGGGGTTGTGGAAGAACAGCGTTGCGCCGCCGAACACGACGATGATCGCCAGACTGACCCATAGCATCGTGTCGACTTTGCGGTGCCTGAACCATACCCAGCCGATCTGGCCGATCGTGGCGAGGATTGCGACCGCCGTTGCTATGAGGATCGGTGCCTGTGCAGTCTCGATGCCGTTGCCGAGAATCCTGCTGGCGAGTTCGTGCGCCGCAGCCGGATCGTGTCCTGCGAACTTGTAGGCGGCAAAGAAAAGGATGACGGGAAGCAGGTCGAAAAGAATCTTCATGCGCGGGGATTATAGCGAGTCGGCGCTGCAAGCGGTTCGCTCTACTCGCTTCCAGCCTCGCTGCCGGCGGCGAGCATTCTCCCGCGTCTGGGTCCTTCGAGCGGCAGGTGGATGACGGCGCGCAGGCCGCCGCCGCTCCGGGCACGCAGTTCGAGACGGCCCTCGTGGGAGGCGACGATGCGTTCGACGATCGCGAGGCCGAGGCCTGCGCCCTTGGTATTCGAGCGGGCCGTCTCGAGGCGGGTGAATGGATGGCGCATGCGGTCCATGTCCGCCTCGGGAATGCCCGGGCCACGGTCGGCAACCTCGATCAGGGCTTCGTCGCCGCGGCTCGAGAGGATGAGGCCGATCGGGCTTTCCTCGCCCGCATAGCGCACGGCATTGTCGATCAGGTTGCGGACCGCGCGCCGAAGCGGCAGGGTGCGCACGGGTGCGGAGAGGCTTGGCGGCGTGTCGAGGTGCACCTTGATGCCGCGCAGCCGATAGGGTTCGGCGATGTCGGCGAGCAGGCCGACGAGGTCTTCAAGCTGGAGGGGCTCCTGCGGCTCGCCGCGGCCGAAATCGAGGAACTGGCCGATGATGCGGTCCATCTCCTCGACGTCGGTGACCATCGCTCGGACATCGGTTTCGGGGGCGCCGGACATCTCGATGCCGAGCCGCAGGCGTGCAAGGGGAGTGCGCAGGTCATGCGAAACACCGGCGAGGATCAGGGCGCGGTCGGCGTCGGTGCGGGCGAGGTCGCCGGCCATCTGGTTGAATGCCCGTGCAACGGTGGCGATCTCCAGCGGCCCGTTCTCGGGCAGGTGCGGCGGGGTGCGCCCGCTGCCGACGACGCGTGCCGAGCGAGCCAGGTTGCGCAGCGGGACGCCGATGCGCGAAACGATCATGTAGGCACCGATCAGCGCGGCGAGGAGCGCGCCGCCGCCCCATACGAGCCATTCCAGGGCGCCGGTCTGCTCCAGCCGTTCCGACGGGAGCATCAGCCAGAAGTCCTGTTCGTCGTCGGGGTCGAGACGGAAACTCACCCAGAAACCGTCCAGCGCCTTCCAGCGCGAGGCGAATCGGGTGTGGGTGCCGAGTTGGCGGCGGACCTCGTCAGTCAGCAGCCGCATGCCGCGGGTGTTGGGCAGTGGCTCGAGCTCGTCGCTTGGTTCGGCCGGGTAAATGCGCATGCCTTCCAGCGCGGCGAGTTCGATCAGCAGTTCGGTGCGCCGCTCGACTTCGGCATTGATGAGCGCCGCGCGCGTGAGGTTCACCACGCTGGCGACCATCTGCGCAAGGCGGCGTGCGCGCGCCGGCTCCTCGAAATGGCTGAAGATCTGCGACCAGGTCGCGAGCGCGAGGGTAAGGAGCAGGGCAATAAGGAAGAAGGTCTGCCACAGGAGCGTGCGCGGCAGGAGCCGCGCGATGCGCGACTCCTGGCCGGGGGCCGCCGAAGCCTCCCCCGCTTCCGACACGGACAGCTCAGGCTTCGTTGGCAGGCTTCGATTCATCCGGCACGAATACGTATCCGAAGCCCCACACAGTCTGGATGTAGCGCGGTTTGGCGGGGTCTTCCTCGACGAGCTTGCGCAGGCGGCTCACCTGCACGTCGATCGCGCGGTCGAAGACCCCGTATTCACGGCCTCGCGCCAGTTCCATGAGCTTGTCGCGGGACAGCGGCTGGCGCGGATGCTGGAGCAGGACCTTGAGCAGGGAGAACTCGCCGGTGGTCAGCGAGATCTCCTCGCCGTCGCGAACGAGCGAACGCACGCCGAGGTTGACCTGCACGTTGCCGAACTTGACGACTTCATCCTCGATCGTCGGCGCTCCGGGCAGCGTCGGCGGTTGCCGGCGCATCACCGCGTGGATGCGGGCGACGAGCTCGCGCGGATTGAACGGCTTGGCGAGGTAGTCGTCGGCGCCCATCTCTAGGCCGATGATGCGGTCGACGTCGTCGCCTTTGGCCGTGAGCATGATGATGGGGATGGCGTTCTGGTCGCCCCGCAGGCGGCGACAGATGGCGAGACCGTCTTCGCCGGGAAGCATCAGGTCCAGCACCATCACGTCGTAATGCTCGCGGTGCAGGGCACGATCCATGGACGCAGCGTCCACGACGGCCTTGACGGTGAAGCCCTGTTCCTGGAGGTAACGCGACAACAGTTCGCGGAGGCGAGCGTCGTCGTCGACCAGCAATACTCGATATCGGATCTTGGTGTTCATGGTGCGAATCCTATCCGGTTACATTTTCGCGTGCCAGCGCCGGACCCGAAGATTGGCGGGTAACGGGTAACGTTTCGTAAGGGCTTGGGAAATACGCAACACGCCCTTACACGTTGGCCTCTAAATCTTCCTCCGAGAGCGCCGTAAATACCAATACAAGGGTATGGTTTCATCGTCCGAAAGTGCAATGCCTACTCCGCCCGCAGCGATCATGGAAAACAGCAGTTCAACTTCCTGTACGGCATGTTCACCCTGTGACCGCGGGTCGCAGGGGCAACAAGCTCGACGTCGGGCGACGGGGATCCTGACTTTCCTGTTCGCCCTTGCGTCGACACTTGCTGCCGGCCCCGGCTTCGCTCGCGAAAGTCCGCCGTCGCACGCGGTCAAGGAAAGCGTAACGTCTCAAGGGCATGCAAGCACACGGGAGAAACGGCGCGCCGAGCTGCGCCGTGCGCTCATGAGCGGCCCTGAAGCCCCACGCCCTGTCGCGCCGGAGCCGCGACGACTGTCTCGCGAGCAGCGCGAGACACTCTACCAGGAGCTGCGGCAGGCGATGCGCGATGCGGATCGCCCGCGCAGCGTGACGGAGCGCTGAGCGGAGCTCGTCCGCGTTTCCGCGGCATGCATACCCGTTGCGGGCGCTGCGCAGATGGGCCGCTGCCGGTAAAATGGGCGGCTTATGAAAATCCTCTCGATCGAGACCTCGTGCGAGCACGCGAGCGTCGCCCTGTTGTTCGACGGCGAGACCGTGGAACGAAGCCTGGAAGGGCATTCGAATCATTCCGAACGCCTGCTGCCCACCCTGAAGATGCTGCTGTCCGAGGCCGGGATTGCGCTGGGTGCGCTCGACGCGGTCGCGTTCGGGGCCGGGCCAGGAGCCTTTACGGGCTTACGCCTCGCGTGCGGGGTGGCGCAGGGACTGGCGATGGGGGCAGATCTCGGGGTCGCGCCGATCTGCAGCCTCGAGGCGCTGGCGTTGCAGGGTTCGGGGGATGACATCTATGTCGCGACCGATGCCCGCATGGGTGAGGTGTACTCGGCGGCCTGTCGGTTCGTCGGCGGACTCCCCGTCATGCTTGCCCCGCCGACGTGCTGCCCGCCCGAAATGCTGGCATTGCCTGCCGGAGGGCGGTGGACCGGAATCGGATCGGCCTTTGCAGTCTATGGCGATCGCATTCCGCGCGAGGTGCTCGATCGGCTGGACCCTTTGCAGGGGGGGGCAGTGCCGCGCGCGTCAGATGTCGCGAGACTGGCGATGCGCATGGTCGAAGGCGGGATACTGGTCGCCGCCGATATCGCCGCGCCACTGTATGTGCGGGACAAGGTTGCGCTGACGACTGCCGAGCGCCTTGCGCGCGGAGGGCGGGCGTGAGCGGGGGATTCGCCTTCGTGCCCATGACGGACGCGGATCTGCCGTGGGTGGTTGAGAACGAGCGCGAACTGCATGCGTTTCCGTGGAGCGAAGGCAATTTCGCGGATTCCCTGCGCGCGGGCTACAACTGCTGGGTGATGTGCAACGACGCAGGCCCGGTTGCCTATGCGGTGATGCTGACGGTGATAGACGAGGCGCACCTCCTGAATATTAGCGTTACTCGGGGGGCACAGCGCAACGGCATTGGCGGGAAGTTGCTCGAACACCTGTTCTCCGTGGCACAGCAGACGGGAGCGACGCAATTCTTCCTTGAGGTGCGCCCGTCCAATACGCCTGCACTTGCTTTGTATGAGGGGCGCGGATTCGTCGCGGTCGGGCGGAGAAAGGGCTATTACCCGGCGCTCGACGGCGGGCGGGAGGAGGCGATCGTGATGAGGCGCGAACTGTGAGGCACGCGCGGCGCGATAGCGTGCTCCGCGAGATGGGCCTCGCTCCCGTGTGGCGATTGCGTGCAGGGCGCGCGGAGGAAAGTAGGGATCAGGGCGCGGACGGGGGGGCGACAGAACCCGTAGAGGCCTTGCCGGAGCCGGCGCCGGTCGCAACCGGTCCGGGTCGCGGCAGCGCGGCCTCGCCCCTGTCCGCGCCGCCCCAGACGGCGGCACTGTTGCCGGCACGTGAGGCGAATCGCGCGCGGGTGGCGCTTCCCCCCCGCGATCCGAAACCGCACCCGACGGCGGCTGCTGCTGTAGCACCATCCAGAGTGCGAAGGGCGGAGGTCGATCCTGCCCGGGCCGGCCGCATCGCGCGGATGGACTGGGACGAGCTGGAAGCCGATATGCGCGCCTGCGGGGCATGCCGCCTGTGCGAGAAGCGCAGGCAGGCGGTCCCCGGAGTGGGCGATCGCGGGGCTGAGTGGATGTTCGTCGGGGAGGGCCCCGGGTCCGAGGAGGATCAGCGCGGCGAGCCCTTCGTCGGTGTCGCGGGAAAGCTGCTCGATGCAATGCTGGCCGCAATCGGCCTCAAACGGGGCGAAAACGTCTATATCGCGAATGCGGTGAAATGCCGGCCGCCGCACAACCGCACGCCGCAGGCCGACGAGATCGCGACCTGCCACCCCTATCTGGCGCGCCAGATCGAGCTGGTGCGCCCGCGCATCCTCATCGCGCTTGGCCGCCCGGCGGCGCTTGCATTGCTGGATGCGGAGATCAGCATCGGCGCGTCGCGTGGCCGGGTGTTTCATCGTGGAGATACGCCCGTGGTCGTGACCTATCATCCCGCATACCTGCTGCGGAACCAGGCCGACAAGACCAAGGCGTGGGAGGATCTTTGCTTTGCGCGCCGCCTGATGCAGGAGCTTGCCGGGCAGGCGTGAGGCGAGCCGGGCGGGCCGCGAGGGCGGCCCGTGCCGGGGTCAGTGCCTGTGGTCTTCGAGCAGCGCGACCGAATCGACTTCGCGCTGGTTGAAGTTGTGGCGCCGCAGCACGAGGTACATCGTCCCGGCTACGAACAGTCCGAACATCACGATCACCGCGGTGATCGACAGCCCCGACATGATCAGCAGGGCGTACAGGCCGGTCATCATCAGGATGGACAGGTTCTCGTTGAAGTTCTGCACGGCGATCGAATGGCCCGCGCCCATGAGGATGTGGCCGCGATGCTGGAGCAGGGCGTTCATCGGCACCACGAAGAAGCCGGCCAGGCAGCCGACGACGACCATCAGGACCATCGCCAGCGTGGGCTGGGTGACGACGACCATGACCATCACCACCAGGCCCATGGCAATGCCCAGGGGGATGACCTGGACGGAGCGGCGCAGGCTGATCAGGCGTGCGGCCAGCACGGAGCCGAGCGCGATGCCGACGGCGACGACGCCCTGCATCATCGACGCCTTGGAAAGGTCGAAGCCGAGATTGTGCTCGGCCCATTTGATCACGATGAACTGCAGCGTGGCGCCAGCGCCCCAGAAGAGGGTGGTGACGGCGAGGGAGATCTGGCCGAGCTTGTCGCGCCACAGCAATTTCATGCAGTGCACGAAATCGTGGACGAGGTAGATCGGGTTGTTCTTGAGCGGCTTGTGGTCGACGCCGGTGTCGGGGATGCGCAGGTTGAACGCGGCTGCGGCAAGGTAGAGCAGTCCGACGATGGCGATGGTCGACTGCAGGGCGTTCCCGCTGACCATGGGCAGGCCGAGACTGGCGATCCAGTTCCCGACGTCGGGACGGATCAGCACGCCGCCGAGGACGGTGCCGAGGATGATGGCGCCGACGGTGAGGCCCTCGATCCAGCCGTTGGCGACGACCAGCAGGCGATGGGGCAGATATTCGGTGAGGATGCCGTACTTGGCTGGGGAGTAGGCAGCGGCGCCGAGCCCGATTACGGCGTAGGCGAAGAGCGGATGCGCGCCGAGGAGCAGCATGAGGCAGCCGCCGATCTTGATGGTGTTGCTGATGAACATCACCCGCCACTTGGGCATCGAGTCGGCAAAGGCGCCGACGAATGCGGCAAGCGCGACGTAGGAGACGGTGAAGAACAGCTTCAGCAGCGGTTCGTACGTTGCCGGGGCGGACATCTCGCGCAGCAGCGCGATGGCGATGATCAACAGCGCATTGTCGGCCAGCGCAGAGAAGAACTGCGCCGCCATGATGATGTAGAAGCCGAGCGGCATCGGGTGGGAGACGGCCGTCTGAAGGTGAAGCGCGGTTTATATCACGACATGTGTCAGTTTGTTGTGATTTGACTCATTGCCACGGTTCGCGCGGAGATGTCAGGTGAGTGTGAGACATTTCACGTCGCGCATGAGCTGTGCTTTAATGCAGTGCATAAACGAGACTTATGGAGTTGCCGTGGCTGATCGCAGACTTCAGGTATTCAGTGCCGTGGCCAAGTACGGTTCCTTCACCCGGGCCGCGGAACATCTTTTCATGACCCAACCGGCCGTGACCTTCCAGATCAAGCAGCCGGAGGAGCATTTCAACACGCGCCTGCTCGAGCGCGGGCACGGGCGAGTGAGCCTGACGCCGGCCGGGGAGGTGGTGCTCGCCTACGCGGACCGGATCCTGGATCTTTCGGACGAGCTGGAGTCGCGGGTGTCGGAACTGACCGACGAGCTCGGCGGCGCGCTCAACATCGGGACCAGCACGACGATTGCGGCGTACTGGCTGCCACAGCTGCTGGAAGGCTTCAAGCGCAAATATCCGCGCGTGGTGCCGCGCGTGGTGGTGGGCAATTCGCAGCTGACCGAGGACCGCGTCGCGTCGCGCGAGCTCGACCTCGGGCTGATCGAGATCGTTTCGGAACAGCCGGCGATCGAGCGCATGACGGCGACGCGCGACGAACTGTTCGTGATCTGTTCCCCGAAGGATGCGCTGGCGAAGCACAAGAGCCTCAGCGCCAAGGTGCTGAAGGACCATCCGCTGATCACCCGCGATCCGGGCAACGCCATCCGCGTACTGGCCGAGGATTTCTTTGCCGCCGCGGGCATCGGCATCGACGAGCTGACGATCTGCGCTGAGCTGGGAAGCCTCGCGACCGTGAAGCATCTCGCAGCCGAGGGGATGGGGTTCGCGATCGCGTCGCGCGCGGCGATCCAGCGCGACCTCCGCGACGGGCGCCTGGTCGGGATTCCGCTGGAGCCGCGTCAATACACGCCGCTGGAGGTGATCGTGCCGCGCGACAAGTTCCGTTCCCGTCTGATCACGACCTTCGCGGAGTATGCGGTGGCCGAGTTCAAGCGCATGGCGGTCGATGACGTGGGCGCGTGATGGCGAAGGCGAAGACGAGCTTCGTCTGCAGCGAGTGCGGCGGACAGGCGCCGCGCTGGCAGGGCCAGTGCCCGCAGTGCAAGGGCTGGAACACGCTGGTCGAGACCGTGATCGAGGCCGCGGCGCCGGGTAACGGCCGGTTCGCGGCGCTGGCCGGCACGACCGGCAGGCTGCAGTCGCTCGCGGAGCTCGAGCCGCGCGAGGAACCGCGCACGCCGACGGGGATCGAGGAGTTCGACCGCGTACTCGGCGGCGGCCTGGTTGCCGGTGGCGTGGTGCTGATCGGCGGCGATCCCGGCATCGGCAAGTCGACGCTGCTGCTGCAGGCGCTGTCTGCGCTCGCGGCACGGCAGGCGGCGATCTATGTGAGCGGCGAGGAGTCGGGCGAGCAGGTGGCGCTGCGCGCGCAACGCCTGCAGCTCGATCCGGCGGGGCTGAAGCTGCTGCCCGAGATCAACCTCGAACGCATCCTCGCGACGCTCAAGGAGGCGAAGCCGCGCATCGCGGTGATCGACTCGATCCAGACGGTGTATTCGGAGGCGCTGCAGTCGGCGCCCGGTTCGGTGGCGCAAGTGCGCGAATGTGCGGCGCAGCTTACGCGCTTCGCCAAGCAGAGCGGCACGAGCCTGATCATGGTCGGCCACGTGACCAAGGACGGCACGCTCGCCGGGCCGCGCGTGCTGGAGCACATCGTCGACACGGTGCTGTATTTCGAGGGCGATACGCATTCCAGCTTCCGCCTGGTGCGGGCGTTCAAGAACCGCTTCGGCGCGGTGAATGAGCTGGGCGTGTTCGCGATGACGGAGCGCGGCCTGCGCGGCGTGAGCAATCCGTCGGCGATCTTCCTGTCGCAGCACAGCCAGCAGGTGGCGGGCAGCTGCGTGCTGGTGACGCAGGAGGGCACGCGCCCGCTGCTGGTGGAGATCCAGGCGCTGGTCGACGGCGCGCATAGCCCGAATCCGCGTCGCCTGTCGGTCGGCCTGGAGCAGAACCGGCTGGCGATGCTACTCGCGGTGCTGCATCGGCATGCGGGCGTGGTGTGCTTCGATCAGGACGTGTTCGTGAATGCCGTAGGCGGCGTGAAGATCGCCGAACCGGCGGCGGACCTTGCAGTGCTGCTGGCGATCGTGTCGTCCTTGCGCAGCCGGGCGCTGCCGCGCGAGCTGGTGGTGTTCGGCGAGGTGGGTCTGGCGGGCGAGATCCGTCCGGCGCCGCGTGGCCAGGAGCGTCTGAAGGAAGCTGCCAAGCTCGGCTTCACGGTCGCTATCATCCCGAAGGCCAATGCGCCCAAGCAGGCCATCCCCGGCATGCGCGTGATTGCGGTGGACCGCATCGAGGAAGCGATCGAGCAGGCGCGTGAGATCGAAGCCTGAGGTCCGTAGTCGGGCGCCGGGGAGCGCCACGGCAGTTGCACAAATCCGGACAGGGCAGGGTTTCACCGCGCCCTGCGTCGCGTAGCGGGATGGGGCGGATCAGACGGGTGTACATCTGAGTTTGCTTATACTAAGCTAGTAAGCGATTACTTACTAGCAAGGTGTCACGATGGACTCCCCGCGCATCCGGCGCTCGACGGAACTCAGGCGGGCCGAGATCGTTCAGGCCGTGCTCGACCTGGCGGCCGAAAGCGGCCCGGCGGACGTTACGACCGCACGCATCGCGGCCGCCATGCACCTGACGCAAGGGGCGGTTTTCCGTCATTTCCCGACTAAGGAGGCGATCTGGTTGGCGGTGGCTGACTGGATCGAAGAGAACCTGCTGGGAGCGATCGAGGAGGCGTCGCTTTCGAGCAGCGAGCCGATAGCGCAGCTCCGTGCGATGTTCCGTGCGCACATCGATTTCGCGCTTGCCCATCCGGGGGCACCACGCCTGATCTTCCACGAACTGCAGCAGCCGGGCGACAGCGCGGTGAAGCGGCGCATCCGGGCGCTGCTCGGCAGTTACCGGGGGACCTTATTGCAGGTCCTGAAATGCGCAAGGGAGCGCGAGGTCGTTGGGCGCGAGCTCAACGCGGAGCACGCTGCGACCCTGTTCGTCGGTGCAATCCAGGGATTGGTGATGCAGTCGATGCTCGCCGGCGGGATGCGCGGGGTGGAAGAATCGGCCGAAGGGGTGTTCGAGGTCTATCTCTCGGGAATTGCGGGGAGGCGGGCATGAGGTGGCAGATACTGCGAGTGGTGGGTCTGACCGTTCTCGGGATCGGCCTGCTGGCAGGTTTCATCCTGTTGATGGTTCGGAGCGGACCGTTGGCACCCGTGCGAGTGACGCTGGCAACAGTCGAGCGGGGGACATTCGAGAATGCCGTGTTCGGGGTCGGCACGGTGGATGCGGAGAGGAGTTACGCGATCGGTCCGACGGTTCCGGGGCGCGTGCTCGCGGTGCACGCGGATGTGGGCGGCATGGTGCGCGCGGGACAGTTGCTCGCCGAGATGGATCCGGTGGAGCTGGACGCGCGCCTGTCGGCGTCTCGGGCGGCGTCGGCACGCGCTGTTCACGCCCTGGAGGCGGCCCGGGCTCAGGTGCGCGATGCCGAGGTCCGTCAGGCGCTCGCGGGACGGAACGCGCGGCGCTATGCGTCGCTCGGCGAGCAGGCCTTTTTCAGCGATGCGGCGGTCGAGGCGAAGCGGCAGGAGGCGGACTCCGCCGGAGCGCAGTTGCAGGCTGTGCGGGCGCAGCTCGACGCGGCACGAATGGATGTGGAGCGGCTCGAAGCCGAGCGCGTCGCGGTGGAGCGGCAGCGGGCGAATGTGCGCCTTGTCGCGCCGGTGGCTGGTGTGGTGACGGCGCGCGATGCGGAGCCGGGAACGACGCTCGTGGCCGGGCAGACGGTGCTGCGCATGGTCGATCCCGCGAGCGTGCGCGTGCGGACGCGCATCGACCAGGGGCGCGCCGGCAGCGTGCGTGCCGGGCAGGCGGCTTCGATCGTGCTGCGTTCGCGGCCCGGCCTGGCCTTGCCTGGGCGGGTTTCGCGCGTGGAACTCAACGGCGATGCGGTGACGGAGGAGCGCATCGTGCAGGTCGTGTTCGACGAAGTGCCGCAGGATTTCGCCTTCGGGGAGCTGGCCGAGGTGACGATCGCGACGACTCGTGGCGCGGACGTGCTCGCGGTGCCCGGCGCGGCTGTGCATGATCGCGGCGGACGGCGCGGCGTATGGACCGTTGCGGACGGGGCTGCGGCTTTCGTGCCGGTGCGCACGGGGGAAACCGCGCTCGACGGGCGGGTCGTGGTGCTCGACGGACTGCAGGCGGGCGACCGCGTCGTCGTCCATAGCGCGCGCGAACTGGAGGCGGGCGACCGGGTGAGTCCGACCGAGTCGCTGGTCGCGGTGAAGCGATGATCAGCCTTGCGGGACGCGACATCCTCCATCACTGGGCGAAGTATGTCTTCACCGGCGTCGGGCTGGGGCTGTTGATCGGCGTGACGCTGTCGATGGCGGGGATCTATCGCGGCATGGTCGATGATGCGCAGGTGCTCCTGCGCAGCAGCGGGGCAGATATCTGGGTGGTGCAGCAGGAGACCCTGGGGCCATACGCGGAGCCTTCGAACCTGCGCGACGATGTGTACCGCGCGATCCTGGGAATGCCGGGCGTGGGCGAGGCGTCGAACGTGACTTACCTGACGATGCAGATCCGCCAGGGCGAGCGCGACGTGCGCGTGATGGCGGTGGGCTTCGAGCTCGGGCGCCCCGGCGAGCCGCCCTTCCTCGTGGCCGGCCGACGCATCGTGCGCAGCCATTACGAGGTGGTCGCGGACGTTCGCACGGGCTTCGGGCTCGGCGAGCGGGTGCGGATCCGGCGGCACGAGTACGAGGTCGTGGGGCTCACCCGACGCATGGTGTCGTCGAGCGGGGATCCGATGGTGTTCCTGTCGCTCAAGGATGCGCAGGAGGCGCAGTTCCTCAAGGACAACGATGCGATCGTGAACGAGCGCGCGCGCACCGCGGCGAATCCGGCGCTGAACCGTCCGGGGGTGCCGGGGCTGCTCGATGCGATCCTGACGTCGCAGACGGCCAGCCGCAGCGTCAATGCGGTGCTGGTCAGGGTCGCCGACGGCCATGACGCGGAGCAGGTGGCAGAGAACATCCGGCGCTGGAAACATCTGGAGGCCTACACGTCCGCCCAGATGGAGGAGATCCTCGTCTCCAAGCTGATCGAGACCTCGGCCCGGCAGATCGCGACTTTCCTGGTGATCCTGGCGATCGTGAGTGCGGCGATCGTGTCCTTCATCATCTACACGATGACGCTGGGCAAGGTGCGCGAATTGGCGGTGTTGAAGCTGATCGGCACACGCAACCGCACGATCGCGGCGATGATCCTGCAGCAGTCGCTCGGGCTCGGGTTGATCGGATTCGTGATCGGCAAGACGGTCGCGACGCTGTGGGCGCCGTATTTCCCGAAGTACGTGCTGTTGCTGCCGGGGGACGCGGTACGTGGGCTGCTTGCGACCATGGTGGTGTGCGCGATCGCGAGCCTGCTGGCGATCCGGGTTGCGCTGAAGGTCGATCCGGCAACGGCGATCGGGGGCTGAAATGAACATGCCTGCGATCGAGGTCAGGGGCTTGAGCAAGCGCTACGGCGTCGGAGATGCCGCGGTGGATGCGCTGAAGGGCGTGGATATGAGGATCGCGCCCGGCGAGGTGGTCGGCCTCATCGGACCGAGCGGCTCGGGCAAAAGCACGCTGCTGAAGTGCCTCGGCGCCGTGATCGAGCCGACCGCGGGATACATGGCATTGGGCGGGCGGACGGCGTTCGACGGCGGCTGGAAGATCCGCGACCTGCGCAGCCTGCGGCGCGACAACATCGGTTTCGTGTTCCAGGCTCCGTATCTGATTCCCTTCCTGGACGTGACCGACAACGTCGCGCTGTTGCCGATGCTGGCCGGCAAGTCGAACCGCGATGCGCGTCGGCAAGCTGTGGAACTGCTCGAAGCGCTCGACGTCGGACATCGCGCGAAGGCGGCACCGTCGGAGCTCTCGGGCGGCGAGCAGCAGCGCGTGGCGATCGCGCGGGCGCTGGTGAACCGGCCTCCGGTCGTGCTCGCCGACGAACCCACCGCGCCGCTCGACAGCGAGCGTGCGCTGAACGTGGTGCGCATCCTCAACCGGATGGCGGAGCAGTACCGCACGGCGATCATCGTCGTGACGCACGACGAGAAGATCATTCCGACGTTCCGCCGCCTGTATCGCATCCGTGACGGACGAACCTACGAAGAGGCGGGCGAGGGGCGCGGGGTTTGACAAGGCGCCAATCAAACACCCCTGTACGCCCTGAGCCTGTCGAAGCCCAGCTGAACCGGACCCTTCGACAGTCTCAGGGCGAACGGGGGTGATCTATTCAACTGCCGCGTTAATCATGGGGGGTCATTCCCCGCGTCCGCCGTGCCAGATCGACAGGAGCAGCGCCACTCCGCCCGCCACGGCCCCGGCGAAGCCCAGCAGCCCCAGCGTATCGAGCGCGGCGAAACCGGGATCGCCCACCACGGTCATGACGATGGCCGAGCCGATGATCAGTGCCGCAGTGACGATCCCGATCGTCATGCGCGTGGCCGCACGGTCGACCTGATCGCCGAGGCGTTTGAGCGAAACGATGTCGACCTGGACCTGTAGTTTGCCGCGTCGTGCCGAACGCAGGAGTTGGCTGAGGTCGCGCGGCAGGTCGGTGACAAGATCCATGGCCTGAGCCAGTGTGCGCCAGCCGCGCTTGGCGACCGCACCAGGGGCGTGGTGCGCTAGCAGCACGCGTCGCAGGAAGGGGGCGGCTTCGGCGCCCATGTCGAAGTCGGGATCAAGCTGGCGCCCCATTCCTTCCAGCGTGATGAAGGCCTTGATCAACAGTGACAGGTCCGAGGGCAGGGCGATTCCGTGCTCGCGCAGGATCATCACGAGATCTGACAGCATCGCGCCGATGTCGAGTTGCTTGAGGGGAACGCCCTTGTACTGGTCGACGAAGGTGTCGATCTCGTGGCGCAGGAGTTCCGGCTCGGTTTCCGGCGCTTCGGAGTCTCGCCATTCGAGCAGGACGTCGGCCACAGTGGCGGCGTCGTTCGAGACGAGGCCGTTGAGCAGCATCGCGAGCTCGTAGCGGCGCGTCTCCGAAAGCCGGCCGACCATGCCGAAATCGATGAAGGCGATGCGGTTGCCGTGCAGGTAGAACACGTTGCCGGGGTGGGGGTCGGCGTGGAAGAAGCCGTCCTCCAGCATCATCTTCAGCACCGCGGATGCACCGCGTCGCGCGAGGAGTTTGCGTTCCAGCCCCGCGGCATCGACGGCGGCCAGGTCGCGGCCGGGGATGCCCTCGACGTAGTCCTGGACGTTCAGGCGCTCGCCGCACCACTGCCAGTGCACGCGCGGGATGACGATCTCCGGGTGGCCGATGAAGCTCGCCGCGACGCGTTCGGCGTAGCGGCACTCGGCGGCGAAGTCGATCTCGCGGCGCAGCGACAGCGTGAACTCTCGCACGACCTGGCAGGGGCGGTAGCGGCGCAGGTCCGGCGCTTCCGCCTCGACGATCTCGGCGAGGCGGGCAAGCAGCCGCAGGTCGGCCTCGATGGTCGGGCGAATGCCGGGCCGGCGCACCTTGAGGATCACCGGGCGGCCGTCGGCTAGCCGCGCACGGTAGACCTGTGCGAGCGAGGCCGCCGCGAGCGGCTGGGTGTCGAGTTCGGCGAAGGCGGCTTCGGGCGCTTCGCCGAGGTCCTCGGTGAGCTGTTCGCGCACCTGTTCGAAGGGAACGGCCGGGGCCGAATCCTGCAGGCGACCGAACTCGGCGATCCATTCGGGTGGAAACAGGTCGACGCGCGTGGCGAGGATCTGGCCGAGCTTGATGAAGGTCGGGCCGAGCTCTTCGAAGGCCCGGCGCACGCGCGCTGGGGGTTCGAGGCGCGCCAGTTCCTCGGGTTCGGTCCAGTGCAGCGCCTTGCCGGCGCGCTCCAGCGTGTCGGCAAGGCCTATGCGGCGTACGAGATCGCCGAAGCCGTAGCGGATGAGGACGGCGGCGATGTCGTGGGCGCGTGTCAGCTCACGCGCCGCACCGAGCGCTTTCCACAGCATCAGGCCTGCGGATCGCCCGGTCCGCCCCTCGCATTGTCGGAACCCGGCGGGTGCAGGCGGTCGGCGATGCCCCTGAGCATCCCCGAGGCGAGTGCGGCGAGCAGGCCCGCCTCGTTGCGCAGCGTCTGAACGCCGCTTTGCAGCTGCTCGCGGGTGAGCTCTGCGACGGCACGCGTGAGGTCGGCTCCCGCGTTCGCGACGCGGCCGCCGACCGCGGTGCCGCTGTTGCGCGCGTGCTCGGCTAGTTCGTGGAGAGTGGAGCGCGCGAGTCCGGTTGCGCCACGCCCCGCGTCGGCCAGCGTGCGCAGGAAGTTCGATTCCATCGCCCCAAGCTGGTCGAGCGTGCCGCGGATTTCCTGGCGCGAATACTCGCTGCCGCGTCCGACGGCCTCCTTCACGGCGAGCAGTGTCGCCTGGGCGGCTGCTGCGAGGGCCTCGTCCAGCCCGCGCACCGCTTCGCGGATGGCTTCGGTGCGTTCGCGGTCGGGGCGCTCGATGCCTTGTTGCGCGCCCCTGAGCACGGCATCGGTGACCTGTTTGAGCGCGTCGGTGTCCAGCTTGCCGTGCGACAGTGCCCCGAGCGTGATCGTCCGTACACGTTCGGCCACCTTGGCCGGGTCGCCGTCGATCGCGGCACCCACGTCGCGTTCGATGTTTTCGAAGTCCTGGTTCATGACCTTCCCCCGTTCGTACGGCGTCCGGCGGGGCGCCGATGCTGTTGCCACACATTTAAAGTATGGCCTCAGGAAAGGTGGATGGCGATGGAATTTTTGGCGCCATCCAGTCTGCAAGGGCCAGTTGCCGATCGTGCCCTGCGGTCTGGCTGGCTTACCATTGCGCACTTGACCGCTTTGACCGTCCTCGTGCTCCCTGCCATGTCCGATTCCGCTTCGCCCGTCTTCTCTGGCCTCGAACCTGCCCCCGTGTGGGCGCATTTCGCCACGCTGTGCCGTATCCCGCGCGCATCCAAGGCAGAGGGCGCGCTGCGCGACCTGCTGCGCGAGCGCGCTTTGGCGCACGGACTGGAGGTATCGATCGATCCGGCGGGCAACCTGCTGATCCGCAAGCCCGCGAGTCCGGGCTGCGAAGGGGCGCCGGGCGTCGTGCTGCAGGCGCATCTGGACATGGTGTGCCAGAAGGCGGCCGAATCGGCGCACGACTTCTCGCGCGACGAGATCCGCGTGGTTCGGGACGGCGACTGGCTCGCCGCCGCGGAGACCACGCTCGGTGCCGACAACGGCGTCGGCGTGGCGCTAATTCTTGCGGCACTGGAGGACGATTCGCTCGTGCACGGGCCGCTCGAGGCCTTGCTGACGGTGGATGAGGAAGCCGGAATGGGCGGTGCGCAAGGGCTCGACGCCAATGTGCTGCGAGGTCGGCTGATGCTGAACCTGGACACGGAGGAATGGGGAGAGTTCTATATCGGCTGCGCTGGGGGACTGGACGTGAATGTTCGCCGTGAGGGGCGGGCGGAGCAGCCGCCGGTTGGGACGGAGCAGTGGCAGGTCGAGCTGCACGGCCTGCGCGGCGGGCATTCTGGCGTGGACATCCATGAGGAGCGGGGCAACGCGATCAAGCTCCTGGTGCGCGTGCTGCGCGATCTGGAGCGCCGCTTCGACCTGCGTCTCGGTGCGGTCGAAGGTGGTTCGGCGCGCAACGCGCTGCCGCGCGATGCGCGCGCGCGGGTGGCGCTGCGGGCCGGATCCGGCGATGAGTTGGCGCTCGTGCTGGCAGCGTGGCAGGAACGGTTGCGCGAGGAGTTGAAGGGCGTCGATGAGGGCGTGAGCCTGCGGGCGGTGCCCGTCACGGAGGCCGAACCGGTGATGTCAGCGGCGGACCAGGCGGTGTGGCTCGCGTCGCTCCATGCGGCGCCGCATGGGGTGCGTCGCCGCAGTCCGAGCGTGCCGGGTGTCGTCGAGACGTCGAACAACCTCGGCATCGTCGCGCTGGAGCCGGATGGCGGTACATCCAGCTTCATGGTGCGCTCCCTGCTGGACGGTGCGGCAGGCGCGCTCGGCGACGAGATCGTCAGCCTCTTCGCGCTGTCGGGAACGGCGGCCGAGGCATCGGGGCATTACCCGGGCTGGGCGCCGAAGACCGACTCGCCACTGCTCGCGCTGTGCCGCGAAGTGTATCGGCGCGAGCACGGGGTGGAATCGCGCGTGCAAGTGATCCATGCCGGGCTCGAATGCGGGCTCATCGCGGCGAAGTACCCCGACATGCAGATCGTTTCCTTCGGCCCCACCATACGCGGCGCCCATGCGCCGGGCGAACGCGTCGAGATTGCTTCGGTGGGGCGCGTGTGGCACCTGCTGGGGGCGATTCTCGCGGCGATCGCCGGAGAGCGTGCGGAGGCCGCGTGAATCCGGAGAATCTCGAAGCGCTGGTGAGCACTGCGATGCCGTTCGGTAAGTACAAAGGGCGGCTGATTGCCGATCTACCGGGGCATTACCTGAACTGGTTCGCGCGCGAAGGCTTTCCGCCGGGCAAGCTGGGACAACTGCTCGCGTTGATGCACGAGCTGGATCACAACGGCTTGTCCGGATTGCTCGCGCCGCTGCGGAAGTGATTGTGGTGTTGTCGAATTCGAAAGCAAGGACCGGAGTGCGTCCGGGGGTACGCATGTCTACAGTGGGGCTCATCGGATTCTGACGAGGCGATGAACATGTCCAGGCAAATCGAGGCGCGTGCTGCCGCGACAGCGGCCGATCCGCGCTGGGCGGCGGTGCTGGCACGCGATGCGACGGCTGACGGGGCGTTCTGCTACGCGGTGCGGACCACGGGCGTGTATTGCCGGCCGTCGTGCGCGGCACGCACCCCGCGGCCGGAGAACGTGGAGTTCTTCGCAACGGGCGAGGAGGCGCTCCGTGCGGGATATCGCGCGTGCCTGCGCTGCGCACCGGACGGGCCTTCGCTCGCACAGCAGCATGCCGAAGCGGTTTCCGTCTTGTGCCGGCAGATCGAACAGGCGGAGACGCCGCCGACGCTGGAGGCTCTTGCAGGACTCGCGAACATGAGCGCTTTCCATCTGCACCGCGTCTTCAAGGCGGTCACGGGAACGACCCCGCGCGCCTATGCGAAAGCCTGCCAAGCGGCAAGGATGCGGGCGAAACTCGACGACGGGGCATCGGTGACCGACGCGCTCTACGCGGCGGGCTACGGTTCGAGCGGGCGCTTCTACGAAGACTCGGGGCGGACGCTGGGCATGACGGCGAGCAGCTACCGCGCCGGCGGGGCGCGGCAGCAGATCCGTTTCGCGGTCGGCCAGTGCTCGCTGGGGGCAATCCTCGTAGCCAGCACTGCGCGTGGCGTCTGCGCGATCTTCATCGGCGACGATCCCGACACGCTCGTGCGCGACCTGCAGGACCGCTTCCCGCGCGCCGAATTGATCGGCGGGGATGCGGATTACGAACGCATCGTGGCGACGGTGGTCGGTTTCGTCGAGGTACCGAAGCTGGGGCTGGACCTGCCGCTGGACGTGCGCGGCACGGCTTTCCAGATGCGCGTGTGGCAGGCGCTGCAGGAGATCCCGGCGGGTGCGACCGCGAGCTACACGGAGATCGCACGGCGCATCGGCGCACCCGCGGCAGTGCGTGCGGTCGCCGGCGCATGTGCGGCCAATGCGCTCGCGGTGGCGATTCCCTGCCATCGTGTGGTGCGCAGCGACGGCGGCTTGTCCGGGTATCGGTGGGGCGTCGAGCGCAAGCGCCTCCTGCTCGCGCGCGAAGCGGCGCAATGACGCGCCAGGCTGCCGTCGCGATCGCGCTCCCTGCCGGGTTCCGTCCCGGCGACATCCTCGCGTTCCATCGGCGCGACACGCAGGAGCTGGCCGAACGTGTCACCGGGGATTCGCTGTGCAAGGGGTTGTTGTGGGACGGGATCCCCGCCTGCCTGAACGTGCGATTCGCCGACGGGGTGGCGAGCGCGGAAATCGTGCTCGACGCGGAGCCAGCGCGCGACCTCGAGCCCCGCTTTGGGACGATGGTGCGGCGCATGCTGGGGCTGGACCAGACGGTCGAGGCATTCGAGGAACGCTTTCGCGACGATCCGGGCATCGGTTCGCTGATCTCGGCGCAGAAGGGGCTGCGCGTGCCGGTCACCACAACGCCCTTCGAGGCGCTGAGCTGGGCGGTGACCGGCCAGCAGATCTGCGTTGCGGCCGCCGTGTCGCTGCGGCGACGACTGATCGTCGCCGCAGGGATCCGCCACCGCTCGGGGATGTTGTGTTATCCGGACGCGGGAGGTCTCGCGCACCTTGCGGAGGACGATCTGCGCGCCGCGGGCTTTTCGACCGCGAAGGCGCGCACGCTGCTGACGCTCGCGCGGCGGGTGGGGGTCGGGGAACTGCCGCTCGACGCGTGGGCGGAAACGGCATCCATCGAGGAGATTCGTTCCCGCCTGCTCGCGGTACGCGGCGTCGGACCGTGGACCGTCGATTACGTGCTGTTACGCGGTTTCGGCTGGCTCGACGGATCCTTGCACGGCGATGTTGCTGTACGTCGGGGACTGCAGGCGCTGCAGGGAACGGAGGGCAGGGTGGGCGAAGCCGAGGCCAAGGAGTGGCTCGCCCGCTATGCGCCGTGGCGCGCGCTAGTGGCGGCACACCTGTGGGCTGCGGGGAAAGCTGCTGCGTATTGACGGGCCTGTGCCCGTGGATTTATTTGTACGATTACGCCGACATGATCACGTACCTCAACATGAAGGATTTCGCGATGCGCGAGCGCGACAGGGAGGGAGCCCGCGGCCGATGACGGAACCGGCATTCATCGACATCGACGGCCGGCAGGTGCGCCTGCGGGGCGACTGGACGCTTGCGAACCACGCCGCGCTCGCGGCCGATGTCGCACGCCTGCGCCCCGGGATCGCCGATGCCGTCGTGGTCGATCTCGGCGACGTCGGCGAACTCGATACCGCCGGTGTCAGCCTCATGCACGACCTGCTGGGCAAGGATCGGCTCGCCGCGCTGGCCGCGGACGGGAGCCCGCTGCCGCCCGAACGCCGTGCCCTGCTGCAGGCGGTGGTCGGCGTGATCGATGCTGCCGCACCCGCGCCAGGCGTCGCAGGCTACGCCTTCGGCGACATAATGGAGCGCGCGGGCATCGGCATGCTTGCGTTCTGGCGCCACGTGATCGACATCGCCGGCTTCATCGGCATCACGCTGGAGACCTCGTTCCATGTGATGCTGCGCCCGCGGCGCTGGCGCATCACCTCGCTCGCCGCGAACCTCGAACGCACGGGCCTCGACGCCGTGCCCATCGTCGCGCTGCTGACCTTCCTTGTCGGCGCGGTGGTCGCCTTCCTCGGCGCCACGGTGCTGGCCGATTTCGGCGCCAGCATCTTCGCCGTCGACCTCGTCGCGTTCTCCTTCCTGCGCGAGTTCGGGCCGATGCTCACCGCGATCATCGTCGCCGGCCGCACGGCAAGCGCCTTCACGGCGCAGATCGGTTCGATGCGCGCGAACGAGGAGATCGACGCGATCCGCGTGGGCGGCTTGAGCCCCGTCGAGCTGCTCGTCGTGCCGCGCGTCGCCGCGCTGCTGCTCGCCCTGCCGATGCTCAGCTTCATCGCGATGATCTCGGGCATTGTCGGCGGCATGCTGGTGTGCGCGATGACGCTAGAGATCTCGCCTACGATGTTCCTGTCCGTGCTGGAAAGCCACGTCGGGCTCCGGCACTTCATCATCGGCATCGCCAAGGCACCGATCTTCGCCTTCCTGATCGCGGTCATCGGCTGCCTGGAAGGCTTCAGGGTCGAGGGCAGCGCGCAGTCCGTCGGCGAGCACACGACCTCGGCCGTCGTGCAGTCCATCTTCATTGTGATCGTCGTCGATGCGGTGGCGGCGCTCTTCTGCATGGAGATGGGCTGGTGACCAACATTATCGAAGTGCGCGGCGTTCGCAACCAGTTCGGCCGTCAGGTGGTGCACGATGGCCTGGACCTCGACGTGCGGCGCGGCGAGATCCTGAGCGTGGTGGGCGGCTCGGGTACCGGCAAGTCCGTCCTGCTGCGCACCATCGTCGGCCTCAACCGCCCGGCGGCCGGTCGCGTCAGCGTGTTCGGCGAGGATCTGCTCGCCCTGCCTGCGCTGCGGCGGGCCGCCATCGAGCGGCGCTTCGGCGTGCTGTTCCAGAAAGGGGCACTGTTTTCCTCGCTGACTGTGGCGGAAAATGTCGCCCTGCCGCTGATCGAGCATGCCGGGCTCAAAGCCGCGGACGCCGCCCGGCTCGCCGCGCTGAAGATCGCGCTCGCGGGCCTGCCCGCCAACGCAGGCGAGAAGTATCCGGCAGACCTCTCCGGCGGCATGATCAAGCGCGCGGCCCTCGCGCGCGCGCTTGCGCTCGACCCCGACATCCTGTTTCTGGACGAGCCGACCGCAGGGCTGGACCCGATCGGCGCGGCCGCGTTCGACGCGCTCATCCTGACCCTGCGTGATGCGCTCGGCCTCACCGTCTTCATGGTCACGCACGATCTCGACACCATCTACACCATCACCGACCGCGTTGCCGTGCTCGCGCAAAAGCGTGTGCTCGTGAACGAGCGTCTCGACGTCGTCGTGGACGTCGACGACGCCTGGATCCGGGAATACTTCCACGGTCCGCGCGGACGTGCCGCGGCGCAGGCGGTTTCTTCTGCGCACGGTGTGTCGCACAAACTTTCCCATGGGGGGCAGAGCTGAATGGAAACACGCGCCCATCACATATTGATCGGATTCTTCACCCTGCTGGTGGTCGGCGCGGCGCTGATGTTCGCGCTGTGGCTCGGCAAGGCCGACAGCGATAAGCAGTTCCGCACCTACGACGTGGTCTTCCAGGAGGCGGTCACGGGCCTCTCCAAGGGTAGCACGGTCGAGTTCAACGGCATCAAGATCGGCGACGTGTTCAGTCTGCGGCTCGATCCGCAGGATCCGCGCCGAGTGTTCGCGCGCGTGCGTGTCGATGCCGAGGCCCCGGTGCGCAGCGACACTCGTGCGCGCCTGGTGCCTGCCGGGATCACCGGCATCTCGGTCATCCGCCTGAGCAGCGGCGACGATCCGGCGAGCAAGCCGCTGGAGGGTGAAGCCGGGCAGGTCCCGGAGATCGTCGCCACGCCGTCGCCGCTCAGCAAGCTGCTGGCCGACGGCGAGGATGCCATGCTCAACGCGAATCAGGTGCTGCTGCAGGTGCGCGAGCTCTTTTCCGCACAGAACGTCGAGAGCGTCGGCCGCATGCTGCAGAGCCTGGAGCAGGCGACCGGGGCGATCGCCGCCCAGCGCGAAGACCTCGGCCGTGCGCTGAAGGAACTAGCCGGGGCCAGCGAGCAGGCGAATACGACGCTGGCCGAAGCGGCGAAGCTGGCCAAGGCGACCAACCGGCTCGTCGATGAGCGTGGCGTGCAGACGCTGCAGAGCGCGCAGAATGCGATGGCCGCCTTCGAGCGCGCGATGCAGAACGTCGACGCGCTGCTCGCCGAAAACCGCGCCCAGTTCGCCTCCGGTGTACGGGGCGCGGCGGAACTGGGGCCCGCACTCACCGAACTGCAGGACACCCTCGTGTCGGTGCGGACGATCGCCCGGCAGCTCGAAAACCGTCCCGCGGACTACCTGCTGGGCAATGAGACGATGAAGGAGTTCAAGCCATGACCACCGATTGCCGGAGCGCCCGGCGCGGTGGGAGCGGGATGCGCCGCGCGGCCTGGCTGGCCGCAACGCTACTTCTCGGCGCGTGTTCCGTGCTGCCGAAGGCGGAGCCGGTCGACACCTTCCTCCTTCCCTTCGCCCCGGCGCCTGCCGCCGTGACCGCCACGCCGCTTCCCGTTTCATTGCGCGTGGCCAAACCCGCCAGCGGTGTGCATCTTGCCGGACAGCGCATCGTCGTCATTCCTCAGGACAACCAGGTGAGCGTGTACCAGGGCGCGAGTTGGAGCGAACCCGCACCGGTGCTGATGCGCGATCGGCTGATCGACGCCCTGCGTGCGGATGGCCGGATCGCCGCGTTGAGCAGCGACGAAGCCCGGCTGCAGGCGGATTACGAAATCGTCAGCGACCTGCGCGCCTTCCAGAGCGAATACCGCGGAGGGGTTCCAGAGGCGGTCGTGCGGCTTGATGCGCGCCTGGTGGAGCGCGAAAGCAGGCGCATTCTCGCGAGCCGGACCTTCACGTCAGGCGAGCGCGCAACGGCTAGCGATGTCCCGGCCGTCGTGAATGCACTGGGGGTGGCGTCGACGCGCCTCGCGACTGAAGTCGCAACCTGGGCGGTGGACGAAATCCGGCAGACCCCGCTGCGGCAGTGACGCCGCCCGCCCTGGGGGCGGCAAGCTCGGGCGGCTGGGTGGGGCACTACTTTCGGTGCGACTCCTGCCACTTGTCCAGCGAAACCAGCACCCTGTCGAGCAGGATGTGCAGGTGCTCCCAGTCCTCCCTGCTGAGATCCGCGAACATCTCGCGTTCGAGCCCGCGACCGATCTCTTCACCATCGCGCCAGACCTGCATGCCAAGCTCGGTCAGCGCGAGGTGCTGTTGACGGTTGTCATTGACGTTGGGGCTGCGCGTGATGAGGCCGCCGTCCTCGAGAAACGCGATGTTCTTCGACAACAGGGTCTTGTCGAGGACCAGCATGTTGCCGAGATCCTTCGCGGTGATGCCGGGGTGGTCGTGCACGAGACGCAGAACGCGCAGCTCGCGGACGCCAAGGCCGAAGGCCTTTTTGAAGTACGTATTGCCCGCCTTGATCGAGATGGTCTTGATCAGGTCGAGCTTGTAGGTGAGATAGGGCGCGTTGGTGTCGTTCATCATGATGCGTTGCCGGCACGATGTCGCCCGGAATGCTCCGTTGGCGTGAAAAAAGGGCAACTCCATTATGACGGAGTTGCCCCGGCCGGAACAGCGCGAGCCGTGATTGGCAGGACTCGGCGTAGGAAAGATTCCGCAAGTGCGACCCAATATGCGCCCCCGATCGGCAGGTTGCGGTTGTGGAAGGCATATCGGGGGGCACCATCGGCGACTCGGCGTCGCCGGTGAGGAATACGCCGACCGATACGACCGCGGAATCGAGCGGGGCGAGCGGCGTGCCGGGACGAAACGCGAGGGGTGAGCTGGCGCCGGAGCGGGCGCCGCAAAGTCGGCTCAGGCCGCTTCGAAATGCTCCAGCATGAGCTGCAGGCTGGTGACGCCGTTATACTCGTTCGGCGCCAGGCGGAACGCCGCGCGGATCTGCTGCGGCGCACCCTCGGCAAAATTGAAGCGGATCCCGTCGAAGCGCACGTTGTTCCTGGACAGCTGCAGCTTGAGGTGCTTGTCCTTCAGCAGTCGTTGGTTGTCGACGCGGAACACGTCGTCGAACAGCGGTGCCGGAAAGCCCTGGCCCCAGATATCCTGCTCGATCAGCCGTGCGGCTTCCAGGCTCATGTAACCGGTTTCGAGCGGCCCGTCGGTGTCCAGCGTGCGCGTCAGGTCCGCGGGTGCCACGAGGGACTGAACGGCTTCCTCGAACACGCGCTGAAAGCGGTCATAGTCCGCCTCGCGGATCGTCAGGCCCGCGGCCATCGAGTGCCCGCCAAAGCGCAGAATCAGGTCGGGATGCTGCTTGCTGACCAGATCGAGGGCATCCCGCAGATGCAGGTTCTGGATCGAGCGGCCCGAGCCCTTCAGCTGCCCCTCGTCGCCCCGCGCAAACGCGATCACCGGGCGGTGCAGCCTCTCCTTGATTCGGCCGGCAACGATCCCGATCACGCCCTGGTGCCAGTCCGGCTCGAACAGGCTGACGGTCGCGCAATTGCCCGGGTCGAAATCCGCCAGGCGCAGCAGGGCGCCTTCCTGCATGTCCTGCTCGATGCTGCGGCGTTCGCGGTTGAGCCGATCGAGCTCCTGTGCGATGTTGAGCGCGCGGCCCATGTCGTCGGTGACCAGGCACTCGATGCCGAGGCTCATGTCCGAAAGGCGGCCAGCGGCGTTCAGGCGCGGGCCGAGCCCGAACCCCATGTCGAAAGTGCTCGCGCGCGTGGCGTCGCGGCCGGCGACCGAGAACAGCGCGCGGATGCCTGGCTGCATGCGGTCCGCTCGCATCCGCGCGAGACCTTGCGAGACGAGGATACGGTTATTGTGGTCGAGCTTCACGACGTCCGCGACCGTGCCGAGGGCCACGAGATCCAGCAGCTCGCCAAGGTTCGGCTCCTGGCGGCCGGCAAATGCGCCGCGTTCCCGCAACTCGGCGCGCAGCGCGAGCATGGTGTAAAACATCACGCCTACGCCGGCGAGCGACTTGCTCGGGAAGTCGCAGCCGGGCTGGTTCGGATTCACGATCACGTCGGCATCGGGAAGCGTGTCACCCGGCAGGTGGTGGTCGGTGATCACCGTCGCCATGCCGTAGCTGCGCGCCGCAGCAACCCCCTCCACGCTGGCGATGCCGTTGTCGACGGTGATCAGCACGTCCGGCTCCATGCGCGCGGCCAGCTCGACGATGGCAGGCGTCAGCCCATAGCCGTATTCGAAGCGGTTCGGCACCAGGTAGCCGACGTCGGCACCGAAGGCTCGCAGCGCCCGCACGCCGACCGCGCAAGCCGTTGCGCCGTCGCAGTCATAGTCGGCGACGATCACCATGCGCGCGCCGGCCTCGATCGCATCGGCGAGCAGCGCGCCCGCTTCGCGCGCCCCCTTCAGGGCTGCGGGCGGAATGAGCGCCTTGAGCGAGTAGTCGAGTTCTTCACGGCGCGAGATGCCGCGCGCGGCGTAGATGCGGGCCAGCAAGGGGTGGGTGCCGGCGTCGATCAGGCGCTGCATGGAGCGGGGCGGAATCGCCCGCGGCTGGATTCGGGTCATCGTGTGCCTGGGGGGTGAGGAGGGGCGAGGTCGGCCACGCCACCCGGCAGCGCCGCGGCTGCGGGTGCGATCGACTTCAGCAGGGTGTCTAGCGAGAGGGGCTTGCGCCAGAATTTCCATGCATCGGTGGCGCGCGCCTCGAGCGTCATCGTTCCACGGTCGCCCGGCGCCGTGAGCTTCAGCACGCGCAGGCGTTTGCCACGCAGGGCCGCCGCGAGCGGCGCAAACCAGGCCTGCTCCAGCATCGCCAGCCGGTTCCGCCAGCTGTCGATGTCGAGATGCCGCGCGGGGAGCATCAGATCTTCCAGCACGACCAGCGAGTTGCCTTCCAGGGCCTTGGCGCAGTTTGGCGCCGCAACTGGGGTGCCGGCCGCGAGGGCGAAACCACGCACGAGCGGGTCGGCGGTCTGGATCGTGCGTGCGCCCGATTGCGCGGCGGCGCGAAGCGTGCCCGCGCCCCAGAACCACAGGCTGTTCGCCGGCCTGCGACCGGCAGCCTCGCGCGCCTGATTGACAGGATGGTTGTGCAGCACCACCTGCAGTTCGTTCATCGTGCGCTGCCACAGGCGCGCGTCATCGCCTTCCGGAAGGAAGTCGCGGATGGGGCGCCCGACAACGTCGTGCAACGGAAAGAAGCGTGTGCGGGTCGGTGCCTTCAGGCGCAGGTACCAGCGGTTCGGCGTCGCGGCCTCGAAGCTTCCGAGGTCGCCGAAGGTGGTGTTCAGTTCCGCGACGAGCGGCGCAACCTCGTCCGCGCGCAGTTCGTCCGCTGGAAATTCGCCGAGCAGCAGGTGCTCGCGTGCGAACGAGAGGTTGACCGGGTCGGCGCACAGCCAGTCCGTGTCGACTGCAGGTGCGGGGAGATCGGGTTCGCCGAGCCGGCGCAGGGCGGCGAGGGGAAGCGCTCCCGCATCGGCGGGATAGCCCATCAGCCGTGCGAGCTGCGCATCGAGCGGTTCGAAAGGCACGAGGCTGCGCCGTCCCTGGCCGAGCAGCCATGCGAGCGAAGTCAGTTGGAGGCCCGAGGCGGGCCCGAGGGCGGAGACCGCCGGCCAGAGCAGGCCGGGGACGACAAGATGAATCTGCATGGGACGCCGGGTGAAAATCCGCGGCGCAGAGTCTAGCATATCGGCCCGCCCCGCTCGAGCGTGGCACGCAGGGCGCAGGCGGAATCCTGGTTCGTCGCCGCTTAAGCCTTCTTCGCCCAGGCCATGCAATAGCCGTTGGGAGAGATCTCGGTGTCGTTCAGGAAGACCTTGCAGGCGCCCGGGGCGGTCGGCGAGGCGCCCGGGATGAACAGGTTGCAGCTTTCGCACTTCTTGTCGCCTTCAGGCGTGTCCTTGTATTTCATCGACGTGCGGATGCCTTCGTTCTTCGCAGCCAGGGCGACGATCGGAATCATTGCGAGGGTCATGCCACCATCTTCAACATGTTGCGGCGGGACTGATTCATCGGACTCTCCTGTTATTGCCCATGTCGGGCGACAGTGATTATCCAGATTAGATAATTATTATTCCAATGAAATTGCATGCGAAGCCCGTCGCATGCGCGCGGTGCGGCGCATGCGGCCGCGTGATCTGACCCGGAAACGATTCGGGCGTCGCGGAACCGGCTCTGCTGGTCCCGCGACGCCCGTCCGGAATCGGGATGCACTTACGGCATCCGCGGCGGCTTATTTCCCGCGAACGAGGACCAACGACGTGGTCGCGAGGCGGACCAGGTCCTCCGCGACGTTGCCGACGAACAGGCGAGCGAAGCCGCGGCGCCCGTGCGTTCCGGCGACGATCACGTCCGCCTGCCACGCATTGGCACCCTCGACGATCCACTCGGCGACGCGCTTGTGGGCCAGTTCGATCTTGTTGTCGCTCTCGAGCAGCGCCGAGTCCGCCTGCACGCCGGCATCGGCGGCCTTCTTTACCGCGGCCTCGAGCAGGGCCTTGCCGGCCTTGCGCATGGCTTCCTCGACCTGCGCGACGTCGAGCAGGGCCTCCAGCCCAACCGTGCTGCGCACGGGGGCTTCGTCCGCGACGTGCACGATGCGCAGGGCTGCTCCCAGAGCCTTGGCGAGCGTGATCGCTTCGTCCAGGGCGGCATTGGAGGTCGCGCTGTCATCGACCGCGACCAGAATCCTCTTGTACATGTGATGCTCCGATGAATACGGGATGATTGTTTGCGCGGCGTGGCCGGCACCGTCCGGAAACCGGGTGCCAGCCACGCCCCCGGGTCCTTACGGCGTGGGAACCAGTAGGGTGAAGGGCGGCACGTATGCCTGCAAGGTCACCAGCAGGCCGACGAGGATGGCCAGCGCGATCGAGTGGAAGAACACGTAACGCAGGATGTCGCCTTCATGCCCGAACCAGCGCGTTGCGGTACTGGCGACGACGATTGACTGGGCATCGATCATCTTGCCCATCACGCCGCCGGAGCTGTTGGCCGACGCCATTAGGATCGGATTCAGGCCGAGTTGTTCCGCCGTGACCTTCTGCAGCCCCCCGAACAGCACGTTCGCGGCGGTGTCCGATCCGGTCAGCGCGACGCCCAGCCAGCCCAACAGGGTGCCGAACAGCGGGTATAGCGCGCCGGTGTTGGCGAAGGCGAGGCCCAGCGTGGCGTCGAGGCCGGAGTAACGCGTCAGGTAGCCGAGGCCCAGCATGATGACAATGGTCAGCAGCGACATCTTGACCAGCTTGATCGTGCGCCAGTAGACACCGAAGAGCTGGCCCAGGCTGAACTTCATCAGCAGGCCGGAGACGATCGCGGCGATAAAGATGCCGCTACCGGTGGCCGACAGCCAGTTGAAGGTGTACACCGCGGCTTCCTTGTGCGGGGAGGCGACGACCGGCGGAACCTTCTCGATCAGGTTGTGCAGTCCGGTGAAGGGGATCTTGAAAACCGAGATCGTGTCCAGCCACTTCTTGAAGTCCGGAATGCCCCAGATGAACACGAACACGGTGAGCACGATCCAGGGCACCCAGGCGGCGATCACCGCACGTCGGTCAGGGCGCACGCTCGATGCAGGAGCGGCCGTTTCCTGCGGCACCTGGCTTGCGGAGTCGTCCTTGCGGCCCTGCAGTGCGGTCGAGGTCCACACTTTCTTTGGCTTCCACACTTTCAGGAAGAGGATCAGCGTGACCATCGAGACGATCGCGGCGACCACGTCCACCAGCCAGGGGCCGTGGAAGTTCGACACGAGGAACTGCGGGATCGCGAACGACACGCCGGTCACGAGGATCGCGGGCCAGATCTGGATCATGCCGCGGAAACCAGCAAACGCCCAGATCAGCCAGAACGGCACGAGCAGCGAGAAGAACGGCAGTTGGCGGCCGATCATGGCCGAAAGCTGGTGCAGGTCGAGGCCCGTGACGGCGGCTAGCGCAATCACCGGCGTACCGAGCGCACCGTAGGCCACCGGGGCGGTGTTCGCGATGAGGGCGAGGCCCGACGCGGCCAGTGGCGAGAAACCGAGACCGATCAGGATTGCGCCGGTCACCGCGACGGGGGTACCGAAGCCGGCGGCGCCCTCGAAGAAGGCGCCGAAGCTGAAGGCGATCAGCAGCAGTTGCAGGCGGCGGTCATCGGTGATGCCGGTGAGACTCTGCTGCAGCACCTTGAACGAGCCGTTCTCGGTCGTGAGCTGATGCAGGAAGATGATGTTGAGCACGATCCAGCCGATCGGCAGCAGACCGAACATGGCGCCGTACAGCGTTGCATTGCCTGCCATCGCGGCAGGCATCCCGAACACGAAGATCGCGATCAGGAGCGCGCTGCCGAGGCCCAGCGCGGCGGCGATGTGGGCCTTCATGTGCAGGAAACCGAGGCCGACGAGCATCACGACGACCGGAATCGCCGCGACTGCACTGGATAGCCAAATGTTGTTGAATGGATCGTAAAGCTGTTGCCAGACCACTTGGTGTGCCCCCGTAATTGTTTGAAGGACCGCGAACGGAGTTCCCGGTGCGCGGCGAACGATACGAAGAAGTTGTCTGACAAGCTACGGGGGTATTCCCTGTTGGGGGAAACCCTAGGCGCGACGCGGCCTCCCGAGAGTGCCGCAGACGGGCGAGCTCCCAATTCCCGCGCGCGCAGGGCACAATGCAGAGTTTCCCGAAAAAGCAGGCGGTTTCCGCCCCAAGCGATGCGATACGAATTACTGGTTGGGCTGCGCTACACGCGGTCGCGAAAACGTGCGCAGGGCCGCAATCGCTTCATCTCCTTCATTTCGCTCGTGTCGATGCTGGGTACGGGCCTGGGCGTTGCGGCGCTGATCGTCGTGCTGTCGGTCATGAACGGTTTCCAGGAAGAGTTGCGTACGCGCATCCTGGGGGTCGCGTCGCACATCCAGATATCGGGCCCTGGCGGTGAGTTGGAGTCATGGCAGCAGGTGGCGGACGTCGCGAGCCGCCATCCGGACGTACGGGCCGCGGCGCCGTATGTGCAGGAGCAGGCCATGCTCTCCTTCGAACAGGCGGTGCGCGGCACCCTCGTGCGCGGGGTGCTGCCGGACGCCGAGGAAAAGGTCGCCGACTTCGCGCGCCACATGCGCGCGGGCAGCTTCGGTGCACTGCAGCCGGGGCGCTTCGGCATCATCCTCGGGCGCGATCTGGCCTTCGCGCTACGCGTGCAGGTCGGCGACAAGGTGACCCTGATCGCGCCGCAGGGGCTCGTGACGCCCGCCGCGGTGCTGCCACGAGTCAAACAGTTCGACGTGGTGGGCATCTTCGAAGCGGGCATGTACGAATACGATTCCGGACTGGCGCTGGTGCACATGCAGGATGCGCAAGTGCTGTACCGGCTGGACGAGCGCGTGAGCGGCGTGCGTCTCAAGCTCGACGATCTCTTCGCCGCGCCGCGCGTGGCGCGGGAACTGGTCGGATCGATGGAAGCGGACCTCGCCGTCACCGACTGGACGCGCAGCCACGCCAACTTCTTCCGTGCCGTGGCGCTGGAGAAGACGATGATGACGATCATCCTCTTCCTGATCGTCGCGGTCGCCGCCTTCAACATCGTCTCGACGCTGGTGATGGCGGTGCAGGAAAAGTACGCGGACATCGCCATCCTGCGCACGTTGGGCGCGAGCCCGGGCTCGATCATGGGGATCTTCGTGCTGCAGGGCGCGATCATCGGACTCGTGGGCCTCGCCGGCGGCGTGATCGGCGGCTTGCTGCTGGCCAACAACCTCGACGTGATCATCCCCGCGCTCGAGGCGCTGACCGGCGCCACGTTGTGGAACAAGGAAATCTATTACATCAGCGAGTTGCCGTCGAAGGTGCTGACGTCGGACGTCGTCACCATCGTGTCGGTGTCCTTTGTCCTGACCGTTGTTGCAACCCTGTATCCGAGTTGGCGTGCGAGCCGCGTCAATCCGGCCGAGGCGCTGCGCTATGAGTGAGCCGATGAACGAAATTGTGCTGGCTTGCCGCGGCCTGACCAAGAGCTTCCGCGAGGGCGCCGATGCCGTGCGGGTGCTGCACGACGTGACGCTGGAGGTGAAGCGCGGCGAGCGGTTGTCCATCGTCGGGGCGTCCGGCTCGGGCAAGAGCACGCTGCTGCATCTGCTGGGCGGGCTGGACGTGCCGGGCGCGGGTTCCGTCGAGCTGATGGGGCGCGAGTTCTCGCGCATGTCGGACGCCGAGCGGGGAGCGGCACGCAATGAAAGACTGGGGTTTGTGTACCAGTTCCATCATCTGCTGCCCGAGTTCTCGGCGCTCGAGAATGTCGCTATGCCGCTCTATATCCGGCGTCTGGACCGGACAGAAGCGGAAGCACGTGCCGCAGCCGTGCTCAAGGAGGTCGGGCTCGGCCACCGGCTCGACCACGCGCCGGGCGAACTCTCGGGCGGCGAGCGTCAGCGCGCCGCGATCGCGCGGGCGCTGGTGACGCAGCCGGCCTGCGTGCTGGCCGACGAGCCGACGGGCAATCTCGACCGCAAGACCGCCGAGGTGATCTTTGACCTGATGCTGAGCCTCAACGAGCGGCACGCGACCAGCTTCGTCATTGTCACGCACGACGAGGGGCTCGCACGCCGCACGCAACGCACTCTGCGCCTCGAGGACGGACGCCTGCTCTGATCGGGTGCCGCAGTTGCCGGGCGGCCTTCAGGGGCCCGAGCTGCGCCGCGCGCGGCGCCCGTGCCAGGCGCGGATCAGCCACACGCGCCAGGCTGCCTTGACGCCGATGTAGCCGACGAGCGAAAAGACCGCCGCGAGCACGATCAGCCCCAGCGCCAGGGGCTTGCCCAATCCCACCATCCAGTCCGCCAGTGCGCCCAGCCATTGGGCGAACTGCAGTTCGCCCATGTCGGGCGGCTGCACGAAGCCGTTGGTGCTCATGCCCATCACGCGGCTGCCGACGCCGTATGCCAGCACGTACAGCGGCACGATGGTGAGCGGGTTCGAATACAGCGTGGTCAGCACCGCCAGCGGCAGGTTGACGCGAAACACCACACACCCTGCTGCCGCAGCGAGTGCCTGGAAAGGGCCGGGAATCAAACCGCAGAACAGGCCCAATGCGATCGCTCCCGCGGCCGAGTGGCGATTCACGTGCCACAGGCGCGGATGGAGCAGGGAGTTGGCGAAGGGACGCAGCCAGCGGTTGCTGTGCACCGATTCGTGATTCGGCAGGAAGCGTTTGATCGTGTTGCGCATTCTCGCTGTGGGGGTCGAAGTCCTGTTTTTCGTGACGACGGTCGCCCGTGTCATGCTGCACGCAGCCCTTGCCCCCGTTCGCTTCTGCGGGCATGATGCGCGCTTATGCCACTGGCAATATTCGCGTTCGCGGCGGGCGTCTGGGCAGCGCAGTACCAGGCGCAGTTGCCTTCGTATCCATGGCTCGCCGTGCTACCGGGCGGTTTGACCGTCACCTGCGTCTTGGCGTTGCAATGGTACAAGTCCGGTGTCGCACGCGCGAACCTGTTTCGTGCGCTGATCCTGGCGATCGCGCTAACCGCCGGGTTTGCATGGTCGAGCTGGCGTGCAGTGTGGCGGCTCGCCGACGCACTGCCAAGAGCCGTCGAAATGCGTGACGTGGAGCTGACGGGTATCGTGGCCGAGTTGCCCGAACCCGGCGAGCAGGGGGTGCGCTTCGTTTTTCAGGTCGAAAGGGCCTCCGCCGCTGTGCCCGAGCGCGTGCTCCTGTCGTGGTACGCGGCCGAGCGGGGTGAAGGAGCCGCGCCGGCACTACGGCCCGGCGAGCGCTGGCGTTTCACCGCCCGTCTCAAGCGGCCGCACGGCCTCGCGAATCCCGAACTTTTCGACTACGAGGCGGCATTGCTCGAGCGCGGTATTCGCGCCACCGGCAGCGTGCGCGCGTCGCCCGCACCGGTCCGAATCGACGAATTCGTCGTGCGTCCGGCAACGCTCGTGCATCGCCTGCGCGACGCCATCCGCGCGCGTTTCCACACTGCGCTGCCCGGCGCCGACTATGTCGGGGTGCTCGTTGCGCTCGCCGTGGGGGATCAGCGTGGCATCCCGGACCAGCAGTGGACGGTGTTCCGCAACACCGGGATCAGTCATCTCATAAGCATCTCCGGAATGCATGTATCGATGATCGGCCTGCTCGTCGGCTGGCTGGCCGGAAAGGCATGGCGTCGGTCGCAGCGGCGGATGTTGCGGGTTCCGGCCATGAAGGTGGCCGCGGCAAGCGGGCTCGCCGCTGCGGCCGTGTATTCGGTCCTTGCCGGGATGGGCATCCCCACGCAGCGCTCGCTGATCATGATCGCGGTAGTCGCGGTGGCGATCCTCGGCGGGAGGGCGCCATCGAGGGGCATCGTGCTCGCGCTCGCATTGCTGTGCGTGCTGCTGTTCGATCCGTGGGCGGTGCTGGCAGCGGGGTTCTGGTTGTCCTTCGGCGCGGTCGCGATCCTGATGTTCCTTCTCGGCGGCCGCGTCCGTGCGGAAAAGGGTTGGCGCGCGGCGGTGGCGGGTCAGCTCGGTATCACGCTTGCGATGATCCCGGGTCTGGTTGTCCTGTTCAACGCCTTCTCGCTGGTTTCGCCGCTCGCCAACGCACTGGCGATCCCGCTGGTGAGCTTCGTCATCACGCCGCTCACGCTGTTGGCCATCGTCCTGCCCTTCACGGGCTTGCTGGAGCTGGCGCACTGGTTCTTCGGCGTGTTGATGGTGGCCCTTGAATGGTTGTCGGCCCTGTCTTTCGCGATGTGGTCGCAGGCCGCGCCGCCAGGGGTGCTGGCCGCAGTGGCCCTCGTCGGTGTGGGGTGGCTGATGCTCCCGCGCGGCACGCCGGCACGTGCGGCGGGGGCGCTGGCCGTGCTTCCGATGCTCGCGTGGGTGCCCGAGCGGCCCCCTTACGGGGCATTCCGCATGACCGTACTGGATGTTGGTCAGGGGACGGCGGTGCATGTGCGCACGGCCCGCCACGAGCTCATCTACGACACCGGGCCGGCCTACCGGCAGGGCGGAGATGCAGGGATGCGGGTCCTGATCCCCTATCTTGGCGCCGCCGGTGTCAGGCGTATCGATCGCCTCGTCGTCTCGCACGACGACCTGGACCACTCGGGTGGCCTCGCATCCCTGCTCGCTGCCGGCGCAGTGAGCGAGGTGATGGCCAACTTCGATCTGCCCGAGCCTTCCGATCGCCGACCGCAACCGCCGCGGCGCCCGTGTCTCGCGGGCGACAGCTGGTCCTGGGATGGCGTGGATTTCCGCATCCTTCATCCCGACGAGAGGGAGCTCGACACGAGTTCGGACAACGACTCCTCCTGCGTGCTGCGCATCTCCGCGCCTGGCGGCTCCGTGCTGCTTGCGGGCGACATCGAGCGTGCCGCCGAGCGGCGCCTGCTAGTCCAAGCGGGGGAATCGCTGCGTAGCACGGTCGTGGTCGTGCCGCACCACGGGAGCAAGTCCTCGTCCGGCGAGCCCCTTGTCGCGGGCGTCGCGGCACGTGCGGCGATCCATTCGGCGGGCTACCTCAATCAGTTCCATCACCCGCATCCCGGCGTGTTGCAGCGCTGGTCGGCGGCGGGTGCGACGAACTGGCGTACCGACGAGCAGGGCGCGATCCTTGTCGATGTCGGCGTGCGCGGGGTCGAGATCACCTCCTGGCGCGATGTTGCGAGGCGCTATTGGTACGGGAGCTAGGTGTTCGTCCTGTTACACTTCAAGGATCTGCCGTGCATACCGGGATTTCGCTTCAATGAGTCTGCTTGACACCCTGCGCCGTCTGCTCCGGCCCGAACCACCCCCTTCGCGTGCCGTCCAGCCCGTGGTGGACCGGCCGTGGCATGGCGTGCGCGAGCGGTCGGTGCAATGCATCGGTCCGCACGGTTTTCATCGCATGGCATATGTGGAATGGGGCAATCCAGCCACCCGCAAGGTGCTCGTGTGCGCGCACGGTCTCACCCGCAACGGGCGCGACTTCGATTTCCTCGCGCAGGCGCTGGCGGACGACTACCGTGTGGTATGCCCCGACGTGGTGGGGCGGGGACGCAGCGACTGGCTCGGCGTGAAGTCCGACTACGGCTTCCCGCTGTACGTTGGGGACATGGTGACGTTGCTGGCGCGGCTTGATGCCGACACGGTGCATTGGGTCGGCACATCCATGGGCGGGATCATCGGCATGCTGCTCGCCAGCAGGCCGCACACGCCGATCTCGCGGCTCGTCCTCAACGACGTCGGACCGGTGATCACTGCGGCCTCGCTCCGACGCATCGGCGAATACGTCGGGAATGCGCCGAAATTCCGCAGCATGGCCGAGGCCGAAGCCTGGATCCGCGCCGTGAGCGCCCCCTTCGGCCCGCTCACCGACGACCAGTGGCAACACCTCACGCGCTATTCGGTGCGTCCCGTCGAGGGGGGCTTCGCGATGGTGTACGACCCAGGACTGGGCGACGTCTTCCGCGCGGCGCCCGTGGTGGTCGATATCGATCTGTGGGATGTGTACAACGCGATCCAGTGCCCGACGCTTGCGATCCGCGGCGCCGAATCGGATCTGCTCACCCCCGAGACATTCCGCCGGATGGGTGACACCGGGCCGCGGGCGCGACTTGCGGAGATTGCGGGCGTGGGGCACGCACCGGTGCTGATGGACCGTGCGCAGATCGCGCTGGTGCGCGACTTCCTGCTCGAGCGATGAGGCGTGCGTTGCGGGAGGCGGGCACACGATGAGCAGCATTTCGACGCTCGACTGGGTTGCGCTCGGCTGGTTTCTCGCGGCGTGGGCGGGCTACGGGTGGTTATCGGAAAGCAGCCGCTGGTCGCAGCGCGGCCTGATGGGGGTGAGTCACCGCTTCCGGCTCGACTGGGCCCGCGAGATGCTCGCACGCGATCTGCGTGTCAGCGACGCGGCATTGGTGGGCAATCTCATGCAGAGCGTGTCGTTCTACGCGAACACCACGATCTACATCATCGCCGGCCTGCTCGCCGTACTCGGGGCCCTTGACCAGGCGATGCGCTTCACCGCCGACCTGCCGTTTGCGCGCGCGACCTCGCGCGAATTGGCGGAACTGAAGCTGCTGCTGTTGCTGACCGTTTTCGTGGTTGCCTACTTCAAGTTCACCTGGTCGCTGCGCCAGTTCAACATGCTCTCCATTCTCATCGGCGCGAGTCCGACGAATCCCGACGGGGCAGGGCGTGAGCGCATGGTGCAGCGAGTCGCGATGGTGAACTCGCTGGCTGGCGACGAGTTCAATCGCGGCATCCGCGCCTACTATTTCGGGCTTGCAGCGGTTGCCTGGTTCATCCAGCCCTGGCTCTTCCTGTTCCTGACCGCGCTGGTGGTCGTGGTGCTCTACCGTCGCGACTTTACTTCGTCGGTGCTGGTGGTGCTCGACGACGATCGCGGCTGAAGGGGCTGCCGGCGCTCGCTGTTCTCAGTCTGCATCCCCTGGCGAGCGCTGCGGATCGAAGTGGATGGAGGCGGAGTTGATGCAGTAGCGCAGCCCCGTGGGCGCCGGTCCGTCTTCGAAGACGTGCCCGAGATGGGCGCCGCATTGGTGGCACAGCACCTCGGTGCGATGCATGAAGTGAGAGTGGTCTTCGGCCTCATCGACGTTCTCCGGCGCGGCTGCGGTCCAGAAACTGGGCCAACCGCAGCCTGCGTCGAACTTGTGCTCGGAGTCGAACAGCGGCGCGCCGCAGCAGATGCAACGGTACTCGCCGTTCTCCCAGAAGTTCCAGTATTCGCCGGTGAAGGCACGCTCGGTGCCTTTTTGCCGGGCGACCTGATACTGCGTGGGTGAGAGTTGCGCGCGCCACTCGGCGTCGGTCTTTTCGATCTTGCGGCTCATTGATTTCCCTCCGTCGGGACCGCGCGCAACCTTCAGTGCAGGTGGCGGGGCGCCTGCTCGCCGTGCTCGTCAGGCATCTCCGCGTGCACGATCTCGCCCTCCGGCGAGGGGTAGAGCGGTGCGCCGCAGTCGTCGCAGTATTCGAGCGGGAAACGGTGTTCGAGGTTCACGATTTCGGTCACGCCGCAATCGCGCAGCACCGCCTCGATCTCGGCATGCGCGTCGGACGTCTCGTCTTCCGCGCCGAGCAGCGGCCACACGACGCCGTGAACGACCTCTTCCTTGCCGCGCAGGGTCAGTCCGACGCGGTATTCCTCGAGCTCGCGGTCGTAGAACGGCGCGATCACGGCGCGGACGTTCGCGGCCGGCGTATCCAACTCGGCGCCGAGGAAGGCCACCGAGGCGCGGATCGCATACGGGCGGCTGTCCTTGTCGGCCTGGCGGCTGGCAGCGAAATACGCTTCCGGCAACACGACTTCCATTGCACAGCCCGGCAGCAGGGGGGTGAGGCAGGCGCCGCCCTGCATGCGCCACTGTGCCATGCATTGCTCGCGCGTGCGGTCGGGCTGCTGCCACGCGAACAGTGCCTCGCCCTTGGGCACGGCAACCGCTGCAAGCAGGTAACGCGTGTCGGACAGGAACTGCGCCGTTTCCGGCATGCCTTCGGTGTCGATGCGCAAGTCCTTCCCGGCGACGGCAGCGCGCCCGAGTTCGGCGGCGAATGCAGAGGTCGCGCAGTAGCCCTGCGGCAACTGGTCTGGGCTGAAGAGGAAGTCGGCAAGCGCCAGTTTCACCTTATCGGCGAGCACGTGAGCCTGCAGGTGCACCCGCAGGTTCGCCAGAACGGCAGCGGAAATGGTGTTGGACGGGATGCGATAGCGCGACCACGCCAGCACCGGCGCGGCGATGAGCAGGATGTCGTGATCCGGAGAAAGGCCGGACGCGCTCTCCGCGCGCGACTCGATGTAGTCCGCGAGTTCGTCGTAGGCGCGCGGGTCGGCGGCGTACAGATGGTCGAGCGCGGCATTCAGCGTGTCTTCGCCGCCTTCCTCGAGGATGCGATCGAGGCTCTCGCACAGCAGCCGGTCCCAGTAGCGGTCTTCCGCGCGGCTGCCGGATTCGGCCAGGCCCGTTGCGAGCCAGATCAGGTTTTCGGCGTCGCGGCCCAAACCACCGCGGCGTTTTTGACGAGGTCTCTTCATGGAAATTCCTGTTTGGGGGATCTTGCAGCGCCTGCGCAGTTCAGTACGCAGGTCTGTTGAGCCTTACGGCCTGGAGGATGGTAGCCGAAATCTCCTCAATGGATTTCGTCGTCGAGTCGAGCCAGGGGATGTTCTCGCGGCGCATCAGCTTCTGTGCAGCCTCGATCTCGAAGCGGCAGTTCTCGATTGCGGCGTATCGGCTGTTCGGGCGTCGCTCCTGGCGGATCTGCGAGAGGCGCTCGGGCGCGATCGTGAGGCCGAACAGCTTGGCGCGATGGCGGTGCAGTTCGCCGGGCAGCTTGTTGCGCTCGAAGTCCTCGGGAATGAGAGGGTAATTCGCAGCCTTCACCCCGAACTGCATCGCGAGATAGAGGCTCGTGGGCGTCTTGCCCGAGCGCGACACGCCGACGAGGATCACGTCCGCGTCGGCGAGCTCTCCGTCCGTCGAGATCCCGTCGTCGTGCGACATGGCGAAGTTGATCGCCTCGATGCGCGCCTTGTAGTCCTGGCTCTCGGCGATGCCGTGGAAGCGTCCCACCGTGTGGGTCGAGCGCTGGCCGAGCTCGGCCTCCAGCGGCACGATGAACTGCTCGAAGAGGTCAACGAACAGGGCATCTACGTCGCGCAACCCACTTTCGGGGTGCGGATTCACGAGGGTGCTGAAGACGATCGGGCGGACGCCGTCGGCAGCGCGTGCCTCGCGGATCAGGCGGGCAGCGTCGAGTGCCTTGTCGAGGTCGTCGACGAAGGGGATGCGGACCTGGCGCAGCCCGGACTTCGGGAACTGCGCGAGCAGGCTGTGGCCCAGCGTCTCGGCCGTAATGCCGGTGCCGTCGGAGATGAAGAATACGGTCCGGGGAGGATTTTCGCTCATGGTCGGGGCCAAAGATCGTTACATACGGGAAAACCTGTCATGCGGCAAAGCAGCAAAATTCGCTAAAATCACATTTTGCTTTCTCCCCAACAAAACCGGAAGGCCATTCATGACCCGTTATGTCATCCCCTTCACTGAACTGCGCATGTCGGACGTAGAGCAGGTCGGTGGCAAGAACGCCTCGCTCGGCGAGATGATCAGTCAGTTGCCCGCCAGTGTGCGGGTTCCTGGCGGATTCGCCACCACTGCCGATGCGTTCCGCGAGTTCCTCGCCCATCAGGGGCTCGCGGAGAAAATCCGCGCTGCGCTCGATGCGCTGGATGTGGATGACGTCGAAAAGCTGGCGAAAACCGGCGCGCAGATCCGCCAGTGGGTTGTCGAGACCCCCTTCCCGACCAAGCTGGAAGAAGAGATTCATGCAGCGTACAACGCACTGACCGCGGAAGGCGAGGGTAGTTTTGCGGTGCGTTCGTCCGCGACCGCCGAGGATCTCCCGGATGCCTCGTTCGCCGGTCAGCAGGAAACCTTCCTGAACATTCATGGTTACGAGAACATCCTGCATGCGATGAAGGAAGTGTTCGCGTCGCTGTACAACGACCGCGCCATTGCCTACCGCGTGCACAAAGGCTTTGCGCACGCCGACGTTGCACTGTCGGCCGGCGTGCAGCGCATGGTGCGCTCCGATACCGGTGCCTCGGGAGTGATGTTCACCATCGACACCGAGTCGGGCTTCGACAACGTCGTGTTCATCACGGCTTCCTACGGCCTGGGTGAGACGGTCGTGCAGGGCGCGGTGAATCCGGACGAGTACTACGTGCACAAGCAGACGCTGGCGCAGGGCAAGCCCGCGGTGATCCGCCGCAACCTCGGCTCCAAGCTGATCAAGATGGTCTTCGCGGACAAGAAGGAAGCCGGCAAGTCGGTGCGCACCGTCGATGTGCCCGAGGCCGACCGCGTCAAGTTCTCGCTGACGAACGAGGACGTGCTCGAACTCGCGCGCTACGCCGTCGTGATCGAGCAGCACTATGGCCGCCCGATGGACATCGAATGGGGCAAGGACGGCCAGGACGGCAAGCTCTACATCCTCCAGGCGCGCCCCGAGACCGTGAAGAGCCAGTCCAACGGGCTGGTGATGGAGAAGTACCGCCTCAAGCAGTACGGCAAGGCACTGGCGCACGGCCGCGCAATTGGCCAGAAGATCGGCGTCGGCACGGTGCGCGTCGTTGCCGATGCGTCCGAGATGAGCCGTGTGCAGGCGGGCGACATCCTCGTCACCGACATGACCGACCCGAACTGGGAGCCGGTGATGAAGCGCGCCAGCGCCATCGTGACCAACCGCGGCGGCCGCACCTGCCACGCCGCGATCATCGCGCGCGAGCTGGGCATCCCGGCCATCGTCGGTTGCGGCAACGCGACCGAAGTGCTGTCGGAAGGCGACTCGGTGACCGTGTCGTGCGCCGAAGGTGACACCGGCTACGTCTATCGCGGCAAGCTCGATTTCGAGGTGATCACGACGGACATGGGCAACCTGCCCGAGATCCCGGTCAAGATCATGATGAACGTCGGCAACCCGGAACTCGCCTTCGAGTTCGCGCAGATCCCGAACGGCGGCGTCGGCCTTGCGCGCCTCGAGTTCGTCATCAACAACATGATCGGCATCCACCCGAAGGCGATCCTCGAGCTGAACCAGGTCCCGGCCAGCCTGCGCGATGAGATCCTGCGCCGGTCGCGCGGCTACGCGACGCCCAAGCAGTTCTTCATCGAGAAGCTGGTGGAAGGCGTGGCGACGATCGCCGCGGCCTTCTATCCGAAGCCCGTCATCGTCCGCATGTCCGACTTCAAGTCGAACGAGTACCGCAAGCTTCTCGGTGGCGAGATCTACGAGCCGGAGGAAGAAAACCCGATGCTGGGCTTCCGCGGCGCCTCGCGCTACATCGCGCACAGCTTCCGGGACTGCTTCGAGCTCGAGTGCATCGCGATGAAGAAGGTGCGCAACGAGCTGGGCCTGACCAACGTCCAGATCATGGTGCCCTTCGTGCGCAACGTCGAAGAAGCCAAGGGTGTCGTCGACCTCCTCGCCGCGCACGGCCTCAAGCGTGGCACGAACGATCTCAAGCTCATCATGATGTGCGAGATCCCGTCCAACGCGCTGCTCGCGGACCAGTTCCTCGAGCACTTCGACGGCTTCTCCATCGGCTCGAACGATCTCACCCAGCTCACGCTCGGCCTCGACCGTGACTCCGGCCTCGTCGCCCACGCATTCGACGAGCGCGATCCGGCGGTGAAGCAGCTCCTGTCGATGGCGATCAAGTCGGCCAACCGCCTCGGTAAGTACGTCGGCATTTGCGGGCAGGGTCCGTCGGACCACGCCGATTTCGCCGAATGGCTGATGGACGAAGGGATTCAGACGATCTCGCTCAATCCCGACACGGTCGTCGATACCTGGCTCAAGCTGTCCGAGCACGCTGGCAAGTAAGACCGCGCCCGGCGGAACGAAAACGGCGGCCTCGGCCGCCGTTTTTTTTGCGTGTTCGCAATGCAGCCAATTTGACGGCCTTGACGGACGGGTATGACGGACCGCCTTGAGTCGCATCAATTGAGACATGCTAATCCGGGTCTATTATTTTATGGAAAACAAAATCCGGAAAACGATGGCCGAATGCAACGGCCGGCATGGGTGCGCAGTGAGGCGCACGGCAACGACAGACAGGAGATGCGAACAATGGGCGTGATCGAAGGCGCGGTGCGGGATCTTCTCGAGAAGACGGAGTTTGTAACGATCGTTACCGAGGGCCCCGAGGGGCCGCACGTGGTGGGAAACTGGGGCGAATACCTGCGGCGTCTCGGGGTCGAGGGGGACAAGCTGGTTTTGCCGGCAGGGTACTATCGCAAGACGGAGGAAAACCTGCGCAGCAACCCGCGCGTCCAGATCCTGGCGGCGTCGCGTTCGGTACAGGGCAGTCACGGACCCGGCCAGGGCTGCCTGCTGCATGGGATCGGAGCGATCGTGAACGACCCGGAACTGCTTGAGCGCGTGAAGGCATCGTTTCCGTGGGCGCGCGCCGTGCTGGTGATCGAGGTCGAGCGGGCCGAATTGCAGCTCTGACCGCCTGGCGCCTCGCGGGGCACCAGGCGAACAGAACTGCGGGGGGATGCTGTCAGCGCGCGAACTCAGAGCGCCGCTGCGACCCGCGTTCCTTGGTCGATGGCCCGCTTGGCATCGAGCTCCGCGGCGACGTCCGCCCCCCCCACAAGATGGACGTCCATTCCCGCAGCTTGCAGCGGAGCCTGCAGTTCCCGCAGGGGGTCCTGACCGGCGCAGATCACGATCGTGTCGACCAGTAGGAGCTTTTCCTCGTCGCCCAGCCGCAGGTGCAGGCCCGCGTCGTCGATCTTCGCATAGCTGACGCCCGCGAGCATCTTCACGCCCCGTCGACTGAGCAGCGTGCGCCGGATCCAGCCGGTGGTCTTGGCGAGGCCGTCGCCGACCTTGCTAGGCTTGCGCTGAAGCAGCCACAGTTCGCGCGTGCGCGCTTCCTCCACGGGGGGGCACAGGCCGCCCCGCGTCGCGTACGTGGCGTCGATCCCCCACTCGCGGCGGTAATGCTCGACCGGGTCGTCCGCGAGGTCGGCGTGCGTGAGCAGTTCGCTGACGTCGAAGCCGATTCCACCCGCGCCGATCACGGCCACCTTCCGGCCCACGGGCTTGCGTCCGGTTATCACGTCGATGTAGCTCGCCACCTTGGGGTGGTCAATGCCGGGAATTTCGGGGGTGCGCGGGGTGATCCCGGTCGCCAGCACCACCGTATCGAAACGTCCGGCGAGTTCATCGATCGTGACGCGGCGGTTCAGCCGGAGTTCCACGCCGGCCCTTTCCAGGCGGCGGCCGAAGTAGCGCAGCGTCTCCGCAAATTCCTCTTTGCCGGGAATCCGCTTCGCGAGATTGAACTGCCCCCCGATGCGGTCCGCTGCCTCGAAAAGCGTTACAGCATGGCCGCGCTCGGCGGCGGTGGCTGCAGCCGCCATGCCCGCCGGCCCCGCACCAACGACGGCAACGCGTTTTTTCTGTTGGGCTGGCGAAATCATCAGTTCCGTTTCGCGGCAGGCGACCGGGTTCACCAGGCAGGTGCAGGGTTTCGCTTCGAAAATATGATCCAGGCAGGCCTGATTGCACGCGATGCAGGTATTGATCTCGTCGCCGCGCCCGGCGGCCGCCTTGGCAACGAAATCCGGATCGGCGAGGAAGGGACGCGCCATCGACACCATGTCGGCATCGCCGCGGGCCAGAACCTGCTCGGCGACCTCGGGGGTGTTGATGCGGTTCGAGGTGATCAGCGGAATGCCGACCTCGCCCTTCATGCGCCGCGTGACCCAGCTGAAGGCGGCGCGCGGCACCATCGTCGCGATTGTGGGGATCCGCGCCTCGTGCCAGCCCACCCCGGTGTTGATGATTGTCGCCCCGGCAGCCTCAATGGCCTTCGCGAGCGCGACGATCTCCTCCCACGGCGCACCGCCGTCCACCAGGTCGAGCATGGAGATGCGGTAGATGATGATGAAATTGGGTCCGACGCGTTCGCGCACGCGGCGCACGATCTCCACGGGGAAACGGTGGCGATTCTCCATGCTGCCGCCCCAGCAGTCGGTGCGGTGGTTGGTATGCAGGACCGTGAATTCGTTGATCAGGTAGCCCTCCGAGCCCATCACCTCGACGCCGTCGTAGCCGGCACGCTGCGCCAGCGCGGCACAGCGGGCGTAATCCTCGATCGTGCGCTCGATGTCCTCTTCGCCCATCTCGCGCGGCGTCACCGGCGATATGGGCGCCTTGAGGGCCGACGGCGCCACCGAACCGCGGTGATACGCGTAGCGGCCCGTGTGGAGGATCTGCATGCAGATGCGTCCGCCCTCGGCATGCACGCTGTCGGCGATCAGGCGGTGGTGCGCAACTTCCTCGTCGTTCGTCAGAGCGCTCGCACCGGGGAAGATCAGGCCGTCCGAATTCGGCGAAATGCCACCTGTCACGATCAGGCCGACGCCACCGCGTGCGCGCGCTGCGTAGAAAGCGGCCAGCTTCTGGAAGCCGTTGCCGGACTCCTCCAGCCCGGTGTGCATCGACCCCATCAGTACGCGATTCTTGAGCGTGCAGAAACCCAGATCGAGCGGCTGGAGCAGGGTCGGGTAGGCGTTCGCGGCGGTCATTCGGGTCTCCTCGGATTTCGATTCTTGGGTGTCGGAACGTACGGTTCCGTATTGTGCCGTCCGCGTGATGATAGTGCCTGCAGTGGGGGCGGACCAGAGGGCCGGGCTTCCCGGCTCGTGAGCCGCAAAGCCGCGTGGATGGTGAGGGATGCCACATTGGCGCTGATCTCGCTGTCCCCGGCTTGACGCATCATGTTGATTTGGTGATAAAATTCGCCGCCTTTGTTCCGGCGTTTTGGATTTGCACGAATGGATTTGGCCGGGATCCGTTTTCGCCCATCGCACGCGTAGCTTGTGCGATGCCTGGTCAATGTCTCTGCTTGGAGGAGACGGATGGCTTTTGTCATTCTTTCCGCCGGAACGCTAACGCGGTCGAAAGTGCGCACGATCAGCGCACGGGCGTTCCTGGCCGGCGCGAGTATCGCGGTGCTGGCCGCACTCGGTGGCGGATTCGCCCTCGGGTACGGTTTCCAGTCGCCGGCGAACTCTGCGGCCGCATCGCAGGAAGGCGGTGCCGACCCTTCCGCGAGCCCTGAAGCACGCCTGCTCATCGGCCGGTTCGGCGAGCTCGCGGGCCGGATGGTGCAGCTCGAGGCGGAAGCCAAAGGTCTTGCCAACCGAATCGGTGTCCTCACGGACTTCGAAAGCCGCCTAAGTGAGAGCGCCGAGGCGGAAAGCAAATCGGGTCGCATGGCCAAGACGCCTCCGGCGTCGTCCGGTGGTCCGCTGCTCGATCCGAACGCGGCGTTCGCGCCCCGCGTCACCGATCCGGTCACTGCGCTGGTACGCTCGCCGCTGATGTCGGACGCGGACGACGCCGGCAAGCTCTCCGACGAACTCGAGCGAATGGAGCGAGACATCGAACGTGTCAGCGAGACATTCGCCCATCTCGACAACCTTGCGACCTCGTTCAGCCTCGTGCAGATGGCATTCCCCGGGCGCGCGCCGGTTCCTGATGTCGAGGTGAATTCCAATTTCGGCAACCGGCTCGACCCGTTCCGCAACCGTCTCGCGTTCCACAGCGGTGTCGATTACCCAGCCCCGCGTGGCACCGGGATCGTCGCCAGTGGTGGCGGGCGTGTCGTTTACGCGGGCCATCGCGTGGAATATGGCAAGACCGTCGAGATCGATCACGGTGGCGGCCTTGTGACGCGCTATGCGCATGCGTCCAAGGTTCTGGTCACGCGCGGGCAGATCGTGATACCAGGGCAGAAAATCGCAGAGGTCGGGTCGACCGGACGCTCGACCGGTTCGCATCTGCATTTTGAAGTCATCAAGGATGGCCTGGTGGTCGATCCCGCTGCCTATCTTGCGCGCTTCTGAGTGGAGCCGATGAAGCCGCCGCGCCGTTCGCCGAATCACGAACTGACGCGTAATGAATATGCACTGACCTCGGCAAACCGCGGCGTCGGGCGCATGGCGTTCGTGCTCGGGGCCACGCTCGTGGTGGCGGTGCTGGTGGCGGTGGCCGGACTGCGGTTTTTCGAGAATAATCTTGCGCCGGCGTCCTACCTTTCAGACGTGCGCGCGGAAAACATCGAACTCAGGAAGGAGCTCGCAAAGGTTCGTCTCGAGCTGGATGTCGAACTGGCGACGCGCGGCGAACTGGAGCGACAAGTTGCAGCGCTAAACGAACAACTGAAGCAGGTCGGCGACGAACTGGCGTTCCTGAAATCAGCCGGGGCGGGCAAGCCGGAAAAGTGACCCGTCGCGCCGGGCAGGCACGGGAGTGGAAAAGGGGGGGGCAGGAGCGATGTTCTTCGGACGCAAGGGCAAGCGTACGATCGAAATGACCAAGCTTTCGAGTTTGGTCGCGGACAACCTCGAGATCGTCGGAGATGTGATTTTTTCTGCCGGGCTGAGGGTCGACGGCCGCATCCAGGGCAACGTGGTCAACAAGGAAGGCGAGCGCAGCCTCCTCGTTCTCAGCGAGAAAGGTTCGATCAACGGGCGCGTGCGTGCCTACGACGCCGTGATCAACGGCGTAATCGAGGGTGATCTCGAGGTCGACCATTTCCTCGAGCTGCAGGCGAACGCGCGGATCTCGGGCAACATCATCTACCGTCAGCTGCAGATGGAATGCGGCGCGGTCGTCGATGGCAAGCTGGAAAAAGTCGCGGATGGCGCCTCGGGCGCCAACGTCATTGAGCTCACGAACTCGATTCCGGCATCAGTGGCCCGCTAGCCTGGGCGCCCCCCGGATCGGGCGGCGCTTCCTCCGTGCCGGTCGTCGCGATGCGAGGGCCGCCCTGTCGCTGAACTTTCGTCCCGCAGCCATCCGAGCCGCAGGAAGATCACCCATGCGGCCCAGGCCGCGAACCACGTTGCATAGAAGCTGAACACGATATCGCTTAGGAAATGTCCGCCTTGGGCGATCCTGCCGAGGCCGAAGAGCGTTCCAACCGTGAGACCGATCAGGGTCCAGCGCCGCCGGGCGGCAACCCCTCCGAGGAAGCCGAGGCTCACCAGATAATAGCCGGCCGAGGCGTGGCCGCTGACGAAGGAGCAATTGTTGTCGCACTGGTCGGACGGTTGCGTTGCCGGGGTGAAGGTCTTGGTGCCGCCGAACTGCTCGACCTTGTAGGGGCGTGCGCGGCCCCAATAATCCTTCAGGGCGACGTCGATCAGCAGGCCCGGGCCGAGGGCGAGCGCGGCGATCAGGTAGGCGACCTGGATGCGGCGTTTTTGTCCGGTTACCCCGCGTTGCATCGAGTAGGCGAAGAGGGCGATGAACAGGCCGATGATGGTCGCCTTGGACATGAGCGGGATGCCGCGGTAGAGCGACTGCACGAGCGGGTTGTGGTCGCCCGAGAAGCCGCGTGCGGAATCGTAAAACGCGCGCGACACCACGAGATCGAGCTCGGGCCACACCGTAAACACGATCGCGCAGGCGGCCATCGTCACCGCCATCCAGACTGTCAGCCGGTTCATGCGGATCTGCTCCTGCGGCGCGGGTGATTTGTCCGCAGGGGTTGGAATGGCGGGCTGGCTTGCAGCATGTGTAACTTCCTTCATCGATGCCGGTTCGGGCATGGCGCTCAGTCGGGCAGCTTGCGCACGAGTGCGACCCCGCCCTTGCGGTAGAGGACGACGACGCCGCTCGCCGGGATCCGGTCGGTGCGCGTGATCGCCAGTTCACCCGCTGCCGGCGTGCGGTCAGGAGTAACTGCCTGCCGATAGACGCTGAAGCTCGGGGCGTAGTAGCGCCACGCGACGACGGGTTCGCCGGTCTTGCGTGCGAGCAGTCCGGCTTCCTTGACGGGGCCCTGCAATACCGCGCCGGCCCAGGGGACGACCACGCCCGCGAGGACGATGACCTGGATGACGGCGGCGGCACCGACCTTCATCCACGCAGCGGCGTTCCAGCGCAAGGCCAGCCAGATCCACGCGAGCAGGCCGCCGACGGCGACAAGGTAGTATTCGGGGGTGGCCTCGGTCAGCGCGAGTGCGAGCTGGGCGCGGTAGTAGTCGTTGCCAGCCTCGCTTGCGGCGAGCGTGTCGAAGATCAGCGGCAGGGCCGGCAGCAGCGCGAGAAACAGGGTCGGGGCGAGCAGGTGCAGCGGAACCCGGCGAAGTTCGTTGCGGTGGACGGCGATCAGCAGGAACAGCGGCGTCGAGCCATAGAGTACGTAGTGCGGGAGTTTGGTACCCGACAGGGAAAAGAAGGCAACGACGAAACCGGCCCAGATCCACAGGAAGCGGCGCACGCCGGTATCGAGGTCACCCCGCAGCTGCCTCAGGGCGCCGAATAGCGGACCGGTCCACGGCAGCAGGAGCAGCGGTACCGCAATCACGTAGTAGAACAGGCTGCCGGCGTGGCCTTCCAGTGTGCCGGTAAAGCGTTCGACGTTGTGCTTGAGGATGAATCCGTCGATGAAGTCCTGTCCGTGTATCGCCAGGGTGACGGCATACCAGGGCACGACGATCGCCGCGATGATGACGAGGCCGATCGGGTCGAACACGGCACGCGCCCAGCGTTTCCATTCCCCGCGGCTCGCGCAGTACAGCAGGCTCACGGTGCCCGGGACGATCAGCGCAATCGGGCCCTTGGTCAGTGCGCCCAGGCCGATCCACACGAAGCTGCGCAGCAGGGGGGCACGACGGCCGGATTCGAGGTGCCGCCAGGCGTCGAACAACGCGAGGGCGAGGAGCAGGTTGAGCAGGGCGTCGGCGGTCGCGGCGCGCGCAATGGCGAAAGGGCCCAGCGCAGTCGACGCGACCGCGAGTGCTGCAAGTGCCGTACTCGCGCCGAAGCGCTCGCGCGCGAAGTGCCAGGTCGCGTAGCTCCACAGCGCCCCCGCTACCGCGGAGGGCAGGCGGAAGCCCCATTCGGTGGGCCCAAACAGCAGGTAGCCGAGTGCCTGCAGCCAATATACGAGGATCGGCTTGTCGAAGCGGTTCTCGCCGTTGAGGTAGGTGGAGAGGAAGTCGCCGCGCTCGAACATCTCGCGCGTGGCTTCCGAGAACGCTCCCTCGTCGACGTCGAACAGCGGTGCGCCCCCCAGCCGCAGAAAGAAGGCCGCGAGCGGCAGTAGGAAGATCGCAAGCACCAGCGACGTGCGCGGCTGGGGCAGGGGCGACGCGGGAGTCGTCATCGGTCGCCTTTCCGGTGCCATCCGTCCACGTCGTCAAGCGCAGTCCGCGGCCGCGCGAGATAGGCGCGGGAGCTGCCGGATTCGTAATACACGCGCGCGAGCAGTTCGGCGAGCACGCCGGAGGTGACCATCTGCACGCCCGCGATGACGAGGAAGAAGCCGCCAAACAGCAGTGGGCGGGTGCCGATGTCCTCGCCGAGGAAGAGCTTGAGGGCAAGGAGGTAGCCGAGGATGAGGGTGCCGAGCGCGCCGAGACCGATGCCGATGCCGCCGAAGAAATGCCCCGGGCGGGTGCGGTAGCGCATGAAGAAGTACACGAACACCAGGTCGAGGACCACGCGGAACGTGCGCGAGATGCCGTATTTCGATTGGCCGAAGACGCGGGCGTGGTGCGTCACGACTTCCTGGGCGATACGGCGTGGCGTCGTTACCGTCGCCAGCCAGGCGGGGATGAAGCGGTGCATCTCGCCATACAGGCGCACGCTCTTGATGGCACTGGCACGGAAGACCTTGAGGCTGCAGCCGTAGTCCTTGAGGTGTACGCCGGTCATGCGCGCGATGAGCCGGTTGGCGATACGGGAGGGAATCTTGCGCAACAGCAGGCCGTCCTGGCGATCCTTTCGCCAGCCTGCCACAAGGTCGAGATCTTCCGTCAGCAGACGCTTGACCATGCGCGGGATGTCGATCGGATCGTTCTGCAGGTCGCCGTCCATGGTGACGATGACGCTGCCGCGGGCGGCGTCGAGGCCGGCCTGCATGGCTGCAGTCTGTTTGAAGTTGCGCATCAACTCGACGATGTGCACGTGAGGGCCGAACTTGTCGGCGCAGCGGGCCAGTTCCGCTGGAGTCGCGTCGGAGCTGCCGTCATCGACAAGCACCACCTCCCAGGGGCAGGGATAGGGACCCAGTGCGAGGTGGATGCGTTCGAGCAGCGGCTCGACGTTCTCCGCCTCGTTGTACATTGGCACGACAACCGAGAGGGTGTGTTCAGGCATGTCCGCGGGAATTTGCGGTTCGGCCGGCGGCAGGGGTGACTTGTTCATGCGGATCAGTGGCTTCAGGAAAGGTGGGAGCGATCGGGATTTGCAGCGCGAGCGGGTCGTGCAGGCGCGAGCCAGGCGAAGGTGCCGGATGCGACGGCACAGGCGATGACGAAAAGATGAAGGGCGATAGCGGCCTGCAGGCCGTTCTCGAACGGGACGCCGTTCGGCAGCATCGCCGCTGCGGCCCCCGCCTCGTACGTGCCGAATCCCGCGACCCCCTGGACCGGGAGGATGGACGCGAGTTCCGCGCCCAGCGCGCCCGATGCGCCGACAGCGAGCCCTGCGGGGACGAGGGAGGCGAGCAGCCAGGCCTGCGTGGCGAGCTTCACAGACCAGTTCGCGAGCGTCCAGGCCCAGCCGAAGCGCGCATGTCGCGTCGAGTCGGCAAAAGCGTCGCGCATTTTGGCAAGCTTGGCCTTCGCTCCGCCGCGCTCGGCCCAGGCGTGAGGCGCACGCGCCCAGCGCGGAAGGTACCACGCGAAGGTGACCAGAGCGGCGATCCCGGCGGCGCGCAGGGGCAGGGGCAGAGGCGGCCAGACGGCGAGGGCGAGGATGGCTACTACGAGTGCGTCCTGGAGGCGGAACCAGAACAGCGAGGCGACGGCGCGGGCCAGCGGCGTGCCAAAGTTGCGTCCGAGCAGGACGGGGAAGGCTGCCTCGCCACCGCGGAAAGGCACCACATTGACCATCGCGTTGTGGATCAGCACGATGCGCAGGCAGGCCGCGAAGCGACCTTGTGCATCGGAGCGAAACTCATCGTACACGCGGCCCGCACGAAGGATATAGCTTGTCGCGAAACCGGCCAGTGCCAGCGTCGCAGCGAGCGGGTCGAGACGCCGGAACGCATCGGCGAGACCTTGCCAGCGGCCGTCCCATGCCAGCCATGCCAAGAGCGCGAGGCTTGCGGCGATCGCAAGCAGGCGCTTCATGTACCGATCCCCTGCGGATGGCGGCCGCGGGCTAACGCAAGGGCGACACCGCCCAGTCCCCAGGCGCTCAGCAGGTACTGGATCCAGCGTCCTTCAGGGTAGCCGAGTTCCTCGAAGAATATCGAGATCGAGAAGGCGGCCAGCAGCACGGCCAGCATGTGCCAGCCGGTACGCGTTTCCCAGAAGCGCCAGCGCGAGGACCACCACACTCCGAACGCACCGCAGAGCCAGCCGCCGGCTGCGCCGGCGAAGATGTCGAGCGGCCAGTGAGCCCCCACTGCAACGCGGGAGAATGCGACAGCTGCGGCAAGCGCGAGCGCTGCCAAGGCGACGAGGCGCCGGCCCGATTGCACCGCGCACAATGCCGCGACGGCCGCGAAACCGAAGGCCGTGGTCGAGTGGCCGGAAGGGAATGAACCGGTGCGCAGCACTTCGCCGATTACATTGAAATTCTCCGCGCCCAGAACGGCCGCGGGTCGTGCTTCATCGAAGAATTCTTTCGCGCCATGCGTGTAGAGCGCCCCGACGGGAACCGCCAGCAGTGCAGATGCCGCCCAGCGCGGATGCCAGGCGAGGAAACCGGCGAGCACCGCAAACGCGCCGGAAGTTGCGCCGAGGTTGGTCAGGCCGGCCCACACAAAGGCGGGCAGCGCCGCGGCTACGTCGTTCCAGCCGAGGAACCACTCGGCGTTGCGTCCGCTTGCCAGCGTTGCCAGCGCGCACAGCGCGAGGATTGCGGCGGGAACCGCGATCCAGCAAGCGCTTTCGCGCGAGCGACTGGGCGAAGACAAACGGGATGTAGTCATCGGACTGCGTCGGACAAAACGCGCAATTCTACCCGATCTGTGCGTACAAGCCTTGAACGGGTCGGTGCTTGCGTCGCGAACTGCGGGTGTGGGCTGTCGGATGCGGGGAAACTACCAGCGGGAGCCGGCGCGGCCGTCGGGTATAATTACACCTTCCCTGTACGTCGGACCTTTGTTCGCGTTCTTCCCGACCCTTCGTATCGACTCAAATGGCCGAAATTCTCAAGCTGCGTGGCGCTCCGGCGCTCTCTCCCTCCCGTCTGGAGCGTCTCTCGCATACCGTTGGCGAAGCACTGCCCAAGCTCAGGGGGCTCGCAGCCGAACACTGGTACCTTATCGAGATCAATGAGCCGTTGAGCATCGCCGAACTCGAGCGGCTGGTGGATTTGCTGGGTGCAGTGCCGGCCACGTCCGCGGCACCGGCAGGAACGCTCCTCGTCGTCGTCCCGCGACTCGGCACGATTTCGCCGTGGTCGTCGAAGGCCAGCGACATCGCGAGTCAGTGCGGTTTCGACAAGGTCGTGCGCATCGAGCGAGCCATCGCTTATTCGCTCGACGTTCGCGGCGGCCTCGACGACCGGCAGTTCGCCGCGGTGCTTCCGCTTCTGCACGACCGCATGACCGAATCGGTGGTGCCGACTGTCGATGCGGCCGAGGCGTTGTTCCACCACTATGACCCCAAGCCGCTAACAACCGTAGACGTGATCGGCGGCGGCCGTGCCGCACTTGTCGCTGCAAACAGTGAGTTGGGGCTTGCGCTGTCGGACGACGAGATCGACTACCTCGTCGACAACTTCACCCGTATGGCGCGCAACCCGACTGACGTCGAGCTGATGATGTTCGCACAGGCGAACTCGGAACACTGCCGCCACAAGATCTTCAACGCGGACTGGGTCATCGATGCGCGCACGATGGACAAGACCCTGTTCGGCATGATCCGCGAGACGCACAAGGCGCATCCCGAAGGGACAGTCGTCGCATATTCGGACAACGCTTCCGTGATCGAAGGCGCCGTGATCGACCGCTTCTATGCGGACGGCGACGGGCAGTGGCGCTTCCGCGCGGAGGAGACCCACATCCTCGCCAAGGTCGAGACGCACAACCATCCGACCGCAATCTCGCCCTTCCCGGGCGCCGCGACGGGTGCGGGCGGCGAGATCCGTGACGAAGGCGCGACGGGCCGCGGTTCCAAGCCCAAAGCGGGTTTGACCGGTTTCTCGGTGTCGAACCTGAACATCCCCGACTTCGTGCAGCCGTGGGAAAAGGCCTATGGCAAGCCCGACCGAATCGCCTCCGCGCTCGACATCATGATCGAAGGTCCTATAGGCGGCGCGGCCTTCAACAACGAGTTCGGCCGTCCCAACCTCGCGGGCTACTTCCGTGCCTTCGAGCAGGAAGTGCAGAGCGAAGTGCGGGGCTACCACAAGCCGATCATGATCGCCGGCGGGGTCGGCAGCATCCAGGCGCAGCAGTCGCACAAGGTGAAGTTCGCGCCCGGCACGCTGCTGATCCAGTTGGGCGGCCCCGGCATGCTGATCGGCCTCGGCGGCGGTGCGGCGTCCAGCATGGCGACCGGCACGAACACCGCGGACCTCGACTTCGCCTCGGTGCAGCGCGGTAACCCCGAGATCGAGCGCCGCTGTCAGGAAGTGATCGACGCGTGCTGGCAGCGCGGCGAGGCGAATCCCATCCTCGCGATCCACGACGTAGGGGCCGGCGGTCTGTCGAATGCGATGCCGGAACTGGCCGACTCCGCGAGCCTCGGCGCGCATTTCGAATTGCGCGAGGTGCATATCGAAGAGCCGGGCATGAGCCCGCGCGAGATATGGAGCAATGAGTCGCAGGAGCGTTACGTCCTCGCGATCGCGCCGGAGAGCCTCGACGAATTCCGTGCCATCTGCGAGCGCGAACGCTGCCCGTTCGCGGTGCTCGGCTCTGCGACCGCCGACGGCCATCTTACCGTGAGCGACCGCCACTTCGACAACAAGCCGGTCGACATGGAAATGCAGGTGCTGCTCGGCAAGCCGCCGAAGATGACGCGCAACGTGTCACGCCGCGCCGTGCACGTTCCCCCCTTTGACGTCACCGACGTCGACCTGAAGGAGGCCTGCCTGCGCGTGCTGCGCCTGCCGACGGTAGCCTCGAAGAATTTCCTCATTACGATCGGCGACCGTTCGGTCGGCGGCATGACGGCGCGCGACCAGATGGTTGGCCCCTGGCAGGTGCCGGTGGCCGACGTCGCGGTCACCGCAATGAGCTTCCACGGCCACAAGGGTGAAGCCTTTGCGATGGGCGAGCGTACACCGGTTGCCTGTCTGGACGCCGTGGCGTCCGGGCGGATGGCGGTGGGCGAGGCAATCACGAACATCGCGGCGGCAGATATTTCCGACCTCGGCCAAGTGAAGTTGTCCGCGAACTGGATGGCGGCTGCGGGGCATCGCGGCGAGGACGCAAAGCTCTACGACACCGTCAGTGCCGTGTCGCAGTTCTGCCAGGCGGCGGGGCTGTCGATTCCGGTCGGCAAGGACTCACTGTCGATGAAGACGGCGTGGAGCGAGGAGGGCCGAGACAAGCAGGTCGTCGCGCCGCTGTCGCTCATCGTTACCTCCTTCGCGCCGGTGGAGGACATCCGTCGCACGCTAACGCCGCAGCTGCAGTTCCCCGAAGGGGTCGAGACCGAACTGATGCTCATCGACCTCGGCAACGACCGCAACCGCCTCGGCGGCTCGGCGCTCGCGCAGGTGTTCGGTTCGGTCGGCGAACACGCCCCCGACGTCGATGCGGCACAACTGGCGAAGTTCTTTGAGGTGATCCAGCAGTTCCGCCGCGACGGCTTGCTGCTCGCCTACCACGATCGCAGCGACGGCGGCCTGTTCGCGACGCTGTGCGAGATGGCCTTCGCATCGAAGTGCGGCCTCTCTGTAGTCCTCGACACGGTGTGCTACGACCAGTACATGAACGATGTCGACGGTCTCGACAAGAAGCCGGACACGATCAAGGGGCGCCTCAACGATCGCCTGTTCGGCGGGTTGTTCGCGGAGGAACTCGGTGCAGTGGTTCAGATTCGCCGCGAGGATCGGGCGCGCATCACAACGCCGCTGCGCGACGCGGGGCTTACCTACCACTTCCTCGGCGAGCCGAACGAGCGCGACGAATTGCGCTTCTGGCGCAACGCCAAGCTCGTGTTCAGCGCCCCGCGTGCCGAACTCCATCAGACCTGGTCGGAAACGAGCTACCGCATCGCGCGCCTGCGCGACGACGCCGATTGCGCGCGCGAGGAATTCGAAGCTCTCTCGGATGCGTCCAATCCTGGACTGAGCGTCGTCACGAGCTTCGATCCGTCGGAGGACATCGTCGCGCCAATGATCGGCACCGGCGCCCGCCCGAAGATCGCGATCCTTCGAGAGCAAGGCGTGAACTCGCAAGCCGAGATGGCCGCCGCCTTCGAGCGAGCTGGCTTCGCGCCCTTCGACGTACACATGTCCGACCTGCAGGCGGGCCGCCGTCACCTGTCCGACTTTCACGGCCTTGCGGCCTGCGGCGGCTTCTCCTACGGCGACGTGCTCGGCGCGGGCCAGGGCTGGGCGAAGTCCATCCTTTTCAATACCGCGCTGCGTGAGCAGTTCGAAACCTACTTCGGCCGCAGCGACACCTTCGCGCTGGGTGTGTGCAACGGTTGCCAGATGATGGCCAACCTTGCCGCCATCATCCCCGGTGCGGAACACTGGCCGACCTTCCATCGCAACCGCAGCGAGCAGTTCGAGGCGCGCTTCGTGATGGCGGAGATTCCGGAAAATCCGTCCATCCTATTCGCCGGCATGGCGGGCAGCCGCATGCCCATCGTGGTCAGCCACGGCGAGGGCAGGGCGGTGTTTGCCGAGGATGCTCATCGTGGCAGCGTGCTCACGGCGGTGCGCTACGTCGACAACCACGGCAAGCCGGCCACGTCCTACCCCTTCAATCCGAACGGTTCGCCAGATGGCTTGGCCGGGGTGACGACCGCGGATGGCCGCTTCACGATCATGATGCCGCACCCCGAGCGCACCGCGCGCACGGTGCAGATGAGTTGGCATCCCGAATCGTTGGGCGAGGATTCGCCCTGGATGCGCATGTTCCGCAACGCGCGGCACTGGCTGGGCTGATCGGACTCACGCGCCGCCCGGCGCAAGGGCTGCCGACGCGTGAAGCAGTTGGCAGGAGCCTTTTTTCGGCGCTTGACTGCAATCAAGGGGAACGGGAGCCTCGTCGCTAGAATGCCTCCGATCCGAGGCCTCGATACATCCATGCATCTCAAGCGCTCGACCCGCACTCTAACGGCATGGATCGCGTTGTTCGCGATCCTGCTCGGTGCCGTGATGCCGGCCATGAGCCACGCGCTGTCGCGGGTCACCGGCGACGAAACGCGCTGGGTCGAGGTTTGTACCGTCGCCGGGACCAAGCTGGTGGCGGTCAATGATTCGACCGGCGAGGGCAAGGGCGGCAACGCCGATCTCTTTCCGGCCGAGCGCTGCGCCTTCTGCGCGACGCATGGGGGGATACCTGCGCTCCCGACGCAAGACGTGGTGCCCTTCGCTCTGGCGACTGGCAGCGAAGAATTTCCCCGCCTCTATTTCCATTCCCCACGCCCGCTGTTCGGGTGGATCACTTCGCCTTCGCGCGCACCGCCACTTCTCGCCTGACCATTTCTCGCCCCGATCCGCCTGTAGCCGATACGAAACAGGTGCGACGTCCGTGCGGCGGAATCACAGTGGTTCATCAGCTACGTTTGCGACGTTTCGATCCGATGACCGGACTAGCGTCGCTTCGCCTTCGTCCGTGCCGGCGCCGGTTGGTTACGCACTTGCCGGGCGGATCGCCTGATATGCAGGAGTGGAAACATGAAGCATTACATTGCAGCAGCTCTGTCCCTGATCGCCTTCTCGCTGCCCGCGCAGGCAGACGTCAAGATCGAGGAACCGTGGGTGCGCGCGACCGTGCCGCACCAGAAGGTCACCGGAGCCTTCATGCGGCTCACCGCATCCGAGGATGCGAAGCTGGTCGCTGCGGGTTCGCCGGTGGCCGGTACCGTCGAGATTCACGAGATGGCGTTGGAGCACGAAGTCATGAAGATGCGGCCGGTCGCCGCGGTGGCGCTTCCCGCGGGTCAGTCCGTGGAACTCAAGCCCGGCGCGCACCACGTCATGCTGCTCGATCTGCGCAAACCCTTGCAGCCCGGTGAAACCGTGCCGCTGACCCTCACGGTAGAGGGGCGTGATGGCAAGCGCGAAACGATCGAGATCAAGGCACCGGTGCGGCCGCTCGGTACGATGGGAGGTGCCGGGCATGAGCGCTGAGCGAATCCGCGCATTGGTCGCGCTGTCGTGCGCCTGTGCGATTGGCGGGGTGTCGGCGGCTGAGGGCGAGACGATCCTGGAGCAGGTGACCGTCACGGGTACGCGCGAAAAGGAGCGATTGGTCGAAACTCCGGCGTCGGTCGGCGCCGTGAAGGCGGAGGCGATTGCGGCGGACAAGCCGGCTCATCCCGCCCAGGTCATGGGACAGATCCCCGGTGCCGCAGTCGCCGTCACCAATGGTGAAGGACATACGACCTCCATCCGTCAGCCGTTCACGACAAGTCCCGTGTACCTTTTCCTTGAAGATGGCATTCCGTCGCGTTCACCGGGTTTCTTCAATCACAATGCGCTGTACGAGATCAACGTGCCGCAGGCGGGCGGCATCGAGGTGAACCGCGGGCCGTCTTCGGCGCTCTACGGGTCGGATGCAATCGGCGGCGTCGTGAACGTGCTGACGCGCGTGCCGCCGACGAAGCCCGAGCTCGGAGCCTCCGTCGAGATCGGCGAACATGGCTGGCGGCGCGCGCTCCTGAGCGGCGGATCGGGTTACGCCAACGGCGGCTTTCGTGCCGACCTCAATCTCTCCGCGACCGACGGCTGGCGTGACGATACCGCGTACGACCGCAAGAGTGGCACCCTGCGCTGGGACCACTTCATCGGCGACAACACTTCGCTGAAAACCGTGCTCGGTTTCTCCGAGATCGATCAGGATACAGGCGCCAATTCGCCTCTCGTGCGCGAGGACTACAAACACGACCCGACGCGCAACTACCTACCGATTGCCTTCCGCAAGGTCAGTGCGCTGCGGCTCTCGACCAGTTTGGAGCATGAGACCGCCGATTCGCTGCTGTCGATTACGCCCTACGTGCGCGACAACAGCATGGATCTGCTGGCGAGCTTCGCCCTGCGTTTCGATCCCAGCCTCGCCGAGACGCGGAACCAGTCCTACGGCCTGATGGCCAAGTGGCGCCAGGATTTCGCTCCGATGCGTGCGCGCCTGATTGCGGGCATCGATCTAGACATGAGTCCCGGGTCGCGGCGGGAGAACAGGGTCAATGCGACGACGCGCGGAAGCGGTGCGAGCCAGGAGTTCATCGACTATACGGTGGGGGCGCGCATCTACGATTATGACGTTGAATATCGTGGTATTTCACCCTACCTGCACGGGGAAATCTCGCCCACCGATCGTTTGCGCCTGACGGCGGGGCTGCGTTATGACGACATGCGCTACGCCTTCCGCAACGACTTCGCCGCCGGCGTCGTCCAGGTCGGCAGCAGCTTCTACGGGCAGGTGGCCGACAGCACAGTGAATTTCCGTCGTGCAACGCCCAAGCTCGGCGCGACATACGCGCTGGATCGCGATACCCACCTGTTTGCCTCGTACAATCAGGGCTTCCGCGCACCGTCCGAATCTCAACTCTTCCGGCCGTCGCGCGCGACGAGTCGTGCATCGGCGCTGGCGCTCGCGCAGTCGGCGCTCGAGCTGGAGGCCATCCGGGCCGAACAGTTCGAGCTTGGCATCCGCGGGGTGGTCGCCGGCGTGTCCTACGACCTGGTCGCCTACGATCTCACCAAGCACGACGACATCGTGAGCCAGCGCGATCCCGAGACGACGCAGACGATCACGACCAATGCCGGCAAGACGCGGCACCGTGGCGTCGAACTCGGAGTCGGCGCCCCCCTGCACCGCACCGTCAGACTCGACGTTTCGATGTCGTACGCGTGGCACGAGTTCGAGGACTGGGAGACGTCGCAGGGCGATTTCGGTGGGAACGAACAGGCCAGCGCGCCACGCTTCATGTCGAATACGCGCCTGACCTGGACGCCGACGACTGCAGTCCGGGCGCAGGTCGAATGGTCGAGAATCGGCTCCTACTGGCTCGATGACGCGAACACCGTGAAGTATGGCGGCCATAATCTCTTCAATCTTCGGGGGAACTACGCCCTCAACCCGACGTGGTCGCTGTTCGGCAGCATCCAGAACCTGACCGACAAGCGTTACGCCGAAAGCGCGCAACTGTCGACGCGGAGTACGCCGGTCTATTCGCCAGGCTTGCCCAGGGCCGTGATCGCAGGAGTGGAGGCGAAATGGTGAGCGCTGCAACCCCAGGGAGTGCCGCCCGGAAGGCGTTGCTGGTGTTGCTCGGGGCCTTGGCCATCGCCAATGTTGACGTGGCCCACGCGCAGTCGGCTCAGCACATGCATGGAGCGGCTGGCGCCAAGCCCGCGCGACCGGAGCTGGGAACGAGTGCGGCCTTCGCTCCCGACGGCGCGCTGTACGCAGTGTCGAAGGATGGTCAGCATGTATTGCTGCATCGCAGTCCGGATGACGGCCGCAGCTGGGATTCGCCTGTCGTCGTCAACGCGGAGCCGGAGCAGATCTCGGCAGACGGCGAAAATCGTCCCAAGCTCGCCTTCGATGCGGATGGCGCGGCGCTGGTGTCATGGACCCGACCGCTGGCGAAGCGTTTCACCGGTGAGATTCGCCTCGCCCGTGCCGATGACCGCCGCCACTTCACAGCGCCCGTCACGGTACACCGCGATCGTCAGGAGATCACCCATCGCTTCGAGTCGCTCGCCGTGACCGGTGCCGGGAAGGTCGTGCTGGCGTGGATCGACAAGCGCGACCTCGAGCTCGCCCAGGCGGCGAATCGCGACTACCGCGGCGCGGCGATCTACGCGGCGGTTTCGGACGACGGCGGGCGCAGTTTCAGACCCGAGAGGAAGATCTCCGACCATTCCTGCGAATGCTGCCGCATCGCGATCGCGGGGGATACGGACGGCCTCCCGTTGCTGATGTGGCGCCATGTCTTCGAGCCCAACGAGCGCGATCACGCGGTGGTCAAGCTGGGCGCGGACGGGGCGCCCGGCCCCGTCCTGCGCGCCACCTTCGACCGCTGGCGCATCGACGCCTGTCCGCATCACGGCCCCTCACTTGCCGTTGCCCCGAACAGCACGCGTCACGCGGTGTGGTTCAACGAGAAGGATGGCGAAGGGCGCGTGTTCTATGGGCGCCTGGAAGATGGACGCGTGAGGGGGCAGCGCGCACTGGGCGGTGAGCGGGCGGCGCATGCGGACCTTGCGATTGCAGGTCGGCGCGTCGCCATTGTCTGGAAGGAGTTTGACGGAAGGAGCACGCTTCTTCGGGCAGAGGTTTCGGCGGACGGTGGTGCGACCTTCAGTGCGCGCGCACTCGCAAGCACCTCCGGCGCATCGGACCAGCCGCGCGTGATTCGTCGTGGCGATGTGCTGTTCGCCTTCTGGCGGACGGAAAACGAAGGTATGCAGGGGTATTGGCTGGAATGAAGATCCGGAACCTCATTGCGGTCTTGGCGTGGAGCCTCGCTGCGGCAACTGCCGCGGCGGAATTCCAGACCCTGGATCGGGCTGCCGCGGCCCGAATCGTCAATCCCGCGAGCCACACGGTACCGACGATCGTTGCCCTGTGGTCATCGGAGTGCATTCACTGCAAGAAGAACCTGAAACTCTTTTCCCAGATGGCCAAGGGCGACCACAGGTTCAGGCTGGTCACGGTCGCAGTGGAGGCGCCGTTTGCAGGCTTGGCCGAACCGCTCGACCTGCTTTCCGTGCCCGGGCAACGTTTCGCCTACGGAGGTGAGTCGCCCGAGGCGCTCGGTTACGCGCTCGATCCGAAGTGGCGCGGCGAGTTGCCGAGAACGATCTTTTTCGACGGGAAGGGCGGCAAGTCAGCCCTGTCCGGTGTCGTCACCGAGGCGACGGTCCGCTCGGCCCTCGGTCTGCAGGCGGCCCCGTAACGACGCCGGCCGGAAAGTAAAAGGGCGGCCGAAGCCGCCCTTTGCCGTCGCTGGCTTGGAGCTGGGGCTTACATCCCTTGGTAGATCGGTCCCTCGCCACCCTGCGGCACGACCCAGTTGATGTTCTGTGTCGGGTCCTTGATGTCGCAGGTCTTGCAGTGCACGCAGTTTTGGGCGTTGATCTGCAGGCGAGGGTTCTGCCCCGATTCGTCGCGCACGATCTCGTACACGCCGGCCGGGCAGTAGCGCTGCTCGGGGGCGTCGTACTTCGCGAGGTTCACCGCGATCGGCACCGAGGCATCCTTAAGCTGCAGGTGGCAGGGCTGGTCTTCCTCGTGGTTGGTGTTCGACAGGAACACAGAGGAGAGACGGTCGAAGGTCAGCACGCCGTCGGGCTTCGGATAGTCGATCTTCGGGCATTCCGATGCGAGCTTGAGCTTGTCGTGGTCGGACGAGTTGTGCAGCGTCCACGGCGCCTTGCCGCCAAACACCTTCTGGTCGATGCCGAAGAGCAGTGAGCCCATCCACAGGCCCTTCTTCATGTAGGGCTTGAAGTTGCGCGTCTTGTGCAGCTCATCGAACAGCCAGCTGCTCTTGAACGCCTCCGAGAACGCCGTCAGCTCGTCGCGCTGCCGTTCGGCCGTGACCGCGTCGAACGCGGCTTCCGCTGCAAGCGCGCCGCTCTTGATCGCTGCGTGGCTGCCCTTGATGCGCGCGGCATTGAGGAAACCGGCGTCGTCGCCGATCAGCGCGCCGCCCGGGAACACCAGCTTGGGCTGGCTCTGCAGGCCGCCTGCGGCGATCGCGCGCGCGCCGTACGCGAGGCGCTTGCCGCCTTCGAGATACTTGCGGATCTCGGGGTGCGTCTTGTAGCGCTGGAACTCCTCGAAGGGCGACAGATGCGGGTTCGTATAGTTGAGGCCCACGACGTAGCCGATCGCGACGAGGTTGTCCTCGAGGTGATAGACGAAGCCGCCGCCGTAGGTGTCCGAGGGCAGGGGCCAGCCCGTGGTATGCACGACTACGCCCGGCTCGTGGCGCTCGGCCGGCACTTCCCACAGCTCCTTCAGCCCGATGCCGTAGGTTTGCGGATCGACGCCGTCGCGCAGATTGAATTTCGCTTCGAGCTGCTTGCCCAGGTGGCCGCGGCAGCCTTCGGCGAACAGCGTGTATTTCGCGTGCAGCTCCATCCCGGGCTGGTAGGCGGGGCCCTGTTCGCCTTCGCGCGTGACGCCCATGTCGCCGGTCGCGACACCCTTCACGGCGCCATTCTCGTCATACAGGATCTCGGCGCCGGCGAAGCCCGGATAGACCTCCACGCCCAGCGCCTCGGCATGCTCGCCGAGCCACTTGGCGACGTTCCCGAGGCGCACGATGTAGTTGCCGTGATTCAGGAAACAGTCCGGCAAGAGGCCGTTCGGCACCTTGCGCCCGCCCGTCTCGTTGAGGAAGATCACGCGGTCTTCGGTGACGGCGGTGTTGAGCGGGGCGCCTTGTTCCTTCCAGTCGGGGATCAGTTCGTTCAGTGCGCGCGGGTCCATCACGGCGCCTGAGAGGATGTGCGCGCCGATCTCGGCCGCCTTCTCGATCAGGCACACGGAGATGTCGTTACCCTTCTCGGCCGCCAGTTGCTTCAGCCTGATTGCCGCCGCGAGCCCCGCAGGGCCGCCGCCGACGATCAGGACGTCGAATTCCATCGATTCGCGTTCCATTCAGTTCTCCATTTGAATACGCGGATATTGGTTTTGTCCATCGCAGACATGCAGTTTAATACATGCGCGGCCCTGCTCACGCATGCCAACTGCCGTCGCAACGCATGTCTAACATACGGTACCGTATGTTAGAGTGTCTTGTCGAGCCAAACCAGAGGAACCGACCCAATGGAAGAGAAACGGAAGTTGGTCCATACCACCCGCATTCCGGTGCGCTGGGGAGACATGGACTACTACGGGCACGTCAATAACACGGTGTACTTCCGCTATTGTGAGCAGGCGCGCGTGGAATGGATCGAGCAACTCGGTTTCGGCGTCGATCCGAATTGCGGCTCGGGGCCGGTCGTAATCAACGCCAACTGCACCTTCCTGGTGCCGATCAATTATCCCGCGACCGTGATCGTGAAGATGTATGCGGGCGAACCTGGCCGAAGCAGCGTGATGACCTGGTATGAACTCTTCGTCGAGGGCGAGGACCGCCTCTACGCGGACGGCGCGTCCAAGGTCGTGTGGATGGACATGGCCACGAACAAGTCGGTGCCTCTGCCGGAAGGGCTGCGCGCTTTTCTCTGACGCATCATGCTCGGCCGGATCGGGTACAGTCCAGGATGCACGTAACTTTCGTTACCCCTTTTCACAGGGAGATCCGATGATGCTGATGAACTGCGAGAAATCCGTGCTGCTGATTGTCGATGTGCAGGAGCGGCTTGCGCCGGCGATCGACGAAGGCGAGGCTGTCGTACGCAATTGCGTGTGGCTTGCCGGCGTCGCAGCGCGCGTTGGGGTGCCGGTGGTCGTCACGGAGCACTTCCCGGACAAGATCGGCGGCACGGTTGCGGAAGTGAAGGCCGCGGCAGTGGCCGCCGGCGCACAGTTCGTCACCAAGCAGCATTTTTCGGCCGAGGTCGACGGATGCCTCAGGGGTACGACCATCGATGACAGGCGGCAGGTCGTCGTGTGCGGAACGGAAGCACACGTCTGCGTCCAGCAGACCGCGCTGGGCTTGCGCTGGGCGGGGCGCGACGTCTTCGTGGTGGCGGATGCCGCCGGCTCGCGGCGATCGAGCGACCGGGAGTTGGCCTTCGCACGCATGCGCGGCCACGGCATTGAGATCGTCTCGCGGGAGATGGTGGCTTTCGAGTGGTTGCGCCGCGGGGGCACCGAACTCTTCCGCAGCGTCAATCGCGACTTCATCCGCTGATCTGCTGCGGGAAAAGCGGCTCGTCGTCGGGCATGCGCCACTGGCGCGGCACCTCGCACCAGGTGTCGGTATAGCGCGCGGCCTTGTCTGACGGACTTCTCACAAGGCAGCGCGAAGGTATCCCGAACGCGTTTGCCACGATCCAGCCATGCAGGCTGGTGCCGACGTAGGCGCTAGCGCTCGCGAGCAGGGCGCAGATGTCCAGAACGCGCGGCGAATCGAAGATCACAAGCGGATATCGCGCCCCGAGTCGGTCCGCGAGACGCCGCAGCGTATCGAGGTCGTCATGCCACGGCGCCAGACCGGCACGGAACAGCACGATGCCGGCGTCGCGCGCGGCCGCTGCGGAATTCAGGAGCAGGGCAACGCAATCGAGCGTCGCATCGTCTCCCCATGCCGCGGCGAGTTGAACCGCAATCCACGATCGCATGCGGGTGCGTAGCGCCGTGATCGTGCGGTTATGTCCGCGCTGCCGTATCGTCGCGCCGAGTAGCTTCGGTGTCGACGTGGCCGGATCCGGCCGGAGTCCGGGGGTAAGTCCGGCGCGGCGAAGTGCGTCCAGGGTACTTCTATCGCGGACGTCGAGTGTCGACGCGCTGCGGAGCGCGCCAATGACCTCGTTCCGTTCTGCAGTCGTCAGCGCGTCTAACGCTACGCCGCCCACTGCGCAGAAGTGTGTGCGCCAACCGGCGGGGAGTTCGTCCCTTGCGACGACGTAGGGCATGCGGCGTGCGGTGCCGAGGACCGACCTCGCCCAGGCTGCGCGTGCCTCCGCATTGCGGTCATGCAGGGCCACGAAGCGTGACGTGTCTACCGTTTGCTGCAGCATGACGGCCGCTTCCCAGGCGGTTGTGGTGAGCAACTCGCCGCCGACGTGCACAAAATCGGCCTCCTCGCTCCCAAACGTGGCGATGGCGTCGGCCAGCGCCTCGGTACGGAATCCATCGACAGCGCGCAGATCGCGCGCAGCGAGGCCGGTGAATACGACTTCGTCGCGTCCGCCTGCCGCCGCACACCGGGCGAGCAGCAGGTCGCCGAAGTTGTGGCGGTCGAATGCTCCGAAGAGGATCAGGCGTCGTCCGTTCGCCGACACAGCCTGATGTGTCGCGCTCGTCATGGCATTTAACATCGCACCGTTTTCGGGCCTTGGAAAGGGCAGGTGCCGCACATCGCTTCCGACCCGCAGGGCACTTCGGTTATCATCGCGCTTTCCCGCAGCAACGTTCCCATGACCAAATACGTCTTCGTTACCGGCGGTGTCGTGTCCTCTTTGGGCAAAGGCATTGCAGCGGCCTCGCTGGGGGCCATTCTCGAATCCCGCGGCATCAAGGTTACCCACCTCAAGCTGGATCCGTATATCAACGTCGATCCGGGCACCATGAGCCCGTTCCAGCACGGCGAGGTCTTCGTGACTGAGGACGGCGCCGAAACCGACCTCGACCTCGGCCACTACGAGCGCTTCACCAGCGCCCGCATGAGCAAGCGCAACAACTTCACCACCGGCCAGATCTACGAGTCGGTGATCAAGAAGGAGCGCCGCGGCGAGTACCTCGGCAAGACGGTGCAGGTCATCCCGCACATCACTGACGAGATCAAGCAATATATCAAGCGCGGCGCCGAGGGTGCGGATGTCGCGATCGTCGAGGTCGGCGGAACGGTGGGTGACATCGAGTCCTTGCCCTTCCTCGAAGCCATCCGCCAGATGGGGATCGAGGAGGGCCGGAACAGCACCTGCTTCATCCACCTGACGCTGGTTCCGTACATCCCGACGGCGGGCGAGCTGAAGACTAAGCCGACGCAGCACTCCGTGAAGGAACTGCGCGAGATCGGCATCCAGCCCGACATCCTGCTGTGCCGCGCCGATCGTTCGATTCCCGCCGACGAGCGCCGCAAGATCGCGTTGTTCTGCAATGTGATGCCCGAAGCGGTCATCGAGTGCCTCGACGCCAACTCCATCTACAAGATCCCCGGGCAACTGCACGACCAGATGCTCGACGAGATCGTCTGCCACAAGCTCAACATCCTCGCGCGGGCGGCGGATCTCTCCGTGTGGGAGAAGCTCGTCCATGCGCTCGAGAACCCGAAGCAGACCGTCGACATCGCTTTCGTCGGCAAGTACGTCGATCTCACCGAATCCTACAAGTCGCTTATCGAGGCACTCAACCACGCAGGGATGCACACCGAGAGCAAGGTGAAGATCCATTACCTCGACTCCGAGGACATCGAGCGCGACGGCTGCAAGGCGCTCGAGAAGATGGATGCGATCCTGGTGCCCGGCGGCTTCGGCAAGCGTGGCACGGAAGGCAAGATTGCCGCGATCCGCTATGCGCGGGAGAACAAGGTACCTTACTTGGGCATCTGCCTGGGCATGCAGCTTGCCGTCGTCGAGTTCGCGCGCGACGTGGCCGGAATGGCCGGCGCGCATTCGACAGAGTTCGAGCGTGACACGCAGTATCCGGTGATCGGCCTGATCACCGAATGGCAGGATCGCAGCGGCAAGGTCGAAAAACGCAGCGAAAGCTCCGACCTCGGCGGCACGATGCGCCTCGGCGCTCAGCTCTGTCATCTCGCCGAAGGGTCGCTCGCCCGCGATGTGTATGGCTCCGCCGACGTCGTCGAGCGTCATCGCCACCGCTACGAAGTGAACAACAAGCTGCTCTCGCAGCTCGAAGAAAAGGGTCTGGTGGTTTCCGGCCGTGCGCCCGGAACGGACCTGTGCGAGATGATCGAACTGCCCGCCGACGTGCATCCGTGGTTCGTTGGCTGCCAGTTCCACCCGGAATTCACCTCTAACCCGCGCAAGGGGCATCCGCTGTTCACGGCCTACGTGAAGGCGGCGCTGGCGCGCAAGACGGCTGCTGCCGCGGCCTGAGGGAGTCGTGATGAAACTCTGCGGATTCGAGGTCGGTCTTGACAAGCCCTTCTTCCTGATCGCCGGACCGTGCGTGATCGAGTCGCGCGACATGGCCTTCGAGACGGCCGGCGCGCTGAAGGAAATCTGCGCCGAGCTCGCCATCCCCTTCATCTACAAGTCGTCGTACGACAAGGCCAATCGCAGTTCGGGCAAGTCCTACCGCGGCACGGGCATGGAGAAGGGCCTCGAGATCCTCGCCGACGTGCGCAAGCAGCTCGGCGTGCCGGTGCTGACCGATGTGCACGCGATCGAGGAAATCCCGGCGGTGGCGGCCGTCGTTGACGTGTTGCAGACGCCGGCCTTCCTGTGCCGCCAGACCGACTTCATCCATGCGGTCGCCGCCAGCGGCAAGCCGGTGAACATCAAGAAGGGCCAGTTCCTCGCGCCGGGCGACATGAAGAACGTCGTGGACAAGGCGCGCGAGGCCAACGGCGGTGCCGACACCATCATGGTGTGCGAGCGCGGCGCATCCTTCGGTTACAACAATCTCGTGTCGGATATGCGCAGCCTTGCGATCATGCGCGAAACGGGTTGCCCGGTCGTGTTCGACGCGACACATTCGGTGCAGCTTCCCGGCGGCCAGGGCACGGCCTCCGGCGGGCAGCGCGAGTTCGTGCCGGTGCTGGCGCGTGCGGCCATGGCAGTGGGCGTTGCGGGTCTCTTCATGGAGACCCACCCCGACCCCGCAAAAGCCCTCTCGGACGGACCGAACGCATGGCCGCTGCCGAAGATGAAGGCGCTGCTGGCGACGCTGAAGGACATCGATAGCCTGGTGAAGCGTCACGGCTTCATCGAACTGGCAGGCTGAGCGGCAGTCCGCTTTCGATCAACTTATTTTTGACCCCTTGAAGGACAGGAATACCCATGAGTGCAATCGTTGATGTCATTGCCCGCGAAATTCTCGATTCGCGCGGCAACCCGACCGTCGAGGCGGACGTTCTGCTCGAATCCGGCGTTATGGGCCGTGCGGCGGTGCCGTCGGGCGCCTCCACCGGTTCGCGCGAAGCCATCGAACTGCGTGATGGTGACGCCGCGCGCTATCTGGGCAAGGGCGTCCTGCGTGCGGTCGAGAACGTCAACACTGAGATCTCGGAATCGATCATCGGCCTCGACGCTGAGGAGCAGGCGTTCATTGACCGCAGCCTGATCGAGCTCGACGGGACCGAGAACAAGTCGCGCCTGGGCGCCAATGCGATGCTGGCTGTGTCGATGGCGGTCGCCAAGGCTGCAGCCGAAGAGGCCGGCCTGCCGCTGTACCGCTACTTCGGCGGTTCGGGCCCGATGGCGATGCCGGTGCCAATGATGAACGTCATCAACGGCGGCGCGCACGCGAACAACAGCCTGGACATCCAGGAATGCATGATCATGCCGGTGTCGATGGGCAGCTTCCGTGAGGCGCTACGCTGCGGGGCCGAAGTTTTCCACCACCTGAAGAAGCTCACCGACAAGAAGGGCTACCCGACGACCGTCGGCGATGAAGGCGGCTTCGCGCCGAACGTGTCGGGCACCGACGAGGCCTTGAATCTCATTCTCGAGGCTATCTCGAACGCCGGTTACGAGCCGGGCCGCGACGTGCTGCTGGCGCTCGACTGCGCTGCGTCCGAGTTCTACAAGGACGGCAAGTACGTGCTCGCCGGCGAGGGCCTGACCCTGAGCTCCGAAGGCTTTGCCGACTACCTTTCGACGCTGGCCGACCGATTCCCGATCGTCTCGATCGAGGACGGCATGGCCGAAGGCGACTGGGCGGGCTGGAAGACGCTGACCGACAAGCTTGGCAAGAAGATCCAGATCGTTGGCGACGACCTGTTCGTGACCAACACGAAGATTCTCGAGCAGGGTATCGATCAGGGTATCGCCAACTCGATCCTCATCAAGATCAACCAGATCGGCACGCTGTCGGAAACCTTCGCAGCGGTCGAGATGGCCAAGCGCGCCGGCTACACGGCCGTGATCTCGCACCGTTCGGGCGAGACCGAGGACTCGACGATCGCCGACATTGCCGTCGGCCTCAACGCGATGCAGATCAAGACCGGTTCGCTCTCGCGTTCGGACCGCATCTCGAAGTACAACCAGCTGCTGCGCATCGAGGAAGATCTCGGCGATACCGTCAGCTACCCAGGCCGTCGCGCCTTCTACAACCTGCGCGTGCGCTGAGCGTTTCGCGTTCTGCGGCGGCCTGAAAGGGCCGTTCGCGATGATTCAATGCACAAGGCCGGCGATCGATTCGCCGGCCTTCTTTTGATTACGAACTTATTTTCATCCTTATGCGCTGGCCTCTGGTCATCCTTGTCCTGCTGGTTGGAGCCCTCCAGTATCCGCTCTGGCTGGGCAAAGGCGGCTGGTTGCGGGTGTGGGATGTCGACCGGCAACTGCAGGAGCAGCGCGAGAAGAATCGCGAGCTGGAGCAGCGCAACGCGGGCCTGGAAGCCGAGGTCCGTGATCTCAAGTCCGGCAACGAGGCGATCGAGGAACGCGCACGTTTCGAGCTCGGGCTGACCAAGCCCGGCGAGGTTTTCGTTCACACCCCCCGGCAGAAGCCCTGACGGCGGCTACCCCGGGGAGTGCTGCCTGCTCAGAGCACTTCGGCGATCGCTTCGCGCTGCAACAGCTCACCCTCGAATTCGACCAGCTCGGGGCCGAGCGCGTCGCGCGCAGACACCATTCCCACAGGCCGGCCGTCACTCACGACGGGCACGTGCCGGAATCCGCCTTCGAACATCAGGTGCAATGCGTGGCCGAGGGGCATTTCGGGCGTTGCGGTCATCACCTTCGTGGTCATCGCACGCGCGACGGGTGTCGCCTGCGGGTCCAGTCCGGCGGCGAGCACGCGCACGAGGGCGTCGCGTTCCGTAAAGATCCCGATGAGACGGCCGCCTTCGGTGAGCATGATGGATCCGACCTTGGCCGCGGCCATCAGACGCGCAGCCTCGCTGACGGTCAGGTCCGCAGGGCCTGTGAGGATGGGGCGGCCGGCGATGACCTCGCTGATCTTTCGTGTATGCATGATTCTGCTCCTGCTGAAGAGTGGATGAGATGCTTCCTGTCAGCGTCGGCGGGTGCAGCGCCGCCCCGGGTTGTAGGCGCCCGGGTCGCCTCGTTCAACTGTCCGCCAGGAGCGTCCTGGCACCGTCGAATCTGGATCTGAAATAGGGGCTGTCGAGCCGTTCGACGCGCACGCGCCCCCGACTCGATGGTGCGTGCACGAACTTGCCTTCGCCCATGTAGATGCCCATGTGGGAGTATGGCCGGTTCATGGTGTTGAAGAACACGAGATCGCCCGGCTGGAGCAGCGCGAGACTGACCGGGCGCGTCCGGTCGGCGATCTGTGCGGCGTTGTGCGGCAAGCGGCGGCCGGAAACTTGTTCGACGATGTAGGACACCATGCCGCTGCAATCGAGACCCGCATCGGGATTGCGGCCGCCGAAGCGGTACCCGGTGTCGAGCAGGCCCAGCGCGAAGATGACCATTTCCCGCGAATGTTCGGGTTCTTCGAGGACGAAGTAGTCGGCGCTGACGCGCCCGGAGGAATTGTTCGGCGCGGTGGAGGCCTCGGGGCGCGGGGCCGGAACGCTGCCGCAGGCCGCTACGAGGGCTGCGATCGTCGATGCCATGAAGGCATGAAGCAGCTTGCGAACGACCATGGAGCTCCCCTGCACGCGATCCCCGAACGATAGGGGAATTTGCCTTCTGGTGTCCAGTGGGCGTTCAGGTTGTGGCAGTACCCTACGGGGCGTCAGAGCGAGGTTTTGCCGACAGGCCGGCAGGCCAGGCTGTCGGGCAGGCCCGGCCGGACCAGTGCTGCCTGGTCACCGTTGGCCGAGAGCAGGGTATGCCCGTCGGAATATTTCTCCCCGTCGACCGTCTTTTCGCCGGTGAGGGCGAAGATGCCTGCGCCGGTGCGCAGGCGCACATGGCCGTCGAAATATTCGACGGTGAACTGCTCGCCGCCGGGACAGCTGTAACTGACGACCCGCGATCCCTCTCGGGGCCAGGCAGTGCCGGCAAGGGAGCCGGCGCCGATGAGAACTGCGGAAAGGGCGGCCAGATGGCGATTGATGCGCATGAAGTGTCTGTATGAAGCGTGCGGCGGGTGGGGCCGAGTTAATCCGTCAGTTCGATGGTCCCGCTGACGGTGACGATGATCTCCGTTTCGCCAGCTTCGACGGGCATCGGTGCGGCCTCGGCGGCGAATGCCGAGGCGCGTGCTGCGGGGAAGGGCGGACGGGGGGAGCCGCTGTGGGTCACGGCCAGGTGGCGAATGCGCCACGGTTTGTTCAGGGTGGCAGCAATGGCTCCGGCGCGTTCCTGGAAGGCGCGGATAGCGTCCGTGGCGGCGAGGTCTGCGGTGTTCTTGCGCGTTTCGGGCGAGGGCTGCAGGGTCAGGCCTCCGAGCGCAAGCGTTCCCTGGAGCTTGCCGAGGAGTTCGGTGAGCGCAGGGAGATCCCGGCTTTCGAGTTGGATGTCGGAGCGCATGCGCCAGCCCTCGATACGCCGGCCTTCCTTGCCGTACACGGGGAAAGTCGTGGTCCCGGCGGATTTCGCCTTCACGGTCGCGTGGCCGCGCACCTGTTCAAGTGCGGTCGCCATGGCGCTGTTGACCTGTCGTGCGAGCGCAGCAGGATTTCGGTCATCCGCCTGGAAATAGAGGTTTGCGATGGCGAGGTCATTGGGGGCCGCGCGGCGGGCATCGGCGGATAGCTCGACAGTCGTTCCCTCGCTGGCCGATTTCTGTTCGGCTGCATGGCTTGACGTTGAGACGAGCAGCGGAAGCAGGAGGACGAGCAGGCAGCGGTGCATGGCCGTGTGTTTGTGCATATTCCGTCCGGAAGGCGTCAAGGCGCGAAGTGTAGCGCGACCGCGTTCGGTATCAAGCCTTCCATGCACTTGCGTTGTAATTGTGTGTAAGGCGATTGGGCGGGAAATGCGTCAAATCGGGCGATCAGAGCACGATGTCGTTGTGGGAGAGGGTGAGGAGTCCGACGTTGATCACGAACTCCGGTTTCGCATCGGCGTCCACGTTGCCGTACAGGATGCCGTCGGCAAGCTGGAGTTGGCCCGGTGCGTAAAAGGCCGTTCCAGCGGCCACGAAGGTGGCGTCGAAGGCGTCGTCCCCTGCGGTGAGGAGGTTCGCGTCGATGAGGGAGAGGTCGAGGAGATCCTCGCCGATCGTGAAATCAGTGATCCGGTCCGCCTTGCGGGCGCTCACTCCGCTGTCGGCCACGGCGTCAAAGCGGAAAATGTCCTGACCTGCGCCGCCGGTGAGGATGTCGAGGCCCCCGGCGCCGATCAGGGTGTCGTCGCCGCCGCCGCCTTCGAGGGTGTTGCGCCCGGTGTTGCCCGCAATGACGTTGTCGCCGTCGTTGCCGCTGCCGTTGGCGCGTGCGCGGCCGGTGAGGGTGAGATGTTCGAGGCTTGCGCCCAGGGCGAAGGAGATGGAACTGCGCACGGTGTCGATGCCGCCCAGCAGGCCGTTCGATTCGGTCACGACGTCGCTACGGTTGTCGACGATATAGGTATCGTCGCCGTTGCCGCCCGAGAGTCGGTCCGCACCACGGCCGCCGTCGAGCAGGTCATGACCGAACCCGCCGTCGAGCGAATCGGCGCCGCCCAGGCCGAATAGCTGGTCGTCCGCATCGGTGCCGGAGAGGATGTCGGCGCGACCGGTGCCCGAAACCGCGATTCCGGCAACGGGCGCGGCGCGCTGTCCCCCGGTGAGTTCACCCGCACTGCGGGTGAGGCCGTCGGCGAAGCGGAAGTACTCGACGCCGGTGATTGTGTCGATGCCGCTCCACTGGCTCTGGAAGGTGAAGGCCCCGGCGGTGGAGTCGTAGATGATCGCGTAGCTGCCGAGATCCGCGCCCAGGATGGCCCAGTCGACGCCGATGCCGCCGTCGAGGTAGTCGTTGCCGCTGCCGCCGAGGAGTTCGTCGTCGCCGCCGAATCCATAGATCCAGTCGTTTCCGCCGCCGCCGTCGAGACGATTGGCGAGGGTATTGCCTCTGATCGTATCGGCGCCGCCGCCGCAGATGACGTTCTCGATGTCCGTCGAGTACGCGATGGCGAGGTTGTTGGTCATGTCGTTGCAGGAGCTGTACGCTCCCGGCGCGATATCGACCGTGCTGGCCGACGACCAGCCGCTGAGGTTGAGGGTGTCGTTACCGCCCGCATCGTAGATCGTGAGTACGGGGTGGGGGTTAAGCCTGAAATCGAGGATTGTCGCCATCGCGCCGCCGACGTTGGCGCCGAAGCCGTAGGTGGTGTCGCCACTGCGGGTGCTGCGATCTGCGTCGTAGATGCTCTGGATCGCCAGCACGTCATTGAGCATGGGCGTCTGGGGCTGATGGAGCTGACCATCCGAGCCTATCCAGTCGGCCCAAGCGATCTGGCCGGTTCCGGCGGACCAGGTGCCATGGGTTGGGCCGAAGTAGGACATGACGGATAGGACGGTGCTGTCCTGGTAGCTGGTCGGCTCGGGTGCGTAACCGTTGTAGTCGCCCATGTGGTCGAGCCCGAGGGCGTGGCCGATCTCGTGGACATAGGTCATGTAGCCGTAACTGCCGACCTCGGGGTCGGCGAGCGAGGTTTCGCCGGCCCTCAACCAGACGCTTCCGTAGTTCGGGAAGTAGGCGTGGGCATAGTCGGTGCTGAGCGTGAACCCGAATTCGATGTCGGACGAGGTGCCCGACACTTCGGCGAAGGAAGGGGCGATCAAATCGTCCCAGGAGGCGAGTGCCAGTTCGGCGTGGGCCTGCTGGGTGAAACCCAGCGGCTGGAACGAGCCGCCTTCGTCGGTCCAGTACAGGTTGGCGGTGCTGACGGGAAACGCGTAGGTGACGGTGCTGCCGACCCAGTGATAGCCCGAATCGAGCTGTTCGATGATCTGCTGCGTCGAAAGTGCTGCCAGAGCCATGCGCGCCTCCGTGTCCGTGCGGGATGGTCGGTCGGACAGGCGAATCGATCGTGGCGTCGCCGGGGCGACCCCGGCGTTTCGCGTGCCCCGGTCCGGAGGTCATTTTACAGGCAATCCGTAGGGGATTCGGCTCCGTAGTTTCCGCTCGTGGTCACTTGCCGGATGGATCAACCCTCAAGCACGGCGTGTAGATCGGTGGCCACGGCGTTCATGTCGTCCATGAGGGATAGATACGGTTCGCCTAGCTCGGCGCGGGCCTGCGCAGCGGCGTCGAAATCCTTCTTCATCCACTCGAAATGTCCACCGGCCATGACGTTGCCGATGTAGACGATGTCGGTGAGATGGCGCGGGTACTCGGGTACGGGACGGGGGTGGTCGTGGTCGCGCGTGGCGATGGCGATCTCCTCGGGAATGCCGAGGGAGAAGAGCAGGGACTCGCCGATGCTCTCGTGCCATTGGTAGACGAGGTGTCGGACGGTATCGGGCCGCTCCCGCAGTTCGTCGTACTGCGAGGCGCGATAGAGCATGTAGCTGGCGCCCAGGTCATGCACCAGCCCCGCGAACAGCGCCTGGTCGGCGGTCACACGGCCGAATTTCTGCGCGAGGACGGAACAGGCGGCAGCGGTGGTCACGGAGTGTGTCCAAAGCCGACGCGATATGCCGTCGAAGTCGGTCAGGTCCTTGGCGAGCAGAAGCTGCCGCATCGCGATGCCGAGCGCCAGGGAACGTACGGACTTCGTTCCGATGCGCATGACCGCGGACTGCAGGTCCTTGCAGGGTGGGCCGTCGCGGCGGTTGAGCACGGAATTGGCTGCGCTCAGCAGGCGGCTGCTGATCATGGGGTCGAGGCTCACCGCGGCGCTGATCTTCTCGATCGGTGCGTCGGGGTCGTCGAGCAGTTCGCGCAGGCGGATCGTGACGTCGAAACAGGTCGGGAAGACCAGTTTGCGGGACATTTCGGTGGCGATGTCTTCCAGCATGCGGAAACGCTGGGCCTTGAGGGCATCGCCGGTCTTGTCTTCTTCGCGTGTGGAGGACATGAGGAGTTGGGGAGGTTTGTCGATTTTCCGCGTGAGGTGACCGTCTTCGGGCGCCATCTGCCGTCGCGGGCATTGAAAAATCATGAGCTTCGAATGAGGCGCAAGTCCGTGACGAATTCCTGCGCTTCACCGATGGCGATTTTCGCAAAGAACGGGTGCAAGGGGTTGAGCAGGTAGTTGGTTTCCGACGGGATCACCACACTGGGGACGGCCAGTACGGCGGCCGAACCGCCCTTCGCCCAGTCGCTGCCCATGTCCTGCAGCTGTTCGCGCGCCGCGGGGGTGCGCCAATCGTCCGGGAGCGTGTCGGCGGCAATGCGGTCGATATGCAGCCCGCTCGGGATTCGTGCCGGGATGACCACGTAACGGGCGCGCAAGGGTTCGTCCTGAACGAGCATTTCGAGCATGGCGAGGGATTGTGTCGCGGCCGTATACACCATCGCGATGCCCTTGCGGTTCCAGCGTCCACCGTAGAGGCGGGCGCCCTCGCCGGAGAACGCCGACTCCGCAAAGCGCGCCGTCACCAGGCGCCACACGGTGAGCATCAGGCGAAGACGCCGTGCTCGATGCGGCCCAGGGTGTCCAGGACGCTCTCGGCGCCGATGTCGGTGTCCATGAGCGACAGCGGCACGGCAGTGCCGAGGGCGGTGTTCGGCGATTTGAGCCAGTGCATGGCGACTTCGGGATCCTCGAAGACCTCCTGGGCGCGTTCGGCCACCCGTGCGAGGCGTACCAGCTTGGCGGATTCCTCGCTGTTGAGGGTCCCTTCCCTCTTGCGACGGGCGAGGGTGCGCTCGGGAATCCCCAGGGCTCCGGCAAGTTCGGCCTGCGTGACGTGGAGCGTCTTCGTTGCCGAATCGACGGCCGCAGACGAAATGCCGCGGCGGATGACCGCAACCCAGTCGAGCGCCGTCCGCGGCCTTGCGCGCAGCACGCCCTGACCGCCGAGCACGGATTCGATCGAGAGCGACGGAGGGGGCGGCAGGGCTGCGGCGGGGGTATTCATGGTGAACTCCATTTGCGCCATCTGGCTTCAATTATAAGCAAATTTGGCGCGCCTGGACGTTCAGAGCGCGGGATCGGGCTGTGTCGCGAGCACCTGTTCAAGGAAATCATGGAAGCGCATGCGAAAGCCCGCAGCATTGGGATGGCCGCCGCCGCCGTAATGTTCGGCGATGCGTGCGACGTTGACTACATTGCAGCCGCGCAGTGAAGCCTTCACGAAGCCGTCGCGGCCCAGTTGCCAGACGAGGCCGAAGGTGCGCGAGCGCTCGGCGAGCCGTCCGCCGAGCTCGGATGCAAATGCTGCGCTGGCATTGATCGCAAGGCCGTTCACCCGCATGTCGGACTCGGCAGCGGGGGCTGCGGGAGCGAGGTTGGCCTGCAGGCTTACCGGCATGACCAGCGCACTGGAGGCGAGCCGATCGACCTCGATGGCAAGGAAACGATCAACGGCTTCGCCTTCGTCGATCAGCGCACGATGAGCGGGTGAAGACGCATCCTCGCTTGCGCGCACGATCGGATCCCAGGTGAGGAAGGCGAAATCGCGCATGCGCAATGCCCGGCAGAAGGGACGTGTGCCGGGGAGCCTGAAGCACCACATGTCCTGGTCCTCGATATGCGCGAGCGCCGTCGGGATTGCCGTGCCCGGATGGAAATATTCCCATGCGAGCCTGGCGCCGGATCGTTCGAGGTCGAAGATCACCGTCAGATTGCGGGAGGCATCGTGAAAGCGTTCGCCGCCCGTCCCTACGTCCGTATTCAGCAGCTCCGCCCAAGCGGTGCGGGCGCTCGCGTGGTGGTCAATCTGGCAGACCGAGCGGGCCAGGGTGGCAATGCGCTCGAGCTCGGCGCGCGAAAACGAGAAGTCGAGGATGAAGACGTCGCGTCCGGTGACGTCTTCCGCTTGCCAGTCGTTGCCGTAGTGCATCGGCAGGTAACGTGCCGCGTCGCCCAGGAGACGCCAGGCTGCATAGGCGGCACCAAAGCCGTCGAGGCAGTCGGCGTGATAGTAGATGGTGGCTGCGGGTGTGCTCATAGTGCATTCCATCATGCCATAGGGCGCCCGGAACGGACCGGAGGCGACGGGAGTCAGGATGCGCTGCGTAACAGCGCTGCCAGCCGCCTCAGCCCGACATCGGCCTGCTCCGCGGTCGCATGGCTGAAATTGAGCCGCAACTGGCCGCAGGCTTCCGTTTCGTGCGGCAGGAAGGGTTCGCCGGGCATGAAAGCGACGTTTGCTGCGATCGCCTTGGACAGCAGCGCGCGCGTGTCGATCTTCTTGCGCAGCGTCAGCCAGTAGAAGAGGCCGCCGGGGGGTGTCTGCCATGTAGCGATGTCGCCGAAATGTCGGCGCAGCGCCTGCTCGAATGCGTCGCGGCGGACGCGATAGCTTGCGACGAGGGCGTCGATGCGCGCATGGCGCGCGGGATCGTTGAGCTGCTGCAGCACTACCCACTGGCTGACGCGGTTACTGTGCAGATCGGCCGCCTGTTTGAGGCGCGTCAGGAACGGGAGCAGTTCGGGCGAGGCGACGAGGTAGCCCAGGCGCAGGCCGGGGGCCAGGCTTTTCGAAAAAGAACCTTGGTAGATCCACGGCGTGCGCTGCAACCGGGCGCACAGCGGGGTGCGTTCGCAAGGGTCGTAGGCGAGGTCGCGGTAGGGGTCGTCCTCGAAGACGGGGATGCGTGCCTCGTCGAGGCGGGCTGCCAAGGCAGCGCGTTGCGCGGCGTCGAGGCAGCGTCCGCTCGGATTCTGGAAGGTGGGGATGACGTAGGCGAATGCGGGCTTTTCGCGCGCAAAGCTTGCCGTATCGGGTGCCTCGGCATCGTAGGCAAGCAGGTGTGCGCCGAAGAAGCGGAACACCTGCAGGGCCGCGAGGTAGGTCGGGGATTCGACAGCGACGGGCGTTCCGGAGTCGATAAACAGTTTTGCGACGAGGTCGATGCCCTGTTGCGACCCGGAGACAATCAGGACCTGGTCGGCTATGCAATGAAGCCCTCGTGCGCGCAGGTCTGCGGCAATCCATTCGCGCAGCGGCCGCTCCCCCTCGCTGGGACCATATTGCAACGCATTCCGGGGCATGCCGTCGAGGGATAGGCACGGAAAACTGTCGCTGGAGGGCAAGCCGCCGGCGAAGGAGATCATCCCGGGGCGATCGACGACGGCGAGGATTTCGCGGATCGGGGACGCATGCAGGTCGCGAGTACGGGTGGAGAAGGCGGGAAGGGCGGATGGCGTGGCGGTCATGATGGCGTCCGTTATAAGGGTCAAGAAACTTGACCTATAGACAAGATAACGATTCGCCTTCTAGCATGTCAACATGATTGACCAACTTTTCTCCGATGACCGTCGACCATTGGTTGGCGATGAGGCACGCCTGCGCAAGGCGATTGAACTGCTGTACTTCGGCTATCGTGCCTTCACCGCTCCGCCGGACTGCATCCTCGCGGAGCGAGGCCTCGGACGCGTGCATCACCGCATACTCTATTTCGTCGGTCGCAATCCGAAAATTTCGGTGAATGCCTTGTTCGGTGTGCTCGGGGTGAGCAAACAGGCCCTGAACGCGCCCTTGCGCCAGTTGGTCGAGATGGGCCTCATTGCTGCCGATACTGCGGCGCACGACCGGCGCGTCCGCCAGTTGCAGCTCAGTGCCGACGGCGAAGCGCTCGAAGCACGCCTCACTGGGGCGCAGATGGTCCAACTGGAGGCAGCATTCCGGCAGGCAGGTGTCGGGGCCGAGGCCGGGTGGCTGGCCGTCATGGAATGCCTTGCAGACCGAGGAATTTAGCGGGGGGGCGCTGCTGAATGCCACTGGGGATTGTGATATCAAGGAGGCTCTGAAGTTCGAGGGCTTTGACTCCCTCAGACCGAACGGTATTGGTTCGGGGGTGAATGCTTGGCCGTGAGGCGACCCCCATCAGGGGCGTTGCGCTTACGCAGGTCGTGTTGCTGCGGGTCGGACAACCTGGGGTGAGAGTATTTGAGCAAGCTGCAGAGCCGGATTCTCGAGCAACTGGCCGCTCGCGGCGGCGACTGGTGGCGGACGCTGACCGCGGCCGGCCTGCGGGCGGACCTGCTCGCGGGCCTGCTCGGTGCGCTGCTGGTGTTGCCGCAAGGGGTGGCATTTGCGCGGCTCGCGGGCCTGCCCCCGGAGTACGGCATCTACACGGCGGTCGTCCCTTGCATCGTCGCGGCGCTGTTCGGTTCCAGCCGCCACGTGGTGTCGGGACCGACAAATGCGAATTCGCTTGCGCTTTTCGCGATGCTGTCGCCGTTGGCGATACCAGGGACGCCTGACTATCTGCGCCTCGTGCTCACGGCCACCTTCATGGTCGGCGTGATGCAGTTCCTGATCGCGCGTTTCCGCTTCGGTTCGCTCGCAAATTTCATCTCGCCATCGGTGCTCAGCGGTTTCATGTCGGGTGCGGCGTGCCTGATTGCCTATCACGCTGCGGTGGATCTTTGGCATCTGGCGTGGCCTGCAGGGCGCTTCGCCTGGATCGAACCCGGAGTCGCTCTCGTGACTGTCGCGGCAACGGTGGCCGCCTCCCGTTTTCGGCCACGGTGGCCGGCGATGCTGCTGGGACTCGCTGCAGGCCATGCGCTCGCCGAGGGCTGGCAGTGGCAGAGCGGGCAGGCGGTTGCACGCCTCGGTGCTCTGAAGTCGGCGATTCCGCCGCTCAGCATGCCGGACCTGTCCCCCGCGACGCTTGCACAACTGGCCGGCATCGCGCTGTCGCTGACCATCGTTGCGCTCGGTCAGTCGATTTCGATCGCGAAGGCCATGGCCGAGCGCTCCGGTCAGCACATCGACGTCAACCGCGAGTTTCTCGGACAGGGGCTGTCGAATATCGCAGGCAGTTTCTTCTCCTCCTATCTTTCCTGCGGCTCCCTGAACCGTTCGCTTCCGAACCTGGAGGCGGGGGCGCAGACGCCGCTTGCGGCGGTCTTCTCGAGCGTGTTGTTGCTGGCGCTTGTCCTGGCGAGTGCGGATCTGCTTGCGGGGATTCCGATGTCCGCCGTTACGGCCCTGCTGTTGTACGTGGCGTGGACGCTGATCAACGTACGCAGGATCACGGGGATCGTGCGCTTCAGCCGTCAGGAGGCGGTCTGCCTCGGGGCCACCTGGGTGGCGATGCTCCTGATTCCGATCGAATTCGCGATCCTGATCGGGGTTGGGCTGTCGCTGCTGTTCTACCTGCACCACACGTCGCGGCCGGTGATGCGCGTGTTGGTGCCGCATGGGCCGGAGCGGCGTTTCACTCCGGTCGAGGAAGTCACCGGTGCGGTGGCGGAGTGCCCGCAATTGAAGCTGGTGCGCATGGAAGGCGACGTCTATTTTGGCGCCACGCAGCACGTCGGGAACGTGCTCCGGGAGTTCCGCGAGCGTCATCCTGGACAGAAGCACCTGCTGGTGATGGCCAAGAGCATGAATTTCGTAGATATGGCCGGCGAGCTGCTGTGGTCGCGCGAGTTCCGTCTGCGGGCGGGGACGGGGGGAGGACTGTATTTCCACCGCCCCCGACCGCGCGTGGTCGATGCGTGGCGGCGCAGCGGCCTGCATCAGGAGCTTCTCGGAGGGCGGCACATCTTCGCGAGCAAGGCGGACGCGCTCGCACACATCGTTCCGACCCTCGATCCCGACATTTGCGCGCGGTGCACAGCGCGCATCTTCCTTGAATGCGCCAAGATGCCGGGCGGGGCCGGGCGCGGCTAGAATCGCGCAGTACCTGTAAATAGACCTCAAGCTCCAGCGAACCCGACGCCGGTCAGCGCGTCAGAGGATTCTCCTCGCATGAACACCCCCGCCGCCCACCACCCGAGACGCGGCATTCTCTGCATGATGTGGCGTTCCCTCTCTTCGCACTGCTAGGCCCGATTTCCAAGACGCTCGCGTCGCCAAGTTATGCATCGGTTGTTGGCCGGCATTTCGATGTCTTCGACGAGCACGAATCCGGCATCTCTTGCCAGTGCGTCGACCGCCTCGATGTCGCGGATGCCGCGCCGGGGGTCGTCGAGTTTCAGGGCCGCGTCGAATTGCGCGTTGCTCGCACTGGTGAAGCGGCCGCCATAGTTGAACGGACCGTAACAACAGAGCAGCGCACCCGGGGTCATGAGGGAGGGAAGCAGGGCGAAGAGGCGTTCGACCTCGGGCCAACTCATGATGTGCAGCGTGTTCGCAGTGAACACCGCGTCATGGCGCGGGGGCAGGGCGGGGGGGGCGTTGACATCCAGTGCGATGGGTGCAGGCGTGTTGGGCAGTCGTGCTTCGTGCAGCCACAGGCGGATTCCGGAAAGGTACTCCGGTCGGTCGGACGATTGCCAGATCAGGTGGGGCAGGGCCGCGGCGAAGTGGACGGCGTGCTGGCCGGTTCCGCTGCCGATCTCGAGCACATGGTGGCGGTCTGAGAAGTGGCGCCGCAGCGCGGCGAGAATCGGTTCGCGGTTGCGCTCGGTGGCGGGGGCGTGAGGCTTGTCCATCGTGGCGGAGGTCCATGCAGGTGAGGCGGGCGGTGTCAGCGAACGCCGGCATCCGGTTTGCGAAACGGTAGATGGTTCCTCGCGTCGTCCTGCCAGGCGGCAACGTCGAGCTTCTGGCGTTGGAGATGAGGCGCAATCACGCGTCGCATTTGCGGATTCGCGATCCAGTGCGCGGAGCGGACGATCTGTGGCGTGAACCCGCGGGCAAGCTTGTGCTCGCCGCCCGCGCCCGGTTCGAAGCGTGTGAGGCCGTGGCTCAGGCAGTAGTCGATGCCGCGATAGAAGCACAGCTCGAAGTGCAGGCTGTCGACGTGGCGGCTGGCGCCCCAGTAGCGCCCGAACAGCGTGTCATGGCTGCGGAAGCACAGTGACAGCGCGACCGTCTCGTCTCCGTCATGGGCTGTGAACAACACCATCCGGTCACCCAGCGTCGTCGCGAGTTCGGCGAAACATTCGGGGCTGAAGGCGGCGAAATTACCGAAGCGGTCGAAGGTCGACTTGTACAGGCGGTGCAATCCGGGCCACTCGTGTCCGCCGACCTCGTCGCCATGCCGGACGTCGATGCGCAGGCCTGATCCGGCCGCGCGTCGCCGCTCGGCGCGCACTTTCCGCCGTTTCTCGGCCGAGAACGACTGCAGGAAACCGTCGAAATCGCCGAAGCCGGCGTCGGACCAGTGGTATTGCACGTCGTGGCTCACGAGCAGACCGCTGGCCGCGACGGCGTCTATGTCGGCGGTCGTGGCCAGCGCGACGTGCCAGGTCGAAAAGCCGTTCTCGGCGCAGATGCCCTGAGCGGCGGCGATCAATGCGTCGCGCACCACTGAGCGGTCAACGACCCGCGGCGCGATCAGCAGACGCGGCCCCGCGACAGGCGTGTAGGGCAGGCCGGAGATCAGGCGCGGGTAATAGCGGTGCCCGAAGCGATCCCATACGGGTTTCCAGCTCCAGTCGTAGATGAAGTCGCCGTGCGAGTGACCCTTGAGATAAAGGGGGAGTATGCCGACGATCGCGCCGTCTTCGCTCGCCACGAGGTGCAGCGGCTGCCAGCCGGCATCGGGCGCGGCCACGCCCCGTTCCTCGACGATGCGGAGGAAGTCGCCGTTCAAGAAGGGGTGCCCCGGTTCGCACAGGGCGCTCCAGTCTTCGCGCGGGATGTCGCCGGCACCGTGGGCGATGCGGATCGTCAGCTTGTTCATGCGTGAGGCAAGGGGGAATGCGAACGGGCCTGTTGGACAAGTGTGCAGGAAATCGTTCCGGCGGTTGCGCATTTTCGAGCATACGGCGTCGGATGCCGTAGCGGCGCGGCTTCGTGCCGCGGCCCGGATGTGTCGTGTCGTGCCCCCTTGTCGTATGATCGAACGATGCAGATCTTCCGCGTCGCCCTGAATCGCCTCGTGCAGGAATCGCACGACTTCGACGCCGTCGTTGCGATCGACGTGCTGCGGTCGTTCTCCACCGCCGCCTATGCCTTTGCTGCCGGTGCGTCCGAGATTCATCCGGTCGGAACCGCCGCCGAGGCGGAGCTGTTGCTGGATCTGTTGCCCGATGCACTGACAGTGGGGGCCTTGCCCGGCGGGCGTCCGATGCCGGGATTCGACCTCGGGAACTCGCCTGCACGCGTGCGGGAGCTGAACCTCCGCGGCCGGCCGGTGATCCTGTCGACCGCGGCGGGGGTTCAGGCGCTGCTGCGCTTTCGCAGTGCGCCGCGGCTGTTTGCAGCCAGCCTCGTGTGTGCCGGCGCGACCCTGCGCGCGTTGCGCGCGGCCGCGCCGAAGCGGGTCGCGCTGATCACGACGGGTGAATGGATCGATCGCGATGGGGACGAGGACATCGCCTGCGCGGACTACCTCGCGGCCGGTCTGCAGGGCGAGCGCATCGACGGTGATGCGCTGGCGCGCCGGGTACGCGATTCCGATTTCGGTCGGCGCTTCATTGCGGGAAACGATCCGGCGCTGCCGCTCGCCGACCTCGACCTGTGTGCTCAGGTCGATCGATTCGATTTCGCGATGCCGGTGACGCGGGGGCACCACGGACTGGTGATGCGAGTCGCCCCCGAGCGTCGCTGATCGTGTGCTGCGGGGGGACGAACGCGATTCGCCGGCGAACCGCGGGTGCCGGCACTATGATCCGCGCTTGCGCCGCACGGTGACGCTCTCACCGGCTATCCCCCAGTTGTCCGTGTCGACCTCGTCGATGACCACCACCGTGGTCTGCGGGTTCTTGCCGAGGACGTACTGTAGCAGGCGCGTGACGCCGCTGATCAGTTCGGCCTTCTGCTCGGGCGTGGCGCCCTCGCGGGTGATCTTGATGTTTACGTAGGGCATGTGCGTCTTCCTGCTGGGTGTGAATCACTATGGAACAATATCGGTCGCAGGTTAGCGTCGAGTCAACATCACGTAAAATGAATTAATTGGATGTGACATATCTCGGTTTGGGATTGTTGCGCTGACCTCCTGCGTTTTGTCGTCGGACGCTCAGGGGCGATCCGCGCAAGATCGATTGTCGGGGTATCGCCGAGTGCCCGAGCCATGAGACCCTCCATTCTTTCCTGCCTGGATCACATTAATTGGAAGAGAACTTCTTCATCGACCCGGAAGCCGTCGTGCCCGCAGAGGACGATGCCGAGAACGACGATGCGCTGCTCGACGTCGCGCGAGAACTCCATCTGTGGCTGCAGAGCTTCAACGCGCGCCTGGTGCACAACGAGGGCGCAGTCGCGATCGAGGTCGCCGGCGAAGTGGAGGCCGGTGGCCAGCGCTACCCCTACCGCCTGGTGCCCGAGCGCTGCGTGCTGGCGCGAGTGCCCAAGTGGCGCAAGCTGCCTGAGGAGAAGCATCTCGCGTTGGTGCGCGAGCGGCTCCACATGGCCTCGGTGGCGGAGTTCGAGGCTGACGTGCGCGCGTTCGTCACCGGCGTGCTGCAGCGGGCGCAGGCCGAAGGGCTGGACGGTGCGCGATTCCTGCGCGCGCTGGAGACCGGCAAGGAACTGGCGAGCCGACGTTTTCGCATCGTCGAGGACCGCCTCGCCGAAGCGGCCGTGCGTCGCCGTGCGGAGACAGTGGCCGAGGCCGCGCGCGACACGGTCAAGCTGACGCGCTATCCGGAGTCCTTCGAGACGGCGTTCATGATGCGGCGACGCTTCGTCGCAATCCTCGGGCCGACCAATTCGGGCAAGACCCACCAGGCGATGGAGGCGCTGGCGAAGGCCGCGACCGGCGTGTATCTCGCGCCGCTGCGCCTCCTGGCGTTGGAGAATTACGAGCGCCTGGCCGACCGCGGTGTCGCGGTGAGCCTCGTTACCGGCGAGGAGCGGCGCATCACGCCCGGTGCGACCCACGTCGCGAGCACCATCGAGATGCTCGACACCTCGCGTCCTGTCGAGGTCGCGGTGATCGACGAGATACAGATGCTGGAAGACCTCGATCGCGGCTCTGCGTGGACCGCGGCGGTATGTGGCGCGGCGGCGAAGACGGTGTTCCTGCTCGGCGCGCTGTCGGCCCGCCCGGCGGTGGAGGCGCTCGCCGAGCGCCTCGGCTGCGAGCTGGAGGTACGCACGCTGGAGCGCAAATCGCCGCTGGAGATGGCGCCGCGTCCGGTCGGCAGCATCGGGCAGCTGCGTCGAGGCGACGCGGTGATTGCGTTCTCGCGCCGCGACGTGCTGAATTGGGCTACCAACATCGCGGAGGCCGGTTTCCGCGTTGCCACGATTTACGGCAATCTCTCGCCGGAGGTGCGTCGCGCGCAGGCGCAGCGCTTCCGTGACGGCGAGGCCGACATCGTCGTTGCGACCGACGCGATCGGCATGGGACTCAACCTGCCGGTGGCGCGAGTGGTGTTTTCCACGGCGAAGAAGTTCGACGGCATCTCGGAGGACATCCTGCCGCCCTGGCTCACGCACCAGATTGCCGGGCGGGCAGGGCGCTTCGGTCTGCACGAGGCGGGCCTCGTCGCCGGTTTCGACGAGCACACGCACCGTATCGTCGGCCGGCTGATGCGCACCGGGGCCGATCCGCTGTCGAGCCGCGGTTTTTATGTAACGCCCTCGCTGCATCACCTGAGGAGCATTTCGGCTGCAACCGGCGAGCGTGCGCTGGCGCGCCTGCTCGAACTCTTCTCGCGCAACATCGACCTCACCGACGATTTTTTCCTGCCCGGCGACCTGACCGAGCAGATCGAACGTGCGCGCTGGCTCGATACCCTGCCCTTGTCGCTTGAGCATCGTTTCACGCTGTCGCTGGTGCCGGTATCGACACGCGTGGAGTCTCTGAACCAGGCTTGGCAGGAATGGGCGCGTGCGCTGTCGAAGGAGCGCACCTCGCACCTGTCGATCGAACCGGTGGGGGGCGGTCGCTACGCGCTGCAGGCCGCCGAGGATGCGTGCAAGAAGTATTCTGCCTATGCGTGGCTAGGCTATCGGCTACCTGAACATTACCCGGATGCCGAAGTCGCCGTCGCGCTTGCTCGCAGCATGTCGGAGACCGTCGACGAGATGCTTGCGCGCCAGCACGGACGACGGCGGGATTCCGCGTCCCGGGGCAAGGGGCGCGGCAAGGCGCGCAGGGATGACGGTCGCCGGCGTCCGTCTGCCGATCGCGGCAAGGGCAGGTGATCGGCCGGCTTCGGGATGCTTGTCAAGCGGCGGACGCGGTCCCCGCGTTCCGCTCCTCGAGCAGCTTCACGATGCCGAACAGCACGCGGTTGACCGGGGTAGGAACCCCAAGGGCCCGCCCGCGCCGCAGCACGTAGCCGTTCAAATGGTCGATCTCGCTGCGCTTGCCGCGCCTGAGATCCTGCGCCGTGGACGAAAACTGCGCTGGCATCGTCTGCGCGATCTTCTGCACCGCGTCCCAGCAATCGCCTGGAACGGTGATGCCTTCAGCCCACGCTAGATCGAGACATTCCTGCACCGCGTCGCGCATGATGTCCTCGATCGATTCCCCCGCAACGAGCCGGCCGTAGGGTAGTTGCGTAATCGCCGACAGGGCGTTGTACGCGCAGTTGAGGATCAGCTTGGCCCACAGTGCGCCGACGACGTTGTCCGAGACATCGACGGGCACGCCGGCGGCACCGAACATTTCGACAAGGCGCGCGGAGGCGTCGGACGGCGCGATCACGAGCTCCCCGCGGCCGTGGTGCTTCACATGGCCCGGGCCGGCCATTTCCGTCGCAACATAGACGACGGCGGCGCCAACCTGGCGGCCGAGCAGTGCCTGCAGCCGTTCAGCATTGTCTACACCGTTCTGCAGGCTGAGCACGATCGCCTCGGGCGATAGATGGAGAGCCATTTCCGCCGCGGCGTCCGCCGTGTCGGTCGACTTCACGCAGCACAGCACGAGCTGCGCGTTCCGAACGGCTTCGGCGCTGGTACTTGCCTTCACCGGGATGCGTTCCTGAAACTCGTGCGTGTCGAGGAGGAGTCCATCGCGCGTCACGGCTTCGACGTGCATCGGACGACCGATCAAGACGACCTCGTGACCGGCGCGCGCGAGCATGCCGCCGTAGTAGCAGCCGACTGCGCCGGCTCCCATCACTGCAATTCTCATGAGCATCTCTCCTTTGGGGCGTCAGGAGTCGCGGGCCGCGCGTCATCGAGGCGGCGCTCCGCGGCCAGACCGACATGTTAGACCCTTGCGGGCTCGCTGCGGGACGGGACAGGTGCGCTGGCGCTACCTGGAGTGCAAAATCGCGCGGCTCCGGGGGTGCAATCTGATAGTGTTGCGCTCCGCGCGGAGACTCTCGCCAGGAGCTGGCCCCCGCGTGCCGCTGCCCCGGGAATCCGCCGGATGCCTTTTCACGATCACCGCATGCATCACCAGATGAATACGCCGCACCTCAGTCGACTCGTTCCCGTCCTTTCCATCACGGCCTTCGTGCTCGGTGGGTGCGCCGCCGTTTCGGAACCACCTGCCGTGCAGGCGCCCGCGCCGGTCGAAATGCGAACGGCGGACGTGCTCCCGTCGACGCCTCCATCGCAGGGGGGCGTACCCGCGGCACCGCCCGAGGGGCGATTCGTGCAGGGTTTCCCGCCGCGGGTGCAGGAACAGGACGCACGCAGGTTCGTGTACGCGCTGCTTCCGCCGGGCGTCACGCGCGAGCGCGACGAGTGGGCGGCGGACATCGTCGCGGCCGTCATGGCGCTGCGCCTCGCACCGAGCGCCGAAAACTTCTGCGCGTCGATCGCGGTGATCGAGCAGGAATCGAGTTTCCAGGCGGATCCGGTGGTCCCCGGCTTGTCGAAGATCGTGTGGCGGGAAATCGAGACCCGCCGCAAGCGCTACCTGATCCCGAAGATGGCGCTGGACGCCGCACTGTCCCAGCCGTCGCGCAACGGCAAGACTTACCGCCAGCGCATCAACGCGCTGAAGACGGAGCGCCAGATGAGCATCCTCTATGCGGATATCATCGGCGAGGTGCCCGGCGGCAAGCTGCTGCTGAGTGGATACAACCCGGTGCGCACCGGTGGACCGATGCAGGTGAGTGTCGCGTTCGCGGAGGAGCATGCACGGGAGAAGTCTTACGCCGGGGCGACGAACGGCAAGGTGCGCGAGGCGGTGTTCACGCGCCGCGGCGGCGTCTATTTCGGCATCGCACACCTGCTCGATTATCCGGCGCCGTATCGTACTCCGCTCTACCGCTTCGCGGATTTCAACGCGGGTCACTACGCCAGTCGCAATGCGGCCTTCCAGATGGCCTTAGGCAAAGTGGCCGGGCTGGCGTTAGTGCCGGACGGCGACCTGCTGCGCTACAAGGACGGCCGTCCGAGCACGGTGGCGAGCGCGACCCAGCGCGCGGCACTGAAGATCTCGCGCAGGCTGCGCCTGAACGAGGTGGAGATCGAGTCGGCCCTGCGGCAGGAGAAGGACGAGTCGTTCGGCAGCACGAAGCTCTATCAGCGCGTGTTCTCGCTCGCGGACGAAGCGGCCGGGCGGCCGGTGCCGCGTGAGGCGCTGCCGCAGATCCGCCTGAAGAGCCCGAAGATCACGAGCAAGATCACCACGGCCTGGTTTGCCGACCGGGTAAACACGCGCTATCGCTCGTGCGTGAACCGGGCAGCCGCCGTGCCGGACCTGCAGCCGGCGTGGTCGAACGGAACGAGGCTGTAGGCCATGGGGCCGCGCCGGGCGGGCGCGGGTTCGGCGCAGGTGCCTAGCGGTCGGCGAAGCGCGGGGCGCGCTTCTCGACGAAGGCGCTCATGCCTTCCTTCTGGTCCGCCAGGCCGAACGTGGCGTGCAGGGTGCGCCGTTCGAACAGCAGGCCTTCGTTGAGCGGGCCTTCGAAGGCGCGATTCACCGTTTCCTTCATCATCATAAGGACGGGCAGCGAGAACTCCGCGATCTTCGTGCCGGCCGCGAGCGCCTCGTCGAGCACGCTCTCGGCCGGGTAGATGCGCGCGACGAGTCCGCTGCGCTCGGCTTCCTGTGCGTCCATCAGGCGACCGGTGAGGCACAGGTCCATCGCCTTGGTCTTGCCCACGGCACGCGGCAGGCGCTGCGTGCCGCCGGCGCCGGGGATCGTGCCGATCTTGATCTCCGGCTGGCCGAAGCGTGCGTTCTCCGCAGCGAAGACGATGTCGCACATCATCGCCAGTTCGCATCCGCCACCCAGCGCGACGCCGGAGACGGCGGCGATTGTCGGCTTGCGGAAGGTCTTGAGGCGCTCCCAGTTGCGCGTGATGAAGTCACCCTTGTAGGCGTCCATGTAGTCCATCGCACGCATTGCGGCAATGTCCGCACCGGCGGCGAAGGCTTTTTCGGAGCCCGTCACCACCACGCAGGCGATGCCGGCGTCCGCTTCGAAGCGGTCTAGTGCCAGGCCGATCGCGCTCATCACGTCATCGTTCAACGCATTGAAGACTTCGAGCCGGTTGATGCGGATCAGTCCGACCTTGCCACGCGTCTCGACGAGGATCACTGAAGTCATGGTGTCGTTCCCCATCGCCATCATTGGCCGCTGCCGAAGGATTTGGCGGCTTCGCGCAGCTTGAACTTCTGCAGCTTGCCGGCCGGCGTGCGCGGCAGGTCCTCGACGATCTCGAGGCGCTCGGGGTAGTACTGCTTCGCAACCTGCTGCTTGTCGAGATAGGCGGTCATCTCTTCGAAACTGAGCGTGCTGCCGGGTTTCAGCGATACGAAGGCACATACGCGCTCGCCCAGGCGCCGGTCCGGGTAGCCGACCACGGCGACCGTCGTGATCGACGGGTGGCGATACAGGAGGTTCTCGATTTCGACGACCGGGATGTTCTCGCCGCCGCGGATCACGATGTCCTTGCTGCGCCCGTTGATGCGGATATAGCCCTCGCTGTCCTGGAAGGCCGTGTCGCCGGTGTCGAACCAGCCGTCGGCGGTGACACCGTTGAGTTGCGGACGTTTGAGATAGCCGGCGAACAGGGACGAGCCGCGGATCAGCAGTTCGCCCGTCTCGCCTGTGGGCAGTTCGGCCGCGTCCGCTCCGACGATGCGGATCTCGATGCCGGGCAGGGCGCGGCCGTCGGAGACGCCGGATTTCTGCAGCGCACGCGCCGGTTCGGTGACGGTCACCGCGCCGCATTCGGTCATGCCCCACGCCGAGCAGATGCTCAAGCCCATCAGGTCCCAGGCACGCTGGACGACGACGGGCGGGATCGGTGCGCCGGCGCAGTTGAACTTCGTGAATTGCGGCGACACCGGCGAACCCGCTTCGACTGCCGCGCACATGTCGGAAACAAAGGCCGCCGAGGCCATGCTGAAGGTCACACCCTCGTCGCGGACGATCTCCAGCGCACGCGGCGCGTCCCAGATTTCCTGCAGCACCGTCGTCGAGTTCAGGATCAGCGGCAGCATCGCGAGATAGCCGTAGCCGGTGAGGTGCGCCATCGGCGACGCCCCGAGGATGATGTCCGACGGGCTCAGCTCCATCGTCGCGATATAGGCGTGGAGGTTCGAGAAGAGCGTGTTCGAGGTGTGCATCACGCCCTTGGGTTCGCCCGTCGTGCCCGAGGTGTACATGAGCAGCGAGACATCGTCGGAGCCGATGCCGGGGCCGGAAATAGGCTGCGTGTCCTCGCGCATCAGCACGTGGTCGAAGCTGTCCTCGCCGTCACCGTCGACGACCACGACCTGTTTCAGATGCGGCAGCCTGGGCTGCAGCTCGCGCGCCATCGCGGCGTGGTCGAACTTGCGGAACACCGCCGGCACGATGAAGACCTTCGATTCGGCGAAGTCCAGCATGTAGCTCAGCTCGTGCTGGCGGAAGATCGGCATCACTGGGTTTGCGGCGGCGCCGATACGGGCGCAGGCGAGCGAGAGCGCGACGAATTCCCAGCGGTTGGGCAGCTGGAAGCTCACGACGTCGCTGCGGCCCACGCCGAGCGCGACGAGGCCGCGGGCGATCAGGTCGACCCGCCGGTCCAGTTCGCGGTAGCTGAGGCGGACCGGTTCGGTCTGCCCGTCGCGGTAGCCGACGACGGCTGGCTTGTCCGGGCAATCCGCCAGCGCGCGGCGGAAATGCACGTCGATCGTCTCGTCGCGCCACAGGCCGGCGGCATTCATGGCAGTCATGCGGTCGGCGATCAGCACCGGGTCGAAGTTCATTTTTTTCTCTCCTCACTTTTGGCGGGGGCGGGGCCCGCGCACAACCCTGAATGATGTCCAGCGAGACCGTGGCGCTCGACGGGCTTCGCGGCGGCGCGGTCCGCGACGTTCGGTCCCCGCGGCCCTGCGTTCCTTTTGCCACGCATCTTCCTGCTTGTCGATCTCGGCCTCCGACCTTCCCCGGAGGCATGGCAAAGCTATTCTCTTTGCAAAAGTAAGTCAATAGATTGCTACACACTAACGCCATCAGCGCGGTATTGACGTGCTCCTTGTGTTCCGTAAGAGCCTTGTAACACCAGAAGGAATGGCGGGATACAGACCTTTCGGCGGTGGCCGTTGTGCTCGCACTGGAAAAAATTAAATAGCAATGTATTGACAGAAAAGTTTGCTGCTCCCTAGAATGCGCAAAACCTACACAGGAGGAGCAGCGATGGATTTCAGTCTCAGCCCCGAGCAGCAGGCGCTCGTCGATACCGCAGCCCGTTTTGCCCGCGAACGGCTCGCCCCGGGCTACAAGGCGCGTGAGAAGGCCGAACGCATCGAGCGCGAAGTCATCCGCGAGATGGGCGAACTCGGCTTCCTCGGGCCGGAGTTGTCCGAAGCGCACGGCGGCATGGGTGTCGATTGCCTGACCAGCGGCCTGCTGCTGGAGCAGATCTCGTACGGTGACTTCAACGTCTCCTACGTGAATCTGCTCACCTCGCTGTGCGGACAGATCGTCGCGAACTACGCGCGGCCGGACATCGCGAAGGAGTGGCTGGGCCAGGTCATCGCCGGCAAGAAGGCGATCGCGATCGCGCTGACCGAGCCGAGCGCCGGTTCCGACGCGGCGCGCCTCAAGCTGAAGGCGACGCGCGAAGGCGATGTGTGGGTGCTCAACGGCGAGAAGACCTCGATCTCGATGGCGACGCAGGCGGACGTGGCGGTGGTGTTCGCCCGCACCGGCGCCGAATCCGATCGCGCCCGCGGCATCAGCGCCTTCCTTGTCCCGATGGACCTGCCCGGGATCACCCGTACGGCCTTCGACGACATCGGTACCCGCCCGGTGGGTCGCGGTTCGATCTTCTTCGACGACGTCTGTGTGCCGGCCGAAATGATGCTCGGCGACGAGGGCAAGGGCTTCGTGCAGGTGATGCAGGGCTTCGACTACAGCCGCGCGCTGATCGGCATCCAGTGCATGGGTGTGGTGCGCGCCTCGCTCGACGAGACCTGGCGCTACGTGCAGGAGCGCGAGGCCTTCGGGAAGAAGATCGGCGAGTTCCAGGGGGTGACCTTCCCGCTCGCCGAGGCCGAGACGATGTACGAAGCCTGCCGCGTGCTATGCCTGAAGACGCTGTGGCTGAAGGATCAGGGACTGGAGCACACGGCCGAGGCGGCGATGTGCAAGTGGTGGGCGCCGAAGGTGGCGTGCGAAATCATCCACCAGTGCCTGCTCACGCACGGCCACGGCGGGTACGCGAGCGACTACGACTTCGGCCAGCGCTATCGCGACGTCATGGGCCTGCAGATCGGCGACGGCACCGCGAACATCATGAAGATGATCATCGGTCGTCAGAAGCTCGCGGCGCACGAAATCTAAAGCTTGGCCATGTTGCGCTGCAGGAGGCTGACGTAGTGGATGAACTGCAGGCGGTCATCGAACGAGAAGCCTTTCAGCGCCTGGTCGTAGAAGTCGTGGATGGGATCGGCGAGCTTGACCCACAGCTCCTCGCCCTTGGGGCTGAGCTTGACTTTCACGGATCGGCGGTCTTCCTCGCTGGTGGCGCGTTCGATCAGGCCGTCGCGTTCGAGCCGCGTAAGGATGCCCGACAGGTTCTGGCGGCTGACGAGCAGGAAGCGCGACAGCTCGCCGACGCCCATGCCTTCCTTGACCTTGGGCCGGGACAGCGCGCCGAGCACGGACCACTGCTGCGTCGTCACGCCGAACTCGTCGAGGGCCTGCGTGCCCTTGGTGTGCAGCGTGTTCGCGGCCTGGAAGAAACGGAAGAACAGCCGGTTGCTGATCTCCATCGTGGCGAGGTCCTTGGCAGCGGAAAGGTCTTTCATCGGGGAGTCAGGTCGGTTGCGAACGGCGCCCATTGAAGCGCAAAGCATGGCCCGGACGCAACGGGCCGAATTGATGGTTATCCAACAGGAGAGTGAGAGATGAGTGGTTTTGAAGGGAAGGTCGTGATCGTGACGGGCGGTGCGGGTGGTATCGGTTCCGCAATCTGCCGCCGTTTCGGCGAAGAGGGTGCCAGCGTCGCGGTGTTTGACATCAACCGTGACGCGGCCGAGGCCGTCGCTGCGGAAATCCGGTCGGCGGGCGGCAAGGCGCGCGCATATCCGGTCGACCTGACGAGCCAGGATTCGGTGATTACCGCCGTGACCGCCGCCGAGGGCGAACTCGGCCCGATCGACGTGCTGGTAAACAACGCCGGCTGGGACAAGGTCGGCAACTTCCTCGATACCGACAAGCCGCTGTGGGACAGGATCGTCGCGATCAACCTGTACGGCGCGCTGTACATGCACCACGCGGTCGTCAAAGGCATGCGTGACCGCGGCTACGGCCGCGTGATCAACGTCGCGTCCGACGCCGGCCGTGTCGGTTCGTCGGGCGAGGCGGTGTACTCCTTCTGCAAGGGCGGCCTGATCTCGTTCTCCAAGACGATGGCCCGCGAACTCGCCCGCCAGCAGATCAACATCAACGTCGTGTGCCCCGGCCCGACCGACACCCCGCTGCTCGACGACATCTGCGGCGAGGGCGAACGCGGTGACAAGCTGCGCACCGCCTTCACCCGCGCCGTGCCCTTCGGCCGCCTCGGCCAGCCGGGCGACCTGCCGGGCGCGGTGGCCTTCCTCGCCAGCGACGACGCCGCATTCATCACCGGGCAGGTGATGAGTGTGTCGGGCGGCCTGACGATGGCCGGTTAAGACGCGAACGATCAACACCATTTCAGGCATTACAACGAGGAGCAGACCATGGAATACCAGGACATTCTCTACACCAAGCAGGACGGCATCGCGACGATCATGATCAACCGTCCCGCGCAGTACAACGCGTTCCGCGCGCAGACCTGCGAGGAAATGATCCACGCGCTCAAGGATGCGGACTTCGACCGCACCATCGGCGTGGTCGTGCTGACCGGTGCGGGCGACAAGGCCTTCTGCACCGGCGGCGACCAGGGCACGCAGGACGGCGGCTACGGCGGCCGCGGCACGATCGGCCTGCCGATCGAGGAAGTGCAGAGTGCCATCCGCGACATCGCCAAGCCCGTGATCGCCCGCGTGAACGGCTACGCGATCGGCGGCGGCAACGTGCTCGTGACGATCTGCGACCTCGCGATCGCCTCCGACAAGGCCCAGCTCGGCCAGGCCGGTCCGCGCGTCGGCTCGGTCGACCCCGGCTTCGGCACCGCGCTGCTGGCGCGCGTCGTCGGCGAGAAGAAGGCACGCGAGATCTGGTACCTGTGCCGCCGCTACACCGCGCAGGAAGCGCTGGCGATGGGCCTCGTGAATGCCGTCGTGCCGCACGACCAGCTCGACGCCGAAGTGAAGAAATGGTGCGACGAGATCGTTGAGAAGAGCCCGACCGCGATCGCGCTGGCGAAGAAGTCCTTCAACGTCGATACGGAACTGATCCGCGGCATGGGCGGCCTGGCAATGCACGCGCTCAAGCTCTACTACGAGACGGCGGAATCGGCCGAGGGCGGCAACGCCTTCCGCGAGAAGCGCAAGCCCGAGTTCCGCAAATACCAGAAGTAAGCGCGCACGCGTTTCGCGTTCCGGCCGGAAGTTCTCCGCCGGAACGCGGGCCGCGCATCACCCAGACAACCACAACGCAGCATCGGAGAGGGAACACGACATGATCCGCGACCAGGAGACACTCAACATTCTTCTCGACACGATCTCGCGCTTCGTGCGCGAGCGCCTCGTGCCGCAGGAGGCTCACGTCGCCGAGACCGACCAGATTCCGGCGGAGCTCGTCGCTGAGATGAAGGAGCTGGGGCTCTTCGGCCTGTCGATTCCCGAGGAATTCGGCGGCATGGGGCTGACGATGGAAGAGGAGGTCCTTGCCACCTTCGAAATCGGCCAGACCTCGCCGTGCTTTCGCTCCCTGTTCGCGACCAACAACGGCATCGGCGCCCAGGGCATCGTCATCGACGGCACGCCCGAACAGAAGCGCGACTACCTTCCGCGGCTTGCGTCCGGCGAGATCATCGGCTCCTTCGCGCTGACCGAACCCGACGCTGGGTCCGACGCGGGTAGCCTCCGCACCACGGCCCGGCGCGACGGCGACTCCTATGTGCTGAACGGCACCAAGCGCTACATCACCAACGCGCCCGAAGCCGGCATCTTCACGGTGATGGCACGCACCAACCCCGACGCGAAAGGGGCTGCGGGGATCTCCGCCTTCATCGTCGAGAAGGGCACGCCGGGGTTGTCGCTCGGCCAGATCGACAAGAAGATGGGCCAGAAGGGCGCCCATACCTGCGACGTGATCTTCGAGGACTGCCGTATTCCCGCCGCCAACGTGATCGGCGGCAAGGAAGAGGTCGGCTTCAAGACCGCGATGAAGGTGCTCGACAAGGGCCGCATCAACATCGCAGCGATCTGCGTCGGCGTGGCCGAGCGCATGCTGGCGGACGCCCTGCGCTACGCGATGGAGCGCAAGCAGTTCGGCAAGCCGATCGCGGAGTTCCAGCTCATCCAGGCAATGCTCGCCGACAGCAAGGCCGAGATCTACGCCGCGCGCAGCATGGTGGTGGACGCGGCAAGGAAGCGCGACGAGGGGCGTGATGTCGGCACGGAAGCCGCGTGTGCCAAGCTCTTCGCGTCGGAAATGTGCTGCCGCGTCGCCGATCGTGCCGTGCAGATCTTCGGTGGCGCAGGTTACCTGTCGGAATACGGCATCCAGCGCTTCTACCGCGACGTGCGCCTGTTCCGCATCTTCGAAGGCACGAGCCAGATCCAGCAGCTCGTGATCGCGCGCAACATGATCCGGGAAGCCGGTGAATGAACGCGCGCGTGCGGGACGATCCCGTCGTGTCCTTCGGCGGCGACGAGGCGGCGCTCGACTGGCTGATCTCGCGTCGCCACTCGATACGCGCCTTCCTGTCGGTCCCCGTCGATCGGGGAACGATCGAGGGCTTGTTGCGGGTCGCCGCGCGCGCGCCGTCGGGCAACAACATCCAGCCGTGGCGTGTGCATGTCGTGACCGGCGTGAAGCGCGATGCGCTGGTGAATGCCGTCTGCGCGGCCTTCGACCACGCCGACGACAGCCACGAGCTGGAGTACGCATATTACCCGACCGAGTTCTTCGAGCCCTACCTCGGCCGACGTCGCCGCAGCGGCTGGGGGCTGTACGCCCACCTCGGCATCGAGAAGGGCGACCGCGAGCGGATGCGCGTGCAGACGCGACGCAACTTCCGGTTCTTCGACGCCCCCGTCGGACTCGTGTTCACGATCGACCGGCGTCTGGGGCAGGGAAGCTGGCTCGACTACGGCATGTTCCTGCAAAACGTGATGCTGGCGGCCGAGGCTCGCGGTCTATCCACCTGCGCGCAGGCGGCGTGGAATCCGTACCACCGGATCATTTCCGAGGCGCTCGGCCTCGGCGAGCACGAGCAACTCGTGTGCGGCATGGCGCTCGGCTACGCCGACCCCGACGCCCCGGAGAACGCGCTGGTCACCGAGCGTGCGCCGCTGTCCGAATTTGTCGTCATGCACGGCGAGGCGGCCGTTGCCGCGCACTAAGGTTTTTTCGTGGGGCGTTCCAGCCGAACGTCCCGCCTCCGGTGCAGTTCGTCCTGCTCCCTTCTCCCAAACTCGCCGGAGTTCTGGCCGGCTCGACGCCTTCGCGTCGAGCCGGATTTTTTCCTCAGCCCCGCTGTTTCTGTTCGCTCAGCGGCACGATCTCGGGCATCACGATGCGCTTGCGTCCCGGCTCGACCGCCGTCAGAGCGTCGGTCTCCTCCATTGTCTCGAGGCAGCGCACCGCGAGGCTCTGGTAGATCCCCGTTCCTCGCACCTTCCACGCCATCTCCTGCTCGGTCAGCGCGCGCACGACCTTGGCCGGCACGCCGGCGACCAGCGAATTGGCCGGAACTTCCATGCCGGCCTTCACGAAGCTGCATGCGGCGACGAAGGTGTTTTCCCCGATCACGGCGTTGTCCATCACGACGGCGTTCATGCCGACCAGTGCGTTGCGCTTGATCGTGCAGCAGTGCAGGACGGCGCCGTGGCCGATGTGCCCGTTCTCCTCAACCACCGTGTCGTGCTCGGGGAAGCTGTGGATCACGCAGGTGTCCTGCACGTTCACGCCGGCCTGCAGGATCAGGCGCCCGAAATCGCCGCGCAGGCTGGCACAGGGGCCGACATAGCAGCCGGGGCCGACGATCACGTCACCGATCAGCACGGCGGTCGGATGCACGTAGGCGGTCGGGTCGACCACCGGCACGACGCCGTCGATTGCGAATACGCGGGGAGTGTTCATCGAAGCTCCTTGTTCGCCCAGCGTGGGCTCGTGGGGTGGGGTGGATCCGTTGTTCTTGGTGCGGCGTCATGCGCCGCCTCACGCCTTAAAGGCATTATATTGCCCGGCAAGTTGGATTCTAGGGGTTTATCCCTTCGCGGAAAAGCAGTATCGTGCATTTCCCAATACATTCAGAAGAACGGTTCCCAGTGCGGACCCAAGGAGAGAACGAGATGGAAGCAGTAGTGGTCGAACGACCGAGTCCCCAGGTTGCGGTCGTGCGCATGAACCGGCCGGAGGCGCGCAATGCCTTGAACCAGCAGGTGCGCAAGGAATTGGCCGAGCACTTCTCCACGCTCGGGCGCGACCCCGAGGTGCGGGCCATCGTGCTGACCGGCGGTGACAAGTACTTCGCTGCCGGCGCGGACCTGCGCGAAATGGTCGGGGCCGGTGCGATCGAGATCATGCTGCGCAATACCCACCTCCTATGGGGCGCGATCGCGAGCTGCCCGAAGCCGGTGATCGCCGCGGTGAATGGCTTCGCGTGGGGCGGCGGGTGCGAGCTCGCGATGCACGCTGACATCATCGTTGCGGGCGAGGGTGCGTCCTTCTGCCAGCCCGAGGTCAAGGTCGGGATCATGCCCGGCGCCGGTGGCACGCAGCGCCTGGCACGCGCGGTGGGCAAATTCAAGGCAATGAAGATGGTGCTGACCGGCCAGCCGGTGAGCGGGCGCGAGGCGGGCGAGATGGGTTTGGCGAGTGAGGTCGTGCCGGATGCCGAGGTGCAGTCGCGTGCGATGGAACTTGCAACGCAGATCGCTGCGCTGCCGCCGCTCGCGATCGCGCAGATCAAGGAAGTGCTGCTCGCGGGGCAGGATGCCTCGCTCGATGCGGCGCTGATGCTCGAGCGGAAGGCCTTCCAGCTGCTGTTCGCGAGCCGCGACCAGAAGGAAGGCATGCAAGCCTTCTTCGACAAGCGTGCAGCCGATTTCCGGGGGGAGTGAGCGATGTTCGATGCGATGCGTAATGACCTGACCCTGGGCGTCGTCGGCACCGGCCTGATGGGGCGCGGGATCGCGCAGATCGCCGTGCAGGCAGGCGTCACGGTGCGGCTGTTCGACACGCGCGCCGGCGCGGCAGCCGAAGCCTGCGATGCGGTCGGCGGCATGCTGGCGAAGCTCGCCGAGAAGGGCAAGATCGACACCGCCGCGGCGCGCGCCGCGACCGAGCGCATGACCGTCGCGGCGAGTCTCGCGGAGCTGGCCGGCTGCGATGTCGTCGTCGAGGCCATCGTCGAGAACCTCGACGCCAAGCGCGGCCTGTTCCGCGATCTCGAAGAAGTCGTCTCCGACGAGTGCGTGCTGGCGACCAACACGTCCTCGCTGTCAGTGACCTCCATCGCTGCCGCTTGCCGGCGCCCCGAGCGGGTCGCGGGCCTGCACTTCTTCAGCCCGGTGCCGCTGATGAAGGTCGTCGAGATCATCGACGGCGTGCGCGGCGATCGCACCGTGGGCGATGCGCTGATGGCGCTCGCGCGACGCATGGGCCACACGCCGGTGCGCGCCTCCGACACGCCGGGCTTCATCGTGAACCACGCCGGACGCGGCTACCTCACGGAGTCCCTGCGCGTACTCGGCGAAGGCATCACTGACTTCGCGACGCTGGACCGCATCCTCAAGGAATCGGTCGGCTTCCGCATGGGACCGTGCGAATTGCTCGACCTTACCGGGCTGGACGTGTCGCATCCAGTGATGGAATCGATCTACGAGCAGTACTACCAGGAACCGCGCTTCCGCCCGTCGCCGATCACGCGCCAGCGCCTCGCGGGCGGCCTGCTCGGGCGCAAGAGCGGGCAGGGCTTCTACGTGTACAAGGATGGAAGCGCGCAATCCGTCGCGATGCCGCCCGTACCGGCCGTCGCGCCGGTGCCCCTGTGGGTGAGCCGCGCCGATGCGGCGTTGCATGCGCGCGTCGTCGCCGTGCTGGAGGCGCAGGGCGTCGCGCTCGACCGCGGCGATCGTCCGTCCGCTGATTCGGTCGGCGTCGTGCTGCCGGTCGGCACCGATGCGACCACTTGCGCGCTGGCCGAGGGACTCGACCCCAAGCGCACTTTGGCGCTCGATCCGCTGTTCGTCGACAAGCACCTGACGCTGATGACGACGCCGGTGACGGCAGCCGAAGCGCGTGACGCCGCGTGGGCCGCGCTCGCGGCCGGCGGCAAGGCCGTGTCCGTCGTGCGCGACAGCGCCGGCCTCGTCGCGCAACGCGTTGTCGCGACCATCGTCAACATCGGCTGCGACATCGCGCAGCAGCGCGTCGCGTCGCCGGAAGACATCGACTCGGCCGTGCGTCTCGGCCTCGGCTATCCGAAGGGGCCGCTCGCGCTCGGCGATTCGCTCGGCGCCGCGACCATCCTCGCGATCCTCGACGGCATGCACGAGTTCTACCGCGATCCACGCTATCGCCCCAGCCCCTGGCTCACCCGCCGCGCACGCCTGGGCGTGTCGCTGACGACGCCTGACAACTGACAAACAAACCATTCACCAAAGGAGATTCCATGCTCGATGCCTACCTCTACGCCGGTCTGCGTTCCCCCATCGGCCGCCACGCCGGCTCGCTCGCCCCGGTTCGCCCCGACGACCTCGTCGCCACCGTGATCCGCGAAGTCGTTGAGCGTTCACCGTTCGCGGCCGCGGATATCGAGGACGTCGTCCTCGGCTGCGCGGCGCAGGCCGGCGAGGATTCGCGCAACGTCGCACGCCACGCCGCGCTACTCGCGGGCCTGCCGACGCAGGTGGCCGGCCAGACCATCAACCGCCTGTGCGGCAGCGGCCTCGCCGCGGTGCTCGACACGGCACGCGCCGTCACGGTGGGCGAGGGCGAGCTCTACGTCGCCGGCGGCGTCGAGAGCATGAGCCGCGCCCCCTTCGTCGTCGCGAAGGCGGAATCGCCCTACAGCCGCGACTTCAAGGTGTTCGACACGACCATCGGCGCGCGCTTCCCGAACCCGAAGATCGTCGAGCAGTACGGCAACGACAGCATGCCCGAGACGGGCGACAACGTCGCCGCCGAATTCGGCATCTCGCGCGAGGACGCCGACCGCTTCGCGGCTGCGTCGCAGTCGAAGTACGCGGCCGCGAAGGAAGCCGGTTTCTACGCCGGCGAGATCCTGCCGATCTCGGTGCCGACCGGCCGCAAGACCCCGCCGCTGGTTGTCGCCGAAGACGAGCATCCGCGCCCCGAGTCGACCTATGAATCGCTGGCGAAGCTGAAGTCCCTTTTCCCGAACGGCGTCGTCACCGCGGGCAACGCCTCCGGCATCAACGACGGCGCAGCGGCGCTGCTCGTCGGCAGCAAGGCTGCGGGCGAGAAGGCCGGCGCAAAGCCGATGGCGCGCATCCTCGCGGGCGCGGTCGCGGGCGTCGAGCCGCGCATCATGGGCGTCGGCCCCGCCTACGCGATCCCGAAGGCGATCGCGCGTGCCGGGCTCACGCTCAAGGACATGGACGTCATCGAGATCAACGAGGCCTTCGCTCCGCAGGTGCTGAGCTGCCTGAAGCTGATGGGTGTCGCGTTCGACGATCCGCGCGTGAATCCCAACGGCGGTGCGATCGCGATCGGCCACCCGCTCGGTGCGTCCGGCGCGCGCATCGCGCTCTCGGCCGCGCGCGAACTGGAGCGGCGCAACGGGCGCTATGCGGTGGTCAGCCTGTGCATCGGCGTCGGCCACGGCATCGCGCTGGTGATCGAACGCGTGCCGAGTTGAAGCAAGGGCAAACGCGCGACATCCCGTAGGGCGGGAGCAGCATTGCGCGTCCCGCCACAACGGCGCGTCATCCTGCCCGGCGTCCGGATGGCGGAATACGCCTCCGGCCCGACGGCCCGGACATCGATCCGGGCCGCGGCTCTCGCGGGGAATTCGCATCAGCTAAGCTGTGGTCCAGCAATCGTGTTCGCGCTGAGGTGAGGAATTGGAAGATCGTCCGAAATCGCCCCCGGGCATCGTCGGCATCCTGCTCGCAGCGGGGCAGGGTTCGCGCTTCGGCAGCAATAAGCTCTGTCATCCGCTGCCTGACGGCACGCCGGTCGCCGTGCGCAGCGCCACTAACCTGCGAGGTGCGCTGGGCGCGGTGCTCGCGGTCGTGCGCCCGGAGGATTCGTTGCTGCGCGGGCATTTCGATGCGGCGGGACTTCCGTACGTCCTGTGTCCCGACGCCGAACAGGGGATGGCGGCGACGCTGGCCTGCGGGATCCGCGCGACCGCCTGCACCGCGGGCTGGGTGATCGCGCTGGGCGACATGCCCTACATCCGGCCGGAAACGATTGCTGCGGTCGCTGCGGCGATTGGAGGCGGAGCGTTGCTCGCCGCGCCCTTCGTCGACGGAGAGCGCGGGCATCCGGTTGGTTTTGCCGTCTCTTTGAAGGACGAACTCCTGGCGCTGCAAGGCGACGAAGGCGCCCGGCGCGTGATCGTCGCGCACAAGGAGCAGTTGCGCCGCGTCCACTGCGACGACCCGGGCGTCCTCGCCGACATCGACGTGCCGGGCGACGTTCGCGCCTGACGGGCGCAGCGGCGTTTCAGGCTTCCAGCAGCGCCTCGGTCAGCGCGGCCGGGCTGGAAAAGGCGCGCCAGTGCGCCGCCAGTTCACCCGCCTCCAGACTGCCGTACCCCCAGGTCGCGGCAAAGAAGGGCAGGCGGTTCGCGTCGGCCGATTCGCCGTCCTCGCTGCGGTCGCCGACGTATACCGAGATGTGTTCAGGGATGTCGTGGTCGGCCATCAGGCGCGCGATCATCGCCGCCTTGGTCGGCAGGCGCGGTTCGAAGAGATCCAGCGCGTAGACCGTCTTGAAGTAACCGCTCCAGCCGAGGTGATCGAGGATCAGGCGCGTCGGATGCAGGCGCTTGTTCGTTGCGATCGCGAGCGTGCGGCCGCTGGCAGCAAGGCGTTCCAGCATGTCGCCCACCCCGGCGTAGGCGGCAGTCTCCCGGTAGCCCGCGGTGTCGTAGCTCGCCTTGAAGTGGCCGGCGAGCTCGTCGATGACCTGCGGATCCTTCGTCCCGGCGAGGATCTGCAGCGTCTCGATCAGCGGTGGGCCGACGATGGATTCATCGATCGTCACGGCCGGCGCGCGCCCCGCGGCGGCGAAGGCCTGGCGGTAGCTCGCGAGGATCGCGGGCGCGGAGTCGATCAGGGTGCCGTCGAGGTCGAAGAGGACGTATTGGAAGCGGGGCATCGATGGAGGGAGGCTTACTGTCGGGCGTGCATTCTACGGCGCTTCGTGCGCAGCGGCGAGAACCGGGGGCCCACGCCAGTTCGTGCAATCGCCTTGGAATCAGTCCGCGGGAATCTTGTTCGCCGGCACGCGTTTGGGGCGGAACTGGCGCGTGTCGCGGTAATACGAGGCGCACTCGTTTTCCGGTGTGATGCCAGGAATCCCCAGCAGCGGTAACGGTGCGAGCTCGCGCGGAGTGCGCAGCAGGCCGGAATCGAGCAGTTGCGCGGCGAGCCATGCGTCGGTCTCTGCCTGTCGTTCGGCGGCGGGGCGTGCCAGCCAGCCGGCATCGACGACGCGGTACAGCGCCTTGCCGCACAGCCCGAAGAAGGGCTCGCGCAACTGGTCCCAAGTGCCGTGACCTAAGACGATGAAGCGCGTGGTCTGGATCAAGTGTGCGCGCCGCGTCCAGAACGCTTCTTCCCATGCATGGGCGGCGAGCGAGGCGGGAATCTCCGGGTCGCTCGACACGACGACGATGCCGCATTCGTCGAACTGCGTCAGGGCGTCGCGCCTCAGTCCGCGCCCAGGCAGGCCGGCGGCGATTCGCGCCTCGCGCTCGCGCCGATGGAGGATATTGCAGGCGGCCTTCGTGCGCGGCCAGACGCACCACGCGAGGGCATTGAAGAAGTCGTGCCAGTCATACGCACGGGTCGGCACTGCGCCGGTCGTGAAGATGTGGTCCTCGTAGGCGTGGCCTTGCGCAGGCGGCGGGACGAAACGGATCGGCTGCCCGCTACCGCTCGCGGCCGCCGGCGCGACCTCGCGGATCAGCGCCGTGAGCTGAAGGGCATCGGGAAGCGCGGGCGCGGTGAAGCGCGCGAGCAGCGCCGCGATGGGTTCGAAGAGCGGCCGGGCGGCGAATGCCGCGGGGGTGTCGGGTCCGGCCGTCATCGATCTCCTGCGTTATTTCATGCTGATGCGTTTTACCCCGGCGACGAAGCGCGACAGCGTCGTCGACAGCACGCCGCGCGGGATCGTCACCTCGATCAGCTGGAAGCGGCCGCGCGTCGCGATCGCCTTGTCGAGCGCGGCCTTGAGCTCGGCGCGCGTCGACACGCGCACCCCATCGCCCCCGAGTCCCGCGGCCATCTCCGCGAATCCCCAGCGGCCGAGGTCGTTGAAACCCGATTCCGGCTGGAAGGTGCGCAGCATCTCCCAACTCGCGTTGTTGAACAAAAGCACGATCGGGTCCCAACCGTAGCGCTTGCAGTTGCCCAGTTCCCAGCCCGTCATCTGGAAGGCGCCGTCGCCGACCAGGATCAGCGGGCGCTGGCCGCTGGTCGCCTGCAGGCCCAGGCCCGCGGGCACGCCGAAGCCCATCGTCGCGTAGTAGCCGGGGGCGAGCAGCGCGGTCTGTTCGATCTCCATCGCGGTAAACAGGCAATCGCCGATGTCGGAGGCGATCGGCAGCTTGCCGTGTTCGGCGAAGAGGTCGTTCACAGCCTTGGCAATGTCGGTCGGCGCGATCGTCTCGCCGTCCGCGACAAGGTCCCTCGGGTACTGGTGCGGCGCGACCGAGAAGGCCTTGTCGGCGCTCGCCTTGACGCGTGCGAGCATCTCATCCACGAGGGCGGCGAGCGGGATGTTGGCGTACATGTGGTAGCCGAGCGTCACCTGGCCGTTGTGCGCCTGGATGGTCTTGCGCAGGTCGATGCGGGTTTCCGATACCGCGAAGTTGGTGTCCGAGATGATCTCGCCGAGCAGGAAGAGGCCGTCCGAGCCCTCGACGAGTTGGGTGACGTCCGGGAGGCCCGCGACACCCATGTAGGTCCCCACCAGCGGTGCGTCGCAGTCGGAAAGCAGGCCGCGGCCCATGAAGCTGGTGACGACCGGAAGTCCCAGCCGGCGCGACAGCTCCGCGACCTTTTGTTCGAGGCCGAAGCGCCGCACTTCCACTCCTGCCATCAGCACCGGGCTCTTGGCGACGTCGAGCCGGCCCAGGATCTCGTCGACGCAGGCGGCCAGCGCGTCCCGGTCGATGACGCGCGGCGCCTCGCGGAGGACGGGGGCGCATTCCTCGCGCACCATGTCGCGCGGAATCTCGATATACACCGGCTCGGAGTTGCGCAGGCAGCTCGCCAGCACACGTGCGATGTCCGCCGGCGCGCGCGCGGGGTCGTCGAGCTTGACCTGGTCGCAGGTGATCTCCTTGAAGATCTGCAGCTGCGAGTCGAGCGTCTTGGCCTGATGGTGCAGCAGCAGGCCGGAGCTCGCTTCGCCCTTGCCGGGGCCGCCGGAGAGCACGACCACCGGCGACTTCTCCGCATAGGCCGCCGCGACGGCATTGACCATGTTGAACGCGCCTGCGCCGTAGGTGACGGCCGCGACGCCCAGTCCGCCACGGATGCGCGCGGTCGCGTCCGCCGCGAATCCCACTCCCGGCTCGTGCGAGAGCGTGTACAGCGGCAGGATCTGCGATTCCTCGATGATGCGGAAATACGGCAAGGCGAAGTCTCCGGGGATGCCGAAGATCTCATGGGCGCCGTGGTCCTTGAGCGCGTGCAGCAGGGATTCGACCAGGTTCATGCGTTGCTCCTCCTATGCGTTGTTATCGAGCATTATTGCGCGCGTCTTGCGCACATTGCGTTCGTTATGTGCGCATAATTGGGTCTTCTGTGCACGAAATGCGTATGAGGATTAGAAACGATGCAACAGATCGTCGTGGATAAATTCGACCTGCAGATTCTCGATGCGTTGCAGCGCCGCGGCAACGCCACCAACAGCGCGCTCGGGGAGGAGATCCATCTCTCGGCCTCGCAGATCAGCCGGCGCATCAGCCGCATGGAGCAGGGCGGCATCATCGCATCCTACGCCGCGCTGCTCGACCCGGCCGCAGTGGGGCTGGACGTGTCGGCCTTCGCGCAAGTCACGCTGGAGCGCCACGGCGAGTCGCGCAGCGACGCCTTCGAGCGCGCGGTGTCAGCCCTGCCCGAGGTGGTGGCGTGTTTTTCGGTGAGCGGCGATGCGGATTACGTGATGCACATCGTCGCGCCCGACCTGGTCGCGTTCTCCGACGTGATGATGAAGCGCATCATGCGCCTGCCGGGGCTGGCGCACCTGAAGACCAATATCGCGCTGAAGACGGTAAAACAAACGAGCGTGCTGCCGCTCGACCACATCATGCACGCGCCGCAGCCGCGGCGCCGAATGCAATTCGCATCGGCGTAGCGCGCTCAGCCCGCCCAGTGGCGCACGCGGCCGGTGTCGAGATGTACGAAATCCGACTCCCGGTAGTAGCCTACGCCGCCCGCCTGCAGCGCCAATGCAGCGTCGCGCAGTGCGGCGGTGTCGAAGCCAGGCATGCGAACGTCGATCGCCCGCCCGTCCATGTGCAGGCTGCGCGTCGCAACGCCCTTGCCGTCGGCGTTGTGCAGCATGCCGTTGGTCACCGGCGAGCGGAAAGCCGAGATGATTTCGAAACTTTCTCCACCGCATGTCGTCCGCAATGTATGGAGAATATCCAGCAGGCGGGGGTCGATGCGAGCGACATCCCCGGTACGGAAATCGCGCATCAGCCAGTCGATCCGCTCCAGCGCCGAGGGCAAGTAGATCCCGCCGCTGCGATAGACGATGCGCAGGTTCTCGTCCGTATGCGTGTGGCGGAAGCACAGCTCGCAGTCGGCTTCGGCGACGCTGGCCTGCGCCTTGCCGAAGTTCAGGCCAAGGGGAAGGGCGGCAAGGCCTTTCAGCAGGAGCCGGCGACGGGCGGTGACAGAATGGAGATTCTTCGACATGTTTGTTCGGATGACGGGGCGACGGCGCACGGGAGCAATCGTAAACCGTGTGGCACGACTTGGGTGTGCGATCCGTGGGGTGCTTGCCCTGATCCTGCTTGCGCTCGCCACCGCAGCCATTGCCGCGCCGCTGGCCGACGGTCTGCTGCGGGACGCGCTGCGCGAGCGTGCCGAAGCGCTGCGCAACGGCGGCGACGTGCGGCCCGGGGGGGGCGTCATCGCGGCACGCAGGGTGATCCCGGAGTTCTACGAAAGCCGGGGTTTTGCGCCGGCGTGGGCGGACGCCGACCGCCGCAGTGCGCTGCTGACGACAGTCCGGGACAGCGCGAGCCACGGGCTCGATCCCGCCGACTATCAGATCGACGTGCTGCGCAAGCTGGCCGACGAAGCCGGCAGTGATCCGCTGAAGATGGCGGACTGCGAGTTGCTGTTTACGGAAGCGCTGATCCGGCTGGTCTATCATCTGCGATTCGGCAAGGTCGACCCGCGCGAACTCTACCCGGAGTGGAATTTCTCGCGCTCCCTCGGAGCGGTCCGGTCGGTGCAGGCGCTCGAAGCGCTCGTGCGGGCGGACTCTCTTCACGATGCCGTCGAGCGCTATGCACCGCAACTCGAATCCTACCGCCGCCTTCGCAATGCGCTTTCCGCCTACCAGGCAATCGAGGCGCGCGGCGGCTGGCCGGCGCTTCGTCCGGGGCCGACGCTGCGGGCCGGCGAACACGATGCCCGCGTCGCGGCCCTGCGCGCGCGCCTGGCGGCGAGTGGCGACTACGTGTCGTCCGGCACGCCTCAACCGGATCTGTTCGATGATGGACTGCGCACGGCGGTCATCGCCTTCCAGTCACACCACGGCCTGGAACCGGACGGCGCCGTCGGGCGCCGCACGCTCGCCGAGCTGCAGGTCGACGTCGGGCGGCGCATCGAGCAGATCCGCGTGAATCTCGAACGCCTGCGCTGGGTCGCGCAGGACATCGAGGGCGATTACCTGATCGTCGACATCGCCGGGTTCAGCGCCCGGCTGTACCTGGACAACCGCCTTGCGTGGCAGTCGCGCGTGGTGGTCGGCCGTCCTTACCGCAAGACGCCGACCTTCCGGGCGGTGATGCAGTACCTCGTGCTCAATCCGAAATGGGTGGTGCCGCCGACGATTCTGCGCGAGGACGTCGTGCCCAATGTGCTCCGCGACGCCCGCTACCTGGCCGAGAACGACATGCGTGTCGTCGATGGCGCCGGGCGGACGATCGCACCGGCCGCCATCAACTGGGCGCGCTACCGTAACGGCGGCTTCCCATACCAGATCGTCCAGGCGCCGGGAGCGGAGAATCCGCTCGGGCGGATCAAATTCATGCTGCCGAACGAGTACTCGGTGTATCTCCACGACACCCCGTCAAGAGCGCTGTTCGGGCGCAGCGAGCGGGCCTTCAGCTCGGGCTGCATCCGCCTCGAGCGTCCGCTGGAACTGGCCGTGCTGTTGCTGGACGACCCGGAGCAGTGGAATGCGGAGGCGCTGCAGAAGGCCATCGAGATCGGCGAAACGCGCACGGTCCCGGTCGAGCGGCGCGTACCGGTGATGATCCTTTACCACACCGTCGAGGTCGGCGACGACGGCACAACAGACTTCCGGCCGGACCTCTACGATCGCGACGCCGAGGTTTCAGCGGCACTGGCGCGCCCGTTCCGCTTCAGCACGGCCGGGCGCGCGGGAAACGTTCGGTGACGCGACTCAGCCCCCGTTTCACGCGCTCCTGGCTCCAGTCACCAATGCATCGTCGAGGTGCCGCTCCGGCTGCCGCTGCGAGACGGTTATTGTGCATTGCAGTAAAATCCGACATATGTTCGGTGCCTAGCGCAAGTCGATAGGCTCTTCATGCGTTTTCCATCTCCGCACGGAGCGGCGGTCGAACTGCCCGCAAACGCAAACCACGCGAGAACACCATGACGTTTCCAATCCGCAAGAACCTGGTTCCCGCGCTGATCGCCGTGTTGGCCGTGGCCGGCGGGGTGTGGGCCTGGAAGGCGACGAATCCGGACGGCCCCGGCGAAGGGTTTGTGAATGGCAATGGCCGCATCGAGGCGACCGAGATTGACATTGCGGCCAAGCTCGGCGGGCGGGTACAGGACATCTTCGTCGGTGAAGGGGACTTCGTCGAAGCCGGCCAACTCTTGGCGCAGATGCAGGTAAGCGTGCTCGAGGCCCAGCGAGAGGAGGCGCGCGCGCATCACCAGCAGACCATCCATGCCGTCTCCAGCGCCGAGGCCCAGGTCGCGGTGCGCGAAAGCGATATCGCGGCGGCGCAGGCGGTGGTGGTGCAGCGCGAAAGCGAACTGGACGCGGCACAACGGCGCCTCGCGCGCTCCCAGGCGCTGTCCGTGGACGGCGCTTCGTCGATGCAGCAACTCGACGACGATCGTGCCCGCGTGCGAGGTGCCCAGGCTGCGCTGGCGGCAGCGAAGGCACAGGTCGCCGCCGCCCGTGCGGCGATCTCCGCGGCCCAGGCGCAGCTCGTCGGCGCGCGCTCGACGGTCGCGGCCGCCGAGGCGACGGTCGCGCGCGTCGATGCCGACATCGCCGACAGCCAGCTCAAGGCGCCGCGCGCCGGACGAATCCAGTTCCGTGTCGCACAGCCCGGCGAGGTGCTGGGGGCGGGAGGCAAGGTGCTGAATCTCGTCGATCTCTCGGACGTGTACATGACCTTCTTCCTGCCCGAAACGGTCGCCGGTCGGGTCGCGCTTGGAAGCGAGGTCCGCATCGTGCTCGACGCGGCACCTGCCTACGTGATTCCGGCCAGGGTATCGTTTGTCGCGAGCACCGCGCAGTTCACGCCCAAGACTGTGGAGACCGCCAGCGAGCGTCAGAAGCTGATGTTCCGCGTCAAGGCGCAGATCGACCCCGAGCTGTTGAAGCGCCACCTCGCACAGGTCAAGACGGGCCTGCCGGGCCTCGCGTGGTTGAAACTCGACGGCCAGGCCGAATGGCCCGCCAAGCTGGCGGTGAAGGTGCCGGAGTGAACGCCGGCGTCGCCGATGCGCCGGTCGCCCGGCTTGCCGGGGTCAGTCTGCAATACGGTCGGACCCAGGCGCTCGACGCGGTCGACCTGGAGATTCCGTCCGGCCGCATGGTCGGACTCATCGGCCCGGACGGCGTCGGCAAATCCAGCCTGCTGTCGCTGGTGGCGGGGGCGCGGGCCGTTCGGGCCGGTCGCGTCGAGGCGCTTGGTGGCGACATGGTGAGCAAGCGCCACCGCGACGCGGTATGCCCCCACATCGCATACATGCCGCAGGGCCTCGGGCGCAACTTGTATCCGACCTTGTCGGTCGAGGAGAACCTGCAGTTCTTCGGCCGTCTATTCGACCATGATGCCGCCGAGCGCCGCCGGCGCATCGACAGCCTGACGGGTGCGACCGGCCTGAGTCACTTCCTCGACCGTCCCGCCGGCAAGCTTTCCGGCGGCATGAAGCAGAAGCTCGGCCTGTGTTGCGCGCTGATCCATGATCCGGACCTGCTGATCCTCGATGAACCGACGACCGGCGTCGATCCGCTCGCGCGCGCCCAATTCTGGGAGCTGATCGCCGATATCCGGGGTGAGCGACCCGGGATGAGCGTGATTGTCGCAACGGCGTACATGGACGAGGCCGAGCGATTCGACTGGCTGGTCGCGATGGACGCGGGGCGGGTGCTCGCGACCGGCACACCGCTCCAGCTGCATGAACGCACCGGCACCGATGCCCTCGAGGCGGCTTTCATCGCCTTGCTGCCGGAGGAGCGGCGCCGCGGGCACCGGGCCGTCGTCGTCCCGCCGCTCACGGATGGCGAGACGGAGGAAATCGCCATCGAGGCGCGCGGGCTGACGATGCGCTTCGGTGACTTCACCGCGGTCGATCAGGTCAGCTTCCGCATCCGCCGCGGTGAGATCTTCGGCTTCCTCGGCTCCAATGGCTGCGGCAAGTCGACGACGATGAAGATGCTCACCGGCCTGTTGCCGCCGAGCGATGGTCAGGCCTGGCTGTTCGGTCACGCGGTCGATCCGCACGACATCGCCACCCGCCGGCGGGTCGGCTACATGTCGCAGGCGTTCTCGCTGTACACCGAACTCAGCGTGCGCCAGAACCTCGTGCTCCATGCCCGCCTGTTCAGCGTGCCCGAAGCGGAGATCGCGCCGCGCGTCGACGCGATGGTCACCCGCTTCGGTCTCGCCGACGTCATCGACGAACTGCCCGACGCCCTGCCGCTGGGTATCCGTCAGCGCCTGTCACTGGCTGTCGCAATGGTGCATGCGCCCGAGCTGCTGATTCTGGACGAGCCGACCTCGGGCGTCGATCCGATCGCTCGCGACAACTTCTGGCAGCTCATGATCGACCTCGCTCGGCGCGACAAGGTCACGATCTTCATCTCGACGCACTTCATGAACGAGGCCGAGCGGTGCGACCGCATCTCGTTGATGCATGCGGGGCAAGTGCTGGTGAGCGACACCCCGGCGGCAATCGTCGCAAGCCGCGGAGTGGCGACGCTGGAGCAGGCCTTCATCGGACACCTCGTGGACGCGGGCGCGCAGGGCGAACGGACGCCACGTCGGTCGGGGCGGCCCCCCGCTGCGTCGGGCGTCATCGATGTGCGCCGCCCTCCACGTGCATTCAGCGTGTCGCGGGCCTTCAGCTACGCGCTGCGCGAGACGCTCGAACTGCAGCGCGACCCCGTACGTGCGACGCTGGCCCTGATGGGGAGCCTGATCCTGTTGTTCGTCATGGGTTACGGCATCAGCATGGATGTCGACGATCTCGGTTTCGCCGTACTCGACCGTGACCAGACCGCCCTGAGCCGCAACTACACGCTGAATCTCGCAGGCTCGCGCTACTTCGTCGAGCATCCGCCGCTTGCCGATTACACCGACCTCGACCGGCGCATGCGCAGCGGCGAAATATCGCTGGCGATCGAGATCCCTTCCGGATTCGCGCGCGACATGCTGCGCGGCAACGCGGTGCAGATCGGCGCATGGATGGACGGGGCGATGCCGCAACGTGCGGAAACCGTCCGCGGCTATGTGCTGGGCATGCACCAGGGCTGGCTCGTCGACCTCGCGGCCACGCGCCTAGGCCTCGACGCGGGCAAGGGCGCCGCGACGATCGAGACGCGCTTTCGTTACAACCCGGATGTGAAGAGCCTGCCCGCGATGGTGCCTGCGGTGATTCCGCTGCTGCTGCTGATGATCCCGGCGATCCTTACGGCACTTTCCGTGGTACGCGAGAAGGAGCTCGGCTCGATCATCAACCTGTACGTGACGCCGGTGACCCGCAGCGAGTTCCTGCTCGGAAAGCAGGTGCCCTATGTCGTGCTCGGCATGTTGAACTTCCTGCTGATGACCCTGGTCGCGGTCACCGTATTCGGCGTGCCGCTGACCGGCAGCTTCCTGGCCCTGGCGCTCGGGGCGCTGCTCTTCGTGAGCTTCGCGACGGGTTTGGGCCTGTTCGCATCGACCTTCACGCGCAGCCAGATTGCTGCGATGTTCGTCACGATGATCGGCACCATCCTCCCCGCGGTCCAGTTCGCGGGCCTGCTGAACCCGGTATCCTCGCTGGAGGGCGTCGGGCGGGTGGTCGGTGAGCTCTTTCCCGCGACCTACATGCTGATCATCAGCCGCGGCGTGTTCAGCAAAGCCCTGAACCTCGCCGACCTGCACGCGGCGTTCGTCCCACTCGTGCTCGCGGTGCCGGTGATCATCGGCCTTTCCATCGCCCTGTTGCGAAAGCAGGACAACTGAGGATGAGCCGCCCCGTCAACGTCTACCGCCTCGGCGTGAAGGAGCTGTGGAGCCTCGCGCGCGATCCGATCATGCTGGTGCTGATCGCATACACGTTCACGTTTGCGATCTACACTGCAGCAACCGCGATGCCGGATTCGCTGCACCTCGCGCCGGTCGCGATCGTCGACGAAGACGGCTCGCCGCTGTCCGCGCGTCTCGCGTCGGCCTTCTACCCGCCGCATTTCAAGGCGCCGGTGCTGGTGTCGCCCAAGGAGACCGACGCAGGCATGGATGCGGGCGATTTCACCTTCGTCATCAACGTCCCGCCGGATTTCCAGCGCGACGTCCTGGCCGGGCGCTCGCCCGCAATCCAGCTCAACGTGGACGCGACACGCATGAGCCAGGCCTTCACCGGCAGCGGCAACATCCAGCAGATCGTCAACGGCGAGGTGAACGAGTTCGTGCAGCGCTATCGCGGCAGCGCGGCGCCGCCCGTGGACCTCGCGCTGCGCGCGCGCTTCAACCCTTCACTGACGCAGTCCTGGTTCGGTTCGCTGATGGAGATCATCAACCAGGTCACGATGCTGTCGATCATCCTCGCCGGCGCCGCATTGATCCGTGAGCGCGAGCACGGCACGGTCGAACACCTGCTCGTCATGCCGGTCACGCCCAGCGAAATCATGCTCGCAAAGGTCTGGTCGAACGGCCTCGTCGTGCTGCTGGGGGCGGCGTTTGCGCTCATCGTCGTCGTGAAGGGCGTGCTGCGCGTGCCGATCGAAGGCTCCGTCGCGCTGTTCCTCGCCTGCGTCGCGCTGCACCTTTTCTCGACGACGTCGATGGGCATCCTGCTTGCGACGGTCGCGCGCAGCATGCCCCAGTTCGGCCTGCTGATGATGCTGACGCTATTGCCCTTGCAGATGTTGTCGGGTGGAATGACCCCGCGCGAAAGCATGCCCGAACTCGTCCGTACGCTCATGCTGGCTGCGCCGACGACGCACTTCACGGCGGCGGCGCAGGCCATCCTTTACCGCGGGGCGGGCATCGAGGTCGTGTGGCCATACTTCGTCGCCATCGTTGCGATCGGGCTCGTATTCTTCCTCATCGCCCTGGCGCGCTTCCGCAAGACGCTTGGCCAGCTCGCATGAGCGCCTCCGCGGGCTCGCCGGGGCGCTCGTCACAGCGCCCCCGGTGCCGAGCGCCGCGGCAGGACGCTAGGCCGCGGCGCTCAGATCGGCAATCACCGCAGCGAGGAAGCGTCCCGCCTCGCCACCGGTGACGACGCGGTGGTCGAAAGTGAGGCTCAGCGGCAACACGCGATGCACGGCCGGCTTGCCGTCGACCGCGACAACCGTGTCATGCACGCGCCCGGCGCCGAGGATCGCGACCGTGGGCGGCACGACGACGGGTGCGGCGTATTTGCCCGCGATCATGCCGAAGTTCGACAGCGTGATGGTGTTGCCGCGCATCTCCTCGGCCGGGATCTTGCGCGCCGCGACGTCCGCACGCATGCGGTCGAGGCCAGCACGCAGGTCGGCGGGGTCGCGGTTCGCCACGTCGCGCAGCACCGGCACGAAAAGCCCGTCGATGAGGTCGACGGCGATGCCGACGTCGACCTTCTTCAGCACGCGCCGGCCCATGGTGTGGCTCTCGTACCAGGCGTTGAGTCCCGGTTCGGCCTTGCAGCCCGCGACCAGCGCGCGAATCAGCCGGATCGTGATGTCGGTGCCCGCCGGCCAGGCGTGGATGTCGGCGTCGTCGATCACGGTCGCGGCGGCCACCTCGCTCTGTGCGAGGGCCATGTTCTGCGCCATCGCCCGGCGCACACCGCGCAGGATCTCGGGTGGACCGACCTCGGCGAGGATCTTCGCGACGCGCTGCACGTCGGCCAGCGTGATGAGCCCGTCCGGCCCCGATGGCGTGACCATGGCCAGGTCGACATTGAGCTGGCGCGCCTGCGCGCGCACCGCCGGGGTCGCCTTGATCGCAGCGGCCGGTCGTCCGACCGCGGCCGGCGCCTCCTGCTGCACTTGCGTGCCGACCTGCACCTCACCGACCACCGTGCCCGCATCGGCGTCGCCGCCCGCCCCCTCGAAGCCGATGAGCGGCGCACCGACCTGCACGATCTGGCCCGCCGCACCGAACAGCTTCTCGATGCGCCCGTCCCACGGGGCGGGAATCTCGACGATGGCCTTTGCCGTTTCGACCGACAGCAGCGGCTGGTCCGTCTTCACCTCGTCGCCCGGCTTGACGTGCCATTCGACGATCTCGGCTTCCTGCAGTCCTTCGCCCAGGTCGGGCAGTTTGAAGATCTTCATGCGCCCTCCAGCGTTTTCCTGACCGCCGCGACGATACGTTCGACGCTCGGCATGTACTGGTGTTCGAGTCGCGACAGCGGTACGACGACGTCCCACGCCGTGACCCGCTGAACTGGGGCGAGCAGCGAGTACAGCCCGTGCTCGGCCAGGTTTGCCGCGATCTCCGCGCCGAATCCGCCAGCGCGCGTCGCTTCATGGACGATCACGCACCGACCCGTGCGCGAGACCGATTCGAGGATGGTCGTCATGTCGAGCGGCTTCAAGGTCGCGACGTCGATCACCTCGGCCATCACGCCTTCCTGCGCGAGCGCCTCGGCTGCGGCCTGGGTTTCGTTCAGCATCGCCCCCCAGCTCACCAGCGTGACGTCGGTGCCCGCACGCAGCGTGAAGCACACGTCGAGCGGCAGGGCCTCCCCATCGTCGGCCACTTCCTGCTTGAACAGGCGGTACAGCCGGGTGGGTTCGAGGAAAATCACCGGATCCGGGTCGCGGATCGCCGCCAGCAGCAGGCCGTAGGCGCGCGAGGGCGAGGAGGGGATCACGACGCGCACACCGGGCAGGTGGGCGAACAGTGCCTCGGGGCTTTCCGAATGGTGTTCGGGCGCGTGGATGCCCGCGCCGCAGGGCGAACGCACGACCAGCGGGCAGGACAGCCTGCCGCGCGTGCGGTTGCGCAGGCGTCCGGCGTGGTTCCAGATGTGGTCCATCGCGGGATAGATGAAACCCGAGAACTGGATCTCCGCGACGGGTTTGAGGCCCTGCGCCGCCATGCCGATCGCCGTTCCCACGATGGCCGTTTCGGCGAGCGGCGTGTCGAGCACACGCTCGGCGCCGAAGCGTTCCTGCAGTCCGACCGTCGCGCGGAAGACGCCGCCATTGACGCCGACGTCCTCGCCCAGCACGACCACGGCTGGATCGTGCGCCAACTCCCACTCCAGGGCGCGATTGATGGCCTCGACCAGATTCAGTTCAGCCATGGCTGCCTCCTCCGTCGTGCGATGCAAACCACTGTGCAGCCTCGCGCTGCTCCTGCAAGGCGGCCGGCAGCGTCGCGTACAGGTGATCGAACATTGCCGCCGTGGTGGGGGGCGGGATCGCCAGGTAAGCCTCGACCGCGGCATTGACCTGATCGGCGCATTCCTTGAGCAGCCGCTCTTCCTTCCCCGGGTCCCAGGCGCCGATGCGCGCCAGATAGTTGCGCAGCCGCCGGATCGGCTCGTTCGCCCACTGCTGCTGCACGGTGTCCGCATCGCGGTAGCGCGTGGCGTCGTCGGCGGTGGTGTGGTCCCCCAGGCGGTAACTGATCGCCTCGATCAGGGTCGGCCCGCCGCCCGCGCGCGCCTTCTCCGCGGCCTGGCGTGCCGCGTCATGGACGGCGATCACGTCGTTGCCGTCCACCTGAACGCCCGCGATGCCCGCCGCGATGGCCTTCTGTGCGAGCGTCGGCGTCAAGGTCTGATGCTCGCGCGGCACCGAGATCGCCCACTGGTTGTTGTTGATGACGATCAGCAGCGGGGCGCGCCATACGGCCGCGAAATTCATCGCCTCGTAGAAATCGCCCTTGGACGTCGCGCCGTCGCCCAGGAAGCACGTGGCGACGCGCGCCTCACCGCGCAGCTTGAAGGCATACGCGATGCCGGCCGCATGGCACACCTGGGTACCGATCGGCACGCAGATCGGGAAGTCCTCGCGCGGCACCGAAAAGTCGCTGCCGCGCTCGTCCCCGCCCCAGTACAGCAGGCTCTCGGCCATGGTCACGCCGCGCATGAACTGGGCCGCGTGGTCGCGGTAGGAGGGCACCAGCACGTCCTCCTTGCGCATTGCACCGGCGACGCCGACGCCGATCGCCTCCTGGCCGAGCGCAGACGCGAAGGTGCCGATCTTGCCGGTGCGCTGCAACGCGATCGCCTTCGTGTCGAAGGCACGCGTGAGCTGCATCGCGCGGTAGAGGGGGATCAGATTGGCGGGATCGAGCGCAAAGGCGGGAAGCTCCTGCGTCGCCTCGCCCTCCGCATCGAGAAATCGGGTGAATTCGACTTCGAACCGGGCAACGGTAGCCATGGCCAGTCTCCTCGTTCGTCGTTGTTCTTGACCCTGTCAAATTTCAGTCTAATGCATGCCTGCCATCCGACGCGCGCCGATGGTCTGCGTCGAAGGAAAGACGTCACGCCGACCCTGCGATTCAACGCGGATGCCCTCGTCGCGGCGGCGTGAAGTGACAACACGTCCGAACTGTCGACCGTCGCCGCGTGCGGCAGTTTCGTCGTCAGGCGTCGAACGTCAATTGACGGAAATGACACCGATTTCCCTTCTTCATCATGACGTGACGTTGGGACGATGTAGATAGAATGTGATACGTGGCTATTGATGGGCGTGCGATTTGCTCCACGGCGCGGATCGCACGGCGCGCGGGGTTTGGCCCTGCGGCAGCCCGAAATTTTTACGCCCCTGCATCGGGCGAAGGTGGAACGAAATGCTGCGGACTTCCGACATCAAGATCTGGGTTCGGCTGACTGCGTCGATCTGGGCGCTGCTGATCGTCGTGTGGGCGGGAATGATCTTCTGGGACAGCCACAACAGTCGCAAGCTCGCGGTCGAGCAGGCGATGGATTTCTCGCTGAGCATGCACGACTCAGCCCTTGCCGGGCTGACGGCGATGATGATCACCGAGACGATGCACAAGAAGCATGTGCTGCTCGACCAGATCAGTCATCTCGCGGCGATCCGCGAACTGCGCGTCGTCCCAGGCGAGCTCGCGCGTGAGGGCGTTGAGAGCTCCAAGGATGAGGGCAAGCCTCGCGATGACCTGAAACCCAACGAGCTCGAGGCGCAGGTGCTGCGCAGCGGCGAGCCCTACATCGACGTACGCGAGGACGATAAGGGCGCTTACCTGTACGCGATTCGCCCGGCGAAGAACGTCACCAAATACCTCGGCAAGAATTGCGTCGAATGCCACGACGCGCCGGAAAATGCGACGATCGGTACGATCGGGATCAAGATTTCGCTCGACAAGATGCATAACGCGATCACCGCGAAGCGACTGGAGTCCCTCGGCATCGCGCTCGTCGCGAGCCTTGTGGTTCTCGTCTTCATCTGGTCCTTCATCCGGGGGGCCGTCACCGGACCGCTGGAGCGCATGGTGGCGGGTCTGCGCGCGATCGTGTCGGGCGAGGGCGACCTCACGCGTCGCCTGGAGGTGCGCGGGAGCGACGAGATCGGCGTCGCCTCGGCGGTGTTCAACGAGATGATGGCCAAGATCGCCGGTTTGGTGCGCCATGTCGGCGAATCCGCAGCGCAGGTGTCGAACGCGGCGGCCGAGTTGGTCGTGCGTGCCGACCAGGTCGTGGCGTCGTCGCAGAGCCAGAGCGCAACTTCCGCAACCACGGCCCAGGCGGTCGAGCAGATGGTTGCGAGCATCGCCACGGTCGCCCGCAGCGCCGAGGAAGTGCGCAAGCTTTCTCGCGAGAGCCTGCGCCGTTCGGACGAGGGCAACGCCAGCCTCACGACGCTGGATGAACGTGTCGGGATGGTGGAGACCACGGTGCGCGGCATCGCCGATTCGGTCGGTCAGTTCGTGTCGAGCACGACGGCGATCACTCATATCACCAGCGAGGTCAAGGAATTGGCCGAACAGACCAATCTCCTCGCGCTCAACGCGGCCATCGAGGCAGCGCGGGCGGGCGAGCAGGGCCGCGGCTTTGCGGTTGTCGCCGACGAGGTACGCAAGCTCGCGGAGAAATCGGCGACTTCGGCCAACGAGATCGACGCCATCACGCACACACTGGGCAAGCAGTCCGAGCAGGTCACGCGCGCGATTGCCGACGCCATGGATCACATCGCCACTAGCCGCGAGTCTATGATGACGGTGAATGACGTCCTTGCCGCAGCCAGCGAATCGGTGGTCGCCGTCGGACACGGCTTGGACAACATCGCGGCGGCCACGCAGGAGCAGGAGCGGGTGAGCGCCGACGTCTTCTCGGGCATCGAGACGATCAAGCAGATGGCGCAAGGCAACAGCGAGGCGGCAAGTCAGACCGCGGCGGCAGCCCGCAATATGGGCGAGCTGGCGGGCGAACTGCAGGGGGCGGTGGGCCGCTTCCATACCTGATCGCCGGCAACCGCCGGGCATGGGGGAGGAGAGGGCGATGAGCGACGCGTTCGATTTTGCCGACGAGCTCGGTCCGGCGAAGATCATCCATGTCCATGAACCCGGCATCGGCCTGAAGGCGGTGCTGGTGGTCGACAACGTCGCCATCGGCCCGGCCATCGGCGGGGTACGCATGGCGCCGGACGTCAGCACCGAAGAATGCTTCCGCCTCGCACGCGCGATGACGTACAAGAATGCCGCAGCGGGGCTGCGCCATGGCGGCGGCAAGGTCGTGCTCTACGGCGACCCGCGGATGCCGCTGTCCGACAAGGAACGCCTCATCCGCGGACTTGCATGTGCGCTGCGCGACATTCGCGACTACATCTTCGGCCCCGACATGGGCACGAACGAAACCTGCATGGCTTGGGTGCGCGATGAGATCGGCCGTGCCGTAGGCCTGCCGCGCGAGCTCGGCGGCATCCCGCTCGACCAGATCGGTGCGACCGGGTGGGGGGTCGCCCACGCGGCCGAAGTGGCCGCCGCAGCCTGCGGCTTCGACCTTGCAGGCGCGCGCGTGGCAATCCAGGGCTACGGGGCGGTCGGCCGGCACTCCGCGCATTTTCTCGCCGACAAGGGCGCCGTCGTCGTCGGGGCCGCCGACTCGGCGGGAACGGTGTGGGATGCGCACGGCATCGATCTTGCGGCGCTCGACGTGCTCAAGGCCGAAGGCCGGTCGGTGCTCGACTATCCGGGTGGGCAAAAGGGCGGACCGGGCGCTGTGATCGATGTCGAATGCGACATCTGGATTCCTGCCGCACGTCCGGACGTGGTGCACGAAGACAACGTCGGGCGCCTGCGCACGCGGCTCGTGCTGCAGGGTGCGAACATTCCCTTCACGCGCGCGGCCGAGGAATTCCTGCACCGCAAGGGCGTCCTGTGTGTGCCGGACTTCATCGTGAACGCGGGCGGAGTCATCTGCGGGGCGGTGGAATACGCGGGCGGGAACCAGGCCACCGCGCTGGCGACAATCGCCGAGAAGGTGCGCGAGAATACGCGCGCGGTGATCGAGGCCGCGTCGGCACGATCGCTGCTGCCGCGCGACGCGGCAATCGGGCTGGCGACGGCACGCATCGGGAAAGCGATGTCCTTTGGTCGGTGGCATCCGGCGTGAACGGAGCACCGGAGCCCGGAACAGGTATTGGAGTCATGGATGGGATTGAACGCTGAGTATTCGCCAGTCGCGCCGGAGCGCAAGGACGTCGACGCCCTGAAGGATGCGACGGTGCTGGAGTTCGGGACGGGATGGTGTGGCTTCTGCCGCGGTGCGCAGCCGCTGATTGCGGAAGCCTTCGCGGCCCATCCGCAGGTCCGTCACCTGAAGATCGAGGACGGGCCGGGCCGTCCGCTGGGGCGATCCTTCAAGGTGAAATTGTGGCCGACACTCGTGTTCCTGCGTGACGGTGTCGAGATCGCGCGCGTGGTGCGCCCCGGCAGCGCCGCGGAGATCACCGAGGCGCTGCGAGAGCTGGAAAAGGCGCCCGCGAAGGACTAGGGGCGCCTCCCCGGGTCGATCAGCGGCCCGGTATGCGGAGGTCGATGCGACCGCCGCGCGTCGGGGGACACCAGTAATAGCCGCCCGTGACCGGCTGGCTGAAGCGGAACAAGGCATCGACGATACCGTCGTCGAGTCCGGCCATGCGGCGGAGTTGCGCCTCGAACGCGTCGAACGAGTGCCCGAAGGCGAGGAACACGAGCCCCGACTGCGTACCGTCCGCCCAGGGCATGGAGCGACGCAGTACGAAGGCTTCCGGGTCGAAGCTCTCCTGTGCGGTGCGCTTCACGTGGGCGGACGCGGGTGCGTCGTCGAGCTCCTCGTTGTCGCTCTTGCGCCGGCCGATAATGTGGTCCTGCTCGTTTCCCGGCAGGCGCTCGAAATGGTCGAGATCGTGCCGCCAGTGCTGCACCGCCGCGAAGCTGCCGCCGTGCAACGCATCGGCGCCGGACGAGGTGAATGCGACGGCCACTGCCTCATCGCCTTCGGGGTTCTCGGTCCCATCCTCGTAGCCCGTCAGGTCGAGACCGCTGCCGTAGCGGAAGGCGTCGGTCGCCTGCACCAGACGCAGGGCCGGAGCGAGGGCCGCCTCGATGCGGCGGCTGCGATGCAGGAGTTCGCCGCGATCGTCGCCGCGCAGCCAGCACCACATGCCGTGCTGGGTCGAGGGGATATCGACCGGACTGCCGCTCAGCGTCGGGAAAGGGCGCAGGCCGTCGATACAACCACCTGCGGCGCGGACCAGCGATTCGCCAAGCCCGACGACGGTGGCATCGCCATCGGCCAGCGGCGCCAGCTTGTTCAGCGCATCGGGCAATTGGGCAACCGATTCGAGGGTAAAGTACAGGTGGCGTGCCAGGGTTGGCACCGCCTTCAAGATTCCGGCCTGGTATCGGGGTGTGTCGGGGGTCTTGTCGTGGGTCATGTCGGCTCCCGGTGGAACAAGGAAAGGAGGCGCGGCGACGCGGGCACGCGCATGCTGCCGGCAAGAGTAGCGCATTCGACGGCCGTCCTGTAAGGCGCACCGAACGTCGCACTGTGTCGCAGCGCTTGCTCATCCGTGCAGCACGAAGCGAAATTCCTGCGGGATGAACGACTTGCGTGCGTCATCCCGTCGCGGCCCACAGGCTTATCCACAGCCGCTGGGGACAACTTGCCTCATTTCCACATCGCACGCATCCGCTCGGCGAGGTCGAACGCGATGCGGCGCGATTCCGCGGTCGGGCGCGGGGCAAGGGCCGGGGGCGGCCAGGAGGTCTGCTCGAAGCGTTCGAGTATCCGGTTCGGAATGAACCGCGTGCGGCTCGCGTAGACGTGGCGGTCGCCGCGCCCGGGCTGCTGCGACACGTGGAAACGCTGCGGCACGATCAGGTCGAGCGCGTCCTTCGCCCGCGTCATCGCGACGTAGAGCAGCCGGCGCTCTTCCTCGATCTCGCTGCTGCTGCCGGTCGCGAGGTCCGAGGGCAAGCAGCCGTCGACCGCATTCAGCAGTGTCACGGCCGACCATTCCTGCCCCTTGGCGGAGTGGATCGTGGACAGGATCAGGTAGTCTTCGTCGAGAAGGGGAATGCCGGCTTCGTCACTCGTCGCGCTGGGCGGGTCGAGCGTGAGTTCGGTGAGGAAGCGCTCCAGGTTCGGGTAGGTGGCGGCGATCCGCGCAAGCTGTTCGATGTCACCCGCGCGGATGGCGGCATCTTCGTACAGGCGCGCCATTTCTCCCACGTACCATTGGCAGATCGGCTCCAGGCTCGCCGGCCATGCCGCGGCGGCAACCGATTCCAGCTGCCCTGCAAATGCGACCCATGCGTCGCGCGCCGCCTCGGGGACGGGCTGCTCGGCGAGGAGCAGGCAGCCGGGCGCCGCGTTGGTGATGTTGTCGAGGACACGCCCCGCCGTCTTCGGGCCGATTCCGGCGTGAAGCTGGATGGCGCGAAACCCCGATACACGGTCGCGCGGATTGATGGCCCAGCGCAGCACCGCGAGCACGTCCTTGACGTGTGCCGCCTCGAGGAACTTGAGTCCGCCGAATTTCACGAACGGAATGCTGCGCCGCGTGAGCTCGACCTCGAGGCGCGCGCTGTGATGCGATGCGCGGAACAGCACGGCCTGCGACTTGAGCCGTGCCCCCTCCTCGCGACGCGCAAGCACGGTTTCCACGACGCACGCCGCCTGGTCGGCGTCGTCGCGCACCGAGATCAGGCGCGGTTTCTGCGCACCGGCACGCTCCGTCCACAAGTCCTTGGTGAAGCGCTCGCTCGCAAGCGCGATGACTGTGTTTGCGGCTTCGAGAATGGGCTGGGTCGAGCGGTAGTTGCGGTCCAGCGTGACCAGGTGCGCCGGCGGATCGAAATGGGAGGGGAAGTCGAGGATGTTGCGCACCGTCGCGCCGCGGAAGGCGTAGATCGCCTGAGCGTCGTCGCCGACCACGGTGAGGCCGCGTCCGTCCGGTTTCATTGCGAGCAGGATGGCCGCCTGCAGGCGGTTGGTGTCCTGGTATTCGTCCACGAGCAAGTGAGAGAAGCGCGCGCCGATCTCTGCGGCGAGATCGCCGTCCGTGATCATCTGGGCCCAATAGAGCAGCAGGTCGTCGTAGTCGAGGACCTGTTGCGCCTGCTTCGCTTCCACGTAGGCGAGAAAGAGGCGCTTGAGGTCGGCTTCCCATTCGCTGCACCAGGGGAAGGACTGCTGCAGCACCTCGCCGAGGGGCGCCTGGGTATTGATCGCGGCGGAGTAGATCGCCAGGCAGGTGCCCTTCATCGGAAAGCGCTTCGCTTTCGCCGACAAACCCTGTTCGTGGCGCACGAGGTTCATCAGGTCGGCCGAATCCTCGCGGTCGTGAATCGTGAATCCGGGTTCGAGCCCGATGCGCCCGGCGAACTCGCGCAACAGGCGCGCACCGATGGCGTGGAAGGTGCCCGACCATTCAAGGGACGCTGCGGCGAGCCGCGGGCGTGTTTTCGCCAGCTGCGCGACGATGCGCGTGACGCGGCGGTTCATCTCGTCGGCGGCGCGGCGCGAGAAGGTCAGCAGCAGGATGCGGCCAGGATCGGCGCCGCAGGCGAGCAGGTGCGCGACGCGGTGGGCGAGGGTGCTGGTCTTGCCCGAACCCGCGCCCGCAATCACCAGGAGCGGACGATCACGATCGGCGGACTCAGGCTGCGTGCCGAACAGGACAGCGGCCTTCTGAGCGTCGTTGAGGTGAGCCAGGCAGGCGAGGGAGTCTTCGATTTCCGTTGCGTTCTCCATGTTCAGCGGCATTCGGGCAGGACGACGGCGGCGGATGCGGGTGACGGGGCGGCGACGCCCGCGCGTTCGCCGTCGTTGGACTCGGAGCGCTGCAACCACGGCGGAATGCACGGTACGTCGCGCAGCGCGAAGAACACCGCTTCGTCACAGGCCGGACAGATGCGGTACTCGGCGAGATCGCTGTATGCGCGCTCCATCGCGTGCGGATTGAGGGAGGCGTGGCAGTGTGGGCAAATGAATCGGGCGGACATGGCGTGATCCTTCTGAGCTGTAACTATATACAGCTTTCGGAAGGATGCAAGCGCCGGCTTCATCGCGTGTGTCGTGCGCAGCCAGATCGGCGACGAACGCAGTGCGTGCGCCCATTGTCGCGGCAGAGTGCGGCCGGCGCCGAGGCTTACGTCTTCTCGGGCTGCTCCTGCAGCATCAGCCGCACCGCGAGGATGCCCGGCTCCTCGGACCCCTTGATCGTGAAGCCGAACACCTTCAGCAGTTTCAGCATCGGCTCGTTTTCCGCCATGACTTCGCCGACCAGCACCCGCAGGCCGCGTTCGCGGGCGTAGCGGATCACCTTCTTCATCAGGGTCGAGCCGATTCCATAGCCTTTCATGTCGGAACGCACGAGGATGGAAAACTCCGCCGTGTGATTGTCGGGGTCGGCCACGGCGCGCACCACGCCCAGCGTCTCCGGGCGGCCGGAGTCGTCGCGCCCGCTGGCGATGAAGGCCATTTCGCGGTCGTAGTCAATCTGGGTGAGACGCGCCATCTCCGTGCGCGGCAGCGTGCCGATGTAGTGGAAGAAACGGAACAGGATGTCTTCCGGCGTCACGCGCGACAGGAATTCGTAGTGCGTGGGTTCGTCTTCGGGACGGATCGGGCGCAGGACGATCTTACGGCCGTCGCGCAGGGTCGCCGCTTCGGCGAGGTCTTCGGGATAGGGGCGGATCGACAGTCGCTGGGGGCTCGGTGCGGTCGTCGAGACCTGGATGTGCGCATCGACGGCCAGAACTCCCTGGTCGTCCACGAACAAGGGGTTGACGTCGAGTTCCTCGATCTCGGGGATATCGACGATGAGCTGTGAAATCCGGGTCAGGAGCTGCGCGACGCCTTCGCGATCGGCTGCCGGATGGTTGTGGTAGGCGTCGAGCAGCCCGGCCGCGCGGCTGCGGTTGATGAGGTCGTGCGCGAGCGGCAGGTTGAGCGGGGGCAGGCCGATGGCGAGGTTGCGGTACACCTCCAGCCCCCGCCCGCCTTCGCCGAAAACGATCATCGGTCCGAACAGCGGGTCCGTGACGACGCCGACGATCAGTTGCCGGGTGTGGGGGCGCGTTTCCATCGGCTGCACGGCGAAGCCGCTGATTCGGACGTCGGGCCGCGCGGTGGCGACGCGTGCCAGCATGGCTTGGGCAGCCGACTCGGCGGCCTCCGGGGTCTCGAGGTCCAGCGCGACGCCGCCGACTTCCCACTTGCGGCGGATATCGCGGGACATGACAGTGACCGCGACGGGCATGCCGAGCTCGGTGGCGATCGCGGAGACGTCCTGCGGCGTCGCGGCCAGGTGCGTCGGCACGACTGGAATCTCGTACGCCGCCAGGATGTGCTTGGCTTCGGGTTCGGTGAGGCGCGTGCGGCCTTCGGCAATGGCCCTGCGCACGACCGTGCGTGCGCCTTCGACGTCGGGACGGAAGTTCTCGGACGTGGAGGGCGGCGCCTGCATCAGCACTTCGCGCGTGTGCCGGTGATTGACCATGTGCACGAAGGCGCGCGTGGCGTTTTCCGGCGTGTCGAAGGTGGCGATGCCGGAATCCGCGAACAGCTTGCGTTCCGCGGCGGAGGTTTCGTCGCCGATCCAGCAGGTGAGGAGATTGCCGCCGACGCTGCGGATGGTCTTGATCACCGATTCGGCGATTTCCATGCTGGGGGTGAGGGCGTTGGGCGTGTGGATCACTAGGATCGCGTCGCCGTCCTGCTCCTCGCACAATATCTTCAACACATCCTCATAGCGCTTGGGCGGTGCGTCGACGCGGATCGCGATGGGGTTGCGACCGTTCCAGTCGGGCGGCAGCAGGCGGCGCAGGCGCGTGAGGGTGTTGGGGTAGAGGTCGGGCAGCGCATAGCCGCCGAGATGCAGGCTGTCCTCGGCCATGATGCCGGCGCCGCCGCCGTTGCTGATCACGACGAGGCGGTCGCCGTGGATCGGGCGCGAGCGCACGACGGTCTCGACGGCACCGAACAGCTCGTTGAGGTGGTCAACGCGCAGGATGCCGGCGCGGCGCAGGACGGCGTCGGCCACGTCGTCGTTGCCGATCAGGCCGGGGCTGTCGAGGAACAGGGGGTCGCCGATACCCGGCAAGGCGCGCTGCGCGCGTCCGGCCTTGATCGCCACCACCGGCTTGTTGCGGGCCGCCGCGCGGGCGGCCGCCATGAAGCTGCGGCGTTCGCGGATCGACTCGATGTACATCAGGATCGCGCGCGTGCCCGGATCGCTGCCGAGGAAGTCGAGCACCTCGCCGAAACCGATATCCAGCGCATCGCCGAGCGACACGAAATGTGAAAAACCGATCTTCCGCGGCATGGCCCAGTCGAGCACCATCGTGCCGACTGCGTCGGACTGCGAGACGAAGCCGATGTTTCCCGACAGCCCGCCGACCTGGGAAAAGGTCGCGTTCAAGCCTGCCTGCGGCACCATCACGCCGAGGGTGCTGCCGCCGAGGATGCGGACGCCGTGACGGCGGGCGATCTCCATGATCGTCATGTCGAGCGGCCGTCCGTCCGTGCCCAGCGTGGTGCCGAGCTGGCTCGCCATGACAATGGCCGCGCGCGTGCCGCGTTCGCCGAGCTGTTCGAGGATGCCCGGAATGGCGGACGGCGGGGTGCAGATGATGGCGAGGTCGGGCGTGCGCGGCAGGGCGGCGACGCTGGGGTAGGTCAGCACCCCGGCAACAGCGTCGCGCTTGGGGTTGACCGGCATGATCGCACCGCCGAATCCACCCGCCAGGAGGTTGCGCATGACCACGCTGCCGATGCGCCGGGGCCGGGCGCTTGCGCCGATCACGGCAATCGATTGCGGGTTGAAGAGGCTCTGCAGGTATCGGAAGCTCATGGTCGGAAAGGGCGGTCGGGTTTGTCGATGGTGGTCAGCGCATGCGTTGCCAGAGCATGGCATGCGTGACGATGTACTGGTACTTGCGCGCGTGCTCGCGGATCACGAGGGGTATTTCGGCTTCGCGGCGCAACTCGAAGCCGTCGGCGCCGAGGAGCGCCCTGAGGACATCGGCGCTGCGCACGGCGCAGTCGCCGTCCATGTAGCCGCCCAGCCAGGCGCCGCGCGGTGTGAATTGCTCCAGCCAGGTGTAGGGCGACAGGATCGCGACGACGCCGCCCGTGCGCACCAGTCCGCGCGGGCCGCCGAGCCGCCCGAGCAGGGACTTGGGGCTCGGCAGGCGGCACAGCAGGTTGGCAAGCAGCACCGCGTCATAGTCCGTGAGCTCGGCGGGGAGCGAACAGGCGTCGGCCTGGCGGAAGGCGACGCGGCTGCGGTCGATGGCCGGATCGACTTGCGCCAGCAGCGGGTGGGCGAGTTCGCCTTCGTCGCGGCAGGCGTATTCGAGGACGCCTTGATCGCGCAAGGTGGCGGCTGCATCGATGAAGGAGCGGCTCAGATCTATGCCGAGGACTTCGCCGAACATGCGCGCGAGTTCGAAGCTCGCGCCGCCGACGGCGCAGCCGACATCCAGTGCCCGGCCGCCACCGATGCCGAGTTCGCGTGCGCCTTCCATGAGCCAGTGTGCTGCGCGCAGCGGGAACTGGCAGGCGTCGCGGGGCCCGGACGCATGCGGCATCTGCTCCTGCGGGCTGCCGTAGTGCAGCAGCAGGTACTCGTTGGTGATCCCGGCGCTTTCGTAGGCCTTGCCCGGCGCTCCTTCGGCATCCAGACGCACGGCGCCGCCGTCGTGGGCGGCCTGCACGACGCGGAAACCCGCGTGCTGGAAGAAGTGGGGGCGAAAATGGAAGCGCGACCACACGCTCGCCTCGTCGCCGGTCGAGATCCACGAGCCACCGAGGATCATCTGGTGCTCGCCGTCGTAGCAGGGGCTGCTGAAGTCGTCGTAGTAAGGGTGGACCCGGGCGCCGGGCAGCGGGTTGAACTGGTCACCCAGCCACTGCCACACGTTGCCGAAGACGTCTTGGAATCCCTTTGCGGTGCGCGCGCCGGCGGTGACGGGGGATGACGAGCCGCAGCCGAGGTTGAGGTTGAGGCCGCGTTCGCGAATCAGTGCCGCACCGTCCGCAACCATGACCGGATCGTCGGCGACGGTGACGACGGGGTCGCGCAGGGCATTGTGCTCGGCTTCGCTCGGCAGGCGGCAGGGCTCACCCAGGCGGGCGCTCAGCCATGCGCAATAGGCGCCGGCTTCGTGCCAATTGACTTCGGCCGGCCAGTCCCAGCGCATGTCGACTTCCTCGAACAGCGTGCGCAGGCGGAAACGGTGGGATCCGGCCGGGCCGTCGGGCACCCAGAAGGTGGGCCACTTGACGTTCCGGTAGGTGCGCCACGACCACCCGGTCTCCGACCACCACTGGCGGTCGCGGTAGCCCCCGTCGGCGACGAACTGCCAGAACTCGCCGTTGCTCACGAGGCCGCGACCCGCGCGGAAGGGCTGCACGTCGACGCCGCGGCTACCGTATTCGTTGTCCCAGCCGTAGGAGGGCCAATCGGCGGGTTTGCCGAGCCGCAGGCGGGTCGCAGCGACGGGCAGGAGTTCCATTTCCGGATAGTCGCGTCCTGCAACCGGCGGGAATGCCGCGGGGCTCGCCGCGGAGGAATGCGGCGGCATCCATCCCGCGGGCCGCCGGACGAGCCGCAGCGGCAGCTCGTGGATCAGCACGGACGAGGTCTCGAGATGGATGCGCTCGTGCTCGAACCCCATGAACAGCGCCCACAGGGGATCGTTCTGCGTGATCGGCGGATGGCCTTCGGCGAGTCCGGGATGCTCTTCGATGACGCGGCGCACCAGCGCGTAGACCGCCTTGCGGTACTCTTGGGCCTCGTCGAACGCGGGCCAGCGCATCGCGTTCTTCGACATGTCGTCCCAGCGCATCTCATCGACGCCGGTTTCGAAAATGCGTTCGAAATACGGGTTGAGCGGAGCGGGGATCAGCCCCGCCACGCGCAGCTTATTCACGTAGAGCGCAGGCGGGTGGCAGTAATAGAAAACCATCGGATGCCGTAGATGGTGGTACGGGGGGCGATAGAAAGCCTCCTCGCCGATCAGCCCGGAGAACAGCAGCTCGGTGAGCGTCCAGCCGTTGTCGAAGTAGGCGCGGACTTGCTCGCGTGTGCAGGTCGCCAGATTTGGGAGCGACAGCGAGGTGAGCCTGCCGTCGTTCGTCCAGCCCGGACAGCGCTCGGGTGGCAAGCCCGTCCACCAGTCCGGGTTTCGCACGGGGCCGAGGCATTCCTCGAAGCGCCCCTCGAGATTCTGTCGCCAGCTTTCGTCGGTCAGGTCGTCGGTCATCTCGGATCGCTCTCGCTGGTGGTCCCTGCCCGAAAAGACGGGCAGCTACGCATTCGCCATCTATGGAGGCCCGTGGAGCCTCATCTTTTGAGGATACCCCCGGAGCAGGCTGCACGCCAACGGCTGCCTCGCGCCGCGGGCGTGACGAGGCGCACGCGGCGGGCGTGATCTAAAGTTAAGTCACCGAACGGTGTGCGCCTTCATGGCCGACGGTCGAGGCTTCGAGGAGACAGCGATGGAACAGCGGAAACTTGCACTGATCGTCGGCGCGGGGCCGGGACTCGGACGCGCGCTCGCGCGCCGTTTCGGCGCGGCGGAAATGAATGTGGCGCTTGCCGGCCGCAACCTCGAGCGACTGGAGAACCTCAGTATCGAATGCGCCGGGATCGGCCGCGGCGCGCGTGCCTATCGCTGCGACGCAGCGCGCGAGGAAGACGTCCAGGCCCTGTTCCGCGACGTGCGCGGCGACTACGGGTGCCCCGATGTCGTCGTCTACAACGCGGGGGCCTTTGTCGCACGCGGCATCGTCGAGACCAGCGCCGAAGAGTTCGAACGCTGCTGGCGCGTCGGCTGCTTGGGCGGCTTTCTCGTCGGTCGCGAGGCGGCACGGGCGCTGCTCGAACGCATCGGACAGGGTGGTCCCGGCGGAACGATCCTGTTCACCGGGGCCACGGCGAGCCTGCGCGGGAGCGCGGGTTTCCACAACCTCGCGGTCGGCAAGTTCGGCCTGCGCGCACTTGCGCAGAGCATGGCGCGCGAACTTCAGCCCAAGGGTATCCACGTGGCGCACGTGGTGATCGACGGCCGGATCCGGCCATCGGCCGTCGTCGAGCATACCGACACGCACGACGGCGATGCGCTGCTCGCCCCCGACGCGATTGCCGAGGCCTATTTTCAGCTGTATCGGCAACCGCGCAGCGCGTGGACGCAGGAACTGGACCTGCGTCCGTGGGTGGAGCGGTTCTGAGGGTCAGGCGACCGTTTCGCTGTCGAGCGTCGGGTAGTCCGTATAGCCTTCGGCTCCGCCGCCGTAGAAGCGATCCGTGCGCGGCGGGGTGAGGGGGGCGTTCTCGAGCAGGCGGCGCACGAGATCGGGGTTGCTGATGAAGGCCTTGCCGAATGCGACGAGATCCGCCTTACCCTCGGCCACCGCCTGCAACGCCAATTCGCGCGTGTAGCCGTTGTTTACCATCCACGCGCCGGCAAAACGGCTGCGCAGCGCGTTGAAGTCGAACGGACGGGCGAGGTCCGCAGGTTCGCGCTTGCCGCCGGTTTCGCCCTCGATGACGTGGATGTACGCGAGCCCCAGCGGCGCGAGCCGTTCGACGACATGGTTGTAGAGCGCCTGGGGATCGCTGTCGCGGGAGGTACCGTTGCCGCTGGTCAGCGGGCTGAGACGAATGCCGGTGCGACCGGCGCCGATCTCGTCGCACACGGCGTCCATGACTTCCAGCAGAAGGCGTGCGCGGCTCTCGATGCCGCCGCCGTAAGGGCCGCTCCGATCATTCACGCTGTCGCGCAGGAACTGTTCGAGCAGATAGTTGTTGGCCGCATGGACTTCGACACCGTCGAATCCGGCCTCCATTGCGAGACGGGCTGCGCGCCGGTAGTCGGCGACGATGCCCGGCAGTTCGTCGTCCCGCAGTGCACGCGGGGTGGAGACGGGAACGAAGCCGTCGCGGGTGAAAGTCTTGGCCCCGGTTGCGGGTCGGTCGGTGCTCGAAACCGGCGCGGCGCCGTCGGGCAGCAGCGAGGTGTGCGAGATGCGACCGACGTGCCACAGCTGGATCACGATGCGCCCGCCTGCGGCATGCACGGCATCGGTGACCTTGCGCCATCCCGCCACCTGTTCGGCGCTGTGGATGCCCGGGGTATCGAGATAGCCGTGGGCCATCGGATTGATCGGACTGGCCTCGGTGATGATGAGGCCGGCACTGGCCCGTTGACGGTAGTACTCGACGGTGAGCGGACCAGGCAGGTTGCCGGGGAGGGCGCGGTTGCGCGTCAGCGGCGCCATCACGATGCGGTTGGACAAGTCGATGTCGCCGATGCGAACGGCGTCGAACAGGCTTTTCATGCAGGGGCTCCTTGGTGTGCGGCGCCGCTCGATCCGATTGGCAGCGGCGGCGCGATGTCTAATCACATCACTTTAGCAATGCCTGATGAAGTTGAAAATCCGACGATTGAGCGACAATCAATTTCCGGATCGGAAACGATCGCGCGCGGCATGGAATTTCCGAGGGACGGTGCGACTTTGCAGGGCGGGAGGATAGCTGCGACAGCGCACGGTCGCCGCGCCTTGCAAGTTGTCCGGCGGTGTGTGAAGATTCGCCCCTTGTCATCTCTTGACGGCTTTGTAACTGCATGTTTTGTAATGAAAACATGCAAAATTGCGAGATTTCAGGAAGACACGGAATCTCTGTCCTTCCCGTGCGGGAAAATCTTCTTCGCCGGTCGCGTCCCTCTCCCGTCCTGCGCTCGGGGCGGGCGCCGCTTCGCACGGTGCTTCCGACTGCCGTCGTTCAATCCCGGAATCCATTGCCCGGGCGCTGGAAAGCTTGATGTGCTGATGAGTCTGGTTCGCGGTTTGTCCCTGGCATACATGCCGACGTCGTCTGTCCGGGAATGTCCGCCGCAATGGTGGGATGATGTGCTCGGTGTCACGATCCTCGGCGAGGGGGATGCGGGCTGCGTGCCGTCCGGAGTTCCGCTCGCCCGGGTCGCGACCCCTGTGCTGGCCGGTCCGCGGTCCGTGTGCGAGGTGTGGCGCGCCGACCGCCCGACAAGGGCGGGCGCATATGGACGGCTGCGCTATCGCTGTACGGAGAGCATGCTGTTCGGGGCCATTGCGCTGGACGAGGGCGACATGCCCGCGGACGCTGGTGGCGTTTCTGCGCTGCAGCGGGCCACCCGCGCCGCCTACCGGGAGGTGTTCGATCTGCTCGACGAGGCGGGTTATCCCGCGCTCTTCCGTGCCTGGAACTACTTTCCGGCGATCAATGCCGTGATCGACGGCAGCGAACGCTACTGGCAGTTCAACGCCGGACGCCAGGAGGCTTTCGGGGCCGGCGGCCGCAGCACGATCGACAGTGTGCCCGCAGCGTGTGCGCTCGGTTCGGCGCCGGGGCCATTCACGCTCTACTTCATCGCGCTGCGCGATGCGCCGCAGGCCATCGAGAATCCGCGCCAGGTGTGCGCGTATCATTATCCCCGGCAGTATGGTCCGCGCAGCCCGACCTTTGCACGCGCAAGCCTCGCGCTCTCGCTGAAACCACCGACGCTGTTCATATCGGGCACGGCGAGCATCGTCGGGCACGAAACCTTGCATCGGGGCGACGTCGCCGCGCAGACGGCGGAGTCTGTCCGCAACATCGAGGCCGTCCTCGGCGAAGCGCGGCGGGCCGCTCCGGGGGGAACCGGGCTCGCTCCGGGGGATCTCGCGTACAAGGTCTATGTGCGCCACCAGCGCGATCTCGACGCCGTGCGGACCTGCTTTCGCGAGCACGTCGGCGATGCGGTGCCGGTGGTGTACGTGCAGGCCGACGTGTGTCGCGAGGACCTGCTGGTGGAAATCGAGGCGTCCGGCGGACATGCGATGGAGGATTGGCGATGAGGGCAGGGGCGGGGAGCGGGTGGCTGTCGTGCGGACTGCTCGCCGCGCTGCTGGTGCCCGTGTTCGCTCCGGTCGCCGCGGCAGCGGAAAAGCCGCTCTGGGAACTGGGCGCTGGCCTCACCGTGCTGCAGTTTCCCGCTTACCGCGGTTCGGACGAGGATCGGTTGTTCGTGCTGCCGGTGCCCTATGTCGTTTATCGCGGCGAATTCCTGAAGGCGGACCGGCAGGGGATCCGCGGCACCTTCTTCGACAGCGACCGCGTCGAGCTGAGCCTCAGCCTGGGCGCGTCCCCGCCGGTCAGCAGCGATCGGGTGAAGGCGCGCGAGGGCATGCCCGACCTGAAACCGACCGTTGAGATCGGCCCTTCGCTCGATGTGCGACTGTGGCGTTCGGCCGACGAGCGCCTGCGCCTGCGCACGCGCCTGCCCTTGCGTGCGGGCTTCACGGCGGAAGGTGGCCCGGAATCGACGGGCTGGCAGTTCACGCCGCAGCTCAACCTGGACTGGCGCGATCCGGCCGGGCTGGGGGGCTGGACCCTCGGCGTGATCGCCGGGCCGGTCTATGGGGACCGCCGGCAGCACCGCTATTTTTACGAGGTCGAGGCGAACGAGGCAATGCCACTGCGTCCCGCCTACGACGCACGCGGCGGCTATGGCGGAACGCAGGTGCTCGCGGCACTGTGGAAGCGTTATCCAGGGTGGTGGGTCGGGGGCTTCGTGCGCTACGACACCCTCGCGGGGGCTGTGTTCGACGATAGTCCGCTGGTGAAGCGCAAGGACTATTTCGCCGCAGGTTTCGCGCTGACCTGGGTGCTGGGCGAATCCTCGCGCCGAGTCGAAGCGGATGAGTAGCAGCGGCCGGACGCGGCAGGGGGCGCTGCGGCGCCTGCGCGAGTATGTGCTGCTGTACCTCGGCCTCGGTTACCTGGGCATGATCTGCCTGCTATGGACACCCTTCGCGATGGTGTTCTACCCGCTGCTGCCGGCGCGTGCCGGCCGGCGCTTGGGGCGCTTCGTCATCAACCAGGGATTCAACAGCTACATCCGCTTCCTGACGCTGATCGGCGCGTGCCGATTCGACCTCGCGGCGCTCGACAAGCTGCGCGGGCAGGGGCCGCTGATCCTTGCGCCGAACCACCCGAGCCTCCTGGATGCGGTGATGGTGATCTCGCGCCTGCCCGACGTCGCCTGCATCATGAAGGCCGGGCTCATGGACAACATCTTCCTCGGCGCCGGTGCGCGCCTCGCCCGTTACATCCGCAACGATTCGCCGCTGCGCATGGTGGGCTGCGCGACGACCGACCTGTCGGCGGGCAGCTTCCTGCTGGTATTCCCCGAGGGCACACGCACGACGCGCATGCCCGTCAATCCGCTGTTGAGCAGCGTAGGGCTGATCTCGCGGCGCTCGGGGGTGCCCGTGCAGACGATCTTCATCGAGACCGATTCGCCCTATCTGTGCAAGGGCTGGCCGCTTTTCCGCAAGCCGGAAATGCCCGTCGTCTACCGCGTACGGCTGGGGCGGCGCTTCGATCCGCCTTCCAGCGTGCAACCCTTCATGACCGAACTCGAGCGCTATTTCGTTGCCGAACTCGAGGATGCCGTTCTGCCGCAACCGCCGGAAAGGGACGGTGGCACAATGTCGTCGTCCACGATCTGAACACTGCTCCGCACGCTGCCATGACGCCCCATCAGGTCACACTGCCGAAATCCGCGCCGCTGCCCAGTCCGGTCGAGGCGCCCACCGCCACTCATCTGGTGCTGATCCCGAGCTACAACCCGGGGCCGAAGGTGTTCGAGACGGTGCGTGCCGCCCGCCACCAGTGGATGCCCGTTTGGGTAGTCGTCGATGGCAGCACGGACGGGACCACCGATGGCTTGCGCCGCATGACCGAGGAGGATCCCGGCCTGCGCGTGATCGTGCTGCCGAAGAACTCGGGCAAGGGGGCTGCGGTGTTGCACGGCATCGAGCTCGCCGCGAAGCAGGGTTTCACGCATGTGCTGACGATGGATTCGGACGGCCAGCATCCCGCGGAGCTGATTCCGGACTTCATGGCAGCGTCGGCCGCACAGCCGGACGCGATGGTGCTCGGCCTGCCCGTCTTCGATGCCAGCGCCCCGGCGCTGCGCGTGCGCGGGCGCAAGCTTTCGAACTGGTGGGCGAACCTCGAGACGTTGTGGATGGGAATCGGTGATTCGCTGTTCGGCTTTCGCGTGTACCCGATTGCCCCGCTCGCCAAGGTCATGCACGGCCAGCGCTGGATGCGCCGCTTCGATTTCGACCCCGAGGCCGTGGTGCGCATGGCGTGGCTGGGGGTGCGGCCGGTGAACCTGCCGGCGCCGGTCAAATACTTCCGCCCCGACGAAGGCGGCGTGTCGCATTTCAACTACGCGCGCGACAACCTGCTGCTGACGTGGATGCACACGCGACTGTTCTGCGGCTTCCTCGTGCGCCTTCCGGTTCTGCTCGCGCGGCGCTTCAGATCATCCCGCCGTTGATCGAGATCACTTGGCCGGTGATGTAGGCGGCCTGGGGCGAGGCAAGGAAACCGACCAGGTCGGCGACCTCTTCCGGCTTGCCGGCACGCTTCATCGGCACAATGCGCGCGATCGCATCCGCGTCGAAGGCGTCTTCGCTCATCGTCGTGTCGATGATGCCGGGAGCGACGACGTTCACCGTGACCCCTCGGCTTGCGAGTTCCTGCGCCAGCGACTTGCTGGCCGAATGCAGGGCGCCCTTGGCGGCCGCGTAGTTTGCCTGGCCGCGGTTGCCGGTGATCGCCGCCACCGAAGAGATCGTGATGATGCGCCCCCAGCGCGTGCGGATCATCGGCATCGTCAGCGGCTGCGTGACGTTGAAGAAGCCGTTCAGCGACACGTCGATGACGCGCTGCCACTGGTCTGCGCGCATGCCGGGGAAGACGGCGTCGTCGTGGATGCCGGCGTTGTTGACGAGGATCTGCAGCGGGCCGTCAGCACCAATCGTGTCGAGTGCGGCCGTCGTGGCTGCGGCGTCGGTGACGTCGAACGCGACCGCCTCGGCGCTGCCGCCCGCGCTGCGGATTTCGTCGGCGAGGGCCTCGGCCTTGTCGGCATTGCGGTTCGCATGGATGAAGACGTGGTGGCCGTCGCTGGCGAGGCGGCGGCAGATCGCCGCGCCGATGCCGCCGCTTCCGCCGGTGACGAGTGCGCGCTTCAAGATGGGCTCCCGCTGGGGCCGGCGCCCAGGGCGCCCGCGTCGAGGATCACCGCGGCACGGCCGGATACCAGCACGCGGCCGTCCGCGGCGACGGTGAAGGAATAAAGAATCTGGTTGTCATTGCCGGTGATGCGTTCAGCGCCAATGTCGAGGTCTGCAGCGAGCGTATCGAGTCGTTCGACCGCGATCTCCACGCTGCGCACGCTCGCGAGGTAACCCGGGCGCGGGGCGTCCCCGGCACTGGCGAGCAGGGCGCCATGCACCGCCATCGCCTGTGCGGCATACTCGATGGCGCTCGTGGCGGGCAAGCCGTCGGCATCGCGCAGCGGGTTGTCGGCATCGCGGTGACTGGTCGCCCGGCAACGGATCGCGTCGGCATCCCATGTTTCGACGCCGGCGAGCAGGCACATCCTGCCGTGGTGAGGAATGCGTGCGGCGATGCCGTCGTGGTCGAGCGTCGTTGGCCGCGTCATGCCCCGTAGTCCACTGCGAGGCGGGCGTGGTCGAGGTAGTCGAGCACGACACGACCGCTGCGGCGTGCCGCGATCGCCGCGAGCAGGGGCAGGCTGCGCGCGGCGGGAATCGAGCACCGCAAGGTGTCCAGGGCAGGGTCGGCGAGCGTGTCGGCCGCGTCGTCGGTGAGGTTGACGGCGAGGCGTCCGCAGCTGTGCGCGTCCCGCTCGGGCGTCAGCAGCAGGGCGACGCCGAAAGCATCGGGGATGGGGCGGGCTGCCCGCAGCGGCTCCGGGTAGTCGGCGTCGTAGGCAAGCAGCAGACAGGGCTGGCCGTCGAAGCGGATCTGGGCGAGCGCCTCCAGGAGGCCCGCGCCGAAGCTGCCGTCGAAGGCGCACAGTACGGCGGAGGGGGCGGTCGCGCCGGTGGCGATGCTCCAGTAGCCGGCGGCGGCGTTGTGCACCGAATTGTGAAAACGCGTCGGCGAGATCTGGCGGTCATCGGACGCGAGGGTTTCGCAGATCAGGTGACAATTGACCCCGTCGCCCCCGGAGGATGAGAAGACCGTCGCAAGCTCCGACGGATCCATGCCGGCCGCAGACGTCGCCTGCAGGCCGATACCGAGGGCGAGCTTCACGACCCGCACGGCACGCCGGCGTTCGGCCGGCGGCAGTTCCTCAGGAGCGTTGAGTACGGTTCGTTCGGAGCTCCATGCGGCGTCACCGGCGAGGATCGCGGCGCAGGCCGGCCAGTCGGTCATGCCCGGCCCGATCAGACCGATGCTGCGGATCCAGGCCGCAGGCGTGTTCGTCATGGTCGGCTTCATGCTGGGCTGCCAAGGATGAGGCTGCAGTTCGTGCCGCCGAATCCGAAGGAATTGCTGAGAACGTGGCGTACCGCTTGCCGACGCGTCGTGAGTACGTAATCGAGCCCCTCTTCGGGATCGGTGGTGCCGACGCCGGCCGGAATGAAGCCGTTACGGATCGCGAGCGCTGCGATTACCGCCTCGATGCCGCCGGCGGCGCCGAGGGTGTGACCCGTTGCGCCTTTGGTCGAGCTGCAGGGCGTCGCGTCGCCGAAAAGTCCCTTCACCGCATTGCCTTCGGCAGCGTCGTTGCTCGGTGTCGCGGTGCCGTGGAGGTTGATGTAGTCGATGTCGCGCGCGGCGAGGCCGGAGCGCGCCAGCGCGGCATCCATCGCCTGGCGCGCTCCGCGGCCCTCGGGGTGCGGCGAGGACATGTGGTAGGCGTCATTGGACTCCCCGTAGCCGAGCAGGAGGATCGCGTCACGCGGGATGGAGGCTGGCGCGGGTTCAACCATCGCGAAGGCAGCCCCTTCGCCGATCGAAATGCCGTCGCGGGCGCGGTCGAAGGGCCGGCAGGCCTGCGAAGACGTGAGCTCCAGCGAATTGAAACCATACAGCGTCGTAAGGCATAGCGAATCGACGCCACCGACGAGGGCCGCATCGATCAGCCCGCTTGCGATCATGCGCGCGGCGGAGGCAAACACCTTGGCGCTGGACGAGCAGGCGGACGAGACAACCGCCGCGGGCCCCTTCAGTCCGAACCAGTGCTGCACAAAGTCGGCGAGCGAGAAGGTATTGTGGGTGCCGGCGTAATTGAAGCCGGCCGGGAGAGCACCCGTGTCGGGTGCGCGGCGGCGGTAGGCGAGTTCGGTTTCGAGGATGCCCGAGGTGCTGGTGCCGAGGAACACGCCGATGCGATCGGCTCCGTAGCGGGACATCGCCTCGCGAACCGTATCGGCGAAGCCGTCCTGCAGCAGGCCGAGCTGCGCCAGCCGGTTGTTGCGGCAGTCGAAGCGAGCCAGCGATGCGGGCAGCCGTTGGTCGTCGATGCCTTCGACCTCGCCGATCCATGTCGGCAGCGAGACGGTCTCGAAATCGCAAGGCTTGAGCGTGGACCGCCCGGCGAGCATCGCTTCGCGCAGGGGCTCCAGTCCGCGCCCGAGGCAGGACGAGGCGGTGTAGGCGGAAATTAGCAGCGGATGCACGGTGCCTCGGCGGCTCGAAAAGAAGCCATTTTAACAAAAGGTCGGAGTGACTCGCGGACGGCTCGCTGCGGATCCGCTGTAGCCGCCCGCGGCGGTCGCTTCCGGAGCCCAGCGGGGCTCAGGGAATGGCCGAGGCGAGCGTGACCGGCTCGAGACCGTCGCGCGCAAATCGCTCGAGCAGGCGGGGCAGCACATCGAGGATCACCGGCGCGCCCGTGCCCGTCCGGGCGGCATTGCCGTCGTGCAAGAGCAGGATGTCGCCCGCGCCGAGGTTCTCCGACAGGCGCCGGCAGACGATCGCGGGATCGCCCGTCCGGGTGTCGTAGGCACGTCGCGTCCACGAGGCAAGTTGCAGGTCGAGGCGGGCGAGCACCGGTTCCAGGAATGGGTTGCGCAGCCCCGCCGGAGCACGGAAGAAGCGCGGCGTCCGGCCGCAGATGTCGGCGATGGTGTCCTGCGCAGCGCCGATCTCGCGCGCGAGCCAGCGCGGGCCGCGCAGCGAGAAGGTCTTGACGTGGTTTTCGCTGTGGTTCTCGACTGCGTGGCCGCGTGCGACGATCTCGCGGGCAAGTGCCGGATGTTCGCGCACGAGCCGGCCGATGACGAAGAAGTTCGCCCGGGCGCCTTGGGCGTCGAGCAGATCGAGCACGTATGGCGTGACCTGCGGGTCGGGGCCGTCGTCGATCGTGAGCGCGATCTCCCGCCGCGCGACCGCAGCGGCCGGCAGTCGCGTCCAATTCGTCCCGAGCAGGGAGCAGCGCGGCAGCAGCCCGGCCGCCGTGAGCGCCCCGTGGTTGGCTGCGACGGCGGCGGCGGCCCACGGCCAGGCGTCGGGGCGCAGTGCGATGCCCGCCGCGGCGGCGGCATGCAGTGCGGCCGAAAAGCCGATCAGCGTGCCGGGACGCCAGGGACGAGGCATGACGACGTGTGGGCGAAGGCGGCTGCGAAGATCAGGGCGAGGAGGGCGCCGGGGCCGACCGTTCCGCCGATCGCCTGCAGCACAGGCACCGAGGAAAAAGCGAGGACGCCGAAGCCGGCGACCGTCGTGAGGTTGGCAAACAGCATCGACGCGAGGGTCGCGGGCGGAGGGGCATCCTCGTCGCCCTTGCTGTCGAAGAACAGTGCGTAGTTGGAGCCCACGGCGACGATCAGCAGCAGGCCGACGAGGTGCAGGATCGTCAGCGCCACTCCGGCGAGCACGAGCCCGGCCACGACCGTCAGCACCGAGGCCGCCAGCGGCAGCAGGACGCGCAGGACGCGTCGCGGCGAACGCAGGGCGACTGCAAGCAGCGCGATGACCGCAGCGACTCCCGCGAGCGACAGCATGATCGCCTCGCGCAGGTAACCCGCGTAGAGTTGTCCGGATTCGCTCTTCATGTCGATGAACAGGGGGGCGGCATCTGCCGCGTCTTCGAGCGCGAGGCGCACGGCAGAGGGGTCGATCTCCCCCGCATGTGCCCCCGCGATGGGCGCGCGCAGCGGCAGCAGCGCGGTCCATTGCTCGCCCTGACGCAGGAGCAGCGAGTCGACGGCCATGGCGAAGCTCGTTCCATCGAGGTCTGCGCGCGTCAGAGGGGGGCGCTCACGCGCGGCGGAGATGTCTTCGACGAAGGGTTCGAGCCGGCTGGCTGGCAGGGGCAGTTCCGCGGTCGCGCTCGCGAGCCGTGCGCGCAAGTCCTGCGGGTCTGGCAGCGCGGAGCGGCGTTCGAGCTGTCGAGCCTGGGAAGGCAGATACAGCGACGGGCTTTCGAAACCGCCGATCTCCCCGCCATCGACGAGTGCCTGCAGCCGTGCGGATACCGCCTCCGCCTTCTGCAATGTGGTCTCGGCATCGTTTGCGCGGACGACGATCATGTAGCGCAGGTCCGGCGCGCCGAGATCGCTGCGCAGCGCGGCGTCTACGGCCTGGGCTTCCGCCGGCACCGGACTGAGGGCCGCGAGTTCGTGATTCCAGATCCGGTTGTGCTGGGCAAACACGAAGGCTCCGGCAAGCGCTGCCGATCCGGCAAGGACCCACCGTAGCCGGCCAACGGCACTGACACCGCGCTGCAGTCGCAGCCCGAACGAGGTTACGTCACGGATCGCGAATCCTGCGGGCAGCAGGTGAGGCAGAATGTACCGGGTCGTGAGCGCGGCGACGACCAGGCCCGCAATCGAATACAGGCCGAGTTGTGCCAGACCCGGAAAGCCGGAGAACATCAGCGCGCCGAAGCCGCAGATGGACGTCATCACGCCGAGGCGTATCGTCGGCCAGTAGGCGTTGCGCCCGGCTTTCGTCGCCGCCGAACCGGACTGGACGAAGAGGTAGATGGCGTAATCGACCGCCTCGCCAATCAGGGTGGTGCCGAAACCGAGGGTGACCCCGTGCATGACGCCGAAGCCGAGGCTTACCGCGACGATTCCGGCCAGAGCCCCGGATACCACCGGCAACAGTCCGAGCACGAGGGCCGTCGGCGACCGGTAGATGAAGAGCAGGAGCGTAACGATGATCGCGGTCGACACCAGCGCGAGACGCATCACCTCGCTCTCGATGGTGGATCGCGAATCGACCGCGAACACGGCAGCGCCGGAAACCAGCAGCTTCAGATCGGTCCCGGAAGCCAGTTTCGCTGCCTCGCTCGCAAAGGCGCTGCGGAGGGAATCGATCGCCGCCTGCTGGCCGTCGAGATCCGAGCCCGAGGCGCGGGTCTGCACGAGCAGCAGGGCGCGTCCGCCGTCCCGCGAAGCCCATACGCCCGCCTGCATCGCGGGGCGGGATCCGCCATCGAGCCGTTCGAGCAGTTGCATCAGCTCGCCGGTTGGGTCGCGCGGCAGCAGCGACTTCGTGAGCATGCCGAGCGGGGAGGCGAGCAGATCGACTGATTCCGCGATGGCCTGCTGCAGACCGGACGAGGTGAAGCGCTCCGCGGTCACGGCGGGGCTCAGTACATAACGGTGCGTGAACAGCAAGGCATGGTCGCTTTCGCGATGGACGGGCTCGCCGTTCGCGACCATGCGGAAGGCCGCATCCGCACGCAGCTTCGCGGCCAGCGCCCGCGAGACTTGCGCGCGCTGAGCGGCATCGCCGCCCTCGATGCCGGCCAGCAGCAGGCGGGATACCATGCCGTCGCGCAGCTGCTCGACCAGCACGCGTTGCTCTGCGGTCGGCGCTTCGGGCAGGAAGGCCGAGAGGTCGGCCGTGAAACGCGTCTGGCTGACGACGCCCGCACAGGCAGCGACGAAGGTCAGCCACAGCAGCAGGGCCGGCACGAAACGGCGTGTCACCGTGCCTGCCCCAGCGCCACGATTTCCATCACCGAGCGGTCGCCGTCCGCCTGGAGAATCTCGATTTCGCGCAGCAGCCCGCGTGAGCCGCTGATGTTGATGCGGGTCACGACCTCGGCCATGCGCGTGTCCCGCGGCAGCAGGGTCAGGGTCCAGCGTTCGGCATTGCCGGCGAGGTGCAGCGCGTAGGTGCGCTCAAGCGTATCGCGGTCCCCGGCCAGCGTCGCGCGGATGCTGTCGATGAAACCGGCGACTTCGCCGTAGTCGGACAGGCGCACGTTGAACTGCTTCTTGCCGCGCGTCACGCTCAGGTTGTTGCCTTCGAGAACCAGCGCTTCGGGACGCGGCTTGAGGGTGATCTTCTCCAGCCGGTCGGGTGCCTGGAAGCGCAATTCGCCGGACGATTCGACCGGCTGATCGAGCACGGCGAGATACTTCCGCTCCTGGAAGGTCGCCTGTCCGCTGCGATGTTTGCCCAGGGCCTGCATCAGCTGAGCAACCGTCCACGACTCGGCAGCACCGGCCTGCGGGCCATGCAGCAAGGAAGCCGCAGCAAGCAGGGCGGCGACAAGGAGGCGCATGGAAGCAGCTTTGAACACGGATACTCCAGGGGCGGTCAATGCGTCGCGCGGCGTCGCGCACTGCGCCAGAAATCGAAAAAATTGAACCAGTTGTACGGTGCCTGCCCGGCGTAGTGCGCAAGGCGTGACGCGTAGCGTTCGACTGCGGCATCGATCAGGCGTGCCCGGTTCTCGCGCGTCGCCGCCGAGAAATCGGCGAGCTGCTCGAAGTGCACGTCGTAGCGGTTGCCGCCGCGATACAAGCCCACCATCAGGATCACTGGGCGCTTGAGCATCGCCGCGATGCGCCATGGGCCAACAGGGAACTCCGCGGGCTCGCCGAAGAACTCGACAGATCGCGACGGATCGTCGCCCAGGCTGCGGTCCGCGAGCACGCCCACGAGCGAGCCGTCATCGAGACGCTCCTTCAGTTGCAGCATCGAATCGAGATGCCCAAGCGGAATGATGTCCGCGCGGGCAGCCGGATTGATCGCGGCCAAAGTGTCATTGATCTTGCGCGCGTTTTCCTCGTACATGACCATCGCCACCCGCATCCCGGGTTGCTGACGCGCGATCGCACGCATGACCTCGAAGCTGCCCACGTGCGCCCCCATCAGGAACACGCCCTGGCCGCCATCCACCGCAGCCCGCACGAGTTCACCCCCATGCACGCGGATGTCGAACAGGTCGAAACGGTCGTTCACCAGATAGATGCGGTCGTGAATCGTGCTCGCGAAGCTGAAGATGTGCCGGAAGCGCTCGATCGTGGTCGGGCATCGGCCCAGCGCATGTGCGAGCCATTCGCGCGAGGCCTTTCGGGCGGACGGCGTGAAAAGCAGGAAATAGGCCGAAATCAGCACTAGCACCGTGCGTCCCGCGCGGCGGCCAAGCCGCAGCGAGATCCACGTCATCAGCCGGAGCGTCGCGTAATTGCTCCGCTCCGGGCGGCTCGCCCATTCGGCGGTTCCACGCCGGGGCGTTGTGCTCGACGCGTCGCTCACGCCGGATCGAGCCGCAGGACGCCAGTCGCGACGCAGTCGTCGCCGGCAAGGATGTCGAAGCGCCAGTTCGTTCCGGATTCGGCAAGACGGATGCGCAGTTCGCTATTCGGGCCGACCGGGCGCAGGAATTTGGCCGATGCGATCCCACAGGGCGGCACCTGGCGCCCGAGGGCCTCCCCCAGCGCACGGGTCGCCAAGCCCAGCAGCAGCACGCCCGGCAGGATCGGCCGGCCGGGGAAGTGACCCGCGAACGACGGATGATCGGCGGGAATCCGCACGCTCGATTCGTGAATCATTCGCTGCCGCCCAGCGTGCGTCGCAGTTCCTCCAGTGCCGCACGTGGAAGCTTACCCGTCGCGTTGCGCGGCAGGGTGTCCGCGAAGATCAGCGGGCGCGGCAGGAATAGCGGATCGATTCGCTCGCGCAGTGCCTGCAGCAGCGTCGCGCGGTCGAGGCCCGGAGCCACGACGACGGCGGTCAGGCGCGTCACCCCGTCGGTCTGTTCCTCTTCGGACATGAAGAAACTGCCATCGACGACGCCCGGGATCGCATTCAGCTGGTGGTTCAGGTAACCGAGCGAACTGCGCTTGCCAGCGATGTTCACCAGATCGGCCGAGCGCCCGTGCAGCAGGAAGCGGTCGTCCGCGGTGGGCTCGATGATGTCGCTCAACACCGTCGGCGTCTCGACATGGCCTCCGTGCGCCCACACTTTCCCGTTTTCGACAGTGAGCGTGAGGCCGCGCATCAGCTGCCATTCCGCCGTTTCCGCCGTGCGCCGGGTGGCCGTCTGGCCGGTTTCGGTGCAGCCGTAGATCTCGATCAACGGGCATTGCAGTTGCGCCTCCAGCGCCACGGCGAGGTTGCCCGACAGCGGAGCGGTGGCGGACACCACGAGGTCGGCCGGCGGCACCTCCGTGCCTGCGCTCAGCAGCGTACGCAGATGGAACGGGGTGGAGACCAGGACGCGCGGACGGGGAACTGCGTCCAGCGCACCCGCGATGTCCGCCGGATAGAACGGCCGCCCGGACCAGATCGCACCGCCGGACAACAGCGCCAGCAACACGGTCGATTCGAAACCGTACATGTGCTGTGGGGGAACGGTGCCGATCAGTGTGAACGCCTTGCCGACCAACCCGAGCCTGTCCGCCTCCGCCGCGATGTTGCGCACCAGCGGCCCCCAGGTCTTCGGGTGCGGCATCGGCGTGCCGGTCGACCCGGACGTGAAGACATAGGCCACGATCTGGTCCACGTCGATCATCGGCACCGTACGACCTTCCGGCGGGGTGGTCGCCACCGGGGACTCGCTGAAGTGATGTTGCGGCAAGTCGATGTCGCACGCGGGGCTGTCGGTCAGACAGAACGCGTCGGGCGCGAACACCTGCAGCTGCCGGACGGTCTCGGGTGTATGCGTCGAGGGCAGCAGGCTGATCTTGCCGCACACCAGCGTTGCGGCTAGTCCGACGGTGAAGCGGTAGCGATCCGCGCACACGTTCAGAACGTGTCCGCCCGCGGGCAGCGAGGATGCGAGGCGCTGCACGTCGCCCAGGAAGCGTTCGACCGTCACGGGGCCGTCGTGTCGCCAAGCGACCACGGCGTCCGGTTGGGTGCGGGCGAGGAGCGCCAGTGTTGCGGGGCCGGGGTGCGTCATTGCTCGTTGACAGGATTTGCGGTGGGCGACGTGCGCCGAAATGCGCGGATGGCGTCCAGGATGCTGCTGCGATCTTCGGGGAGCAGCCTGAGGCGCACGAGATACTCGGCAAGGAACATCAATCCGACCAGCGGCATGGCGAGGAGATTGGCGAAGGCCGACCACGCCTCGAGGGAGCCGAACGCGAACAACAGGCAGGAAATCGCGGCGGTCGCAGCGAAGAAGATCGTCCATGCGACCGTCACCTGCCGTGTATAGCGGGCGAGCGCGGGGCTGACGGTGGCGTGCATCGTGCGTGCGATGCGCGTGCACATCGGTTCTCGCCCGGCCGCGAGCGTGCGTCCGAAACCAATGCCCAGCAGGACGTTCGTGCCGACGTGCTGGACGAAATAGAGCCAGCCGACGTTGCGCGCAAGCGTCGGCCACGCCAGCGCCAACGCGAGCGTCGCGGCCGCAAGCACGCCGAGCATCGCGGCGCGGCGCGACGATTGCCAGGCGAAGGCCGCGGCGATCGCCGCAAAGGGGGCGATCGCCAGGAGCGCCCCCCAGGACGACTCATCGACGAGCGCACTCGTGTAATGCGCTGCGACCGCCCAGGCGACTACGGCGACGCCGATCGCAAGTCCGCGCCCGACGCGGACGAGTGCGGGCTTCATTTCGTGCGGTTGGCCGCGACGTACTCGGTGAGGCTGCGCAGGGAGCGGAAGATCTTGACGTTGTCCTCGTTGTCGGCGCGCAACTGGAAGCCGTAACGCTTCGAGACGACGAGCGCGACCTCGAGGATGTCGATCGAATCGAGGCCCAGTCCTTCGCCGAACAGGGAATCGTCGGCCGGGATGGATTCGGGAGCCATGTCCAGGTTGAGGGCTTCGACGACGAGGCCTGCTACTTCGAGAAGTAGTGCATCGAGATCGGCGGAAGAGGGGGTGGCAGCTTGGGTCATGAATCGGCGGAAATGCATTGAATTCGCGGCGACGCGCTTTTCGCGGGGCGAAGCGCGCTGATCGCGAGACTGCCGAAGTGTCGCCCGGGAGAGGTCGACCGCGGTAGCGCCTCGCGATTGCAGTTTGTTTGTGAGAACCCTGCAGTTTATAGGATTGACTCATTCCGCGCAGCCGCTGGGGGACGCATCCTGCGCCGCTGAAGCACTGATCCGTTATCATTAAACGACGGCGTTGCGGCCGCGGATGCGGTTGCATCCGGTAACAGTACAGAAAACGGAGGGGGCACGGCACAGGTGAGCGCCCCCTCGACAGGATGGATCCCCACGGTGAGCAAGGCATTTACCAAGGAAGGCGACGGCCAGGACGATGACGACGACGTCCCTGCGGCGGTCCGCCTGCCCCCGGGCACAAAGAACTACATGACGCGGCGCGGCTACGATGCGCTGCGCGTCGAACTCGACCAGTTGGTGCGCATCGAGCGGCCCAAGCTCGTCGAAACGGTCGCGTGGGCCGCATCGAACGGCGACCGCTCCGAGAACGGCGACTACATCTACGGCAAGAAACGCCTGCGCGAAATCGACCGCCGCATCCGCTTCCTGATCAAGCGCATCGAATCGGCCGAAGTGGTCGACCCCGAGCACCAGCAGGGCATGGAGCAGGTCTTCTTCGGCGCGACCGTCACCGTGCTCGACGTCGAGGACGGCGAGGGGGAGCAGACTTGGCAGATCGTCGGCGTCGACGAGGCGAATGCCAGCGCCGGCCGCATCAGCTGGATCTCGCCGCTCGCCCGTGCCCTGATGAAGGCACGCGAAGGCGACGTCGTGCGCTTCCAGAGCCCGGCGGGGCCGCGCGAGATCGAGGTCGTCGAAATCCGCTACGAGTGATCGCTGCCGGCGGTGCTTGAAATTCCCGGAATGCGCCCCATATGCAGGCCCATTCCAGTGACAACGGAGTTTCAAACGATGACGACCGGCACAGGCGCCCAGACCCTCAACTTCCAGGCCGAGGTGAAGCAGCTCCTTCACCTGATGATCCACTCGTTGTACTCCAACCGCGAGATATTCCTGCGCGAGCTGGTTTCGAACGCGTCGGATGCCTGCGACAAACTGCGCTTCGAGGCCCTCGACAAGCCCGAGCTGTTCGAAGGCGAGGGCGAACTCGCGATCCGCATCTCCTTCGACAAGGATGCGAAGACCGTCACCGTCGCCGACAACGGCATCGGCATGAGCCGTGACGAAGCGATCGCGCACCTCGGCACCATTGCCAAGTCCGGCACCAAGGAATTCTTCTCCCAACTCACCGGCGACCAGAAGAAGGACGCCCACCTCATCGGTCAGTTCGGCGTCGGCTTCTACTCTGCCTTCATCGTCGCCGACAAGGTCACCGTCGTCACGCGCCGTGCAGGCCTCCCTGCCTCGCAGGGCGTGAAGTGGGAATGCTCGATGGTCGGCGACGCCGCCGGCGAATACACCGTCGAGGCGGTCGACAAGGTCGGGCGCGGCACCGAGATCACGCTGCACCTGCGCGACGACCAGGAAGACCTGCTGTCCGGCTGGAAGCTGCGCAGCCTGATCCGCAAGTACTCCGACCACATCGTCCAGCCCATCCTGATGAAGAAGGAGGAGTGGGACAAGGACAAGAACGAGCAGGTCACGACCGACGAGGACGAAACCGTCAACCAGGCCAACGCGCTGTGGACGCGCGCCAAGGGCGACATCAGCGACGACGAATACAAGGCCTTCTACAAGCACGTCGGCCACGACTACGACGAGCCGCTCGCGTGGAGCCACGCCCGCGTCGAGGGCCGCCACGAATACACCCAGCTGCTGTACGTCCCGGCGCACGCCCCGTTCGACATGTGGGACCGCAATGCCCGCCACGGCATCAAGCTGTACGTGAAGCGCGTCTTCATCATGGACGATGCCGAGAAGCTGATGCCGACCTACCTGCGCTTCGTGCGCGGGGTGGTCGATTCGGCCGACCTGCCGCTCAACGTCTCGCGCGAGATCCTGCAGGAAAGCAAGGACATCGACACCATCCGCGCCGGCTGCACGAAGAAGGTGCTCGGCCTGCTCGAAGACCTCGCGACCAGCGACGAGGCCTCCGATAAGGAGAAATACGCGACCTTCTGGAAGGAATTCGGTAAGGTGCTGAAGGAAGGCGTCGGCGAAGACTTCGCGAACAAGGACAAGATCGCGGGCCTGCTGCGCTTCGCGTCGACGAAGGAGGACACCCCGGACGAGACCGTCTCGCTCGCCGACTACATCGGCCGCATGAAGGAAGGTCAGGACAAGATCTACTTCGTCACCGCCGAATCGTTCAACGCCGCGAAGAACAGCCCGCACCTCGAGATCTTCCGCAAGAAGGGTATCGAAGTGCTGCTGCTCTCCGACCGCGTCGACGAATGGGTCATCGGCAACCTTACCGAATTCGACGGCAAGCCGCTTGTCTCCGTCGCCAAGGGCGGCCTGGATCTGGGCAAGCTCGAGGACGAGGCCGAGAAGAAGGAAGCCGAAAAGGCCGCTGACGAGTACAAGGAACTGCTGGAGAAGATGAAGGCAAGCCTCGGCGAGCGCGTCAAGGACGTGCGCGTCACACACCGCCTGACCGATTCGCCCGCCTGCCTCGTCGCCGACGAGCACGACATGGGGATGAACCTCGCGCGCATCCTGAAGGCCGCAGGACAGCAGGCGCCGGTGTCGAAGCCGATCCTCGAGATCAACCCGCAACACCCGGCGGTCATGCGCCTCAAGTACGAGGAGAAGCAGTTCGACGACTGGGCAGCGGTGCTCTTCGACCAGGCCCTGCTCGCCGAAGGCGGCACGCTCGACGATCCGGCAACTTTCGTGAAGCGCATCAACCAGCTGATGATGGCGATGAGCGACAACTGATCGGCCGCCCCAGTCGCTCAGACATCACCGAAACCGCCCGCCTTGCGGGCGGTTTTGCGTTCACGTCGCGTCCGAGTTCTGCCTCGTTGAGGAATGCGCTCCGGCTTCCGCTTGCGCGCGCTCCAAAGCAGGAACCGCGAGCGCGTCGTAGAGAGCACGAGGCGACACCGATTTCGAGAAGCCGTATGCGATCACGGATGCGGTCATCAGGGGAATCAGCATCTCGTGATTGGCGGTCATCTCCATCACGATCACGAAGGACGTGATCGGGGCCAGCGTCATGCCGGAGAGGAAGGCGACCATGCTCAGGATCATCAGGGCCGGCACGGCATTTCCGGGACTCAAGCCGGCGAGGGCCGAACCCAGACCCGCCCCTACCGCGAGAGCCGGCGCAAAAATCCCACCGGGAATGCGGCTTACGAAGGCGAGCCAGATTACCAGCATTTTTGCTGCGAAGAAGTAGAACGGTAGGGGGGTGATGCCTTCAAGCGCGGCCTTCGACTCGGCGTACCCGGTCGCGTAGGTGGCGCCTCCGGTCACGAGCCCGATGAGCGCTGTCGCCAAACCGCACGTGGCTGCGAAGGCGATCGGGCGCACCGTGGCGAAATCGCCGACGCGGCCGGGCAGGCCACGCGCAGAAGCAACGAGTAGCCGGCTAAAGGTTCCGCCCAGAACGCCGCCCGCCGCGCCGCAGATCAGCACGGGCCAGATTCCGCTTGGCCAGCTGAGAACTGCGGGAGTACTACCAAAATAAGTATAGTTTCCCAGGATGCCCAGCGACATCAGGCCAGCGAAGATGACCGCCGTCAGCGTCGTGCTGTTCGCGCGAAATGCGTGATGGCGGCACATCTCCTCGATCGCGAACATTATTCCACCAAGGGGAGTATTGAACGCCGCGGCGATGCCAGCGCCGCTGCCGGCGACGATCAGGTTACGGCTGGACGCGATGCGGCCGAAACGTCGTCCGGCCAGCGAATGCATCACCGATGCGCCAATCTGGACGGATGGCCCCTCGCGGCCGATGGACGCCCCCGCAAGCAGGCCGCCCAGCGTCAGAATCACTTTGGCCGCGGCGATCTTGAGCGACAGCAGGCGCCCTCTCACCTCGGGGTTTGGGCTGAGAGAAGCGGCGATTGTCTGTGGAATCCCGCTTCCCTGGGTTGCGGGAAAGAACCTGCGCGCCATCCAAGCCATGGCGGCAAATCCGGCAGGGGTGACAAGGAGCGACAGCCATGGGGCTGCCGCAATCATTCGGGCATGCACTTCGATTGCACGCTCTGCTCCGATTGCGACGACGATGGCGACCAGTCCAGCCAGCAGCGCTGCGGCCACCAGAAGCGCGCGTCTGCGCCAATGGCCAACCGAGACGAGGGGGTTGGTGTAGCGGCGGCCTGTACGTGCGATCTGACGAAACGTGAGAGAGGTGCGGCTTTTATCCGTCGGCGGGGTAGGGGGCGACACGGTGCTCCGTTGCGATCGAAGTCAGAAAAGTCGGGATCTGTTGGGCATGAGCGGCGTTTCCGCTACGATATCCGCAAAAAGGCAATATCCCGGCATGAACCGTTCAAGATTTATTGGCAGCAATATTTTCCGGGGTTTCCCGGCATCGGGCAAAGGGGAGCTTCGATCTTGAGTAAGTCGTCTGAACGCAAGCAGGAAGCGCAGGTGTCGCCGCTATCCGTCCTGCAACGATTCCGCGTGCTGATCCGCACGGCGCAGCGCCACTCGCAGTGGGTCGAGAAGCAGAGCGGCGTTACCGGCGCGCAGCTATGGGCGATGCAGGAACTGTTGGAAGAGCCCGGACTGCGCGTTGGCGAGCTCGCCAAGCGGATGGCCCTGCATCAGTCGACTGCCTCGAACATGATCGACAAGCTCGAGACCAACGGCCTGGTCTCCAAGGCACGCAACAGTGCCGACCAACGCGTCGTCCGGCTATCGCTGACACCGGCGGGGCGCGAACTGCTCGCGCGGGCGCCGTCGCCCGCCCGCGGAGTCCTGCCCGAGGCCCTGCGGCTACTGGATGCATCCTCCCAGGCACGGTTGCAGGAAGAACTGGACGGCCTGCTGCAACAGATCAAGGATCTCGACGTGGGCTTCGGCATGCAGCCCTTGCCCTTCTCCGAGTAAATCACGTCCTTGCCTGCGCCCGCAGTCCAGCCTCAAATCTTCTTTGATAGCTGCCGCATCGCCCGTTCCAGCCCTTCGAGCGTCATCGGATACATGCGCTGGGCCATGAGGCCGTTGATGATCTCGATCGACTGCCGATAAGGCCACAGCCGCTCCGGCTCCGGATTGAGCCACGCCGCTGCCGGCCACGCGTCGAGCAGGCGGCGTAGCCAGTCGGCACCCGGTTCACGGTTCATGTGCTCGATCGAGCCGTGCTGGTGCAGGATCTCGTACGGGCTCATCGTCGCGTCGCCGACGAAGATCAGCTTGTAGTCCGGGCCATACTTGTGGATCAGGTCATGGACCGGGATCCGCTCCGCGTGGCGGCGATGGCTGTCGCGCCACACCGACTCGTACACGCAATTGTGGAAGTAGAAGTGCTCGAGGTGCTTGAATTCCGCCCGGCAGGCGGAGAACAACTCCTCGCACGCCTTCACGTGGTCGTCCATCGACCCGCCGACATCCAGGAACAGCAGCACCTTGACCGCGTTGTGGCGTTCTGGCCGCATCATCAGGTCCAGCCAGCCGGCATTGCGCGCGGTCGCGGTGATCGTGCCGTCGAGATCCAGTTCGTCCGCAGCGCCCTCGCGCGCGAAGCGCCGCAGCCGTCGCAGCGCGACCTTGATGTTGCGCGTTCCGAGATCCAGTGAATCGTCCAGGTTGCGGTATTCGCGCTTCTCCCACACCTTGATCGCGGTGCGGTTACCCGCGGACTCGCCGCCGACCCGGATTCCCTCGGGGTGATAGCCGCTGTTGCCGAACGGCGACTTGCCGCCGGTGCCGATCCATTTCGAGCCGCCCTGATGGCGTCCCTTCTGCTCCTCGAGCCGCTTGCGGAACTCCTCCATCAGCTTGTCCCAGCCGAGCGTCTCGAGCTGCGCCTTTTCCTCGGGCGACAGGTGCTTCTTCATCATCGCCCGTAGCCAATCTTCCGGCAGCTCCTTCTCGAGGCCGGCGATTTCGGTCACCCCTTTGAAGTAAGCGGCGAATGCCTGGTCGAAGCGGTCGTAGCGCGACTCATCCTTGACCAGGCAGGTGCGGGCGTAGAAGTAAAAATCGTCGATTGCATGGCCGCACACGCCGTCGCGCAGACCTTCCAGCAGGGTGAGGAACTCCCGCGTCGACACGGGCAGCTTGCTCGCCTTGAGGTGCAGAAAAAAATCTATGAGCATAGTTCTTGCCCTTCATCAGGCCTTTCAGCCGTTGATCTCGAGCGCCCAGGAGAACGCCTGCAGGTGGTGCCGATTCGCATCGGCCGGTGCGATGCCGCAGCGGGCCGCGGCCTCTTGCACGCCTTCTTCGTCTCCGTTCTCGCATGCGATGGCAAGCCGGAGAAAACCCGCCAGCGGTCCCGTGCCGCGCACCACCGCTTGCTCGATGTCCGGCGTCACACCGAGCGAGCGCATCGCCTCGTGCAGTGGGACCTCCAAGATCACGTCGACCAGCGACAGCAGCCCGGTCAGGTAAAGGCTGTCCGCCTCGCGCGCCGAACGTCCTTCGCCGAGCAGTTCCATCAGGCGCGCGCGCACGAGCGCATTTTCCAGCGCCGCCGAGGATCGCGGTGAGCCCTTGTCCGCGCCGTACAGCAGGAGCAGCAGCCAGCGGTACAGCCGTTCGCGGCCGAGTTGGAGGAGAGCGGCCTCGATCGACGCGACCTCGCGTTGCAGTCCGACACCGGGCGAGTTGATATAGCGCATCAGCCGGAGCGACAAGGCCGGGTCCTGCTTCAGCAAGTCGACTAGTTCGCCGGTATCCGCGTCGCTGCGCAGACGTGCGATCAATGCCGACAGCCGTGCCGAGTTGGGACCGAGGCGCTTGCCGTTCCAGTCCTCGCGTCTCGTAATGAACGGCCCCTCGAACAGTGCGGCGCCAAGGGCGAGGCAGAGCTGGAAATCGTCTGCGCTTGGAAGGTCGCGTACGAGCAGCAGGCCATGTCCACCTGCGATCCGCAGCCGCGAGACGAGATCCCTGAGGTGAGCCGGGTCGGAAGTCGCCGCCTGCAGGGTGAAGAAATCGGTCTCGGGGAGCAGGGCGGCGCGGTCCCCGAGGAGGTCGTCGGCCGCGATCCCGATCCGGAAACCGGCCGAGCGCAGCCGTCGCACCGCTTCGAGCAGGGTGTCGTTGTCGGGGGTGCCTTCGGCCTCAATGCGGGTGAGGAGCAGCGCGGTGTGCGCAGCCGGAAGATCCAGCAGCGACGGATGGCCGATGAAGGAGTCCGGGATGTCCAGGAAGGCGGCACGATGGCCAAGCAGCGGGCCGATGTTCGCCCGGGCGATCTCCCGCACCAGGATTTCCGTGTAAACGTGGTGGATCCGACGCTCGCCGGTGCGGATGCGGTTGCGGGTGCTTTCGCGCAGCATGAAGTGGTGGCCGGCCACGCGTTGATCGCGTCCCACCACCAGTTCCCGACACAGGAAGCCCGTGTTCGCATCGTCCCCGGCGGGCATGGCAGACGGTGCGGCAGGCAGCTTGCAGCCGGGTGCGGGCGAGTCCTTCCGGTCGTCCGATGCATCGGACGCTCGCGACCCCAGAATGGAATCGCGCACGACGGAAATGAGTCGCTCGAACATGGCCGGGTGCCAGGCGGTCAGCGGTTGTTGCGCGCCATGAATACGAGCCGCTCGAACAAATGGAGGTCCTGCTCGTTCTTCAATAGCGCACCCGCAAGAGGCGGGACGACCGCCCGCTGATCCTGCGCGTGCAACGCCTCTGGCGGGATGTCCTCGGCCACCAGCAGCTTGAGCCAGTCGATCAGCTCGGAGGTCGAAGGTTTCTTCTTCAGGCCAGGAACATCGCGCAGCCCGAAGAACACCTCGAGGGCCTCGCGCAGGAGGTCCTTCTTGAGGTCCGGGAAATGCACGTCCACGATCCGCTGCATCGTGTCCCGATCGGGGAAGCGGATGTAGTGGAAGAAGCAGCGCCGCAGGAAGGCGTCGGGCAATTCCTTCTCGTTGTTGGACGTGATGAAGACGATGGGCCGGTTGCGCGCCTGAATGGTCTTGCGCGTTTCGTACACGTGGAATTCCATGCGATCGAGTTCGCGCAGCAGGTCGTTGGGAAATTCGATGTCCGCCTTGTCGATCTCGTCGATCAACACCACGCACGGATTTTCGGATTCGAACGCCTGCCACAGCACGCCCTTGACGATGTAGTTGGCGATGTCCTTGACCCGGTCGTCGCCCAGCTGCGAGTCGCGCAGGCGCGAAACCGCATCGTACTCGTACAGGCCCTGTTGGGCCTTGGTGGTGGATTTGATGTGCCACTGCAGTAGGGGGAGGCCCAGCGCCTCGGCCACCTGTTCGGCCAGCATGGTCTTGCCCGTGCCAGGTTCGCCCTTGATCAGCAACGGCCTCTGCAGCTTGATCGCTGCGTTCACCGCGAGCATCAGATCGGGGGTAGCAACGTAATCGCGTGATCCTTCGAAACGCATGGGGGGTCCTCTCGTTGGCGAACCCCGATTATATGGGCTCAACCAACCGAGGACACTATGCGCTCAATGCGTTGCTCGGTATCGGCCATTCGAGATGGAAGCTTGCTCCCCGGCCGGGTACGCTTTCGGCCCAGCATCGCCCCTGCATGCGCGCGACAGCCTTGCGTACGATCGCGAGCCCGATCCCCGTGCCGGGATATTCGTCATCCCGGTGCAGCCGATGAAAGATGTCAAAGATGCGCTCGTGGTAGCTCATATCGAAACCGATGCCGTTATCGCGCACTGAGACATGGCAGCACTCGACGTGCCGCTCGCATGCGATGACGACGTGGGGGCTAGCCACACCCGCCGAAAATTTCAGCGCATTCCCAAGCAGGTTGCGCAAGGCCTGCATCAGGCCACTGCGGTCTGCCACGACCGAGGCGCAGGAAGGCGCGAGCTCGACCGCGGCACCGGTTCGGAGAATCTCGTCATCGAAATCCGAGAGCAGTTGTGCGGTCAGATCGCGCACATATATCTCCTCGAAGGACGTCGGCCCGCGCTCGATGCGCGAATATTCGAGCAGATCGTCGATGAGGAGCCCCATGCGCTCGGTGCCTTCCAGAATCTTTTCCAAGCAGGAGTGCCCATCGTCCGAGAGTCTGCCGGCTTCACTGGAAGCAAGGAGACTGCCATAGCCGTTGATCGCGCGTAGCGGCGACTTGAGATCGTGTGCGACGGCGTATGTGAAGCATTCCAGTTCGCGGTTGGCTTCGCGCAGCGCCGCATTAGTGCGTGTCAGCTCGTCGCGTGATCCTTCCAAGTCACGGTACAGTCCGAGAGTCCGCATGGCGGAGCGCAACTTCGCCTCGAGGATCTCGAACTCCACGGGTTTCACGAGGTAATCGTCACCGCCGGCGTGGAGCCCTTCAACCAGATTGGCACAGCCACCCAGTGCGGTCATGTAGATCACCGGCACCCAGCGGGCACCGGACACCGATTTGATCCGTCGCGTCGTCTCGAACCCGTCGATGCCGGGGAGCATCACGTCCATCAGCACGAGGTCCGATGGCAGTGCCGCAAACAGGTCGAGTGCCACTTCGCCGGATTCCGCAAGCCGGACCTTCTGTCCGAGGCTCTGCAGCAGCATCACCATGCGTTCGCCCTGGAGAGGATCGTCCTCCACGAGCAGGATGGAAAGTTCGGGTAGCGCTTCCATGTTCGGCAGTGCTCCTCGGGAAAGCTCCGACCGAACGTCAACGGCCGGGCAGGGCATCAAAGGCGCTGGCGAGCGGGGGCTACGTCAGGGCAGTCTACACCGCATCAACCCGCGCGGCGAAGCACGCAGCTGACATAAGCCTCGCCGTCCGGCTGACGGTTGTTGCGCTGCGCATCGAACATCGTCTCCCCGAGACACTCGAGAACATCGTGCAGCGCAGCGTGCCGGTCGCCTCGGCGCGCCTGACAAGATTCGAACGCGGCGCGCAAGCCCGGGGGCTGATCGATCGACAGCTGCTCCTCGATCGCCAGATGCAGCGACAGATGCAGGAAAGGATTGAGTTGTCCGCCCTCGGGCGGAAATTCCTTCGTCACCGCTTCGGGATCCTCGAGCAGCGCGTGATATTCCGGATGGAGCAGGATGAGATCGTTGGCCATGTGCTCGATCGGTGTCAGAACCGCTTTCGCACGGTATTTCCGCCAGCTGTCGATGAAGAAGGTGCGAACCTGATCGCGGGATGGATTGAACATGTAGTCTCGGTCGGTAATGGGTTAGGCGGTCTTGTCGCGGTAATCGCACAAGTCGCGCACGAGGCACTCGCCGCATTTGGGTTTGCGCGCGGTGCATACGTAGCGGCCGTGCAGGATGAGCCAGTGGTGGGCGTCCCGCAGGTAGTCCTTGGGCACGCGTCGCATCAGCGCGTGCTCGACAGCGAGGACATCCTTGCCGGGCGCAAGCCCGGTGCGGTTCGCAAGGCGGAAGATGTGCGTATCGACGGCCATCACCGGCTCGCCGAACACCGTATTCAACACCACGTTGGCGGTCTTTCGTCCGACGCCGGGCAACGCCTCCAGCGCGGCACGGTCGTGCGGTACTTCGCCGCCGTGGCGTTCGAGCAGCAGGTGCGACAGCGCTACGACGTTCCTTGCCTTGTTGCGATACAGGCCGATGGTGCGGATATGCGCCACAACACCTTCCTCGCCCAGCGTGATGATCGCCTCCGGAGTGGGGGCCTCCGCGAACAGCCCTCGTGTCGCGAGGTTTACACTCTTGTCGGTCGCCTGGGCGGACAGGACTACCGCCACCAGCAGCTGGAAAGGGGATCCGTACTCGAGCTCGGTCGTGGGCCGCGGATTTGCGTCCGCAAGACGGCGAAAGAACTCGCGGACCGTTTCCCGCTTCATGCCCGCTGCCGGCCTCAGGCAGCCGATGCCGGCTGGTCGGCGGCCGGTGCGGCGGGCTCCTGCATGGCGGCCTTGCGTTTTGCGGCGCGTGTACGGATCACGTTCGACAGTGCAATCAGGCACGCGAGAGCGAAGAATGCTCCCGGGGGAAGAATGCCGATCAGGAAGCCGGGATAGTCGGGGCCAAACACCGAAATCGCCGAAAGCCCGGGGAAGATCATCTCGATGCCCGCGAACAGCGTGCCATTTCCTGCAAGTTCCCGCATTCCACCTAGTACCGCAAGAAGGCACACGAGGCCCAGTCCCATCATGACCCCGTCGACGGTCGACGAAACCGGATCGTTTTTCGCCGCATAGGCTTCGACGCGCGCGAGGACGATGCAGTTCGTGACGATCAGCGGAATGAATATGCCAAGTACGAGATAAAGATCGTGGAAATACGCATTGAAGGCCAGATCGACCACCGTGGTCAGCGCCGCGATGATCAGGATGAACACCGGGATGCGGATCTCGTAGGGGATGAAGTTCCGCAGCGACGCGACGGCGAGGTTAGACACCGCCATCACCATCACGGTAGCCAGCCCGAGACTCGCCGCATTTACCACGCTCGTGCTCACGGCGAGAATCGGGCACAGGCCGAGTAACTGCACCAGGCCGGTATTCTGGCGCCACAGACCGTTCCAGGCCGATTCGCGAAAGCTTTGCAGATTCATTCAGCGTTCTCCGTCAGAGTCGCTCGCCCGGCGGTGCGGCGAACAGCGCATCGCTTTGGCGGACCGCGTAGTCGACGGCCCGCGCCGTCGCGTTTGTCACCGCGCGGGCGCTGATCGTCGCGCCGCTACGGTAGGCGAAGTTTCCGCCGTCGCGCTTGACCTTCCATTTCTCCAGCCCGACGTCCGCGAACGACACGCCCGCGAACTGTCCGATCCAGGGTTGCGACTTGTTGCGATCCTTGCTTGGATCGATGTAATCCCCCAGCCCCGGGGTTTCCTTGTGCGCCGTGACGCGGACGCCGCTCACACGCCCGTCGGCACCGACTGCAACGACCAGCTGGATTCGGCCCGCGTAGCCGTCCGGCGCAACGACTTCCAGCACCAGTGCAACCGGTTGGCCGGCCAGGCGAGCGCGGTAAATACGTCCACCCTGGTCGAGACCCAGTTCCGGGGTCGGACCGAGCGCGACGGAATCGTCCAGCAGCGCATTGTCGTAGGCGGAAGGCGGCAATACCTCGCGGATGAGGCGCATCTTGCCTTCGAGCGCCGAGGCCTCGATGGCCGGACGAGTGAGCTGGAACGTCGCCGACATGAGGGCCGTGAAAACCACGGTGAACAGCACCATGATGCCGGCCGTGCGCACGGAAGTGCGCGCTGCAGTGTAACGCGCGCTCATCGTGCCTTGTCTCCCCTGTGCCCGAAGACCCGCGGTTGCGTATTCATGTCGATCAGCGGCACGCAAATGTTCAGCAGCAGCACCGCGAAGGCCACGCCTTCCGGGAAGGCGCCGAAGCTGCGGATGATGTAGGCGACCAGTGCAATACAGGCGGCGAATATCAGCTTGCCGCGAGGCGTGGTTGCGCCCGAGACCGGATCGGTGACGATGAAGAACGCCCCCAGCATCGCGCCGCCGCTCGCAAGGTGGAAGAGGGGGGACGCGTAATGCGCGGGATCGACCAGCCAGAATGCCGCCGAGATCGCTGCGAGGGCGCCGAGGAAAGCTGCAGGCATGTGCCACGTGATGATCCCGCGCGCCAGCAGGTACATGCCGCCGAGGGCATAAGCGGGCGCCAACCATTCCCACCCGCGGCCGCTCACGAGGCCGAAGTTCTCGCTCTGGCCCATGATGGACTCGACCGTCGCCCCCGCAGTCCGGAGTCCGGTCTTTATCGTGTCGAGTGCGGTCGCGCTCGCGATGGCATCGAGCTCGCGCGCGCCGCCCAGCACCAGCCCCAGCTGCGTGGCGAAATCCAGCTGGCCGGCGGCAGGCCATTGCGACATCAGCGCGGGGAAGGCGACAATCATTGCGCAATACGCGACCATCGCGGGGTTGAACGGGTTCTGTCCGAGCCCGCCATAAAGATGCTTGACCGCAACGATCGCGATGAGGACACCCAGCGCAGTCGCCCACCACGGCAGGATGGGCGGGAAGCACAGCGCCAGCAGCCATGCGGTGACCACGGCCGACAGGTCCGAGAGTGCCGGCGCGAGCGGTCGGCCACGCAGTTTGAGCACCAATGCCTCGCCGGCTAGCGCGGCGATCGTCGCGATGGTGAGGTTGACGAGGACGACCGCCGCAATCTGCGACGCATAAACGACGATGGCAGGGACCAACGCGATGAGAACCGCCAGCATCACCCCCTGGACACTGGCCGGTTTGCGGATATACGGAGAATTGATCATGTCAGGGCGCCTTGTCGGCGTCTTGCTGGTTTAACTTCTCGCGGCGGGCGTCGATATCGGCGATTTCTGCCTGAACATCGGCGCTCAGATCCTCGGTGTTCCTGGGCGCCACGGCGGCCTGCTGTTGCTTGGCGCGCGCGAGTGCAGCTGCGATCAGCGCCTTCTTGGGGTCTTCCGCCTCGGCCGGTGCCGGCGCCGGTTCGCCCGTGTCGGCGAGTTTTGCGCGCGTTTCGGCGGCCTTTGCCGCAAGCTTGGCCGCCTTCTCCTCCTTCTCGCGCTCCTGGCGGTAATTGCGGAATTCGAAGCGCTCCCTTGCCTGATCGGACGCCTGCCGTTCGCGTTCGCGCGCCCAGATTTCGCCCTTGGCGAAGCGGTAGTAATCGACCAGCGGAATGCGCGAAGGGCATACGAAGGCGCAGCAGCCGCACTCGATGCAATCGAACAGGTGGTATTCCTGCGCCTTGCCGAAATTCTTCGCACGCGAGAACCAGTACAGTTCGAACGGCTGCAGCTCGGCCGGGCAGGCGCGCGCGCAGGCGCCGCAGCGGATGCACGGCAGCTCGGGCGGCGGGGGCGGAAAGAGCGCCGGCGAGGCCGAGATCACGCAGTTCGTGCCCTTGGTGACCGGCACGGAGAGGCTCTGCAGCTCGGTGCCCATCATCGGGCCACCCATGATATAGCGGTCGGTATCGGCTTTGGGGCCGGCCAGCTGCAGCAGCTCCGCAACCTGCGTGCCGAGCAGCACTTCGTAGTTGCCGGGACGCGCCACATTGCCGGTCAGCGTCACCACACGCGAGACGAGCGGCTCGCCGAAGCAGATCGCGCGGTGCACGGCGTGGGCCGTTCCGACGTTGAAGCACTGGACACCGAAATCCGTGCCGAGCTTGCCCTGCGGAATCTCGACGCTGGTCAGCACCCGGATCAACTGCTTTTCGCCTCCCGCAGGGTAGAGCGTGGGAACGGGAACCACCGCAATGCCATCCCCGAGCTTGCTCGCCGCTGCCTGCATCGCAGCGATCGCCTCCGGCTTGTTGTCCTCGATACCCACCAGCACCTGCTTGGCGCCGATCAGCTCACGCAGGATCATCGCTCCCGACAAGACCTCGGCTGCACGCTCGCGCATGAGACGATCGTCGCAGGTGATCCAGGGTTCGCATTCTGCCCCGTTGATCACCAGCGTCTCGATCCCCTGGCCGCCGCCGATCTTTACGTGGGTCGGAAAACCCGCGCCGCCCATGCCGACGATGCCGCAGCCACGCAGCCAGGCAAGCGCCTCCTCACGCGACACCGCACGCAAGTCGAGCGGCGTATGGTCAATCCAGCGGTCCTCGCCGTCCGGCTCGATCACAACGGAGAGGGTTTCCATGCCCGACGCGTGCGCCATCGGGTACGGCGCGATCTCGACGACGGTCCCGGATGTGGAGGCGTGCACGCTCGTTCCGAGGCCGCCTTCGCCTTCACCGATGTGCTCGCCCTTGAGCACCTTCTGCCCGGGCTGGACGAGGCAACGTGCCGTCGAGCGGATGCTCTGGCGCAGCGGGATGACCAGCCGCTTCGGTATCGGCCCCTTCTGGATCGGAGGCCCCGACGATTCGTTCTTGTGCGATTCGGGCTTGACCCCGCCCTTGAAGCCGAAAAGGCGGGTGATCATGCCGCAGACCTCAGTTCATACACCGGATATTTCCATTTCCATGTTTCAACGGTCTCCGCGACCGGCACCATCGAGATGCAGTCGACCGGGCAGGGCGCAACGCACAGTTCGCACCCGGTGCACAGCGGCGCCACCACGGTATGCATCTGCTTCGCAGCGCCGACGATCGCATCCACCGGGCAGGCCTGAATGCACAGGGTGCAACCGATGCATACCTGTTCGTCGATACGCGCGACCGACTTCGGTTTTTCGGTGCCGTGCTCTTCCGAGAGCGGCTTGAACTCGCGACCCAGCAAGTCGGCAAGCTTGCGGATGCCCTCTTCGCCGCCCGGGGGGCACTGGTTGATGTCGGCTTCCCCGTTCGAGATGGCCTGCGCATAAGGCTTGCAGCCGGGGTACCCGCACTGGCCGCATTGCGTCTGGGGAAGAATCGCGTCGATTTTCTCGACCAGCGGATCGCCTTCGACCTTGAAACGGATCGAGGCATAGCCCAGTGCTGCACCAAGCACAATGGCGATGCCTGTCATGATGAGGATGGCGGTCAACATGGAGTGAGTGCCAGGTTCGGGGCACCGGGGAACAGTCCGCTGCCGGAGTGCTCCGCCCGTGCCGGATCAGTTTGGGGTGGGGGTTCGAAGGCCAGAGCTAGTGAAATCGGTCCAGTCCCGCAAAGCCCATGAATGCCAGGCTCATGAAGCCCGCCGTGACCATTGCGATCGCCGTACCGCGAAACGGCAAGGGAACGTCGGCCCCATCCAGGCGTTCGCGAATGCCCGCGAACAAGATCAGGGCCATCGTGAAGCCGACCGAAGAACCGAAGCCGAACAGAAGGGACTCCAGCAGGTCATGCCGCAGGCCGACGTTCAGCAAAGGGATGCCCAGCACCGCGCAGTTCGTCGTAATCAGCGGAAGATAGATGCCGAGAACCTGGTGAAGCACCGGGCTCGTCTTCTGGATCACCAACTCGGTAAGCTGCACGATCGCCGCGATGACAACGATGAACGAAAGCGTGCGCATGAACGCGAGATCGAACGGCTCCAGCAGGTAATGATCGATAAGGTAACTCGTTCCGCACGCCAGGGTAAGCACGAACGTCGTCGCCGCACCCATGCCCACCGCCGTCTCCAGCTTCTTGGACACGCCCATGAAGGGGCACAGCCCGAGAATTCGGACGAAGACGACGTTGTTCACCAGAACAGCGCCGATGATGATGAAAATGTAGCTGGTCATGTTCGAGAACCGGTTGGTATCCGCGGAATTATGTCCCGCCGTTATGTCCCGCTCAACCCCGAACGGGTTATAGGCATATGCCTTTCGCAGCCATCGGGCGGCGTTGTCAGCGGCCCGTGCCGAAATCGGCCGTTGCGCCCACACACTCCTCCACGAGCGATGGGCCGCGATAGATCAGGCCGCTATAGACCTGCACCAGTTGCGCCCCGGCCTCGAGCTTGGCCCGAGCGCCGCGCCCGTCCAGCACGCCCCCGGCGGCGATGATCGGAAGTTCGCCTGCAAGCGCCTGCGCAAGCTGGGCGACGACAGCGGTCGAGGCCTCGAACACCGGCGCTCCCGACAGGCCGCCCTGCTGCTCGCCGTAGCGCACGCCCTGCACCTTCTCCCGCGAGATCGTGGTGTTCGTCGCGATTACCCCGTCGATACGGTGGCGCCGTAGGGCGTCGGCGATGTTGATCACCTGGGCAGGCTCCAGATCCGGAGCGATCTTCAGGGTCAGCGGCACATAGCGTCCGTTCTTGTCGGCCAGCCGTGCCTGCCGCTCCTTGAGCTGGCCGAGCAGGTCATCCAGTTCGGATTCGCCCTGCAATTGGCGAAGGTTCTTGGTATTCGGCGACGAAATGTTGACCGTCACGTAGCTTGCCAGCGCGTAGACCTTGTCCAGACAGGCGAGGTAATCGTCTGCGGCGTTCTCGATCGGCGTGTCGAAGTTCTTGCCGATGTTGATACCCAGAATGCCCTTGAACTTCGCCGCTGCGACATTTGCGACGAGCGCATCGACGCCGTGGTTGTTGAAACCCATGCGGTTGATGATGCCGCGCACCTCAGGGAGGCGAAACAGTCGTGGGCGCGGGTTGCCCGGTTGCGGGCGCGGAGTGATGGTGCCGATCTCGAGGAAACCGAATCCGAACCGCGCGAGCCCGTCAATGGCCTCGCCGTTCTTGTCCAGGCCGGCAGCGAGGCCAATACGGTTCGGGAAGCTGAGCCCCATGACCTCGACCGGATCGGACAGCACAGGTTTGCCTGCCGGAAGAATGCGACCGGCGAGGTGGAGGGCGGCAAGGGAAAATTCATGTGCAGTTTCCGCGTCGAGCGAAAACAGGAGGGGACGGGCGATGTCGTATAGCATCCGCCAATTCTACCGTTTCATGCAGAACATCGCCCCGCGGATTTCCGAAGTGAGCCCATGCCTGCGGCGGCAGAAGTGGGTCTGCTATTCCGAATCCGAGTCTGTCGATGGATCCAGGGGGCGCCATTCGCCCCGAATGCGTCCTTCGAGGGGACGGAAGCGAATCTTGTAAGCCATCTTACGGCTATCCTTGATCCAGTACCCCAAATAAAGATAAGGCAGATGCAGTCTGCGGCACACTTCGATCTGCCATAGGACGCCGTAGGTCCCGTAGCTGGCCTTGGGTTCGTCGGGGTCGAAGAAGGTGTAAACACTGGAGAGGCCGTCGCTCAGCCGGTCGATCACGCTGACCATGCGCAGGACGCCCTGATCGCGGAATTCGACGACGCGCGTATCCACCTGGCTCTGCAAGAGAAAATGCGCGTACTGCTCGCGGTTGTCTTGATCCATCCCGCCGCCCGCATGTCGCGAACCCTGGTAGCGCTGATAGAGCGCGTAGTGCTCTTCGGAAAAGGAGAGATCCCGTTCGCGTGCCTCGAGCGTGCAGTGGCGTGCCCAGCTGCGCCGCTGGCTGCGGTCGGAAACAAACGCATCGACGGGTATCCGAACGGGCACGCAGGCACGGCAATGATCGCAGTACGGGCGGTAGGTGAACATGCCGCTGCGCCGGAAACCGTTGCGCACGAGCTCGCTGTATACGGCGCTATCGATGAGGTGCCCGGGGGTGGCGACCTGCGAACGTGCCACCCGTTCCGGAAGGTAAGAGCAAGCATAAGGCGCCGTCGCGTAAAACTGGATCAGTGCGTACGGATAGTCTTTCTGCATGTCTGCACGTATGTACTCAGAAGAATCCCCGGCCCGCGTCCCGGGGCCAGCGGCCAGGCCCGTCCCCCTCCCGCGTCCACACTTCCAGACCGGCGCGGAACTCGGTGCGCGCGATTTCGACGGCACCGAGCGAGAGCAGATGTGCGGTGGTCATCTGGCAATCGATCACCGCAAAATTCCTCGACTCAAGGTAGCGGGCAAGGTGGGCAAGAGCAACCTTCGATGCATCCGTGCGGTAGCTGAACATCGACTCTCCGAAGAATGCCCTCCCGAGCCCGATGCCGTAAAGCCCCCCTACGAGCTCGCCATCACACCACGCTTCGACACTGTGCGCATGGCCGAGTTCGTGCATGCGACGATAGGCTGCCTGAATCTCCTGGCTGATCCATGTACCCCCGCCTGATTCGCGCGGTGCCGCGCACGCCGCGACGACTTCGGAAAACGCGGTATCGAAGCTGATTTCGAAGCGGTGTTGGCGCAAGCGGCGGCCGAGCGAGCGCGAAATTTTCATCCTCGACGGGACGAGCACGAGTCTGGGGTCCGGACTCCACCATAGTATCGGCTCGCCCGCGCTGTACCATGGGAAGATCCCCTGCCGGTACGCGGCGAGCAGCCATTCCGGCCTCAGCTCCCCACCTGCGGCGAGCAGGCCCGGAGGGTCAACCAGCGCCGATTCGACCGGAGGGAAGTGCGGACTACCGGCAAGCCAGGGAATCATCGCTTTCTATCATTGCGTGCGGATCGGTCCGATCAGTGGCTGCTCCTTCACCGCTTCATCCGACCCCTCGTGAAAGGTGACCACGTGATCGACATCCAGCCGGATGCCGATCCGCTCTCCGAGTGCGTGGTTGTGATGACTTGGCACCAGCGACAGCACTTTCGCACCGCTCTCCAATTTCAGAGTGTAGAGAATGTCGGCGCCACGGAAGGCCTTGTGCACCACCTCGGCCTGCAAGGCACTCGTGTCGTCGTGCACGATGTCGTCCGGCCGTAGGAGCACGGACACCGTGCAGTCGCGGTCGCAGTTGCCACAGCCGATGCCGCACTCGACGGGAATCGCGCTGTTGAGCGTGCCCAGTTCCACCTTGACCTGATGGTCATTGAGCACCAGTCCCTGAAGAAAGACCCCTTGTCCGATGAAGTCGGCGACGAAGCGATTGGCCGGCCGGTGATACAGGTTGTATGGCGCATCCCATTGCTGGATGCGTCCCTCGTTCATGATCCCGATCTCGTCCGCAACTGCGAAGGCCTCGTGTTGGTCGTGCGTGACCAGGATTGCAGTCGTGTTCGTCGCCTTGATGATGTCGCGCACCTCGTAGGAAAGGCGTTCGCGCAGCTCGACGTCGAGATTCGAAAATGGTTCGTCGAGCAACAGCAGGCTGGGGCGCGGAGCAAGTGCGCGGGCGAGGGCGACCCGTTGTTGCTGGCCGCCTGACATTTCGTGCGGGTATTTGTGCCCCTGGCTGGCCAATCCGACGACGCGCAGCAATTCCGCGACACGCTCGCGACGTTGCTGAGCCTCCAGGTGGCGCAGGCCGAATTCGATGTTCCCTGCAACCGAAAGATGAGGGAACAGTGCGTAATCCTGGAACACCATTCCGATACGCCGTTTCTCGGGCGGGACATGCAGATCGCTCCGGCTCACCACAGCGCCATCGAGCCGGATCACCCCGGCCATGACCGGCTCGAAACCGGCTATGCAGCGCAATACGGTCGTCTTGCCGCAGCCGGACGGCCCCAGCAGGCAGCCGATGCTGCCCTTTTCGAGACGGAAAGAGAGATTGCGGACAACCTGATGACCTCCGTACGCGAGATCGATGCCGGCCAGCTCGAGATGGGACATGGAGAATCCGATACAGCGTTGAAAGGTGCGATGACCATTATTGCATCGCGGTAAGCGAAATGGGATGAATTATAATTCTCGATAGCCTGCCGCGTGGAATGGACCTCGCGGCGTGACCCCGTCGGGAGCGACATGAGATTTCTGGAAGGGCTGGAAAAGCTGCACGAGCGCTGGTCGTCCTTGACGGCCGGGTCATTGCTGGTCTCCGTGTTGATCGCGATGCCGGTGATCTCCGTCTTCTCCAACGTGTTCGTCGGAGGAACGGCGGGTACCTGGAGCCACCTGTCGTCAACCGTTCTGCCGGAGTTCATCCGTAACACGCTGATCCTGTGTATCGGCGTCGGCCTCGGCGTATCGAGCATAGGTGTCGCAACGGCCTGGCTGACGACCATGACCGAATTTCCCGGACGCCGCTTTTTCCAGTGGGCACTGGTCCTACCGCTCGCCGTCCCGGCTTACGTGATGGCCTACGTGTATACGGACTTCCTTCAGTTCGTCGGCCCCCTGCAAACCGTGCTACGCGAACTCTTCGGATGGAAGGCGGGAGACTACTGGTTTCCCGACGTCCGCACCGTGGGCGGCGCGGTAGCGATGTTCATGTTCGTCCTTTACCCATACGTCTACCTACTGGCCCGTACTGCATTTCTCGAGCGCGCCTCTGGAATGCTGGAAGCCGGGCGTTCCCTCGGGCTCGGCCCTTGGGGTAGCTTTTTTCGCGTGTCGCTGCCGCTAGCGCGCCCGGCGGTGGTTGCCGGTTCCGCTCTCGCGCTGATGGAAACGCTGGCGGATTTCGGCACCGTCTCCTACTTCGGGGTTCAGACTTTCACGACCGGCATCTACCGTGCCTGGTTCTCGCTCGGCGATCGCGTCGCCGCCGCGCAGCTGTCCGCAATGCTGCTGGCCTTCGTTGTGCTGGTGCTGGTTCTCGAGCGCGCCAGCCGTGGACGTGCCCGATTCAACAATACCTCGCGTCAACAGGCAACTCCCACCCCGGTCCGGCTCTCGCGTCCACTGGGTCTTGTCGCCATGGTGGCGTGCCTCATGCCGCTCCTCCTCGGATTTCTTTTGCCGGCCTTCCTGCTCGTGCGCATGGCGCTGGTAGACGGCGATGCGCAGTTCGGCGCACGCTTCCTGCAACTTGCACGAAACAGCTTCGTCCTCGCGCTGGTCACGGCGCTCCTCGCCGTGTCGCTCGCGATCCTCCTCGGCTATGCCGCACGGCTGTCACGGCAACACCTTCCCCGTGTGCTGAATCGCATCGTCGGGCTCGGCTATGCCGTTCCGGGTTCGGTCATTGCGGTGGGGGTGCTTATCCCCGTAACGCGCCTCGATCACGTGATTGCGGGGTGGTGGGAGGGTGTGACGGGCGTCAATCCTGGGCTCCTGCTGACCGGGGGAATTGCTGCGCTCGTGTATGCTTACCTGAGCCGGTTTCTTTCCGTCGCACTGCACACGGTCGAAAGCAGCCTCGGCAAGATCACCCCGAACATGGACGATGCTTCCCGCAGCCTCGGTGTCGGCAAGTGGGCGACGCTGCAGCGCGTTCACATCCCGATTCTGCGAGGGAGCCTTCTTACCGCCGGTCTGCTCGTGTTTGTCGACGTAATGAAGGAACTGCCGGCGACCTTGGTCATGAGACCCTTCAACTTCGACACGCTGGCGACGCAAGCGCATACGCTCGCATCGGACGAACGGCTGGCCGAGGCGTCGACGGCCGCTGTCACGATCGTCGCCGTTGGGCTGCTGCCGATGTTCATCATCTCGCGTCAGATTGCACGCGGGAACCGGCGCACGGTCGAGGAAACAGAAGTCTAGATTGCGTTTCGAATGAGAAAAATTGCGGAGGATAGGGGATGACGATCAAGATACTGTTGTGGTGCGATGATCTGGTTAACCGGATGCGCCTCGAGTCCGAGTGGAAGGCCATGGGTGCGACCATGCTCAAGAAGCGCGGCACGGAAGCGCCCGACTGCATCGTAGTGGATCTTGCGGTGCGTAAGGCGTGCGAGCACATCACGCAGTTGCGCGCGAAGTTTCCCGAAATCGATATCATCGTTTTCGGACCGCAATATGACCCCGAGGCCTTCGAGGCGGCAAAGCGGGCCGGAGCAACCGAGGTCGCAGCACGCGGATCGATCGTCGAGCGAGTGACCCGTCGCTTTCCGAAGTGAACGACGCGCCACAAGACCAGGATGCCCTCAGCGCCCACTGCAGGCGCGACTTTTTGAGCAAGAACAAGAGCGTGCAAGCCCGAACGATGGGATAATTCGACAATGAATGCACCGCAATCGACTTCTCCGCGTCGTCGCCTGCAGGAACTGCTGGCGATTCCGGACAACCAGCGCTCCGACGCCGAATGGGACGAGCTCAACGAGCTCGAGATCAGCCTCGCCCCTGGAAATCGGGAGGGCGCGCCCGACCCGAACCTAAGGCGCCCGACGCCATCAACCGGACTGGGCGTCAAGCCGGCCCGTGGGCCGCGGCCAGGAGGTCGGCAACAAAAGCAAGGCGGACAAGGCAAGCCTCCTACGCAGCAAAAGCCCGCGGGTCCACCCAAGAATGTCGCGCCGGCAATTGCAGCCGGAGACGAGGCGCCGGCCAAGAAGCCTGCGCGCAAGTTCCGCAAGCGTTCCCCGAAGCCGAACACGACACCAACCCCGCAATCAGAGTAAAGCTGCCGGTCCGCAGCCGACTCATTTCGGGCGCGTTGCGGGCGGATAGAAAAAACGACGCTTTCCGGTTTGGCCGGAAGGCGTCGCTTTTTATCCTTCTCGCTTTTCTCGAAAATCAGTCTGCGACGGGGTCGTCGCCGCAGACTGGACGATCAGCGGAAGCCAGCGCGGTCGTAGATCTTCTGCGCTTCAGCGGTCGTACTGGCGAGCTCGCCGATGGGCAGCGTGTCCGCCTTGAACTTGCCAAGCGTGTCGAGCGCCGGGTTGCTCACCTTGACGTTCGCGACGACAGGCCACTCGTTATTGCCGTTGGCGAAGTAGGCCTGCGCCTCATCCGACGCCAGGTACTCGAGGAATTTCACCGCAGCGCCCTTGTTCGGAGCGTTCTTCAGCATGCCCGCGCCCGAAATGTTGATGTGCGTGCCCCAAGTCTTCTGGTTCGGCCAGACCGTCCCGATCTTGGCGACCACGGCCTTGTCCTCGGGTTTGTCCGAGTTCATCAGGCGCGCAAGATAATAGGTGTTGGCGATCGTTACGCCGCACTCGCCGGCCGCGACTGCCTTGATCTGGTCGGTATCGCCCCCCTTCGGAGCCCGAGCGAAATTCGCGACGACGTTCTTTGCCCAGTTTTCGGTCGCTTCGACACCATTGTGTTTGACCAGAGCCGCTCCCAGGGAAACGTTGTACGGGTGGCTGCCAGAGCGGGAGCAAACCTTGCCCTTGAGTGCAGGGGAGGCGAGA